>NZ_CAMQAZ010000011.1 GCF_946998835.1 uncultured Corynebacterium sp. | reverse complement strand
GACCTTCGCATTGCGAACGCGACGCTCTACCAACTGAGCTATAGCCCCATTGCTTTTGAGCAACCTCGTTTGAGTTGATAAAAAGCTCTGTAAAAGCTCTATTTTTAGACGTTACTCCGGTGGGGTTTGGGCTCCAAACTCGCTGATAGAGGTCCGTTGGGCGGTTGATTCCTGAAAGCGAAGCTGAGGTAGTGAAGAGGTACTGAAAGTGACTAGGCGGTACTGAAAGTGACTAGGTTTATGACAAAAAGTTTCGGGTGAATTCAATTCACGTGCTATAAACCTAATCACTTTCACATCTGCTACCCGTTGAGGTATCGGCTGGAGGCAAAAATCCACCCCGCCACTCGGTGTAATACCGAATTGTGTCGGGGTGGAGGGGTGCTTCAGGTAGTCCACGCTGAAGCTACTGCAGCTAAGGTCAACTTAGCTGTTCGGACGACGTCCGTGGTTCGCCTTCTTCTTACGACGATCCTTGCGCTTACGGCCACGCTTGCTCATAGCTGGGCTCTCTTTCTATCGGAGGAACAGGTATCAACCGGTATAGATTACACGGTGACCGCGTAACCCTATTAATCAGGCCGGGATATTAGCTCGCGGTGTTTATCAGACCGCGGCAGGCTTAAGCCTGCGGTGCGTATTAGACCGCGGTGCTGGTGCGAGTGCGGCGGGTGCGACCACGGTTGCGGCGACGCTTCAGTGCGCGACGCTCATCCTCGCTCATGCCTCCCCAGACACCGGCATCCTGTCCGGTCTCAAGTGCCCATGCCAGGCACTGAGCAGTAACTGGGCAGCGGTTGCAAACAACCTTCGCCTTTGCAATCTGTGCGAGGGCTGGGCCGGAGTTACCGACCGGGAAGAACAGCTCTGGATCCTCTTCACGACAAACGGCCTTGTGGCGCCAATCCATGACATACTCCTAAAACATTACGAGCCCCGGGTGAGGGCAGGGTGAAATATCCTTGCGGGAAGGCGGCTAACGGAAATGGATTTCGTCAGACACGACAAATCGCCGCATCTCAACGAGGTTGGGGTTCATTCCCGAGCGCCCAGGGGTATTAGGCATCTTGGGAGGGCTACCTGTTTTCATCGCCCACGCGAGTCAGAAGGTAGTGGGTACTCACCAAAGAGTTTGCGCCTAAAAAGGCGAGACTTGCATGCTTGCACATTTAGTGAACTGCGTGCCTGTCCCGCTGACGACTTACATATTTTCACGACTGGCCCGGTTCGTAAAGAGCAAAATGAATAAAAGTGCCAAACCTCACAGAAAAGTTAAGTTTTGGTTAAAACGCCAGGTCAAAACTAGCCCCTTGCGGGGGCAATTTTAGTTTTGGTAATTGCAGTAGTGAGGGTGTATAGCGCTGTTTCCTGGCCCGGCCCTAAACGGCTACGGGCTAAGTGTGTGCAGCTTCTGCCTTCTGGCTTGTATTGAACAACCTGCGACCCCGGTCCATGACCTTCTTTGTCGCTACAACGAGCAAACGCTCGTCCACTGGGCGAGTTGCGACCTTCTCGGTGAATCGGGTCTCCGTGTAATCGTCGGCACGCGCCACGAAGTTGATGGCATTTTGTTGAACCCGGATAGTGAGGCGACTGCGCTGATCGATGTACTCGCCATCCAGCTGGAGACGAAGCGGAGAAGTGGAGGTGAGGTCGATGTTGTGGGCGTTGTCGATGCGACGCTCGCGAGCTTCAACATGGAACGGTGAGCGGAGACGCGTGAAAAAACCGGCTAAATTGGCCGCGGCGACAAGTCCGGTCAGCCCCTCTAGTGAAGTGAAGCCATAAAATCCCAGTCCCTTGCGCAGCGAGACAGTGGGGTTGGTGACGATGGGGAGGTCGCCCAGGAAAGTCCATGGGTTGGAGTTAGACACCACCGCCATAGCGAGATCTCGGCCGAACTCCTTGCCGTCGATAGTCGCGGTAATCTGTGGCGGGTTGGTGCGCAGCTCCTTCCACGCAGAGAAAATAGCTGGCAGATAGCGCACGGCCTTGGCGCGGGTACCGTTTTGTCGGAGCTGCTCCATAGCAGCAATGACTTCGGCATCGATGCCGATGCCGGCATTGACAACGAAGCAGCGCCCAGCGGCATGCCCAACGCTAATAGTGCTGCGTGTTCGGGAGCGCAGCAGACCTGCGATATACCAGGCGGCATCCACAGGATCGCGTGGAATTCCGAGAGCGCCTGACAGCACATTGGCGCTGCCGGTGGGAATTGTCGCGATGGCGGGTAGCTCATCGGCAGGTGGCGCCGAGAAGGGGTCAGAGCTCATGAGTCCGTTGATGATCTCATTGATTGTTCCATCACCACCGAGGCAAATGATCACATCGTAATCGCGAACTGTTTTTCCTGACACTATTTCCGCAGCGTGACCGGGGTAAGCGGTAAACATGGATGTCAGACGAATTCCTTCAACCGAGCGAAGGGCCCGCACGATGCCGGGCATACGTCGATCAGTATTGCTGGTGGAATTCGGATTAGAGATGAGCAGGGCACGCACAGGCACCAAGACTAGTGCATGAGTCGCCGTGGGATGGGGAGCATCTGCAGACTTACCTCCGAATCCTCCAGGTGTTTTCGCCGGCTCGTGGCGGGCTAACATGTAGGGCGTGAGTAACCAGAAAAACAGCAGCAACGCCTCCACCGCGCCCACCTCCGACCAGCTTGCAGCGGCCCAAGGATCGATGGCCGCGCCGCAGGCTGTCATGATTGGTGCATGGATCGGTGTCGGCGAATGTGTCCTCGGCTTAGGCTATGGAGTCTTTCTACTAATTCGTGATCTGATGGGCTACCGCGATGAGGCTGCGGTAATCTCCGGCTGGGGCACCGCGCTGTGGTTCCTCCTTATTTTCGGCGCAGTTCTCGCTGGTGCGATTATGTTGCTGCGCGGAGCCCGTTGGGGGAGGGGGCCCATTATCATGCTCAATCTGTGCCTGTTGGGTGTGGCTTATTACATGTTCCGCTCGAGTGCTTTTCTGCTCGCCCTGCCGACGGCGACAGCTTCGATTGTGGCGCTGGCCTGCATGTTTAGCCCGAAGGCAATTGATTGGGCCGCACGCTCGTTTTAAACTTCGATGGCGAACGCGTCCACGGTGTTGCCGTGCTGAACTAGAAGAGTGTCGCCGACAACCGCAAGACGCACCGGGTTTTCCAAATCGGTCGCACCTTGTGTGTGGGCGGAGTTCGCGGCTGCAGGCAGAGGTAGTGTGCCAATGACTTCGAGTGTGGAGGCATTTAGTACCGCAATTTGATCGGCCTTCGGCAGGAAAATATGCTCACCCCACGGTGCTGGGGTGCCGGTCGCCTCGGGGAACTCGAACGCAGGTGCCAGCGTACTCGGACGGAAGCCCAGCAAACCACGTGGTGACCACCACGTCATGTGATGAGGCAGGTCTGTTGTAAAAGGCGCACGTGGCGCATCGTCTGCCGAGTCGGCTTCAGCCGGTGCCGGGCGAAGTGTAGTTTCGGTCAAATCCGATTCACTCAGACGCGTGCCATCCATGCGAAAAACACGGATACGATTATCTGACAGCACCGCTGCCGCGTCCTGGCCGATTGAAACCAACGACATGTCCGCAGTCACTCGGCCCAGGTCGATATCGCTCTTGACCTCGGGCTCACGTGACTCTTCTGGGTTTGATTCCTGCATGACCAGACGCCCATGACCATCGCAGTTGATTACGACCGCCAGCAAATCCACGCGAGTGAGCGCACTAATAATCGAGCACCCTGGGTGCGGCTGCAAATTAGGTTCTGGAGAAGCCGGCACCGTACCGTACTCGACCACTCTCACTAGGTCAGAGCGCCACAGCTCTACAAACTCCGAGTCATAGATACCCGCATAGGAATTCGAGCGCACCGTCACTGGGGTATCGCCGGCAATCGACTTGCGAGTCGCGACATACTGACCCGAGTCGGGCTTGAGTCCAACAGTCTCGCCACAGCCGGCAGCGCCGCGAAAAGTCGCGAAAATCTGGCCATCGCTGCCTGATAACGCACACAGCGGAATATCTCTCCGGTAGTGCCAGAGCTCCGTGCCGTCGTTAAGCGAGACGGCACGCACGCCCTTGTCTTCGGCGACGAGGAGCGCGCCGCCCATTACCAGTGGCACCGGGGAGATGGTGTGTGCGCCCCCGCTTACCGACGATTCGGTGGACCACACCGGGCGGAGAGCATGTGGCATTGCCTCCGGGTCATTAGCAGCGGGGGATTGCGATGCTATGTCGGTCGGGGCTGTGGCTTCAGTACGGTCGACCTTGCGGGCTGGGGAGGCGACCCACGTCCAGCCGATAACGAGGATCACAGCGAGGATGAGAATCGCCGATGCGATTCGATTATGGCGCAATCGGGTCCCTGCAGTGGTGGATTTAGCGCTGGCTTGTGGTGACTGCGGCACAGTGGGAATGTCCTGTCGACGAGTGGTCGTGGGAAGGAATACGGGAGAGGGGCATGCGACAGCCTAGCTGCGGCGATGCGAAGTTGACCGACCGCCCCGTCCTGAGTGACGTCCCCGACCACCGGTGCGGCCGCGCGGTTGTGAGTGGTTGTTCCGCGGCCCTCGACCGCCACGCCCGCGAGGCGGACGGGAACCCAGCACCGGGCGAGCTGGGCCGACCTTTTCCTCTACGCCATCGGGGATATCAAGAGCTTCGGCGAGCTCTGGAGAAGTGGAGAACCATGTTGGAATCTCGGCCATATCCAGATCCAAGGCATCTGAAATGGCCTTCCACTTGACGGTTTCATCCCAACCAACGAGGGTCACTGCCACACCACTGTGTCCCGCGCGGCCGGTGCGGCCGATGCGATGGACGTATGTCATCTCATCATCGGGCACCTGGTGGTTGATGACGTGTGTGACATCATCGATATCGATGCCGCGAGCCGCGACATCGGTTGCGACCAAGACATCGACATCGCCATTGCGGAAGGCCGTCAGCGAGCGTTCGCGTGCGGGCTGGCCCATGTCGCCGTGGACGGCAGTGACCAGGAAGCCGCGTTCGCCGAGCTGCTCGGCAACGGAGGCAGCGCCGCGCTTAGTGCGCGCGAAAATGATGGTGCGACCACGACCATTGGCCTGCAGAATACGGGCGATGACTGAGACCTTATCCATCTGGTGCGACTGGAAAACAATCTGCTTGGTGGTCTCGTGGACTGTGGCCTCTTCCTCGCCGGATTCGGCGCGGATGTGTACCGGGCGATTCATAAAGGTGCGCGCGAGGGTCAGAATCGGTCCCGGCATCGTAGCGGAGAAGAGCATGGTCTGACGTTCATCCGGCACAGCGGCCAGAATCTTCTCGATGTCCGGCAGGAAGCCCAAATCGAGCATCTCGTCGGCTTCGTCGAGAACCAGAATCTTCACACCTGATAATTCCAGGTTATTGCGCTGGTAGAGGTCAATGAGACGGCCGGGAGTGCCGACGATGATGTCCACCCCGCGGTCAAGCTGTTCAATCTGCTCCTCATAGGGACGGCCACCGTAAATGGTGCATACACGCAGATTGGTTGAGTGCGCAGCGCGCGCTAAATCCTCGCCGACTTGTACACACAGTTCGCGGGTTGGGACGATAATGATTGCGCGGGCTAAGCCATCCGGCTCGGGGATGCGGGCATCATCAAAGACGCGGTCAATGAGAGGAACGCCGAAACCTAAAGTTTTGCCCATGCCGGTGCGGGCTTGGCCAATGATGTCCGTGCCGTCGAGCGCCAGGGGCAGGGTCAGTTCCTGGATGGCAAAAGTACGGGTGATGCCTTCGTCGGCGAGTGCGTCGCAGATTTCCGCGGCGACCCCCAATTCGACGAATGTCGGGGACTGGGACTCTGCCACGGCGACTCCTTTGCTGTCTACAATCTCACATGACACGACGGCCAAATCATTCTCTCTAATCCTAGCTGCTTTAGGAATGGTTATGATGTCACCTATGGACATCACTATTGGATTCGCAGACAACACTCGCGAGCTGAACATTGAAAACGTTGCCGGCGGTGAGGAGACCAAGGCGACTATCTCCCAGAAGTTGGCCGCTGGCGAGGGCGTTATTGAGCTCACCGACGGTGCTGGACATGAGTACCTAATTAACGCCGACAAGGTTGCCTACGTTCGAACCGGCAATAGTGCGGACCGCAAGGTTGGCTTCTTCGCCTAATGTCGCAAGAACCCTTTCTCGTACGCATCGCACGACATTGGGGATGGCGCGCTTATGCCATCCCGGTACTTGTCGTGCTCACTGTCATCATTCTCTTCGATATTTTCACTGCTGAGAATGACCCCTTAGGCCCTGGTAACGGCACTGTTGCCTCGCAAGATAGCAACGGTCGGTCTGGCCCAGTGCCAGGAGACGGATACGGTGACGGCTACGAGGGAGGCCAATTGCCGCCTGGCCCTGACTTTGCCACGAAAACCTCGGGCAATTTTAAAGATGTCACCGTGCCAATTCCCCGTGTGGGCGAGGGGCGTCAGCTCCAGGTCAGGTACTCCGTCGAAATTGAGGACAACATCGATGTCCCGTCGATTGGCGGAGAACGCGCGTTTGCAGAGACCGTGAACTCGATTCTGACGGATCCCCGCGGCTGGACCGCTAACCCGGATTATTCATTTGAGAGTGTGCCGCGAGACCAGGAACCGACCATGGTCGTGCAGCTGGCCGCGACGGAGACCGCGCATCAGTTGTGCGGAAACACCTTGGGGATGGAGACCTCTTGCTTCCTGTCGGGGCAGCAAGAAGGCGAGCCGGGCCGTGTGATTGTCAATATCGCCCGTTGGGTCCGTGGTGCCCTGCCGTTTGAAGGTGATTTGGGCTTTTACCGGCAATACCTCATCAATCATGAGGTTGGCCACGGTCTTGGGTACGCAGTCCATGAGCCCTGTCCGAGGGACGGCGGCATTGCGCCGATTATGATGCAGCAGACCCTGAGCGTGTCGAACGATGAGTTGCACGCTATCGACAGCAATGAGGTTTATCAGGGCGATGGCAAGACATGTTCTGTCAACGGCTGGCCATATCCTTTCGGGGCGGACGATGATGCGGCCGCGCCGACTCAGGAAGCGAGGTAGTAGCTGCCTATGATTACCACCCCTCCTGACCGAGTGCTAGAAGCATTTGGTGCTGAAGGCGAGCCGCGTCGCGCCGGGCGTGCATGGGACAATGGCTGGGTTTATGACAGTTCCATCGTGTTGTCGCCAGTGCATAATTCAGCTCAGGCCCTGTGGTCGGCAAAGGTTCGCAGTGCGCTTGATGTTGACGGCGTACGCGTTGCGAAATCCGTGCGCGCCAGCGATGGCCGGTTGGTTATCGCCGGGTGGCAGGCCCGTCATTTTCTTCCTGGCGAGTTCTCGCTCCGTGCGGATGAGACCATCGTGGCCGCTGGGCGCGTCGAAGAATCGCTTGCCAACATTGAACGGCCGCAGTTCCTCCTCGACAAAGAGCCGGATTACTTTGTTATGTGCGATCGCGCTGCTTGGGCGGCCGATCCGATTGGGATTCTCGAGCAGCTTCTCGACCCCAACAGTGTCCCTCGCGCCGACTGCGCCGAAGCTCTCACCATCGCCGGTGACCTTCTTCAACTTCGGGCAGAGATGGTTGTGCCAACGGAGCTCCTGCAGGTCTGTCACGCGGATTTCGTCGGCACGCTGCTTTACGACGGCACGGCCGCCCCGGTTCTCACCGATGTCGTGCCAGCGTGGCATGTCCGCGGTTGGACAGCTGCCCTGGCGGCAGTGGACTGCCTGTCCATGATGGGCGCTGATGAGGAGTTGCTGCGACGCTTTGATCATCTGCCCGATTTTGGGCAGCTGATTGTGCGGGCGATGTGTTACCGGCTGTTTGCGCACGCGGTTGGTCCGGAATCGCAGCCGGGTGCTTATCGGGGGCTTTTCCGCGCGGCTTCGCTTGTGCGCGCGTTTGTAGCAGACTCGCTTTAGTTCTGGCGGACTCGCTTTAGCGGCAGCTGCGGCGGTTTTGAGGCCGCAGCGGGGGTAATGCTCCCCCTTTTTCGAACGGACGTGCGAATGCGGGTCCGGGGGTTGTGCCACAATGGTGCACATGAACGTAGATGGTATGCCGAAGGTACGGTTCGTCCAGGAAGAACCTCCTCGTCGCCGGCAGTGGTCAGGTACTGCGGTAGAGGCCCTTTTCCCTTCCCATAACCAGTCGCTCGTCGTGGGGGATGCGGTTGTAAACCAGCCTGTGGTGCGCGTTTTGGGTGGTCCCGGTACAGGCAAGAGCGCGTTATTAGTTGATCTCGCGGTGGACTATATCAAGGCGGGTATTCCGGCGGACAGCATTTTGGTGGTGTCGCAGTCAAAAGAGGCTGCTGCGGCCTTGAGGCGGGATATTGACCAACGTTTTGTATCTGACCTGGGGCAAGAAGGGTCGGTTGGGGCAGGTCAAGGTGGCATGGTGCGTGCTGTGCATTCACTTGCATTCGCAGTGGTGCGTGATGCTGTGGTCAGCCGTGGAGAGGCAGAGCCGTCGTTGACTACGGGGGCGCGCCAGGATGCCGTCGTCAGACAGTTGCTGGCTGGTCATGCTGAAGATGGCGGTGCATATTGGCCAGAACGGTTGCGCCCGGCTCTTCCGCTAGTCGGTTTTTCCCGTGCCGTGCGTGATTTCTTGCTGCGTGCAGCTGAGCGTGGAATTGATGCCCAACGGCTGCAGCAGCTGGGAGTGGACTACGGCATTGAGTCATGGAGTGCAGCTGGCAAATTTATGGCTGAGTATCAGCAGACTATGCGGTTGGCATGGGAACCCAGCCTGAACGCGGCGGAAATTGTGTCAGCTGCGCTGGCCGAGCTAGACGCGGATGCGCAAGCTTTGGCTCGGTGGGGAAAGTCAGTGGTTTTGGTCGATGATGCTGAGCACCTATCCCCAGAGGCTGCAAGACTTGTAGATCGTTTTGTGTCGCAAGCTTCGGTGGCCATCATTACCGGCGATGAAGATCAGTCGGTATTTCACTTCCGAGGGGCCAATAATGATTACCTCCGCGCCGCCGGTGAGTCAAGGCAAAAAGCAATCCACTTGCAGCACTCCTACCGTTGTAATGCTGATATTGCAGAGTTAGCCAACGCAGTTTCTCAGCGATTGCCAAAGGCACCCCCGTATCGTGGCATTGTCGGCACTGCTGATGAAGATGAACTTGGCAGGTTCGGTGGTGGAAGCAGTAATGAGACCGCGGCACAGGGGAAGAATCATGCAGCGAAAAGTGCTGTAAGAATCACTATTCACCCTTCTGAACGTGCTCAGCGAGCCACAGTTGCGGACTATTTCCGGCGCCTTCATATAGACGAGGGCGTGGCATGGAAAGACATGGCAGTAATCGTCCGATCCGGTGCTGGCGAGTCTTCTCTGTTCCGTGCGTTGTCGCGTGCGGGTGTGCCTGTACAGATTGATCCAACAGACATTGTGTTGAGCCACCAGCGGTTGGTACGCGCGTTGATGGTGGCGCTGCGGGCAACCATGAAGCAGCTCGATGACGTGGAGTGGGATGAATTTCTTTCAGGTCCACTTGTAAACATGGACCCAATCGTCAAGGAGCGTCTGCTGCGGGGGATCCGAAAAGCCGACCTGTTCGGCGAGGCGGCGGCGACGCAGCTCATTGGAATATTGAAAGCCGACGAATTCACGGCTGAGCAGGTTGCACTTATTGAGTCTCTATCGCAGCGTGAACGTCAGGCGCTGGAGGTGCCACTGAACCTGTTGAGCACGGCGCGCGCAGCCCGGCGCGACGGCGTGGAAGCAACATTGTGGGCAATCTGGCAGTCCACGGGGTTGGCAGACCATCTTGTGGCGGCATCGTTGCGCGGTGGCACAGCAGGGGCTTCGGCTGACCGAGATTTGGATGCTGTGATGGCACTGTTTGACTTTGCTGGCGACCGAGTCGAGCTGAACCCAAAGTTGACGGTGTCTGGTTTTATCGCTTCGGTGGAAGAGCAGGAGCTACCTATTGGTTCACGTGACCGCAGCGGGGTGGAACGCGATGCAGTGCGCATTCTCTCAGCACACGCAGCTCTGGGCAGGCAGTGGAAGGCAGTAGCCGTTGTTGGAATCCAGGAAGGGCAGTGGCCCAGCCTCGGCGTGACCGGATCAGTGATGAAACAGAACGAGTTCATCGGTCTGGTGGACCACGGGATTCAACCGCGGGAGTACATCAATTCCATGGCGGATGCACTGGCAGAGGAACGCCGTTTGTTGCATGTTGCGGTATCGCGCGCAAGCGACAGCGTACTGCTGACAGCGGTGGATTCTCCTGATGATGTCGGAGTTCCCAGTCCTTTTATTGTCGAGCTCGGTGAAAAGCTCGGCATCTCGGTGCCGGATTCCGTGAAGAAGTTGGACGGCTCCTCCGCTGCTGAGGACTCCGAGGTAGAAGCCACCGAGGTAGCGGTCGCTGGTGCAAGCGCTGGCGACGCACATGGTGCCGAAGCAGAAGGCGGCACCTGGGTCGGCGAAGGCCTGCCGCGGGTGCTTTCTGTGGAGTCACTCCTGGCAGAGTTGCGCGCAGCTGTTGTTGATGACGCGGAGACTGAGACGCGGCGCCGACAAGCTGCACGTCAACTTGCGCGATTGGCGCAGGTTGGTGTCCCCGGGGCGCACCCACGCACCTGGTGGGGACTGCGTTCGCCATCGACCTCAGAGCTTGTCAATAATACAAAGCCAATGAGAATCAATCCGTCCAAGGTGGAAGCAACTTTGAGTTGTCCGCTGAGGGCCATGTTGGATAAATCCGCACCTACATCGGCTATGTACTTGGGCTCTCTGCTGCACTTAGCCGTGGAAGCCGTGGCGCGGGGAGTGACCGTGCCTGAAGCGCAGTCCGAGATCCAGCGCGTTTTTGGCGACCTGTCCGACGATCCGGAGTGGCGTAAGCGTGCGGAGGAAGAGACTTGGTTGACAGCACTGGAGGATTGGCAGCGATGGATTGAGACGAAGAAAGATGTCGGAACCGAGGTTCCGGTAAAGGTGGCCATCAATGACGACATCGTGATTGTCGGACGAATCGACCGGTTGATTGAAGACGCTGATGGTGCGGTTCAAATCGTGGATATTAAAACCGGGAAAACACCACCAACCGCTAAAGAAGTTGAAGAGCACGCACAGTTGGCTACGTATCAGCTGGCGTTGTCCAAGGGACAGCTCGTTGAACGCGGAGGCAATCTTGCCATTGCCGACGGCGAAGGTGTTGAGCAGTCTGGGGCGTTTCTGGTATTTCCGCGAAAGTCCCACAACAAAACCATCATCACTAGCCGAGAGCAGTCAAAGCTCACGGATGACAAGTTGGCTGACTGGGAACGTCGCGTCGAGCAGGTAGCACGTGCGGCGACTGGTCCGCGCGCACTGGCGCTTGCTGGTGATCATTGCAAGTTCTGCACGCTTTCGAAAGCGTGCCCGGCAGCAGAAGGGAAGCGGTAACCATGTCGGAGGAAC
This sequence comes from uncultured Corynebacterium sp., assembly GCF_946998835.1. Taxonomy (GTDB): domain Bacteria; phylum Actinomycetota; class Actinomycetes; order Mycobacteriales; family Mycobacteriaceae; genus Corynebacterium. Next base: position 65,090 of record NZ_CAMQAZ010000011.1, on the reverse strand, counting down.
GTACCATTATTAATCCCGTCACTCTGTCGGAAATGATGGGGCAGGACTTCCCGCCTACACCGCAACAAGCGGCAGTCATTGGTGCGCCGATGGAACCGATGCTCGTTGTGGCCGGCGCTGGTGCTGGAAAGACAGCGACGATGGCTGCGCGTGTTGTGTGGCTAGTCGCCAATGGCTTTATCCGACCCGAAGAAGTACTGGGTTTGACCTTCACCAGGAAGGCGGCTCGCGAGCTCGGTGTCCGTATCCGTCAGCAGCTGAATGCGCTTGCTTCCTCGGCTGCATTTCGTGCGCAAGCTTCACCAGAGGTACTAGAAAGTCTTGAGGTCATTGCGCCGACCACACTCACTTACGATGCCTATGCCTCGGAAGTGGTGAGCAATTACGGTCTTTTGCTGCCCACTGAACCGGGTGTCACCATTATGGATGGTGCGACACAGTGGCAGCTGGCGTGGGAAGTTGCTCGCGGTGTGAAGTCAATTGATGTTGACGTTACGCCATCGACGCTGGCCAGTCGCATTATTGAGCTAGGGGCGAACATCGACTCGAATTTGTCTACGCCCCAGGCAATCCGCGAGGAAACTGAAGCATTCATCAGCAATATTGAACAGACCCCGAGGAAGGGGAAAGGCGATGGATTGATTGGCGAATTGCAGAGCATCGTCGATAAGCAGCGGGAAAGATTGGAGATTCTTCCGCTAGTAGAACAAGTCCGAGCTCGCTGCAATGAGGAAAACGTCGCTACTTTCGGTATGCAGATGGCTAGGGCAGCGCGGCTCGCCACTGACTTTACGGAGGTCGGGGAAGGGGAGCGACGACGTTTCAAGGTCATCATGCTCGACGAGTACCAGGACACGTCGCATACACAGCGACTATTCCTACGTGCGCTGTTCTCCGGCAGTTGTGTCACTGCAGTGGGGGATCCGATGCAGGCGATTTATGGGTGGCGAGGAGCAACCGCCGAAAACCTCGTGCAGTTTGTCAACGACTTTCCGCGGTCTGATGGGCAGCCGGCAGAGAAAAAGCAGCTAACCATTTCTTGGCGAAATCCGCAGTCCGTGCTGCAACTTGCTAACGCGGTCTCCGACCGTGCATTCGCGGGAGAGGCTCGTACGGTAGAGGCGCTGGATGCTGGTCCAAAGGCCGGACAGGGCGAGGTTCAGCTAGCTTTCACCATGACCGGGGAAGAGGAAGTTGCTTACATCGCAGACTGCATGGAAGCGCAGTTGCGCGAATGCGAAGCGGCAGGTGACAAGCTCGATGCCGCTATCCTGGTTCGGACAAATGCCGAATCGGCTGTTTTCCTAGATGCGTTGTCTGAGCGGGGTGTTCCCGCAATCATCGTGGGGCTTGCTGGTCTCCTGCATTTGCCCGAGGTCATGGATATTACCTCGGTGATGAAGGTGCTGGTTGATCCCGGCTCAGATCAGGACGCACTGCGTTTGCTGCTCAGCCCACAGTTTAATTTGGGTGCTGCAGACGTGAAGGCACTTCGCATTCGTGCAGACCAGCTGGCGATGGCGAGTAGAGATGAACTTGCCCGAAAGAAGGACAGCTCTGAGGAAACCACGGATTCTTCACCAGTCGCCGAGCTTGCTCGCCAGTACGATCAGCTTTTAGAGGATGCCGAAGCAGCAACGTCAGTGGTGGGTCTGGGGCACGCCATCGCCGACCCTGATATCCGCTTTCAAGACGGCACCCCGTTGGCGCGCGGCAGCGTTGAAGAAAACGGGCCACTGGTCTGCAGTGAGTCACTGAATTACACCGATGAAGCAATGGCGCGCATCGCGCAGTTGGGTGCAAGCCTACGAAAACTACGTCGATTCTCATTGAATAAGCCGCTGCCGGAGCTGGTTGAAGACATCGCCACTGAATTTGGAATTCGCGTAGAAGCAGCGGCGGGGCAATACGGTTCTGCCACCGCGATTACTAGGCCTACAACTGCCCACTTGGATAGGTTTGTCGATATTGCTGCGGCGTATTCCCAAAATATCTCGGACGACGTGACAGGTTTTTTGAACTATCTGGAATTCGCTGTTGAACACGATGACGGTTTGGAACGGGCACCCCTGAACATGCCGGAAAACTGCGTGCAAATTATGACCATGCACAAGTCAAAGGGGCTGGAGTGGGACACGGTTGCTGTACCGGGCATCACCACCAGCAAGTTCGACAAAGTTGATTTGTCATCGTGGCTCAGCAATTCGGTTCAACTTCCTCCTGGTGCAATTACGCAAGTGGATTCGTTAACGGTTAGTGCAGAAAGCACAGAGGATCCAGAAAACACAGAGGATGCAGCGCAACCTGCGGCAGGCGATTGGGCTCCCGTCGCTGATTCTGTCGATAGCGACGCCCCCGAACTGGACCTATCAGGCGCAGACAACCAGACCGACCTCAACAAGGAAATCAAAGCCTACAAGGAAGAGCTACGAGAAGTAGAAAGGGAAGAACAACAGCGGCTCTTCTACGTTGCGATGACTCGCTCTGCGAAAAAGCTCATTGTCACAGCAAGTAAGTGGCCCAAACCGACTTTGAAAAACCCCACCGATGTGTCGGCCGACTTCGCTGCCATCGCCGCGGAGTTCAGTGACTACGTGGTGTCGTGGGCAGAAGGGGAAGACCCCGAGGTAGCGGAGACCGAAATCGATCTCGACTGTGACACTGCGGTTGATGGCGTGGTCTGGCCCGTCGATACTCTGGGCAACCGTCGGGATAGCGTTCAGAGAGCCGCCGAAAGCGTCATCCACTACCTGGATGAAGGTCAGAATGAGCGACCAATCGCCGGAGACCTGTCCGAGGTATGGGAGACGGAAACGACGATTCTAGTAGACGAAATTCTTCGAGCTAGGGCAGAGGAGATTCTTCTACCAATGCCGACAAGTATGTCCACCAGCGAGTATCAGGCAATGATTGCGGATCCGGTCGCGTTTGCCCGTCGTAAAGCACGCCCAGTGCCCTTTAAACCAAACCGATTTGCGCGCAGAGGCACGGAATTCCACGCCTGGTTGGAAAATCGCTTCGGCGCACACAGCTTGCTCGATGATGAGGATCTCTTCGGCGACCAGCTGGATGATTTCCTCGGTACGGAGCAAGGGGCATCGGAACGCGAACTGGAGAAATTGAAGGCGAACTTCGAGGCATCTGAGTGGGCCAATCGTACGCCGGCGTACGTGGAGGTGCCTTTCGAAATTGCTATCGGGCAGCGGCGGGTCGTCGGTCGAATTGACGCGGTGTTTAATGACAACGGAAAATGGAGCGTCATTGACTGGAAGACCGGCCAGATGCCGCGCGGCAAGGACCGGGAAGTAGCGGCTCTACAGCTGGCGATTTACCGGCTGGCGTGGTCAGATAGGCTGCGCGAAATGGGGATGGAAACCTCACCTGGAGACATCGAAGCGGGATTCTTCTACGTGTCGGCAGGGCGGACACTAATCCCGGATGAAGTGCTGCTGCCAAGCAGGATAGAGTTAGACAGGAAAATGCGCGAGCTGATCGGATAAGCATCTACATATGCAGCTGCGGTCTCGCTGTAGCTGGGTAACCGGATGAAAGTAGCAGTTCGTGCGTTCCATTTTCCGGAAAGAGTATTCAAGAAAGGCAGGCGAGGAACGGTTGCGTAATCCAATTCGGAAATCCTCGGGATACGAAGCCGGACTCAATGATCTTCCCGGGCACGCGCTGCTGGGAGTCATCGGTCTGCCTGAAACCGCACCGAAGAATCCATGGCGGCTGATTACACGTCGTCTGAACTATGCCGTAATTCTGCTGCTGATTGCATCCGTCGTGGTCTATTACGACCGCAATGGATATACGGAGCCCCTCACCTTCATCGATGCGGTGTATTACTCGGCTGTCAGTTTGTCCACGACGGGCTACGGCGACATCACACCGGTGACGCAGCGAGCTCGACTTCTCAACATCTTGATTATTACGCCACTGCGTGTGGCCTTCCTGGCTCTCTTGGTCGGTACGACCTTGACAGTTCTGACCCAAGAGTCCCGGAAAACCCTGCAAATTCAGCGCTGGAGGAGACAGTTGCGCAACCACACCGTCGTTATCGGATACGGCACCAAGGGCCGTTCTGCCATTGCAGCTCTTCTCGCCGATGGTGTTGATCCGGCAGAAATTGTCGTCATCGATACGGATAAGGAAGCACTCGATCACGCCTCGAATCAGGGCTTGGCGACGGTGCATGGATCGGCCACTAAATCCGATGTGTTGAAGTTGGCCGGCATTCAACGTGCCCGCTCTATAGTCGTTGCCCCGAACAAGGACGACACAGCGGTGCTTGTCACCCTGTCTGTCCGTGAGCTGGCTCCAGGTGCTTCCATTGTGGCCTCAGTGCGAGAATCGGAGAACCGTCACCTGTTGACACAGTCAGGCGCAGACCAGGTGGTCATTTCCTCCGAAACCGCTGGCCGAATGTTGGGGCTGGCTACCGTCACCCCTTCTGTGGTGGAGATGATGGAAGATCTTCTGAGTCCGGATGAAGGATTCTCGGTGGCAGAGCGGTTGGTCACCGAAGAGGAGATCGGTGCTAGCCCACGGCATCTCGCGGATATCGCACTCGGCGTGGTGCGCTCTGGTGAGCTGTATCGAATTGACTCGCCGGAGTGTGAGTCAGTGGAGCCGGGTGACCGTTTGCTGTATGTCCGACGTGTTTACAGCAACGACGAATAGTACGCGACCAGTTTAAACATGGGGTCTAACAACTTTTGACTTACTCAGGGGCGGATGTGTACGAGCCGGATTACCTAGCTGGCCTGGATCCAGATCAGCGAGAGGCCGCGACGGCACCTATGGGGCCGGTGTGCATTCTCGCCGGGGCAGGTACAGGTAAGACCCGAACAATCACGCACCGCATTAAGTACCTCATTGACCAGGGGTTTGTGCAGCCGCAGAAAGTTCTCGCGGTGACGTTTACTTCGCGTGCGGCAGGGGAGATGCGGGACCGCCTGGCAAAGATGGGAACCCCCGGCGTCCAGGCGCGTACTTTCCACTCGGCAGCACTTCGTCAGCTGCGTTACTTCTGGCCCCAAGTTGCCGGTGATATGCCCTGGCAGCTATTAGATGACAAGAAGTTCCGCGTTGTCGCTCAAGCAGTCCGACGCGTGGGACTCGATACCTCCAAGGAAACAATCCGCGATGTTATGGGTGAGATTGAGTGGGCAAAGGCCGCGTTGGCCGGCGCTGATCAGTACCAAACCGCATTGCGGGAGCATGGGCGCACAGCACCACTATCCGCAGAGAAGATTGTCGACTGTTACCGCGCTTATGAGGACATCAAAACCACGCCAGATGGGCTATTACTCGACTTCGACGATTTGCTGATTCACACAGCCGGCGCAATGGAGAACTCCCGTGCAGTGGCGGAGGAATTCCGCAATCAGTACCGATGCTTTGTCGTGGATGAGTACCAAGACGTCACTCCATTGCAGCAGCGTGTTCTCAACGCGTGGTTGGGTGACCGAGACAATCTCACCGTCGTCGGTGATGCCAACCAGACGATTTACTCCTTTACGGGTGCAACTCCGCACTATCTGATGAACTTCTCTCGGGACTACCCGGATGCCACGGTAGTTCGCCTGCAGCGCGACTACCGTTCGACGCCGCAGGTAGTCGAGCTGGCCAACAATGTCATCGGGCGTGCTCAGGGGCGCATCGCGGGTTCTCGACTGAAGTTGATCGGACAGCGCGAGGACGGCCCGGAGCCGACGTTCAATCAGTACGACGATGAACCGATGGAAGCTCGTGCCACCGCACGTAGCATTAAGCGCCTCATCGACGCGGGCACGCCGGCATCAGAGATTGCCATTTTGTACCGCATCAACGCGCAGTCCGCAGTTTTCGAGCAGGCACTGTCCGAGATGGGGGTCGCCTATCAGGTTCGTGGTGGCGACGGTTTCTATCAGCGCCCCGAGATTCGCGATGCCATTGCAGCACTTGTGCGGGTCTCCCGGTCGTCGCGGACTGTCCCAACGTTGCAGGGAACGGACCTGTTGGATCTGGTCAAGCAGGTGTTCGCAGGCCTTGGTATGACCGAGCAAGAGCCGGAAGGCGCTGGTGCCAGGGAACGCTGGCAGTCGCTACGCGCCCTGTTCGACCTATGCAAGGACATTGTTCACGCCAACACCGAGGTCAATATCCAGGCGCTCCTCGGTCAACTACACACCCGCCAGCAAGCCAAGCATCCACCGACTTTGGACGGCGTGACGCTGGCTAGTCTGCACGCTGCCAAGGGGCTGGAGTGGGATGCGGTTTTCCTTGTCGGGCTTACCGACGGCTCGTTGCCCATCCAACATGCGCTCAATAAATTCGACCGCTCTCCCGTGCAAGGAGCGGAAGCCATCGAGGAAGAGCGCCGTCTGTTCTACGTTGGTATTACTCGAGCTCGTGAGCACTTGGAACTGTCGTGGTCATTGTCGCGCACAGAAGGTGGCCGCAAGTCCCGTCGTCGCACTCGATTCCTCGATGAGCTGGATATTGATGTCTCTGACTACTCGGCAGCAGCGCAGCAGAGCTCAGCGGGCCGCAGATCCCGGGGTAGGCGGCAGCTCTCCAAACAGTGCAAGGGCTGCACCAAGCCACTTCTGACTGATGCGGAGCGGATTTCAGGTCGCTGCGAAGAGTGCCCGGTCAGTGCGGATCCTGCGCTGCTAGAAGCACTGCGTGCATGGCGTTTGGAAATGTCGAAGGAAATGACAGTCCCAGCGTTCGTCATTTTCTCTGATGCCACCTTGTTGGCTCTCGCTGAGCAGCAGCCGACCACTCCGGAGGAACTGCTGCAGATTCCAGGAATTGGGCAGGCGAAGCTCAACCACTTTGGCGAGGGCATTTTAGGAATCATCAATTCCTTCGTAGATTCTTAAGCAGATTCTCCAGAAGAAACTTCGAATTACATAAACTCCATCTCCGAGTTGCCGTGGCCGCATATCGGGCACTGCGGGTGGGGCGCGACCGTAGTGCGGGTGATATCAAGGTTTTCCAAATCTACGCGCACCTCCGTTGCACATAGGTCTGACAGGTTCGGTCGACGTAGCTGGCCCGCCAACAGCGGCACCGCTGTATTGAGCCATTCCGGGGCGGCCACGGGAGTAAAAGTTCGAAGCTGTAGCGCGATCAGCGCCCGGACGGGGTCACGGTCTCGTCGGTAAGCCTCGAAACACATCGAACATGGCCCCTGACCTGGGGTAACAAGAGGGCCAAGAATCAACGCCCCATCGCGGAAATGTGTGTGCAGGTGCTCAATTCCGCGATGAAATAGAGCACGAACCAGCGGCATACTCGGTACTTCCATGCCGGTGACCACCGCGAGTCCGATATCCTCCGGTGTGGATTGCGATATTTTCAGCGTCGCATTGCGTGTCGGCGACATCGCCTTAGTCCAACTGCCGCAGCCCGTGCGACGAAGTTCTTTCAAAAGACCGGTGCGTAAGCTATCCCGGCCAATCAGTGTAATTCTGCGCCGCGTCGGCGGCTGTCGTACCAGTGCTGCTCGGTGAAGATCTGAGATGAGTGCCGCGATGAACTGCGGCGTTAGCTTTCCGTCGCTGTCAGCGAAAGCATCATCCAAGGATGAACCTCGGTGAGCTGCAAGGAGCGCGGAGAAGACAGGCCCCGGCGGGGTGCCGTCGGAAAGCGGCAGAACCATGCTGCGCTCCGGTTCGACACCGAACTGAATCCGGGCGCCAGGGCGCATGACAATTGGTATTTCCGGACGCAGCGCGTATGACGAAGTAGGTGTTGTGTGCGTTTGTGCGGCACATGAATCTAGTTCGATTGCGCCGGCCGCACCTATCCGCCCCCAAGACGTATCCCTGTATTCCCCCATAAAAATATCTTTTACCGTGGGGTCAACTTTTACGCAATCGCAGGCGAGAGCATATACGCTTAAAAAGCATGAGCACCAAGCGACCTGAGTACGGCCCGGATATTGAGGTTCGGCGCTCGAAGCGCCGCCGCCGTACCGTGTCTGCCCGCGCGGAGGGCAACCGAATCATCGTCATGGTTCCGGACGACCTCAGTGCCGCGGCGGAAAAACAGCAGGTCCACGAAATTGTTGCGCGAGTGCGGAAAAAAGTCGGCAGTAATCTGGATAATTCCGAGTTAGAGCGCCGTGCGCGCCTGCTCTCTCGTACGGTGCTGGAAGATCGGCCCCGATTCGAGTCAATCAAATGGGTCAAGAACATGTCGCGCAGGTGGGCATCGGTCACCGGCGGCGTCGATAGCCCGGGGCGCATTCGTATCTCGCACAGGCTTGCCGACGTCCCGGGGTACGTCCTCGACGATGTCATCGTGCATGAACTGGTGCATACCTTCGTCGACGGTGGTCATACCGAAGAGTTTTGGTATTGGGCGGCAAAAGCCCCGCACCACGAGCGGGCACGGGGCTATTTAGAGGCCTATCAGCGCTGGGGAACGCAGAGCTAACGCGCTACTTGTCGTCGTCGGAGTCGCTATTGTCGGTGTTGTTGCCGTCTTCAGCGTTGTCCTCAGCGGCGCGGTTTTCGGCTTCCTTTCGCAGCTGTTCTTCGAGCTCCGCAATCGGATCGAAGTCATCGTTGTCGGAGCCACCGAGAACCGAGTCAATAAACGCTGCGGAGTCATCCAAATCCTCCGCCACAGGCAGGAAATCCGGGTGATCCCAGACCTTGTCGCGTCGCTCAATGCCGACAGCAGTGGTGAGACGGCGCCAAAGGTCAGTTGCCTCGCGCACCTTGGGGGAGCCCAGGTCAATACCCGTGGCCTTTTCAAGGGCCTGTTCAGCACCTTCTGTGGCACGGCGACGACGCCAGGCTTCATCCAACTGTGCTGCACCTGGCAGACGATCGCCTAGAGCTTCGGTGACAACCATGTCCACCCAGCCCTCAACCAGGGCAAGCAGTGTCTGGAAACGAGTTCGAGCATTCTCGTTACGAGAACGAATCTTCGGGCTCAAATCGAGATTCTGCAGCTCACTCATGGCTTCCTGGATTCGCTGCGGATCCTGCATATTTTCGATATCCAGGCCGCGAGCAGCCTCTTCGATAGCGGAGTAGTCGATGACGATGCCGGCAGCGTACTCCTCAACGGAGGAAATCATGCGTTCCACCAGCCATGGCACCCGGTCGAAGAGACGCTGGTGTGCAGCTTCGCGGGCAGTAGCGTAAATAAACAGATCGCGCGCCGGTACCTCGAGTTCCTCCGCAAGCGCGACCAGGTGTGTCGGAAGGAGGACCGCCGCGCCGGTAGTGTGTAGCGGCAAACCGAGGTCAGAGCCGGTCAGGCTTGTCTGTGCTAAATCAGCCAGCGCGTTGCCCAGCTGGGTACCGAAGCTCATCGAATTCATCTGGCGCATGATGCCCAGCATCGGACCCATCATCTCGCGGGCCTCCTCCGGAACCCCCTCGAGAGAGGCATCACTCATGCGGCTAGCGACTGGATCAACCAGACGAGTCCATGTCGACTTGGTGTTTTCCAACCACTGCAGGCTATTCCACGCTTCCACGCGGTTCGCGCCAGCGGGCAGGGAAGTGGCATCATCCAGCCACAGTTCAGCCAGGCGCAGGGAATCAGTCAGTGCCTCGCGCGCTGACTCCTTCACCGGAGCCGGGTTACCAAGACGGGTACGCGCAACGCGTTCAGCTGCGTCGTAATTGACGGGGCCAGAGTTGGCCTCCTGGAATCGCTGCCCCATGCCGGAGAACATTTCACCGAACTGGTTCAGAATATCGCCCAGGTTAGGCTGTTCGCCCTTGCCCGAGCCGCCGTTGCCGCTGCCGGCCTGCCCGGGGCCGCCGAAGCCGAAGCCACCGGCACCGCCCATGCCGCCGAAGGGAAAGCCGAAGAAACCGAAAGGACCGCCCTGGCCGCCCTGACCGCCCTGGCCGGAGTCGTTGTTGCCAGCGTCGTCGCGATTGTCATCATTGTCGTTCGGACCAAAGCCAAATCCGTTAGAACTCATGCTCCCACCGTACCGGGCAATGGGCCGCATGAGTACTTGAAAGCACCTCTTAATTGGCAACTTCGCGCCCAGCGAACAAGATGCGAATAACATCTATCGCAACATCCATGAGGTGTTCATTGGGTAGGTGGTGAGAATGTAGGGTGATATCTGTGAATCGTCGTACCCAAACTCTTGTTGCGGGCGCTGTGCCCATTGCCGCGTTGGCGACTGTGCTCTCGCTGCCAACGTTGACAGTGCCCTATGCCGCGCAGGGGCCCGGCCCGGTCTTCGATGTTCTCGGTGATGTCGAGGGAACAAGCATCATCTCGGTCAGCGGTAGCGTCGCCGATTCGGAACCATCTAAGGGCACGCTGGATATGACTACCGTTGCGGTACGGCATAACCTGTCACTTCCGCAGGTCATTGGCCTGTGGTTTGATCGCGACAACGATATTGTCCCCATTGAGGCGATTTTCCCTCCCGGTCAGAGTCAGGACGAGGTGGAGGAGGAAAACAAGGCTGCTTTTACCGAATCAGAGGCTAACGCCACATCTGCAGCACTGGCTCATCTCGGGTTGCCGATGGAAGTGACCGTCGCTTATACAGTGCCGGATAGCCCTGTTGATGGTCGGCTTCATGAAGATGATGTCATCCTCGCCGTCGATGGGGAGACGGTGGACAAGCCCGAGCAGGTTAAAACAATCATTGCCGGCCACAAACCGGGCGATACTGTCACGTTGAAGGTCAAACCTGCGGCCGTCGATAAGCAGAAGGAATCTAAGGGCAAGGACGCTGCCCCCAAAGCAACCACCGATATTTCGGTGACACTGGCGGAAAACCCGCATCAGAAGAATGCCGCAATGCTCGGCGTTGGGATGGGCTCCCAATCTGCGGACGACACCAAGGTCGAGTACCAGCTCAGCGGCATTGGAGGGCCGTCGGCCGGCCTTATGATGACGCTCGGCGTGATTGACAAGCTCAGCCCTGGTGACCTGACTGAGGGGCACCACCTCGCCGGCACCGGCACGATTGACGCGAGCGGGAATGTGGGCGAAATCGGTGGCGTTACACACAAAATCTCGGCAGCCCGAGATGAGGGTGCCGAGATGTTCTTCGTGCCAGAGGGCAATTGCACGGAGGCGCTGACTGCCGACAGTGGCGATATGAAGTTGGTGAAGGTCTCCGTGCTTGACGACGCGCTTGCGGCCATCGAAAAGCCGGAGACCGCGCAGACCTGCTCGTAGGCCTGCCGTAGCGCCTAGCGAACAGTTGGCAGTTTCAGCTAATTCTTGCTGAACGCCTCGAAGTCCTGCTGAGACTGCCACTTATCAATCTCCGCAGCGGTCGCGCGCAGCTGCGGGTCGAATTCGAGGTAGGCCTTTGTCTCGCGGGCGATGAGTCCGGACAGGACGATTAGACCGATGAGGTTCGGCAGCGCCATCAGACCGTTGAGGGCCGAGGCGACGGACCAGACGGTTTCCAGCTGGGTGACCGCGCCGACGAAGACCACACAGGTGAAGATTGCGCGGTAGAGGCCGGTGCCACGACGGCCGACCAGGGACTCGAAGGCGCGCTCACCGTAGTAGGACCAGCCCAGCATGGTGGAAAACGCGAAGAAGACAACCGACAGTGTGACGATGGTGCCGCCCCAGTGACCTGGCAGACCGCGGGAGAATGCCTCGGCAGTTAGTGCGCCGGTGTCGATGTTGCCATCCTGCCAAACACCGGTGCTGATGATAACCAGGCCGGTGAAGGACACGACGATGATGGTGTCGATGAAGGTCTGAGTCATGGAGACCAGGCCCTGTCGAACTGGGTGCGTGGTCGATGCCGCAGAGGCGGCGATAGCGCCAGAGCCCAGGCCCGACTCGTTGGAGAACAGACCGCGGGCAACACCCATCTGCAGAGCGAGAATCAGTGTGGATCCTGCGAATCCGCCTACGGCTGCCGTGCCGGTGAAAGCATCGGTGAAGATGAGCTTGAAAGTTTCAGGCAGAGCGGAGACGTTGGCAATGAGCACCCACACAGCTGCACCGATGTAGAGCACAATCATCATGGGCACAAAGCTGGCAGTGATGCGGCCAATCGACTTAATGCCGCCCATCAGTGCCGCACCTACCAGGATGAACATAATCATGCCGGTGAGCGTCGGATCGATGTCAAAGCTGTTTTCCAGGTTCGAGGCCACGGCGTTGCCCTGAGTCAGGTTGCCGATACCAAACGCCGCGAGCGCTGCGAAGATGGCAAACAGGATGCCCAGCGTCTTGCCGAAACCATTCGGAATGGCCTTACGCAGGTAGTACTGCGGACCGCCGGACTGTTCGCCAGCTGCATCGACCTGCCGGTACTTCACGCCCAGGAATGCCTCGGAGTACTTCGATGCCATACCCAGCAGGCCGGTGACCCACATCCAGAACAGCGCGCCGGGACCACCCAGCCCAATGGCGGTGGCGACACCGACGATGTTGCCGACACCGACCGTTGCCGCAAGCGCTGTCGCAAGCGCCTGGTAGTTGGTGATGTCGCCCTCGGCGTCCTCGTCGCTACGGTCGATGAGTCCGAGGCGCAGTGCCGGGCCGAGTTTGACCAGGTGAATTGCGCCCAGACGAATGGTCAAAATAATTCCGGTGCCAATCAGCGCGGGGATCAGGAGATACGGACTCCAAATAAAACTATCCGCCGCTGAGGCAAAATCGCTGAAGCTTTCCATGCTGTGGAACTTTACTGATAGGAAGGCTAAAAATTGCCATCAAATTTTCAGAAAATGGCCTTTATGTCGTTAATTCGCCACAAGTGGGGGTAGATGCATCCCCACGTAAGCAAAGATTGTTCCGCCGATGAGTGTGAGAGCGGCGTACCCGCATGCCCTCCAAAAGTGTTGATTACTAAGCCGCGCAATCTCGCCCGCAAGCGTCGACCAGGTCGATAGCCCGCCAGCGAAGCCAATCATCACCGTTGCATAGGCCAGGGCGGGCGTTAGGCCATCGCTTATCGACGTCCCCCGCGACCACACCGCAGCAGCAACACCGGCGACCAAACAGGCGAGCATATTCGCGCTCCACGTCCCGGGCAGCTTAGATTCAGTCCATTTCACCGCAAGTTCGGCCAGCCCAAACCGCAGTGCTCCTCCAACTGCTGCGCCAACGGCGACTGCGAGGATGGCATAGAGTGCTGAGGGAAAAGAGCTGAGAATGTCTTCGGTCATTCCGCTGTCTCCCGCACACACTTGGTTCCCAGCCAGTAGACGAGAGGACAGCACAGCAGGTGAATGAGTCCGACAGTCATCACCAGCATGGCGGACACGTCTGACTGGGCGAGCAGGAGAATCACAAACGCAGAAAAAGTGGTGAAGCCACCACAGAATCCAGTGCCGCAGAAGGCGGCAAGTCGAGGATTAGCGAAAACGATGCTGCTAACCAGGCCAAAGAGAAAGCAGCCCACCAGGTTGATGGCAGTGGTCGAAACCGTGCTTGTTCCAGAGCCTGCAATCGAATCAATAGCTGCTCCGGATAGAAAGCGACTTACCGCGCCGAGGGCAGCGCCGGCGGCCACGGCCAACGCTGTAAGAACTTGCCCTCGTCCTGCTGATGGCAGCTTCGGAGCGACAGATTCCTCATTCACGGTGAGAACGCTAGCACAGCAGCCAGTCGTCGCAGCTACCAACCGGTCATGCTTCAGACACCCACGCAGCAATAGTCCCATCGCACCCTATTGCAGGGGCGAGATTGCGTTGCCAAGTGGTTCTGCCATGCGCGTTGACCCTAAAACGGGGACACTGGAAAGAGGAAGCGCAGCGAAGTTGTCGGTTGCGCAGTTCGCCGAATTAGCAGGAGGATACCCACAATGGCTCATGAGCGCGCCGGGCAATTGGCCCAGCCGTCCGACCTTATTGATGTCGCGGAACTGGTCACTGCCTACTACACAAAGCACCCGGACCCGAATAACCCCGACCAGAAGGTCGTTTTCGGCACCTCCGGCCACCGCGGTTCCTCCCTCGACGGCGCTTTCAACGAAGATCATATTCACGCCACTACCCAGGCCATCGTCGACTACCGCAAGGGCCAGGGCATTGAAGGCCCGCTCTACGTTGGCCGCGATACCCACGGTCTGTCTGAGCCGGCAATGATTTCCGCCCTCGAGGTACTCACCGCCAATGGCATTACCGTGATGGTCGATGCCCAGGACCGCTACACTCCGACTCCCGCCGTCAGCCACGCAATTCTGACCTTCAACCACGATGTTGAGGGCGGTCCGACGGGCACTAGCTCCGCGCGTGCCGACGGCATCGTGATTACCCCTTCCCACAATCCGCCACGGGATGGTGGTTTTAAATACAACCCGCCGACCGGTGGCCCTGCGGATGCGGATGCGACCGACTGGATTGCAGCTCGAGCCAACGAATACCTGGCGAAGGGCCTGGATGGGGTTAAGCGCCAGCTGGTGGAAAAGGCTGGGAACCTCGTCGTCAAGCACGACTACCTCAATGCATACGTTTCGGATTTGCCGAATGTTGTCAACCTCGACGCTATCCGTGATGCGGGCGTACGTATCGGTGCTGATCCAATGGGCGGTGCGTCGGTGGATTATTGGGGCGCGATTGGCGATGCGCACAACCTGAACCTGACTGTGGTCAATCCACTGGTTGATGCGACCTGGCGTTTTATGACTCTGGATACCGACGGCAAGATTCGTATGGACTGCTCCTCGCCGAATGCGATGGCATCCTTGATTGGCAACCGCGACAAGTTCGACATCTCCACCGGTAACGACGCGGACTCGGACCGCCACGGAATTGTGACTCCGGATGCGGGTCTGATGAACCCGAACCACTACTTGGCCGTTGCCATTGATTACCTCTTTGCGCACCGTCCGGGCTGGTCGCAGGAGACCGCGGTCGGTAAGACACTGGTGTCCTCGTCGATGATTGACCGCGTCGTTGCCAATTTGGGCCGCAAGCTCGTGGAAGTGCCGGTCGGCTTCAAGTGGTTCGTCCCTGGTCTGCTCGGCGGCACCATCGGTTTCGGTGGCGAGGAATCCGCTGGCGCATCGTTCCTGCGTCACGACGGCACTGTGTGGTCCACCGACAAGGACGGCATCATCCTGGATCTTTTGGCCAGCGAGATTACGGCTGTGACCAAGAAGACTCCGTCGCAGCTCTATGCTGAGCTTGCCGATAAGTACGGTGCCCCGGCCTACGCCCGCACAGATGCGGACGCAACTCGCGAACAGAAGGCAATTCTGAAGAAGCTCTCGCCGGAGCAGGTCAAGGCCGACACCCTGGCAGGAGAGACTATTACGGCCAAGCTGACTGAGGCACCGGGCAACGGTGCTGCGATTGGTGGCCTGAAGGTAGTCACGGAGAACGCATGGTTCGCAGCACGCCCGTCGGGCACCGAGGATAAGTACAAAATCTACGCGGAGTCCTTCAAGGGGGCGGATCACCTGGCACAGGTCCAGGCTGAGGCGCAGGACGTTGTCTCCGCAGTTCTGAACGGGTAATTCTGAACGGGTAATAGCCAGCCGGTCTCTGGGCTAGCTGGAAACAGCTAGCCTGTACTACCTTTTTGAGTATGAAGAACTTCGTTGGTGTGGTGGCGCGCTTTGGCCTGGCAGCAATTTGGCTGTACTCGGGTCTTATTAAACTGCTCAACCCGCTGGAATCGCGTCAGGCCGTGCAGGCGTATGAGCTGCTGCCGAGCGATTTGGTGCCGGTTGTGGCGGTGGCGCTGCCCGCTTTCGAAGTCATCCTCGGTCTCCTGCTGATCCTGGGCCTGTTCCTGCGCCCGGTGGCGGTGGTATCGGGATTGTTGTTGCTGGTGTTCATCGGTGGCATCATTTCGGCGTGGGCACGTGGCCTGCAGATTGACTGTGGTTGCTTTGGCGGTGGTGGCTACGACGAGAACGCTGATGCGGTTTCATATCTGACGTCTATTGCCCGTGATATTGGTTTCATGGTCCTGGCGGTGTTTGTGTACCTGTGGCCGTGGAAAAAGTGGGCCATTTACCCCTAGCCCGCTGCCTCGAGAGCGGGGTCTAGTTGCGCAGTCTCCAGAGTGGGCAGTGGGTCGGCTGAGAGCGGGAGCCCAGTGAGGTAGCTGCAAGAGAATTGGTGCTTGCAGTCGAATTTCGCCCTAGAATTCGTTGTGGACTTGGCAACAATTTGGGTTTTCTCAGCAACAATTGTGTTGTTGGCAAGAAATCACCGCTATCGTAAGCGGTGTGAGTCAGAAGATTAAGAATCCGAATGAAAAGGGCAATGGCTTTGTCGTAGGCTTGATTGCTCTTCTTGCTGTCGTTGCCCTTGTGATTGGCGGTGTCATTTACATCGGTCGTTCGCAGCCGATTGGGGGGCTGCCGGATGAGGATGTCAATTTCTCCGTAGCGCTCGACGGTGATGTCATCCGTTTGAGTAAGGATGGCGCTGCAGGGGCGAAAAAGGCCACGATTTTCGAGGACTTTTCATGTCACTACTGTGCACAGATGAGTGAAGAGGGCCACGATGATGAGCTCAAGGCGCTAAATGACGGCAAGCTGGTTGCTGAATACCGTACGCTGAATTTCCTGGATGCCCGGGAGAAGGAACAGCGTGATGGTCACTCCACTCGCGTCTATGCAGTTGCCCGCAAGATTGCCGAGACCGGTGATGCCCGCGCATTCTGGAACTTCCGCACCATGATGATGGCCGACCAGCAAGATTCCATCACCTGGAGTGATGATGAGTTGGCTGACCGTCTGGAGCAGCTCGGCGTTGCTGACAATATTGTCGACGAGGTGCGCTCTGGAATTGACACCACCGAGGCAAAGGCCAGCGCCAACGCGAACGATGATGACCTTGCAAAGCGTCTGGGCAAGGTTTCCTCGCCGCATGTGTTCGTCGATGGCAAGGATATTTTGGAGGAAATCCCCGGCGAAGAAGAAAAGTATACCTTGGGGGACTGGGTCGAGTTGGCTCTGCGCTAGTTCGCTCGCACGTCGCTAGCTACCAGGAAAGTCAGTCCGTTATTATCGCCGGTTCATGTTCGCGGGACTCGCTTCAGGTCTGCGAAACACATGGGTAAAAGTGTGTTCTACATGCGGATTTGGTGATATCTGGCAGTGCCATGTAGCCTTTGAGGAGTCCACAGCGAAGGGGTGAAAAACCGCTTCGATGTTGATTCTGGGGCTATGGCGCAGCTGGTAGCGCACCACACTGGCAGTGTGGGGGTCACGGGTTCGAGTCCCGTTAGCTCCACCAGTAGAAAAACCCTCGGTCGTTATGACCGGGGGATTTCTTGTATTCCGGGTTAAAGGATCAAAGTGGGGTTAAGTAGCAAAAAGTGTGTCCCTCCGGCATGCCGATGGGTGGGTACCTTTTGCTACCTAGTCCTCAATGCGAGTTACTGACCCCGCTTATAGCAAAAATGGCCCGAAAAATGGCCTGAAAGTGCTATAAACTCGGACAGTTTCACATGTGCAGCCCGTAATCATGTGCAGCCCCTTTTTCACATGTGCAGCCCGCAAGTTTCCGAGTTGTCAGTTTTGCTACTTAACCCGTCGTCACCTCGGTGGAAAACGTCTGCCATTCACCTCAGTGATTGGTTGCTCGTATGGCTGTAGCAACTTTGTCTGAACGGTGGAATACTGGGGTGTATGGCATACAACGACTCCGTCATTCAGAACCTGTCCGCCGAAGAGTCCCTCGAGCTGCTGGCTACGCAGACTTTTGGGCGCCTCGTTGTTCGTCGTAAAGACGACATGGACCTTTTCCCGCTGAACTATGTCGTTCATGAGGGGAACATCTACTTCCGCACTGCCGAGGGCTCGAAGCTCTTTACTGTTTCTCTGAACCACGATGTTCTCTTTGAAGCTGACTTTGTTGATAAGGACGCTCAGAAGGCTTGGTCGGTCATCGTCAAGGGTGACGCGGAGGTTCTCACTTCCCGCGCTGATATCAACGCTGCAGATGAGCTGCCGCTGAAGCCCTGGCTGCCGACTCTGAAGTACAACTACGTGCGCATTACTCCGAATGATGTTTCGGGTCGCCGTTTCCACCTCGGCGAGGAGCCGGATCGCTACGAGGTGTAGTGGCGGTATATCGCACTTCTTACCTGGCGACGGGTAGGGCCTCGTCGTCAAGCATTAGCTAATGGCGGGCAAGGGTAACTTTTCGTACCCGAGCATCGCCGTTAGCTATTTTTTGAAAATTGTCGGGTTAAATTGACCAAAAGCGCCCTAAGTGAGGTGTGACGGGTTACAGTCACCAATGTGACGTGCACCATAGAAATGACCGATGGGGTGCCAGCGCAGCCCGATGTGCGCAAGCAGACCCCACGAATGCAGAAGATTGTCGATGAAGCGCGCGCGATGCTGCGCGAATCGGGCTGGAGCGCTATCAGTATGCGCCGCCTTGCGGCGCGGCTCGATGTGAAGGCACCATCGCTGTACAAGCACATCAGCGGCAAGGAAGAACTCCTGCAGCTTTTGCTGACCGAGAGCCTTGAGAATCTGGGTAAACGTATTCATGCTGCCATTGATGAGGACTGCACTTCGGCATCTCTGCTGCAGGCATACCGCCAGGCTGTTCTCGATGATCCCCATGGTTACCGTTTGATGAGTCGCACCAATTTCGTGAATGTCGTCTCACCTTCGTCGTTGGATGCCTGGATTCGCGATGCATTTATCAAGGTTGCCGGTGATGAGCCTAAGGGGCTGGCCATGTGGGCGTTTGCTCATGGTTTGGTAACCGCTGAGCTCATCCAGGATGGTTCACCAGCAGTGGAGCCGAACGCAGAGGCGGCGGCAACTGACAGCTTGGCCGCAGTTGGCGCTATTTGGGACGCTGGCGCGAAGGCCTTCTCTTAGAGTGTGGCGGCGCTCTTAGAGTGTGGCGGCGCTGACTCTCAAAGGGCGGCGCTGAGCTGTCTGTTCTACCACCGGTTACTCCAGCGCCTAGGGGGGGTGCCAGTCTAGCGCCACCATGAATCGGCTGGCCCGGGTGGCACAGCTCGCTTGTGGCGGGAGATGGAGTAGAGGCGCTCGATTCGTGCGGCATCCTCATCTGAGACGGCCTTACCTTCGAGGTAATCGTCGATGGCGGTATAGGTCACCCCGAGCGCAACTTCGTCGGGAAGCGCAGGGCGATCTTCCTCCAGGTCAGCGGTCGGAACTTTCTCCCAGGTGCTGGCAGGGGCGTCGAGGTGGCGAAGCAATTCTGCGCCTTGGCGTTTATTCAGGCCCTGTAGCGGCACGAGGTCGCATGCGCCGTCGCCGTGCTTGGTGTAAAAGCCGGTGACGGCCTCGGCGGCGTGATCTGTGCCAATAACCAATGCGCCGTCAACGCCCGCCACTGCATACTGAGCAATCATGCGCATGCGTGCCTTGATGTTTCCCTTGTTGAAGTCGCTGATAGTGCTGCCGGCCAAGGCGTCGGTAACCTGTGCGGTCATTGCGGCGGTGGCCGGTGCGATATCAATAGTCAGGGTTTGGTCGGGATGAATAAAACGCAGTGCCACCTGTGCGTCGTCCTCGTCGGCCTGCACGCCGTGGGGGAGGCGAATGGCGATGAAGGTGGCGTTCTCACCGCCGTCGCGAAGCTTTTCGACGGCCAACTGAGCCAAGCGGCCAGCCAGCGTGGAGTCCTGGCCGCCGGAGATACCAAGAACGAAGCCCTTGGCGTGAGCAGTGCGGAAGTAATCACAGAGAAAGTCGACTCGACGGCTGATTTCCTCCGCAGGATTGATACTGGAGCGGACGTGGAGGTCGGTGATGATCTCAGACTGGAGGGGATGAGAGAAACTTTGTGTGCCTGCTGATGTCATGGCCCCAACTCTACCGCTAGGGCTGAGCCGGAAAGGCGATGCTTTTTGCGGCAGATAGTTATGAAACTCCTTATCTTTATCGAGTAAGTACTGCGTGGATAGGGGGCCTATGGCCTGACGGTGGCAAGATTTTCAGCGTGAGTACAACCGAACAAGATAAAAATGGTCCGAACCGGGAAGCCACCACTACTCGGTCGGTAGCCGTGGCAATCATCGCCGCTCTGGGCGGCCTCCTCTTTGGTTACGACACCGGCGTAATCTCCGGTGCGCTGCTGTATATCCAGCGATCCTTCGAGCTGACGCCGGGGCAGGAGTCGACGGTCACCGCCATGCTTTTGGTCGGTGCTGCCATCGGTGCATTCCTGGGTGGTCGTGTCGCAGACTCCCTGGGGCGCCGAGGCACCATCCTGCTCGGGGCCGTCGGCTTCATTATTGGCAGCATTTGGTGTGCTTTCGCATCCAGTGCGTTTTCCCTGGGTGCTGCGCGTACATTGCTCGGCGTCTGTATCGGTGGTGTGTCCATTGTCGTGCCGATGTATATCTCCGAAATGGCGCCTCCTCACGTGCGCGGGCGTCTGGTCAGCCTGAACTCGCTGATGATTGTGATTGGTCAGCTGGTGGCATTCCTCACCAACTCTGCTCTAGCCTCTTCCGGTAACTGGCGGCTCATGCTGGGACTAGGTGCTGTCCCCGGCATCGTGCTGCTCATTGGCATGCTGGTCCTTCCCGATACTCCGGCGTACCTCGTCCGCCGAGGTCAGGAAGGTAAGGCGCTGGCGGTGCTGCGTCAGATGCAAGGAAATCAGGCGACGTTGGATGAGGTTGCCGTGGGCGAGGCGTCGTCAAGCGCTGATCAGCGTGCGGCCGAGCGCCAGGCCCTGAAGATGCCGTGGGTGCGGCGCACGGTCATCATTGCGATGCTGATCGGTGTAACGCAGCAGGTCACGGGTGCGAATGCAATCATGTACTTCGCGCCGACGATGATGAACAAGGTTGGCTTGTCGACGGAAAGCTCTGTCTATACCTCCATTATTATCGGTGTCGCTTCGGTGATTTCGTGTGCGATTGGTA
Organism: uncultured Corynebacterium sp.; assembly: GCF_946998835.1. Classification (GTDB taxonomy): domain Bacteria; phylum Actinomycetota; class Actinomycetes; order Mycobacteriales; family Mycobacteriaceae; genus Corynebacterium. Next base: position 44,297 of record NZ_CAMQAZ010000011.1, on the reverse strand, counting down.
TGAGCATTATTGACCGGATTGGACGTCGTCGAATGCTGATTATCGGTCTGGTCGGTTGTGCGAGTTCGCTGCTTGTTTTGGCACCGGTCTATGGACTGTCGAGCAACTCTTCGACGGGTGCGATGATGTCGCTGCTGCTGATGACTGTATTCATTGTGTTTCAGCAGGCGGCTGTGTCGGTGGCTACCTGGTTGTTGATTTCCGAGATTGTCCCGACTGAGGCTCGTGGCCTGGGTATGGGGCTGGCTGGGCTCGCGCTGTGGGTTGCGAACTGGTTCGTGGCACAGGCATTTTTGCCGATGGTCGATGCTGTGGGCGGTGCCTGGTCGTTCTTCTTCTTTGCTATCACGGGCGCAATTGCGCTGGTGTTTACGATCAAGGCCGTGCCGGAGACCTCGGGTAAGACTCTTGTAGAGGTGCGTGAGTACATGATTGCTGCGGCTAAGTAGCCAGGCAGAGGCCGGCGTGTTGGTCGGGGACGGTGTGAAGTCGGGGGCCGGTGCGAAGTCGGGGGCCGGTGTGAATCGAGAGGCTGGTGTGCAGTGGGGCAGCTAGGCATCAGGGCTGGTTCTAAAGAACATGATTCCCCCGGCTTTTTGGAGTTATTCTGCTTATTGGGTAGTATGGCAACTCGTGTCGTAACGCATACTCTTTGATATTTCTTCGGATTGTCAGGAAGGGTGCGTTGCCAGGCAGTCACTGGGGTGATTGTCCGGGATAGTGCAGCGTGCACGTTCCCGTTTCGGAGCCGAGTAGAAAGGAGCGCCCGAATGAAGGTCCGCAAGTCCCTTCGGTCGCTGAAGAACAAGCCGGGCGCTCAGGTCGTGCGCCGTCGTGGCAAGGTCTACGTGATCAACAAGAAGGAGCCGCGCTTCAAGGCCCGCCAGGGCTAAGCCTTATTTAGGTCGGCGCGAAGCAAGTAGCTTCCTTAATTTATTGCCAAAACCGCAATCTGAAGTCGCAGTTCACTGTGGCTAAGGGTTGCGGTTTTCGGTTTTTGGAGGGGGCAGGTTCGGGCGGTGGCAGCGTTTATGGCTGGGGGCGGTGGGGTGATGGAAGTTACTGACTACGCTTATGTCAAAAATGGCCCGAAAAATGGCTTGAAAGTGTCATAAACTCGCACAGTTTCACATTTGCAGCCCGTGTTCACATGTGCAGCCCGCGAATTTTGGGGTTGCAGCTGAATCCGAAGTTGGGCAAGGGGAGGGAAGAGTGCTGCGGCGCCTGGAATTGGTGCGGTCGGCCGCGGGGCGTCATGCGCTAATTGGCTTAACCAAAATATCGCGATAGCTGTTTTTCCGTGATTTTCGGGAATTTTCGCGGTGAAATTACAAGGTTGTGGTGCGTGTGCGTACAACATCTTGTGCGCCAGATATCTCCGAACAGGGAATATCATGCTTGTGACTACTACATCTAGTGCGACTAGAGTTTTTCAGATACCAAGTGTAGTGTTTCACGTGTCGAGCCAAGGATAGTTACAAGGACCTGTCGGCCACCCGTACTCGGTTTCTCATGAACCTCACGGGAGCTTTCAGCCGGTCAATCAGTTCGCTGATTCCTAGGCCGCTTCCATTGTTTGTACGAAGTCGTCCCGATTTATTGGTCTTAGTCAAAGCCAGAAAGTTTGTGAGAGTCATGGTTACCGTTTACAGCAAGCCTGCATGTGTCCAGTGCCGCGCTACCACTCGCGCCCTCGATAAGGCTGGAATTGCCTACGATATCGTCGACATCACCATGGACGATGAGGCTCGGGACTACGTCATGGCCCTCGGTCACCTCCAGGCTCCAGTCGTTGACACTGGCACCGAGACCTGGTCGGGTTTCCGTCCGGACCGCATCAAGGCTCTCCAGGCAGCTTAAAATTCACACACCTCCCCGCAGATTTCGTTGGCCACTCGGGAAACGGATATCGGGGGGTTTTGCGATGTAAAGGGTGAAGTTCTCATGCTGGTGGTGTATTTCTCCTCGGCGACGGGGAATACACACAAGTTTGTCGAAAAGCTAGGTATCAAAAACGCCCGCATTCCAATCCGTCGCAATGAGCCGGAGCTTATCGTCGATGAGCCCTATGTCCTCATTTGTCCGACTTACGGTGGCGGTGCTTCGATCAGCGGTGGTAACTCACGGCCAGTTCCGCCGCAGGTAATCAAATTTCTCAATAATGAGCACAACCGCTCATACATTCGAGGGGTCATTGCCGCGGGAAATCTCAACTTCGGTGAAGACTTCTGCAAGGCAGGAGATGTGATCTCCTACAAGTGCAAGGTTCCATACTTGTATCGTTTCGAGTTGATGGGAACCGACCATGATGTGCAGCGAGTTCGAGAAGGGCTAGAGGAGTTCTTCCACGGTAAAGCTAGCGCCTAAGTTAGGGCTCTTGGAACCGTAGGGCGCTCCCAGTGTCGAGGGAAGGGACACTGAGAGCAGCCGTGTGGATGCGCTCGCGGAAGCCGTCGTAAAGCGGTGCGCGAGGAAAATAGCTAGATTAGATTGTTCTGGGCAGTGTTTGAACAGACACTGCGCGGGGAAATAGATGTCAAAGGAGTCAACGTGTCGGAAAAGGGTAAGCAGGTCGCGGAGCCGGTGGGCGAGGACAAGCTGGATTACCATGCGCTCAATGCGCTGCTGAATCTGTACGGTGAAGACGGCAAGATTCAGTTCGATAAGGATCGCATGGCTGCGCGGCAGTTCTTCTTGCAGCACGTCAATCAGAACACTGTCTTCTTCCACAATCTGCGGGAGAAGCTCGATTACCTGGTAGAAAACCACTACTACGAGGCTGAAGTTCTGGAGAAGTACGAATTCGAGGACGTCAAGGCCCTGTTCAAGCAGGCCTACGCCCACAAGTTCCGTTTCAAGACTTTCCTGGGTGCTTACAAGTACTACACCTCGTACACGCTGAAGACCTTCGACGGTAAGCGTTACTTGGAACGCTACGAAGACCGCGTCTGCATGGTTGCTCTTACGCTTGCCGACGGCGACTTGGGGCTCGCGCAGCACCTGGTTGATGAAATCATCACCGGCCGTTTCCAGCCTGCTACTCCTACTTTCCTCAACTCCGGTAAGGCCCAGCGCGGTGAGCCGGTGAGCTGCTTCCTGCTGCGTATCGAGGACAACATGGAGTCCATCGGCCGCGCCATCAACTCCTCGCTGCAGCTGTCCAAGCGCGGCGGCGGTGTGGCGTTGCTGCTGAGCAACCTGCGTGAACAGGGCGCTCCGATTAAGCACATTGAGAACCAGTCTTCCGGTGTCATCCCGGTTATGAAGCTGCTGGAGGACTCCTTCTCCTACGCTAACCAGCTGGGTGCCCGCCAGGGCGCGGGTGCCGTGTACCTGCACGCGCACCACCCGGATATCATGCGCTTCTTGGACACCAAGCGTGAGAACGCCGACGAGAAGATTCGCATTAAGTCGCTGTCTCTCGGCATAGTCATTCCGGACATCACGTTCGAGCTGGCCAAGCGTAACGACGACATGTACCTCTTCAGCCCGTACGATGTTGAGCGCGTCTACGGTAAGCCGTTTGCGGACATCAACATCACTGAGAACTACGCGGATATGGTCGAGGACCCGCGTATTCGTAAGCAGAAGATCAACGCGCGTCAGTTCTTCCAGACCATCGCTGAGATTCAGTTTGAGTCCGGCTACCCGTACATCATGTTCGAAGACACGGTTAACCGCGCGAACCCGATTGAGGGACGTATTAATATGTCGAACCTCTGCTCGGAGATTCTGCAGGTCAACACTCCGTCGACCTACAATGCGGACCTGTCTTATGAGCACGTTGGTGAGGATATTTCCTGTAACCTCGGCTCGCTGAATATTGCGATGACCATGGATTCGCCGGATTTCGGTCGCACCGTTGAGACCGCCATCCGTGGCCTGACCGCGGTTAGTGAGCAGACTTCTATTGACTCAGTGCCGTCGATTCGCAAGGGCAACGACGGGTCTCACGCCATCGGCCTGGGGCAGATGAACCTGCATGGCTACCTAGGTCGCGAGAAGATTATGTACGGTTCGGAAGAGGGCTTGGACTTCACCAACGCCTACTTTGCGGCAGTGCTCTACGCTGTCCTGCGCGCATCCAACAAGATTGCTCGCGAGCGCGGTCAGAAGTTCGTCAACTTTGAAAACTCCGACTACGCCAGTGGCAAGTACTTCGATAACTTCGACCCGGCAGACTTCCAGCCAAAGACTCAGCACGTCAAGGAGATTTTCGCGAACTCCTCCGCGCACATCCCGGATGCCGAGGACTGGGCGCAGCTGAAGGCCGACGTCATGGAGCACGGCCTGTTCAACCGGAACCTGCAGGCAGTCCCGCCGACCGGTTCGATTTCCTACATCAACAACTCGACCTCGTCAATCCACCCGATTGCGTCTCAGATTGAGATTCGCAAGGAGGGCAAGATTGGTCGCGTGTACTACCCGGCTCCGCACTTGGACAATGACAACCGCGAGTACTTCCAGGATGCCTACGAAATTGGCTACGAGAAGATCATTGACACCTACGCGGTTGCTACTAAGTACGTTGACCAGGGACTGTCGCTGACGCTGTTCTTCAAGGACACGGTGAGTACCCGTGACCTCAACCGTGCGCAGATTTACGCATGGCGCAAGGGTATTAAGACTCTGTACTACATCCGCCTGCGTCAGGTTGCACTGGAGGGCACTGAGGTCGAGGGCTGCGTTTCCTGCATGCTCTAAGCCGGACGTGCTGTAGCGCTGTTTCGCTGAAGGCGCGAGAATCCTCCCGAGTTTTGTCGGGGAGATTCTCGCGTCTTTTTAATTGCTTCATTTATTAATCCACTCAATAGGAAACACACCTAAATAGCACTATTGATGGATGTGAGGCAGATAATTACCCTGGTCACTGGCAGATAAAAGCTCGCTTATTTTTCTCGTTTATTTTTACCCATGCGTAATGGGGGAAGAGGATGGAAACCATGTCTGAGACCGCCGGCAAGAGCACTCCGCACATCAACCCAAAGGGTGCACCAATCGCAGAGACTATTCTGTTGCCCGGTGATCCGCTGCGAGCCAAGTTCATCGCGGAGACCTACTTGGAGGATGTCGTTCAGTTCAACGAGGTCCGCAACATGCTTGGCTTTACTGGCACCTACCAGGGGCAGGAGGTGTCCGTCATGGGCTCCGGCATGGGTATTCCGTCCATTTCGCTCTACTCCTGGGAGCTCATCCACGTCTTCGGTTGTAAGAAGCTGATTCGCGTCGGTTCGTGTGGCGCGCTGCAGCCAGAACTGGACCTGTATGACGTGGTTATCGGTCAGACTGCGTCGACTGATTCCAATTTCCTGTCTCAGTACAACCTGCCGGGAACCTTCGCCCCGGCTGCATCCTTCCGCCTGATCGAAGACGTGCGTGATCGAGCTCGTGAACAGGGCATCACCACGCACGTCGGCAACGTCCTGTCCAGCGACATCTTCTACAATTTCCGGGGAGATGTGAATAATCGTTGGGCTCGAATGGGCGTGCTGGCAGTGGAAATGGAATCGGCTGGCTTGTATGCGACAGCCGCGGAGGCCGGTGCGGAGGCAATGGGCATCTTCACTGTGTCTGACAACATTGTCACAGGTGGAAAGACCACTCCGGAAGAACGTGAGAAGGCATTTACCACGATGATGGAGTTAGCTTTGCCCCTGGCTCGAATCTAGCCCGAAACCGTTGGCGCCGCGCCACAGCTGGCACCTTTTTCTTTGTGTGACGTGGTGTTGGGGGAGGGGCGACTGGCATAAAGAGCGTTCAATGGGAAGTTTTCCCCTTGTGAGGTGCATTAGGTCAGCGGTGTGGGTAAGCTGCAGAGAGTAGTGGCTCCTTTTACCGGGAGCCTGACGTTTTGTGGCGAGACGCGGCTGAAATAGTCGACGCAGCTGCAGTTGCTGTTTGAGCTCGTAAAGAGTGAAGAGTGCACCTTATATATAAGGTGCACTCTAAAAAACGGCGATATGAATGAAAAGGGAGAGGTTTCCACGTGAGTTTCGATGATTGCCCGCCCTCGACTCCGGCCCATCGTGAGAAGAATCCAGAAGCGCGTGCATGCCCAGTAGCGGCAATTGACTGGAATACGATTCCTGATGACAAGGATCTCGAGGTTTGGGATCGTCTGACCGGTAACTTCTGGTTGCCGGAAAAGGTGCCGCTGTCGAACGACATCAAGAGCTGGAATACGCTCAACGCCTTGGAACAGCGCACCACCATGCGCGTATTCACTGGCCTGACCATGCTGGACACCATCCAGGGCACGGTTGGTGCGGTATCACTTATTCCAGATGCGCTGACCCCGCACGAGGAAGCTGTGTACACCAACATTGCCTTCATGGAGTCGGTGCACGCTAAGAGCTACTCGTCAATCTTCCAGACACTGGCGTCGACCCCTGAGATTCAGGATGCTTTCCGCTGGGGTGAGGAAAACGAGTACCTGCAGAAGAAGGCCAAGATCATCCTCGACTACTACGAGGGCGATAACCCGCAGAAGAAGAAGGTTGCTTCCACGCTGCTGGAGTCCTTCCTATTTTACTCGGGCTTTTACCTGCCGATGTACTGGTCCAGCCACGCCAAGCTGACCAATACCGCGGATATCATTCGTCTGATTATTCGTGATGAGGCAGTGCACGGTTACTACATCGGTTACAAGTACCAGCGCAACCTCGAGCGTCTGACCCAGGCAGAGCGTGACGAGCTGAAGGAATACACCTTCGATCTCATGTTTGACCTCTACGACAATGAGATCCAGTACACCGAGGAAATGTACGACGAGCTCGGCTGGACTGAGGATGTCAAGCGCTTCCTGCGTTACAACGGCAACAAGGCGCTGAACAACCTAGGGTACGAGGGCATGTTCCCGTCCGACGAAACTCGGGTTTCACCGGCAATCCTGTCGGCGCTGTCGCCGAATGCTGACGAAAACCATGACTTCTTCTCAGGTTCCGGTTCTTCCTACGTCATGGGTAAGGCCGAAGTGACCGAGGATGAGGACTGGGACTTCTAAAAGCAGAGGTATAGGGACCTTTTCATCACGGTTCCTGCTGTAGTGATCGCACACACGGGGGTAGTAGTCTTAACCGCGGCGATTCCTGCTAAAAAGGCGTTAGCCCAGGTTAAGACAATTCTCAGGAAACTAATAGTGTGCTTAACTGAGCAGGGAAGTGAGCCGGAAAATCCCTTAGCCTTAACTTTTTCCAAGGTTCAGACTAGAATCTGGCACATAGCGGTAGGTGGGTTCGCCGTCGCGTACTCACCTGCACTATTCTCACAAGGACAAAACTTAAAATCCCTGTAGTGAGTTACAGGAAATCTTCGCGTAGTAAGGAGGAAGAATGACTGCAGTAGCGCCTCGTCCAGATCACGGCGTTGTAGCGCCGGAACGGCCGCAGCCGTTCGGACATGAGCGTAAGGGCAGCTGGGCGTGGGATATGCTGACCACGACCGACCACAAGAAGCTGGGCATTATGTACATCATTATGTCCTTCTCGTTCTTCTTTGTCGGCGGCCTGATGGCTCTGCTTATCCGTGCTGAGCTCTTCGCCCCAGGACTCCAGTTCCTTTCCAACGAGCAGTTCAACCAGATGTTCACCATGCACGGCACGGTGATGCTGCTTCTGTTCGGTACCCCGATTGTGTGGGGTTTTGCTAACTACATTCTGCCGCTTCAGATTGGTGCGCCGGACGTGGCTTTCCCGCGTCTGAACGCTTTCGGCTTCTGGCTGACCACTGTCGGTGGCATTCTGATGCTGTCGGGCTTCCTGACCCCGGGTGGTGCTGCTGACTTCGGTTGGACCATGTACTCCCCGCTGTCTGACCCGATTCACTCCCCGGGTGTCGGTTCTGACCTGTGGATCGTCGGTGTCGGTATCGGTGGTGTCGGTACCATCGCTTCCGCTATTAACATGACCACCACAGTTCTGTGCCTCCGCGCACCGGGCATGACCATGTTCCGTATGCCGATCTTCACCTGGAACATCCTGGTCACCTCGATCCTGGCTCTGCTGATCTTCCCGATTCTGACTGCAGCTGCTCTCGGCGTTCTGTACGACCGTAAGCTGGGCGGTCACATCTACGACCCGGCTAACGGTGGCGCCATGCTGTGGCAGCACCTGTTCTGGTTCTTCGGTCACCCAGAGGTCTACGTCCTGCTGTTGCCGTTCGTGGGCATCATCACCGAGGTTGTGCCGGTCTTCTCCCGCAAGCCGCTGTTCGGATACGCAGGTATGGTCTTCGCAACCCTGTCTATTGCAGGTCTGTCCATGGCTGTGTGGGCGCACCACATGTTCGTGACCGGTGGCGTTCTGCTTCCGTTCTTCTCGTTCATGACCTTCCTGATTTCGGTCCCGACCGGTGTTAAGTTCATCAACTGGATGGGTACCATGTGGCGCGGCCACATGACCTTCGAGTCCCCGATGACCTTCGCTCTCGGCTTCATCGTGACCTTCCTGTTCGGTGGTCTGACCGGTATTATGCTGGCTTCCCCGCCGCTGGACTTCCACGTCTCCGACACCTACTTCGTCGTTGCACACTTCCACTACACGCTGTTCGGTACCCTGGTCTTCGCTTCCTACTCGGGCGTTTACTTCTGGTTCCCGAAGATGACCGGTCGTATGCTCGACGAGAAGCTGGCAAAGGTTCACTTCTGGTTGACCTTCATCGGCTTCAACCTGACCTTCCTGGTTCAGCACTGGCTGGGTAACGAAGGTATGCCGCGTCGTTACGCCGACTACCTCGAGACCGACGGTTTCACCACGCTGAACATGATCTCCACTGTGGGTGCGTTCATCCTGGGTCTGTCCGTTATCCCGTTCGTCTGGAACGTCTTCAAGTCCTGGCGCTACGGCGAGGTCGTCACTGTTGATGACCCGTGGGGTTACGGCAACTCCCTCGAGTGGGCTACCTCTTGCCCGCCGCCGCGCCACAACTTCACCTCGATGCCGCGTATCCGCTCGGAGCGCCCGGCATTCGAGCTGCACTACCCGCACATGGTTGAGCGTCAGCGCGCAGAGGCTCACGTTGGTCGTCAGCTCTAAGCGCTAGTGGCTACATGGCTAATGCAACTCTGAGTTAAAAACTACGCGAAGCTACGGCCCCATCACGGTTTCCCGTGATGGGGCCGTTGCCTTGTCTTTAACAGGTTTTCATGGGGTGGGATTGGGGAGGGGACGGATATGGGGGGGGCGGAGAGTCGAGTGTAGAGCCAAAACAAATCGGCCACCCTCTGAAGTGCCGAATCCCGCTAGGCGATGAGCACTCTACATGTGCTTCGTGCGATACTGGATTGGTGAATGAACAGGTAATTTCCTCTCCCAGTCAGTCTGCAGATTCTGACGCGCTGTCAGTTTCGCTAGCTTCGGGCCTGGCCCCGGTTCTTATTACGGCTGTCGGCCGCGACCGCCCGGGTGTTTCGGCAGCATTCTTCCGCGTACTCGCCGCATACGGGGTCCAGATTCTGGATGTGGAGCAGTCGGTTTTCCGCTCTAACCTAAGTCTCGGCGCACTTGTCGGCGTCACCGAGGAGAAGGTCGGAGTCCTCCGAGAGGGGCTCATTGAAACGCTGAAACCGCACGGCATGACGGTCAGTTTCCACCTTGATGCCCCAATTGAGCGCAGCGCTGTGTCCACTCACGCACTTGTCGTACTCGGCAACCCGGTCAATGCCGAGGACATCTCTCGGATTGGCCGTACGCTCGCTGACTACGGTGCAAACATTGATTCCATTCGCGGTATTGCTGATTACCCGGTTACCGGTCTGGAATTGCTTGTCTCTATTCCGGATCCGAAGCCGGGTGCTGGTATTCCACTGCGTAAGGCCCTGGCGCAGTTGGCACAAGACCAGGAGATCGACATCGCAATCGAGCGTGCAGGGTTGCAGCGCCGTTCCAAGCGTCTAATCTGCTTTGACGTGGACTCGACTCTGATTACCGGCGAGGTAATCGAAATGCTGGCTGCCCACGCTGGCCGTGAGGCCGAGGTGGCGGCTGTTACGGATCGCGCTATGCGTGGCGAGCTGGACTTCGCTGAGTCCCTGCATGAGCGTGTCAAGGCCCTGGCTGGTCTGCCGGTCAGCGTCCTTGAAGAGGTCACAAATTCCATTGAGTTGACCCCAGGTGCCCGCACTACTATTCGCACCCTGAAGCGTCTTGGCTACAAGTGCGGTGCAGTCTCCGGTGGTTTTATCCAGATTTTGGAACCGTTGGCGAAGGATTTGGGCCTGGACTTCTACAAGGCCAACACCCTCGAAGTTGAGGACGGTAAGTTGACCGGCCGCGTGATTGGCGGTGTCGTCGATAGGCAGGAAAAGGCCCGCAGCCTCAAGGCATTCGCAAAGGAGTCGGGGCTTCAAATGCACCAGACTGTCGCCGTCGGCGATGGTGCCAATGATATCGACATGCTATCGGTCGCAGGTCTCGGCATTGCCTTCAACGCAAAGCCGGCACTGAAGGAAATTGCAGACACCTCCGTTAACGTGCCGTTCATGGACTCGATTTTGTTCATGCTCGGTATTTCCCGTGATGAAATCGATGATGCCGACCGCGAAGATGGCACCTTCCGCCGCGTGCCGTTGGAGCAGTAGTGCCAATCAAGAATCACAACGACCCAGCTGATTCGGCTGAAGAATCGGTTCCGGAGTGGTTTCGCACAGCCCATAGCCTCCTGCCGCAGCCCGATAGGAAAGACCACGGTGAGGACGTGCCATGGGCAATGGCGATTGTGCTGGAGATTCCGAAGAAGGAACGCCCTTCCCGGAAGGCGATTCTTCGTGCTGCCGCTATGGCAGTTGTCGCCTGCTGCCTGGATAAGCGCGCAGGCGATGATGCTTCGGCCTACCAGCAGGGGCTGACGTCCTGGTACGGTGCGCGCATCCGCAAGCTTTCGCGCCGTGCCCGCAACGTTGGCTGGCAACGCGCTCAGCTCGCACCGGGTGTCACAGTTGAAGTTGACGGTGCCCAGGCTCGTGCGCTGTTGCCAACGCCGGTGGCTGAAACTTATCCGGAGATTGCCAAACTACAAATTTCCGGCACCGATTTGCCTTACGACGCCCCGGAGAACGATGTCTCTGTGGAACAGCGTGGGGATAGCCGTGCTGTCACCTTCACTCCGCCGGTTATCTGGGTGGACAAGAACCTGGGCATGTCCGTCGGAAAGGTAGCCGCGCAGGTTGGGCATGGCTCGATGCTCTACGCAGCCACTTTGCCCGTCGAGGAAGCGTGGGCTTGGGCGCAAAGCGGTTACCCCTTGGACGTCAAAGAAATACCGCGGGAGCAGTGGCCTGCGCCAGAGCTCCGCGCAGTTGAGGTTCAGGATGCCGGGTTTACTGAGATTGCACCCGGGTCAGTGACTGTGGCAGTCACCCCTGGGGTAGCAACTCACGCCTGAGCGCGGGCTGCCTCCATGGCCTTGAGGTCCTTGCGTAGAATCTTGCCCGTCGCCGACTTCGGAATCTCCTCCATGAATTCGACGACTCGAACCTTCTTGTACGGTGCGACGCGGTCGGCAACGTAGTCCATAATCTCGTCCTCCGTTACCTGCTTGCCAGTCTTGAGGACGACATAGGCCTTTGGAATCTCCTCGCCGTCGGAGCGAATGACACCAGAGCAGGCGGCATCGGCGATATCCGGGTGACTGAGCAGCACGGACTCGAGCTCCGCCGGCGGAACCTGGTAGCCCTTGTACTTAATCAGTTCCTTGAAACGATCCACGATGTACACATTCCCGTGTTCATCGAGTTCCGCAACATCGCCGGTGCGCAGCCAACCGTCGACAAGCGTCTCTGCGTTAGCCTTCGGATTATTGAGGTAACCCTTCATGACCTGCGGGCCGTAAACCCACAGTTCGCCAGGCTTCGAGCGGCCTTCGGAAGGAACGGGGATTTCCTGGTAGCCGTCGGCCTCAAGGTCAACAATCTTGTATTGAGTGTTGGGGACTGCCCGGCCAATCGAGTCCAGGGGGCTATCGTGGCCGATGCGGATGTGCGTAGCTGGCGAGGATTCGGTCATGCCGTAGCCCTGTGCAACCACACAGTCGAGACGCTTTTCGACCTGTTCTGCGAGATCGAGCTGGAGGGATGCCGCGCCGGAGAAGATGGTCTCCAAGCTGGACAGGTCGAAGGAATCGACGGCGGGGTGCTTGGCCAAGCCGACGGCAACCGGTGGCGCGACGAATGCGAACTTCGCCTTGTTGTCTGCGATGATGGAAAGGAAATCTACGAAATCGAACTTGCCCATCGTGTACTGCGTCGTACGGCGCCACAGGCACAGGTTCAGCAGCGCGGTCAGGCCGTAGATGTGGAAGAACGGCAGGATGGTCACGGCCGGGGTGTCCTCCGTCAGCGCTCCGGCAGCGGCGCCGCCAGCCTGCACGACATTAGCCACCAGGTTGCGGTGCGTAAGCTGCACGCCCTTCGGAACGCCAGTTGTTCCGGAGGAGAATGGAATCACGGCAACGTCATCGGGGGAGACCTCGACGTCCGGGGCCGCGTGGCCCTCGGCGAGCAGCTCACCCATGCCGTGGAGACCAGTCAGGCCAATAATCATGTCTTCCGGGAGACCAGCGGCCTCAGCGCCGTGGGCGCCCGCCCAACCGATTGATGAGGTAGTCAGCATCATCTTGGCGTCAGAGATACGCAGTTGGTTTTCAATGTCCTCGGCAGTTGCCAGCGATGCAACCGTCGTACAGATAGCGCCGGCGCGCAGGACACCGTGGAGGGCGACTGCGAAGGTCGTCGAATTGGGGCAGTGGAGTGCTACAACGTCGCCCTTCTTAATACCGCGTGCGGCCAGTGCGCCCGCGAACTTCTCAATGCTGGCTTTCAAATCACCGAAGGTGACTTCTGAGCCTGAGTCAACGATTGCAATCTTGTCCTGGTGACGTGGCTCAATTTCACCAAAGAGGAAGTCAAAGAGCGAGGTTTCTGGAATGTTTACGTCGGGGAGGTTACTGGAAAGAGGCATGAGGGAAAATCGCCTTTCTGTTCTCGCGCAAAGCTGCTTAATCCTCCCGGTATTACGTGGACGACTACGGCAACTCCGCTGTGTTTCACATCACAATAATGTATTGAAAAGAAAAGCGTACGAGTTTTGTGAAAACCTTTCCAGAATCCGGACTACCCGCGAATCACGCTCCCGAAACAGGCCCCCGAATCAAGCTTCCTGCGTCAACCGTTTTAACGCCCCAGCTGCAGTATCTAGATTGGTTGTTCGCCAGAAGTCCGGCATCGACGCGGCAATCCAGGAACCATAGCGGGCTGTCGCCAATCGTGAATCCAGTACCGCAACGACCCCGCGGTCATCGACCCGACGCAGCAGACGACCAGAACCCTGCGCCATCAACAGTGCTGCATGGGTCGCTGAGACCTCCATAAATCCGTTTCTACCAGCGGCGTTAGCGGCATCGGAGCGCGCGGATAGCAGCGGGTCATCGGGACGGGGGAATGGGATGCGGTCGATGATGACACAGGACAGCGATGGGCCGGGAACATCGACACCCTGCCACAGCGTCAACGTGCCAAACAAACACGTCTGCGGGTTAGCGGCGAAGCGATCGACCAGGGCACCGATAGAGTCATCGCCCTGGCACAGGACGTCGTAAGGCAGGCGTTTGCGCATTTCCTCCGCGGCAGCCTCGGCGCCACGACGAGATGAGAATAGTCCCAGCGTGCGCCCACCAGCGGCGCGGATAAGGCGCTCCATGATTGCGAACTGCTCTGGGGTGGCACCGTCGCGCCCGGGGCGCGGCAGGTCGCGTGCGACGTAGAGGATTCCGGATTTCTGCGGGTCAAAGGGCGTGCCGACGTCCAAGCCATCCCACTGTCCAGAAGGAAGCCCCCAAGCAGCGGCCATGGCATCGAACTTGCCACCAAGAGCCAGCGTTGCTGAAGTCAAGACGACGGTGGATTCGCCGAAGAGGCGTTCGCGAAGCAGTGCTGCGATGGACAAGGGAGCGACATAAACTGTCTTGTTCTCGCCAAGCCATACGACATCGTCGCTGCTGAACTCCAGAATACGAACGACGGTGTCGTGCATGTTCTCCACGGCTGCGCGCACGGTCTGACGTTCCGTGCTGTCAGAGTCGGAACCCGAACCCCCGGAGCCCGACCCGCCAGAGCCGCCTGAGCCAGAGGTACCTAGCGTGGTCTGCAGTTGCCACAGGCTATCGCGGAGCGAAGCCAGCGCCGTTCCCAGCTCACCTGGAATTTCTTCGAGTGCGCCGCTGTGGGCGTCGGCAAGCAATGCGACGGTTTCGCCTAGTAGATCCGTGGCGTCGATGACATCATCGACCTGCTCTGTGGCGCCGAACTTGCGGGCACGGCGAGCCATCATGGTGATACCGGCGGGGGAGAGCTCGTCGGTGGCGACAGAAGTGATGCGGCCATCGAGCTCGTGGGCCTCGTCGATGACAACGCAGTCGTGCTGCGGCAGAATCATGGCGTCGGAGAGCGCATCGATGGCCAGTAGTGCGTGATTGGTGACCACGATGTCGACGTTTGAGGCTTCGCGACGTGCTTGTTCGGCAAAACATTCTTCGCCGAAGGGGCAGGAGATAGCGCCGACGCATTCGCGGGCCGTGACGGAGACCTGCCGCCAGGCTTCGTTGGAAACGCCCTTGTCCAGGCTGTCACGGTCGCCAGAGTCGGTGTCATTGGCCCATTCGCGCAGCCGCATGACCTCAGCGGCAGTGCGGCTGAGTTGCGCTTCGCTGAGCAGAGCAGTGGGGCCGCCCATGCTTGCCTGCTCGGACTCGTCACCGTCCAGGACTGGATCTGCGATGACATTGCCAACCTTGGACTTGCACAGGTAGTTTGAGCGACCCTTGAGAATTGCGAAGGTCGGAGTACGGGACAAGTGCGGTTCCAGTGACCTGACCAGCCGCGGCAAGTCGCGCTCAACCAGCTGGCGCTGTAGAGCAATGGTCGCCGTGGAGATAATTACAGACTCGTCGGATTCCATTGCCTGCACGATGGAGGGAACCAGGTATGCCAGCGACTTACCTGTACCGGTGCCGGCCTGTACCGCTAGATGTCGTTCGCGGGCAAAGGCTGAGGCAACCGCGCGGGACATCTTGACCTGATTGGGCCGCGTCGTTCCGCCGAGTCCCTCGACTGCCGCATCGAGAAGCGATTCGATGCTGTCAAGGTCATGGACGCTGGCGCTCGGTGGAACTTGGTCGTCTAGCTCATCTGCCCCATCAACGTCATCAAAGTCGTCCGAGAGGTCAGCAAAATCTGCGTGCTCGGGAGTATCCGACACAGTCCCGCCGCCTAGACGCCGTGGAAACGGACGGACAGCACCGGCTCGTCACGGGAGAGGGCGAGCCCCTCCCACGGGAGGCTGACCAGGGCCTTTACCAAGTGTTCGCGGGACTCTTCCAGCGTCGGCAGACCATCGACGACCTCGCCATCGCGCATCATCGGAATAGTCAGATCGCGGTATTGCAGGTTGCCCACATCCGGAATCTCAGAGCCGAGCGGGAAGGCGATTTCCTCCACAGCGGTACCGGAACGGCGGCAGGTCCGAATCGCCGCCTTCACGCCACCGTGGCTCCGCTTATCCAGAGAACGCTTGGCGACGGGAACCCCATCAACTTCCACCATCTTGTAGACCAGCCCCGCAGTCGGTGCGCCGGAACCAGTGACTACAGAGGTGCCCACACCGTAGACATCAACCGGTTCTGCCCTCAGCGCCGCAATTGCGAACTCATCGAGGTCAGAGGACACCACGATGTTGGTGTTGTGGGCACCCAGCGAATCCAGCTGCTGGCGGACCTGGCGTGCGAGAACGCCCAAGTCACCGGAGTCGATGCGGACACCGCCGAGCTCGGGGCCCGCGACCTCAATGGCGGTGTTGACACCCTCGGTGATGTCGTAGGTATCCACCAACAAAGTGGTGTCCGTTCCCAGCGTGTCAATCTGCGCCTTGAAGGCAGCAGCTTCGTTTGTTGTGCCATCTGGGTTGGTGTGCAACAGAGTCCACGCGTGCGCCGCAGTACCGGAGGCCGGAATGTTGTAC
Organism: uncultured Corynebacterium sp.; assembly: GCF_946998835.1. Lineage (GTDB taxonomy): Bacteria > Actinomycetota > Actinomycetes > Mycobacteriales > Mycobacteriaceae > Corynebacterium. The sequence goes on along the minus strand of NZ_CAMQAZ010000011.1, from coordinate 28,290 downwards.
CGCGCTGCCGCCTCCAAGTTGGAGGTTGCGCTGAAACCTGCCAGGTAGGCGGCACGGGCGGCAGTCACCGCGGCCTCTTCATGAGTACGGCGGGAGCCCATTTCAATAATCGGGCGACCGCCGGCGGCAGTGACCATGCGGGTTGCCGCCGAGGCGATGGCGGAGTCCGCGTTGAGAATGGAGAGAATGACCGTCTCCAAAATGACGCACTCAGCGAAAGTGCCTCGGACCGTCAAAATAGGTGAGGCGGGGAAGTAGAGTTCGCCCTCGCGGTAGCCGTCGACTTGGCCGGTAAAGGAATAGTTGCGCAGGTAGTCCAACGTCCGGTCGTCGAGGAAGTCCAGCGAAGCCAGCTGGTCCTCGGTGAAGCGGAAGTTGCGGATAGCATCCAGCACGCGCGCTGTACCAGCGACAACACCATAGCGGCGCTCATTCGGCAGGCGGCGGCCAAACACCTCGAAGGCGACCTGGCGCTCGCCGGACCCGTCGGCAAGCGATGCCTGCAGCATCGTCAGCTCGTACTTGTCGGTGAGAAGGGCGGTGGAGGAATGCTTATCAATCACGCTGAACAGTCTAGTCCGCGTTTGCTGACCGGGGCAGTCGGTTCCGGCGAGTGTGCGTCACTCCGTACTATCCTGGTGGCTATGAGCATGCCAGCAGCAACACCGATGCCCACCATGGATGCCGATGTCGTGACGGAATCGAACCGACCCTGGCAGTGCATTGTGTGGGATGACCAGGTTAATTCCATGAGTTATGTCACCTACGTATTCCAGATGCTCTTCGGCATGGATCGAAAGAAGGCGCATGCCTTGATGATGACGGTCCACACGGAAGGCAAGGCAATCGTGTCTTCCGGTGAGCGTGACAAGGTAGAGGCCGATGTGAAGAAACTTCACAAGGCAGGACTGTGGGCAACAATGGAGCAGGCTGACTAAGCCGAAATACGACAGCGGGAGAGAAATTACATGCGTCCTTGGAAGCGCAAGCGGTCCCTTCTCGGCGGTGGCGTCAAGTACGTCACGGCATTCGAGGGGGCGGAGCGGGATTTGCTGCTGAATCTGGCTGCTACTGTGGCGGACTCGCTAATGGAGCGCGCCCGAACAGCGCCGAAGGATGAGCTCGCAGAGATGACAGGGATGCCCGTCGGGCACGCGGAAGCCCCGACTGACCCGAAGCTCGCGCGCCTGTTGCCGGATTTCGCTAAGCCAGGAGCTGAGAGCGTCGAGGGGGAAAATGCCCTCATGCGCCAGCTCTATGAATCGGAGATTGTTGAAGCCAAGCTCCACTCACTGCGCGCCATCATCGACGCTCTGGAACCGGCGGAGTCCGGGCAGGTATCCATTTCGGAAAGCGATGCCCACGCCTGGGTTTCGGGTATCAATGATTTGCGTATTTACCTGCATGTTTCCATGGAGAACCTCAACGGGTCCATCGAGCAGATTGAGCAGACCGATGCGATGTACCAGTGGTTGTCCTATAACCAGGAATCGCTGCTGGATCAGCTCATGGGCGAGTAGTGAGTCCCAGTAAAACCTCAAAAGAATGCAGAGATTAACTGCAATCAACAGTGATTAGCAGTGATCAACTGCGATGAACTGTGGTGAAAGGTGCCGTGGTCGACAATGAATTCTGACATCTTCGCAATCAGCCCCGCCGACGTTCGACACCAGGCCAGCAGTGCTGCGCTGGGCACGACCATCGACGTCGGCGCAGGCAGCCTCGACTCCATCGAGGGTATCTCCATCGGGCACGCTACCGAGGGAGATACCGGAGTTACCGTCATAGCCGCTCCACGCGGTGCCATCGGCGCTGTCGATGTCCGCGGCGGTGGCCCCGGCACCCGTGAGACCGACCTGCTCGCGCCGGAAAATACTGTCGAACGCGCGCACGCTGTCGTTCTGGCTGGCGGCTCCGCGTTCGGTCTCGCCGCTGCAGATGGAGTTATGCGCGAGCTGCATGACCGTGGCATCGGTTTTGAGGTCACTCCAACACGGCCGGACGTCCTCGTGCCCATCGTTCCCGGCGCCGTCATCTTCGATTTGCTGTTGGGCGAACCGACGCTTCCCACCGCAGAGCTCGGGCGCGAGGCGTTGTCGCACGCGCTTGACGACGTCCCGGAGACCATTCCCTCTGGAACAGTAGGTGCCGGTGTCGGAGCTATGGCCGGTGCTATCAAGGGTGGCTTTGGCCAAGCTCGCGTGAACTCAGCCGATGGCAAGTATTTCGTGGCCGCTGCCATGGTGGTTAACTCCTTTGGGGCGGTCATTGACCCGGAGGGACGCCTTTACGGAATGCCTGTGGCGGCCGGTGCCAGTGAGGACGCATTGGCGCAGTTGGACCGGGTTTTCGTCGGTAGGACCAAGATTCTCGCTGATGTGGCTGGGGATGGGGAATCGTCGGCAAGCGTGCGAAATACGACGATTGGCACGTTGGTAACCAATGCGCCGCTGACGACGGCACAGTTGAAGCGGTTGGCGATGTGCGGTCATGATGGACTGGCCCGGGCGATTCGGCCGGCGCATGCGCCGATGGACGGTGACACGCTGTTTGTACTCAGCACCGCAGAGGCGGAGGATGGCGGAAACGTTGAACCCGTGGGCTCGGAGGTAGTGGCACTGCTGGCTGCGATGTCAGCAGATGCGGTGCAGATGGCTATTGTCGATGCCGTAATGAGTGCAACAGGACGCGCGGGAGTGTCCGCGCTGTCAGAGATGCTGGACAAGTAGTGAGGGACGTTCGCCAATGAATCCGCAATGGGGCTCGGCACGACAGCAGAATTACCAGAACTATGCGCAGTATCCGACTGGCGGTCCGGTGCAGCAGCGTCGAAATAATCAGCTTATTCCGCAAGATCGCGATGGCGGGCTCGGGGCGGCCATCAGTACGGCTATTGGGTACTTGGTAGTTATCTGGACGGTCTTTCTCGTCAATGAATTCGTCTTCGGCGGTGCGCTGAATAACTTCGGTGTGCGCCCACGCGAAACCTCGACAGTGTGGGGAATCTTTGCCGCACCGCTACTGCACGCAGATTACGGGCATATTATGGCGAACTCTCTGCCGGGGGCGTTATTTGCCGGTCTGATTGCAATGTCGTCGAAGCGGTTATTTTGGCAGGTCACACTTCTCATTACGGTAGTTGGTGGCGGTCTGACGTGGTTGGTCGGCGGTGCGAATACGGTCCACATTGGTGCGTCCGGTCTTATCTACGGTTGGCTCGCGTTCTTGGTGGTCCGCGGTTTTGTTAATCGTCGCGTGATGCAGATCATTTTGGGCGTGATTCTGGCCTCCATGTACTCGGGTCTAATCTGGGGAGTGCTGCCGACACAGATGGCTGTCAGTTGGCAGATGCACCTCTTCGGTGGGCTTGCGGGTATCTGGGCTGCGATGATGTTTAAGCGTGGTCGCACACGTAGCTAGAGGTCTGCGTAGCTAGGAGTCTGCAGCGCGAATACTCTGCGGCATCAGCTACTCGGCCCTTAAGTAGGGTCGGCTTAGAATCTGCCTAGAATGGGAGTTTCGGTGTGCGCCGAAAGATTGACACTTAAACATCACAGAGGCACTCGGTAATCATCGGCACTCGTTAAAACCAGTCCTTCAAACGATATGAGGAGTCCAGATAGCGGTGGGAGCAGGAGCGGAAACTCAGGCGGTCAATCAGTTGGCGGCACAGGATAACGGCTTCCCCGACAGGACTGCGCCGATTGGCATCTTCGACTCGGGTGTGGGCGGCCTGACAGTGGCACGTGCCATCATGGATCAGCTGCCGCACGAGTCGATTATGTATATCGGCGATACGGCCAATGGTCCCTATGGCCCGCTGCGGATTGCCGAGGTACGTCAGCACGCTGAAGCGATTGCCGATGAATTGGTTGCCCGCGGCTGCAAGATGATTGTCATTGCCTGCAATACCGCTTCGGCTGCTTTTTTGCGCGATGCCCGCGAACGCTACCCAGTTCCGGTTGTCGAAGTTATCCTGCCTGCCGTGCGGCGTGCGGTCTCGACCACCAGGAATGGAAAAGTCGGTGTCATCGGTACTGCCGCCACGATTCGCTCCCGTGCTTACCAAGACCTCTTTGATGCAGTGCCCGGTGTGGACGTTTCCGCCGTTGATTGCCCGCGGTTCGTGGACTTTGTGGAGCGTGGCATCACCTCGGGACGCCAGATTCTGGGGCTTGCGGAGGGCTACCTCGCACCACTGCAGTCCGACGGCGTAGACACGCTCGTGCTGGGCTGCACGCACTATCCACTGCTGTCCGGTGTTATTCAGCTGGCGATGGGCGAAGATGTCGCCCTGGTGTCCTCGGCGGAGGAAACTTCCAAGGACGTACTGCGCATCCTCACAGAGACGGACATGCTCGCAGACCCGGAGAGCAATCCGAACCCGATGCGCACTTTTGAATCCACTGGCGATCCGCAAGTTTTTGCATCACTGGCCAAGCGCTTCCTCGGCCCGGGTATAAGCCAGGTCACTATGCATTCACAAATGTGACCTTTCTTATTAAACCCGGACACTCCACTGGTTTTTTGCGCTGCTTCGGCCAATTACATGGCAAGCTTGAAGTATGCGATTGAAGGTTCTGGGATGTACGGGCAGCATGGGTGGCCCATCGGCGCCAGCATCTGGCTACTTCATTGAGCTGGATAACGGTCGAACCTTTGTCATTGATTTGGGTCCTGGCGTCCTCGCTGAATTGCAGAAAATCGCTGATCCCGCGGCCTGCGATTTACTTCTGACCCATGTACACCCAGACCACACGGCAGACATCCCCGGGCTGCTTGTCTGGCGCCGCTTCCACCCGACGGCCCCGGCGCGCTGCCGAAATCTGCTTGTCGGCCCAGGGGATATTCACCGCCGCATTGCGGTCATGTGTGAAGCGCTGGGCAGTGAAGAGGATGCGAACTTGGAAGACACCTTTAATCAGGTGGTCACCAATCCTGGCGAGCCACTGCTGGTTGGAGGGGCTGAAGCGGACGGAGGTGCCGTCGTCACGCCGTACACCATGATCCACCCGGTGCCAGCTGTTGGATATCGCATTGAAGCGGACGGTCTGACCATTGCGTACTCGGGCGATACCGCATGGACTGATGAGTTGGTGGAGCTGGCGCGGGATGCGGATATCTTCATCTGCGAGGCCACGTGGTGCAGCAACGACGAGGGGAATCCCCCAAATATGCATCTGTCGGGCTTCGAAGCCGGACGGGCTGCGACGCTAGCCGGGGTTAAGAAGCTGGTTTTGACTCACATTCCGCCGTACGCAGATGGGCAGGAGGCCCTGCGCGCCGCGAAGAGCACCTTTGCTGGGGATATTGAATTGGCCTACTTGGGCATGGAGCTGGGCGCCTAGCTCCAGCAATCGTCGGGTTGCCGCTGGGCTGTCGCAACAGATTCGCGCCGAGCGGTAGGGTAGTGGGCATGACTACAGCTAATTCCGATTTTCGCCGTGCCGATGGACGCGCGGTAGATGAAATGCGCAAGGTGACCATCACTCGTGGCTTCACCGACAATCCGGCCGGTTCTGTGCTGGTGACCTTCGGCAACACGCGCGTGATGTGCACCGCTTCCGTGGAGCAGTCCGTACCGCGATTCAAGCGTGACTCCGGTGAGGGCTGGCTGACCGCTGAGTACTCCATGCTGCCGGCCTCTACTCACGAGCGCATGCCGCGTGAGTCGATGCGCGGCAAGGTCAAGGGTCGTACGCACGAGATTTCCCGCCTGATTGGCCGTTCCCTGCGCGCAGCTATCGATCTGAAGGAGCTCGGCGAGAACACCATCAACATTGACTGTGATGTTCTGCAGGCAGATGGCGGTACCCGTACCGCTTCCATCACGGGTGCCTATGTCGCGCTGGCCGATGCCCTGACTTACCTGCACGCAGCGGGCGCTGTTCCGGGCACACCGCTGAAGGCGCCGGTTGCAGCTGTTTCGGTCGGCATTATCGACGGCCGCGTCTGCTTGGACCTGCCTTACGAGGAGGACTCCCGCGCTGAGGTCGACCTCAACGTGGTGATGACCGCTGAGGGTAAGTTCGTCGAAATCCAGGGCACTGGCGAGGAAGGCACCTTCGACCGCGATCAGCTGAACGACATGCTCGACTCGGCTGAAAAGGGTCTGCGCGAGCTCGTCGCCCTGCAGCAGGAAGTTCTGCGCGCACCGTACCCAGGTGAGCTGCCGTGAAACTCCTCGTCGCTACCCGAAACTCCAAGAAACTAGTCGAACTCGACCGCATTCTGCGCGCGGCGGGGATCGATTCGGTGGAGCTTCTTTCGCTTAGCGACGTCCCGGAGTACCCAGAGCGCCCCGAAACCGGTCGCACTTTTGCGGACAATGCCTATATCAAGGCTTTCGATGGCGCGACTCACACCGGATACGCCTGCTTGGCCGATGATTCAGGGCTGAGCGTCGACGAGCTAAACGGTATGCCGGGTGTGCTCTCCGCACGCTGGTCCGGCACCCACGGCGATGATGTCGCTAACTACGAGCTGCTGCTCGCGCAGATGGGTGACTGCCCGGATAAGCGTCGGACAGCGTCCTTCCGCACCGCCTGCGCGCTAGTCGTCCCCGGTGTTGGCGAGGTACCGTCCGCGCTTGCCGACGGCGGTTTCCCCGCCGTCCTCGATGAAGCCGGTAACCTTCTGCTGGTTGTAGAGGGGCGCTGGCCGGGCTCCATTCTGCGTGAGCCGGTTGGGGATAACGGGTTCGGCTACGACCCGGTGTTCTCACCTGCAATTGGAGAGGGCAACGATGCTGAGGGCACCTTGTCTGCGGCACAAATGAGCGCCGAAGACAAGGACGCATTTAGCCACAGGGGGCGTGCACTGCGTGCCTTGACTCCGGCGCTGAAAATTCTGGCTGAGGCTGAGGGGTAGCAACCGCTACTTCAGCTGGAAAGCGGTCTCGACTTCCTCACGGCGCTTCTTCTCAACGTAGAACGAGAGGAACGGGACAACGCCGCCGAGAGCGGTGATAATCCACTTAGCCGGCTCCCAGCGGGCCTTGGTGCCCAGGTTTACGGTGGCAATCAGAAATGCCATGTAGCCGAAGCCGTGAATCTGGGCAGTGTAGAAGAACCACCGCGGCGCGTCGGCGGAGTTGTCGAGGATGAGGTACTTGTAGATCATCTCGGCGCACAGCAGGAGCAGCATTACACCGGTGAAGTAAGCAGTGATGGAGAAATACGTCAGTGCCTTCTTCACGCGCTCCTGACGATCGGGGTTGATGTTGGTCACTAAAAGTCCTTTTCTCGAGTAAGCAGTTGTCGCCTAAGCGTTGGTACTAGAGTCAGTCGATTGTGTCTCATCCACGCGCGGTACCTTGCGTGTGCCATCTGGGTTGGTGGGCAGGAACTCGTCGGGGATTTCCGTCATGACACTGTCCTTGGACTCGGATGCGGCCTCAGTATTGCCGCTCAGGCGCTCTCGTTCGTACTCCATGTACTTGCGATAGGCCCAAATAAAGAACAGACCGAAAGCGGGCCACTGCAGTGCGTAGCCCAGATTCTGGAATGAGCTGGTTGTGTTCCACCTGCTGAGCTGCCAGTAGGCGAGCGCAAGAGTAGCGCCGACAGCAAGGACTAAGAAGATCAGTTGCACCACTCGAGTGCGAGTGGGAATCTTTGCTGGCCTGTCAGTGGTGTTGGGATGCTGTGAAGTGGACACACAACCACCATAGCTAGTGTGTGACCTGCCAAGCTAGCGCGCTTGCCTGATGAGAGGTTAGGAGACATTAGATAGGACATTAGGAAATCTGCGGCGAACCCGTTAAAGTGTGTACAGTCCAAAAGAGCTGTGATGGTTCGTTGCCTCGGTAGGCGGCTAAGCGGTAGCTGGTGCCTGCTGGGACCGCACGGAACGGTCACGGATTTTGAAGACAGGCGCCTGTGGCGGAATTGGCAGACGCGCTGGATTTAGGTTCCAGTGCCTTAGGGCGTGGGAGTTCAAGTCTCCCCAGGCGCACACATAAACACCTCGTGACTATGCAGGTCACGGGTATTTTACTTTCCCGCGGGGGCTTCCACTACAACCTCACTGCAACCAGAGCCTAAAATTTCGCCCATTTTCGCCCCCACTTCGCCGAGTCCCGAGTCAAATAGGTGGGAGTAGGTGTCGAGCGTAATCGACGGCTTAGCGTGACCAAGCTGCCGCTGCACCTGCAACACATTGGCACCCGCCGAGATAAGAAGCGACGCGGCAGTGTGACGGAGGTCATGGCGAACCAGCCCCTTGGGAAAAGTATCGTCTACCGCCGGTCAGCTCGATTGTCTGGTACACGAACACGCCACCTATCACTAGGGGTAGACCATGAAAGACGTGCAGAAAATTTACAGTGCAGCAGGCCGCGCACGCGCGGAGCTAGAGCAGCGTCTACAGGCCGCAGCGAATGCTATCGACGGCTCCGAGATGTGGGCCGCAGCCCCCGCACTGCTCCGCGACATGGAGCACGCGGGGCAGCTGGGCACCATGCAGTGGCACCGTGACGCGGTAGGCGCGCTGCTCGATTTCGGGGTGCCCCGCCGGGCGGTGGCCACACTCGCCGGGGTCTCACAAAACCGATTGTTACAGTTCCTAACTAGTCGCGCGCCTGGCTTGAAAACGCTGCCGGTGACTGCCCCGCCCGCCCCTACGGAGGCGGCGACGCGGCTCATGCGGGACTCGCTGAGGCAGCTGCGCTTTACGTGGGAATATCGCAAGGCGGGCATACAGAGCAGCCAGGACAAGGCTCATTTTGACGCGGGAGATGTGGCCGCCTGGCTCGCCTGCGAGAAGCTGACGGAGAGCTAGACCGGCTGAGTATCACCAAGGGGCTGGGGGCGTGTTGCATGAGCGACCTAGCCGTGGCGGACGTGGCCCGCTTGATGGGCACCTCGACGGTAGTAATGTCCGCGCGACTGGCCGTTGTACCTGGCTCTAGACCGCAAGACCCCTCATACCTCGGGCGTAGACCCTGAAAACCCGCCTCGAACCTGGGAAAACTCGGACTTGGGCGGGTTTTCTGTCGCTAAGTATCTAGGACTTTAACCCAGACTGTCTAGGGCTTTAACGCTCCGGGTCTATGCTCATTTCCCGCATACAGAATTTACTTTTCATGGTCTAGACCGTGGTCTAGCGCCCGGTCTAGGGAACAGTCTGCCTGCCACCTGCGACCTGCCACAGGCCTCCCGTTCCCTGCTCCCCGCAGCCCGCCACAGCACCTCGCAGCGGGTGAGTTTTGACGCATGAAAAAGTCCCCAGTTAAATCACCTGGGGGCTAGTCGCTTGTTGCTAGGCGACCTGCTTGCGGTGCGTGTGGCGACGCTGCGGCAAGGTCAGGCCAGCCATCTCGATTTGCGGGCGCGTGACGGTCTTAGATTCCACCTCCGCGGTGATGGTCTCCCGCCACGGGTCCTGTGCAGCATTGACAGTCTCCACTGCGGCGTTGACTGCGCGGTCGGCCTCCGCCAGCGTCTCCGCGTAGTCATTATCCATCTCCGCATTAAGGGCGGCGCGCTGCCGCGCCTGCTCCTCCTCAAGGGCTGCCATGCGCTGCTCGCGCTCAGTCTTTCCCGCGTCGTAGGTATCCGTGCGCTCGGTGACTGCCGCCTGGTACGCCGCCTCTGCACGGTCGTAAACCTCCTGCGACTCGGCCACACGCGCCATGGCCTCCTGCTGGCGCTCGAAAAAGCTTGTATACATTAGGTACACTCCTTAAATCAACTCTGGAAACTTGACCCCATTCTAGCGCGTGTGTGCGACGGAGGCTAGGGTACAACGCCGGAAACATTTTCGGTCGCGGGCGGCATTTTCCTAGGTCACACGTAGAAAACGCCCGGCGCGATTACACTGCTGCATGAACCGGTGCAGTGCCGCGTCAGGCGGGGTGGTGGGATAGGTGACGAGCTAGTCGGAGACGAGCTGCGCGACCCGCTGATGGGATATGTCGAGCAGTACCGCCGTGTCGCGGTAGGTCAGCCCTTGAGCTACAAGGTTGCGAGCAGCACGAGCAGTTGCGGTTGCGGCTGCCTCTTCACCCGCGGGAGTGCCCAGCTGGATAACTACCCTCGCAGTGTCCGGGTCTGGCTCTATCTCCGGGTATAGCTCTAGCGGCCGGCGCACCATATCTTTTATCTCAGCGAGGGTGCGCCCCTGGGTGAAGAGTCCCGGCACCTGGGGCACGGTGACGGCCCACCAGTCGCCGGAGCGCTTTACCCTTGCGGTGTATATAGTCATGTGCCCAGTCTCGCGGAGCCGGTTCCCCGTGTCTAGAGGAGTAGACACAACTCAGCTCGCCTTGGGGGTAACCGAAAGTCACGGGGCTTCCATTGAGGCAGGGAGTGAGCCAATCTATTAGTGACAGTCGCCCAGCTAATAGGTCGCAAAAGGGCAGCCTGTCGCCAACGGTTTGGCAAGCACGCTCACGAAAGACTCTGACCATGCGCACACGCACAATATCCCTACTCACAGCGGTAGCAATTAGCGTCGCCAGCTTAGGGATTGCAGCACCCGCCCAGGCTCAAGTAGAAGAAAACCTTGGGTCAATCTCGATACCCTACGTCCTATCTGACACCCCACCCGGCGAGGACACCACCGCCGTTCGGGCCGTCAAGGAGTACGGGCCATGCACTCTGAAACTCGACAACATTCATCTTCGCAAGTCCGGAGGTTGGGGAACCATAGGCTTCAAGGCGCACACCAACTGCCGTGTGCCTGTCAGCAGCATTAAGCACAGCTCGGACCTACGGTACAAGTACTACACCGCGTGGAAGCTTGCCCTAAGCGGGGTGCATGCTTCTGCTTACAATACAAATACCCTCACTCAAAAGAACGTGGCCTTTACATGCAACGGCAAGGTAGATACCCGCTTCATCGGTGTCACCCTGGGAACCATCGTCTACCACGGAAAAACCTACTACGCCCGCAGCTACTCCTCTGTGGCTAATCTCCCGTGCCGGGTGTAGAAACGTGTCTATGAAAATTGTCGTCTGCGTCATTTACCCGCGCTACCCGGATAACACCGAGCCGCTCGGCGGGTTCGTCGAGTCCGAGGAGACCGCCCTCGCGATTGACAACTGGTGGCGCGCGCAACCCGGCGGAATGATGGGCACCTGGGAAGATTTCGAGGTCGAGGTCGAAAGCCGCGACCAACTCCTTTACGGAGTGTTCACCGGCACACCCACTCTCGAAATCACCGATAGCAACTTCTGGGACCCTATCTGTTACGGGGTGTACACCGACCGGGAAGAAGCCGAGCGGGCAACAAAACCAAAGTCGATGTGGGAAGCGAACAACAGTCCCCAGAAATATGTACTCCCTTTCCGCCTGGGCTGGAAGTATGACAGATACTTCCCTGACGGAAAGCCGTGGCCGCCAGACCAGTTGTAGACCTGCGACAGCTCCGCCCCTCGGGCAGGAGCGGGACGCGGGGCGGCAATACCTATCTGTCAACTCGCCACGACTCTAGTACGCAGTAAGTCAGCGGGCGAGCAGCCTACGCGGTCTTTCGCGCCAGTGTTACCTATGAGGACGTGGTGGGGACGAAATTATCCATGACCTCCCTAACCCGCTCCAGGTCGCCGGGCATCAGGTGCGAGTAGATGCGAAGGGTCGTGGCCACATCTGCATGACCGAGCTGGCGCTGTACCTGCAACACGGTGCAGCCGCGGGACAACATCAGAGACGCTGCAGTGTGCCTGAGGTCGTGACGGGTTAACTGCTTCGGAAACGTCGGGTCAGTAGCCTGTGTCTCAGCGACAGACGTACTCCACCAGCTGTGGGAAGAGCTAGGCTCCGGCAGCACGCCCCCGCCGCGTGGGGACTCAAATAGGAGCGCACCGGGCAGCCCACGACGAGCCTCTAGCCGCGTTGCCAATGAGCTAGGTACCGCCACTTGCCGGACTGCTGACTCTGTTCGGGGTCTGGGAGATAATGCGGGTGGGGTAGTTTGCGGCTGCTGAAAGCGGACGATACCAAGCGCGATACACCGCACCGGACGGTAAGCGGTACGGCTCCACGTTTCCGGATAAACTTGGCCAGCTTGCTTGGCTATCCGAAGATAAGAAGGCAATCAGGCCTGTCGATACAATGGCGCCAATCGTATATTTAAAGCAGGGAGGCGACATGAGCATCTCAATGCATCTGGATGAATACATGGCGCGTCGGGGCATCGTCCCCGATGACACCGTGGTTAACGATGATCCCTGCGCAATTTTTGACGGCAACGTAGAGCGCGACGGCAAGTCCCAGCGGGAAGTCGAAGAGTCGGAGCGTCGCCTCGAGGAAGCAGAGTCGGCGGTGTTGGATGCACTCGGCGATTAAATTCGGGCAATTTCAACGATTCGGACACGACCAGCCGCTGTGATGTTAATCACGAACTCGGCAAGTGGTGGCACGGGGATTTCGTCCGCCTCCTGTCTCTTATGCACTCGCCTCAGTGTCTAATTTGGACAGCACCCCAATAGGGGAACACTGTTCTCTACCTGCAGAATCCTTGCGCGGCTAAAGCGTGGGCGCTGTCGATCTAGTCGCGGTGATGTTTTGCCCCATCTTCCTTTGGGTGCTCTTCCTTTATTGGCGACATCGCATATTCACGCAATCCAAACATGATGAAAGCCTCATGATTTATGGCATAGTGTCCTGGCAAGGATTTGGAAACAAAAGCTGTTTCCGTTTCGCAGTTCATCCGCAGCTCAATAGACAAGGACCTCAGCCACGTGATTTACGAGAAACTCGATACTGTGCACACCAACGCTGCGTCTGCTCCAGATCTTGGGACCTTCGCCGTTACATTCGCCGGTCAATCGCGCCCTTGGTTGGACACTCTTGCCAGCGCTATCGCCAGCGGTACTGCACAGAAACTATGGGACGCGTTCACTCTCGCCGAGGAACTAATCGCACCGCTTAACGACGATCTCGTAGGCCAACTACCTGCAGGCTTTAATCCTTTTGGTTGGGCTACCTCTCTTGCCACTGAGGAGCCATTTACCGGAGATACAACCAACCCTGCGGTCAGTGTTCCGGGCATTCTCTTGGCGCAGTTGGGCGTCATTGAGCAGTTGGCAGCGCAGGGTATTGATATCTCCGAAGCGACAGCGGTGGCAGGGCATTCGCAAGGTGTGTTGGCCGCTGAAATCGCGATGCACCCAGAAAAAGCAGCAGATATTCTTGCACTCGCTCGCCTTATTGGTGTGGCCTGCGCGCGCGGCACTCGGGTAGCTGGATTTGGTCGCGCGCCAATGCTGAGCATCTCGGGGCTGACAGCCGCGGAATTGGAACCGCTCCTTCCACAGGGATGCGTCATCGGGCTGAAGAACACGCGGACTACCAGCGTCGTTATCGGTGCCCAGGAAAAGTTGGAACAGCTCGCCGAGGGACTCACTGACCAATTATCCAATCAGCTCACGGCAGGGCAGCGGAAGGACCGTGCTGTCGAATGCACGACACTGCCAGTGAGCGGGGCCTTTCACCATCCAGTGCTTGCCTCCGCTGTGAAATGGGTGGTGCAACAGGCTGACCGCATCGGACTGGATACCGATGTGGCCGACCGGCTCGCGCGTGCAATTTTGGTTGACCCCAGCGATTGGAGTGCCGAGGTACGGGGGCTCATCGACCAAGGGGTCACCACTATCGTGGATTTGGGGCCAGACACGGGCGTCGTCAAGCTGACGGAGCGCAATGCTGAAGGGTACGGCGTAGCGGTGCTCTCTGCGGCAACTGCGGCAGGGCAGCGCGCACTTTTTGAGGCCGACATTGAACACCCCACCTCCTGGCGGGAGTTTGCACCGCGCCTGGTCACGGGTGATAAGCCCCGTGTTGAGACGAAGTTCACTAGGTTAACTGGGCGTGCGCCGATTCTGCTCGGCGGCATGACACCAACAACTGTTGACCCGGAGATTGTTGCTGCTGCCGCGAATGCTGGTTTCTGGGCGGAATTGGCCGGTGGCGGTCAGGTCACGCCGGAGATTTTCGAGGCCAATGTCCAACGTCTGTCGGAGCTGCTCGATGAGGGGCGCAGTGCACAGTTCAACACCATGTTCTTGGACCCGTACCTGTGGGGCCTGCACGTCGGGGGACGTCGTCTGCTGCCGCGTGCGGTGGCAGCGGGACGTCCGATTGACGGTGTGACCATTTCTGCGGGAATTCCGGAAGTGGACGAGGCAGTCGAGCTGGTGAAGCAGCTGCGCGAGGGTGGGATTCCGCATATCTCGTTCAAACCGGGCACCATTGAGCAGATTGAATCCGTGCTGGCAATTTCAGATGCGTTGGTGCAGCAGGGTGTTCACTATCCGATCATCATGCAGGTTGAAGGTGGGCGTGCTGGTGGACATCATTCCTGGGAGGACCTCGATGACCTGCTAATTAACACTTACGCAAAGATTCGTACCCACGATGTGGTGCTTGCTGTTGGCGGTGGTATCGGTAAGCCGGAGCAGGCCCGCGATTACCTGATGGGAACGTGGTCGACTCGCTACGGCCTGGCCCCAATGCCGGTGGATGCGGTCATCATCGGCACCGCCGCGATGGCGGCTAAGGAATCGACGGCTTCTGAGTCTGTGAAACAATTGCTCGTTGCTACCAACGGCACCGATAAGTGGATTCCCGCTGGCGGCGCCGTTGATGGCATGGCCTCGGGACGCAGCCAGTTGGGCGCTGACATCCATGAAATCGACAATGCCGCAGCACGTGCTGGCCGATTGCTCGACGAGGTTGCAGGCGATGCCGCAGCGGTAAACGAACGTCGAGCGGAGATCATTGCTGCCATAAACGCCACTGCGAAGCCCTTCTTCGGCGATGTCGACTCCATGACCTACGCCGAGGTGCTGAATCGCTATCTCGAATTGTGCGCACCGGACGGTGAGTTCATCGACCCGACGTGGGCGACGCGCTTTGTCGCACTTGTCGATCGTGTGGAAGCGCGACTCAGTCCGGCCGATGAGGGCACGTTTGACGCGCTTGCCGACGGTGACAGCGTGCGCACCCAGCCGCGGGACGAAACTTCGAGGTTGGCTAGCCTCCTGGACTTGGATATTCGCCTCCACCCGGCAGATGTCACCTTCTTTATCTCCGAGCTGTGCCGCACACCGGGCAAACCCGTTCCCTTTGTGCCGGTTATCGATGCTGAGGTACGGCGCTGGTGGCGTTCGGATTCGCTGTGGCAGGCCCATGACTCCCGCTATGACGCGGATGGAGTGTGCATTATCCCAGGACCACAGGCCGTGGCAGGTATTACTCGCGCGAATGAGACGGTGGCGGAGATTCTGGGCCGGTTTGAAAAGGCTACCGCCCGGGCGCTGATGGAGGACGGTTATCTGCCAGGTGCGCCTGTCGACACTCTCAGCCGGATGCTCGCAGCACCTGTGATCTGGTGGGCAGGTCGGCAGCAGCCGAATCCAGCACTGGCGCTGGGGCCGGAACACGAGTGGGTGTGTGTCTCTGACGAGGCCGATTACTCCGGTGCACAGCGTCTGGAGCATCCAGGCACGGGTGCCATTTTGGAAACCATCGAAGTATCTGGCAGCGCCGAGGAAATAGCCGAGGAAATAGCGGAGGACCTGTCGTGGGCACAGTTGACCGTACCGCTGCCGGAGGCCGTAGGCGAGGATACGCAACTTAAGATTCGCATGTGCCAGAGTGAAGCGGTGGGCGCGGTGCCCGTCGTCAAGCATGAGGATGCGACGTCGGCGATGCGGGAGCTGACGCGGATTGCCGCCGGTGGTGAGCTTGCGGATGTTGTTGATGGGGTCGCGGTGTGGGAATCCGCGTGGGACCTGATGGCAGTGGCTGACTACGACGCGGTGACCGTTGCGGCAGCTGACGATGATGCTCGGGCGACAGTGCCAGATGTGCTGGTCGGACATGCCTGGCCGGCAATCTTTGCAGCGATTGCGCAGGCGCGGACTGAGCACGGGATAGATGTTGTCGAGGGCATGCTGTCGCTTGTGCATCTGGAGCATCACATTCGTATGTTCGGAGCACTGCCGCAGGAAAACACAACACTGCGAAGTAGTGCGCGTGTCGACGAGGTTGTCGATACGGACCTGGGACGAGTAGTTGTGGTCCGTGCGGAGATTCACAATGGTGACGAACTATTAGCCACCTTGAGTGAACGCTTTGCCATTCGTGGTCGAAACGGTGGGCAAACGGCGCGGACCAATACTGTGCCATTGCCGACGGTGACGGATACGCCACGGAGCTTCCGAGGGGCGATGACTGTAGAAGCCCCGCGGGCAATGGCGCCGTTTGGCAGCGTCACAGGCGATTGCAATCCCATCCATGTTGATTCCCGCGCAGCTGCTCTCGCTGGTTTGCCAAGCGTCATTGTCCATGGCATGTGGCTGTCTGCGATGGCGGAGCATGCAGCCGTAGCAGCCTCAGATGCGGGCGTAGGAAACCGAGTATCTGAGTTCACCGCGACTATGTTGAGCCCCGTGCTGCCTGGGCAAAAGGTGAGTTTCTCCGTGGAGCGGCGCGGCTTTGATAACCGCCCTGGCGCCGGTGAGGTCCGTGAAGTCCTCGCCACGGTCGATGGGGAACTCGTGCTGACCGCCACCGCCGTGATCGCCGCGCCGACGACTGCATATGTGTTCCCCGGCCAGGGCATTCAATCACAGGGGATGGGTCTGGACGCGCGGACGCGGAGCGTGGCTGCCCGGCGCGTATGGGGCGAAGCAGATGCGATGACCCGGGAGAAGCTCGGCTTTTCCGTGCTGGCAATCGTCCGCGATAACCCCACAGAAGTTGTTGTCGATGGGGTGCGCTATTTCCACCCAGAAGGTGTCCTGAATCTTACGCAATTTACCCAGGTAGCAATGGCTACCTTGGGGCTGGCGCAGGTCGCGGAGCTGCGTGAGGCAGGGCTGTTGGATGAATCGGCGCACTTTGCCGGGCACTCAGTTGGCGAGTACAACGCGCTGGCAGCTTTTGCCGGTGCGCTTGATGCAGATGCCGTGTTGGAGGTCGTGTACCGTCGCGGCTTGACCATGCACGAGCTGGTCGAACGCGATGAACAGGGGCGTTCCAACTATGGTTTGTGTGCGCTGCGTCCGGACAAGATTGGCGTGAGCGAAGGTGAGGTCGCGGAGTTCGTCGGTCACCTGGCGCAGGAAACGGGTGAGTTCCTCGAAGTTGTCAATCTCAACCTGGCGGGCAAACAGTATGCCGTTGCAGGTACCGTCGCGGGCCTGGAGGCGCTTGCCGAGCAGTGCGCGCGTCGAAGCCCGGATGGCAAGGGCTTTGTGCGTATTCCGGGTATCGACGTGCCCTTCCATTCCGGTGTTCTCCGGGATGGAGTCGACTCTTTCCGCGAACATCTGGATCGATTGCTGCCGGCAGAGATTGCTCCAGAGCGCCTGGTTGGACGCTATATCCCGAATCTCACCGCAACAGCGTTTGAACTTTCGGAGCAGTTTGTCCGACAGATGACGGCCGTCGTTGATTCAGAAATTCTGGAAAAAATTCTCGCTGACTTCGAAGCTGCTGCCGAGAACCCGTCGTACTTGGCCCGTACGCTGCTGGTTGAGTTGCTGGCCTGGCAGTTCTGTTCGCCGGTGAGGTGGATTGAAACGCAGGATCTGCTTTTCGACGACCTCGGAGTCAGCCGCATCATTGAAATCGGTGTTGGTACTGCGCCCACACTTGCAAACTTGGCTGCCCGAACCTGCCAGCTGCCCCGGCACCGCAGCCGTGACATTCGAGTACTCAATCTCGAACGCGATGCTGATGCCGTATTTATGCGCGACCAGATTCAGCCGGAGAAGCCAGAGTCGGAGCGCGAGCCGGCCCTGGAACGCGCTGCGGATTCGGAGACAGCCCAGGTAACCGCGGGGGCTGAGCACTCCGCCGCCGAACAGAACACGGCTGCCGAACAGGCCACGGCTGCCGAACAGGACACGGCTGCCGTGCATGAGGCCAGGGGAGCCAGCGCCACCACCTCAAGTGCAGAAGTTGCTGATATCACCATCAGCCCAGCCGAAGCACTCGACGTGCTCATTTGTCAGTGGACGAAGTTGCGTCGAGACCAGCTGGGCGCAGCCGACTCGATTGAGACTCTGGTCGACGGAGTTTCGTCCCGGCGTAATCAGCTACTGCTCGATCTCGGGGTGGAATTCGACCTCGGTTCAATCGAGGGGGCTGCCGATGCGGAGCTGCTGGACCTGAAGGCCAAGACCGATAATTTGGCCAGTGGCTATACAGCCTTCGGGCCAGTGCTTACCGAAGCTGTTGCTGACGGTATTCGCCGCATCACGGGGCCTGCCGGTGCGGGGGCGAACTACATTGCTGACTACGTTGGCGATGAGTGGCAGCTCGGCGACGGCTGGGTAACCGCAATCAACGCTGAAATTATGCTCGGTACCCGCGAAGGCGCGTCCCTGCGTGGCGGGGAGCTGGCGTATCTTGCGCCGGCAGCTCCAACGAACACGTCAGAGCTCAATCAGCTCATCGATGAAGCGGTAGTCGCTGTTGCCGCGCTACGGGGTATCTCTGTTGCCAAGCCGTCGGCAAGCGAAGGGAGGGCGGGCCTGGTCGACTCGAGCGTGCTCAATGAGTTCGCCGACAAAACCACAGGACAAACGGGCATTCTGGCGACCGCTGCGCGGACGATTCTGGAGCAACTTGGCCATGAGTTCACCGGCGCCATCGACTTCAACGCCGATGATGCTGATGACAACCTGGTTAATCTCGTCACCGCTGAGCTCGGCGCGGACTGGCCGAAGCTGGTGACGCCGTCGTTCGCGCCGACTAAGGCAGTGCTTCTCGACGACCGCTGGGCCACCTCCCGCGATGACCTTGCCCGCCTTTGGGCAACAGCTGACGAGGATGTGGCCGAAGCCGCGCCGGGCAGTATCCACGAAAGCGCAGCCGAGCAGGCACAATGGTGGGCTGCCAAGGCCGACCAGGTCGGTCGGACGCAGCTGGCGACAATTTATCGTCAACTGGCGGAAGAAGCCGGAAGCCGGACTGATGAGCTACAGATGAGCGCCGAGATTGCAGTAGTCACCGGGGCCTCGCCACACTCGATTGCCTCGGCTGTGGTGGCGCAGTTGCTCTGTCAAGGCGCGACCGTGGTAGTGACCACCTCACGTCTGGGACACCAGCGACTGAGCTTCTACAAGGAGCTCTACCGCACACATGCGCGAGGTGACGCGAAGATGTGGGTGGTTCCGGCTAACTTGTCGAGCTTCCAGGACCTGGATTCCCTTGTCGACTGGATCGGAACCGAGCAGACTACGACAATCGGCGCGGATGTGGTGGTTACCAAGCCAGCTCTGGTGCCGACCCTGCTATTCCCATTTGCCGCCCCGCCTGTTTCGGGTTCGCTTGCCGACGCAGGCCCCGCGTCCGAGACCCAGATGCGCCTACTTCTGTGGTCGGTGGAACGCCTTATTGCAGGGTTGTCTGCACTCGGTGGGGATAACAATCTGCAGCAGCGCTTGCATGTGGTGCTGCCTGGCTCGCCGAATCGCGGTCGCTTTGGTGGCGATGGCGCCTACGGTGAAGCTAAGGCAGCCCTCGATGCAGTGGTGGCACGCTGGAATGTGGAGGATTCCTGGCGCACCCGCACGACATTGGCGCATGCGCACATTGGTTGGGTCCGCGGCACCAACCTGATGGGTGGTAACGACCCGTTGGTTGCTGCAGTGGAAGAACGGGGCGTGCGCACCTTCTCCACCGAAGAAATGGCAGCCCAGCTCGTTCGTCTGGCCAGCGTCGAGGCTAAGAAGAAGGCGTGCACACGCCCCATCGTTGCCGATCTCACTGGCGGATTGGGCGAGGTGGACCTCAATATTGCTCAGTTGGCGCAGGAAGCTGCGCAGGCGGGGCAGGAGTCAGCAGAAGGTGCCGAGGTTGGTGATGTGGCTACCGCACAGGGACCGTCGTCAAGCCGAGTTCTGCAGGGCCTGCCCAGTCCGCGCCGGCCTATTGTGCAGACGACACCGGCCTTTGATGACATCGCAGTGGCGACGGAGGACATGGTGGTCATTGTCGGTGCCGGCGAGCTGGGGCCATATGGTTCTTCGCGGACGCGCTTTGAGGCGGAAGTCGGTGATCTTTCGGCAGCGGGAATCGTAGAGTTGGCCTGGTCAATGGGACTAATCTCCTATGAGGGTGGCTGGCTCGATGACGAGGGGCAGGCTATTGCCGAAAGCGACATTGTTTCGCGCTACCGCGATGAGGTGCTAGCGCGAGTTGGCGTGCGTCGGTACGCCGATGATGGCGATCTGGTCGACAATACGATGACCGAGCTGACCACGGTCTACCTGGATCGCGCGCTGAGCTTTTCGGTGCGTGACCGGCAAACAGCAGAGACATTTGTCGCGTCCAATCCGGACAACACCACTGCGAGCTTTGATGCCGAGACAGGCCAATGGTTGGTGACCCGGGCTGCGGGCACACCAGTGCAGGTGCCTCGGCGTATGGCGATGAGTCGCTATGTTGGCGGGCAAATTCCACAGGGTTTTGATCCGGCACGCTACGGTATCCCGGCGGACATGATGGAAAATCTAGATCGTGTGAGCTTGTGGAACCTCGTCTGCACCGTAGATGCGTTCCTGTCGTCCGGCTTTAGCCCAGCGCAGCTGCTCGAAGCGGTGAACCCTGCGCGGGTGTCATCGACACAGGGAACGGGAATCGGTGCGATGGAGTCGCTCCGTAGCCTTTACATCGACGGATTGCTAGGACAGCCACGCGCCAATGACGTATTGCAGGAGGCACTGCCGAATGTAATCGCGGCGCACGTGATGCAGTCCTATGTCGGTGGCTATGGGCAGATGATTCATCCGGTTGCCGCTTGTGCGACGGCGGCGGTGTCGGTGGAGGAAGGTGTCGACAAGATTGCCCTGGGCAAGGCCGATTTTGTTGTCGCCGGTGGCTTCGATGACCTCTCGACAGAGGGAATTACAGGTTTCGGCGACATGGCTGCTACCGCTGACTCCGCCACCATGGAGGACAGAGGCATCGATCAGGCATACTTCTCCCGACCGAACGATCGCCGGCGTGGAGGATTCGTGGAATCGCAGGGCGGCGGCACGGTGTTGTTGGCCCGCGGCGACGTAGCCCGTGACCTGGGGCTACCAGTACTTGGTGTAGTCGCGTACGCGCAGTCATTCGCCGACGGTGCGCACACCTCCATTCCGGCTCCCGGCTTGGGTGCGCTAGCCGCAGCACAGGGCGGTGGAAAGTCTTCCTTGGCCCGTGCGCTTGCTGCGCTCGATGTCACTGCGGACGAAGTTGCGGTGTTGTCCAAGCACGATACGTCTACCAATGCCAATGATCCCAACGAGTCCGAACTGCATGAATGCATCGCTGATGAACTCGGTCGTGCGCCGTCGAATCCGTTGCTCGTGGTCTCTCAGAAGTCGTTGACCGGGCACGCTAAGGGCGGAGCCGCGGCCTTCCAGCTCATTGGTCTGACTCAGGTGCTGCGCAGTGGCATCGTGCCGGGGAATAAGTCACTGGACTGCGTCGATCCCGTGTTGTCTAAGCATGCGCGTCTGGTATGGCCAACGCAGACAGTCAACTTTGGCAGCACGCTGCCGTTGAAGGCCGGGTTTGTCACCTCACTCGGATTCGGGCATGTCTCCGCTTTAGTTGCGGTTGTCCATCCGGAAGCTTTCTACCAGGCGATTGCGCAACATGATGGAGCAGAAGCGGCGAAGCGTTGGCGGAGCGCGGCACACTCGCGAGAAGTAGCTGGCCTGCGTCGCATCGACGAGGCCATCTACGGTGGAGAAGCGCTGTATGAGCGTCCTCGCGAGCGCAATCTGGCAGACGGTGGTTCGTTTGGCTCACCCGCCGCTTTGGAAAAAGCCGTCCTGCTTTCCGACGGTGCCCGCCTGGTAGAAGGTGTCCTGCACCCATGATTGGCATCGACCTAGTCCACGTCCCAGGCTTTGCGGAACAACTGAATGCCTCAGGCAGTCAGTTCGCGCAAGCAGTTTTCACGCCGGCGGAGTTGCTGGTGGCGAGGCGACGTGGACTGGGAGAGGCCGCGCTGGCACGTCATTTAGCAGGCCGCTGGGCTGCTAAAGAAGCCTTCATCAAGGCCTGGTCACAGGCATTTTTCGGAAGCGCGCCGCCAATTTCTCGGGATCAGCTGGACTGGCAGGAGATAGAGGTGCAACCGGATGCGTATGGCCGTGTGAGCCTGCGCCTCCACGGAGCTGTGGGTTGCCACTTCCACGATAGGCAGTGGCAGCGGGGGCCGTCGTTAAGCATCTCGCACGACGGCGACTACGCGATTGCCATTGTGCGTTTGGACTAGCCCCCCCAAAAAGCAGCTGTTAGTCGGCAGTAGCGATTGTTAACGTGCTGCTTCCGCGACGCTCATGAGATAGGAAATTGTCATGCGCTTAATTTCCTGCACAGTCAGCTCATAATGTGCTGACCGTTCGGCCTCGCTCCCCGGATGGTCCACTGCATAATTCAGCAGGGCGTACGTGGCGTTAATTAAGAGGTCGGCGATAAAGTTCAGTTCCGCCTCGCTTGACGACGGCACCAGCGGGCGCAGCACTTGTGAGATCTCGGTGACCAGGCGGGACTTCGTGTCCTCAGCCGTGGCTCGGGTGGCGGGAGTTGATTGCACCGCCAACCATACGGCCCTTCTTGAGACATCACCGCGCCACAACGTAGCTAGGTGGTCGATGAACTCCGAAAGGAACTCGGGCCATTCCAGCGTGGGAATCGTCTGACTAAAACGTGAGACCTCTTCGATAACGGCTTCTGTATCCTGGCGGTCGAGCTCGCAAATCATCACGAATTTGTTCGCGAAGAACTGGTAGAGGGTGCCGATGGGGATGTCTGCATGTCGCGCTACTTCATCGAAAGTGAAGGACTCAAACCCATGTTGCACGAGCACCGCGCGTGCAGAGCTGAGCATTCGCGCGTACCGTTCGCGGCTGCGCTGTTGAGCCGGGGTGCGGCGGGGACGAAGAATCTCCGGAGTTCCTTGAGGTTGATTCACGACTGCGAAACTGTCTGCTCGGTGTGCGGTTAGTAGGCGGCGGTGAGGCTGCCAGTGTCAAGCTAGCTCTCGGTGGACTGTGACTCTACGCCCAAGTCGCGTAGGACTCGCTGGACGTGGCCCTTAGCGCGAACGTTGTACCAGGCCTTCTCGATTTCACCTTCAGCGTTGACCAGGAAGGTTGAGCGGATAACACCCTGAACAATCTTGCCGTAATTCTTCTTCTCGCCGAAGGCACCGAACGCGGTCATGGTTTCCTTGTCCGGATCGGACAGGAGGGTGAAGTTCAAGCCGTGGTCCTCACGGAACTTTGCGAGTTTCGCCGGCTTGTCCGGAGAAATACCTACGACAGGAATGCCGGCACCATTCAGGGCTGCGGATTCATCGCGGAAGTCGCATGCCTCAGTGGTGCAACCTGGGGTGTTAGCCCGCGGGTAGAAGTAAATCAGCACGGGCTTGCCCGCGTAGTCCGACAGAGAAACCTGCTCTTCGGCGTCGTTGAGAAGAGTAAACGCGGGAGCTGGCTCACCAGCTTCCAGTCGGATGTTATTTTGGCCGAATTCTTTTTCGTTGGCGGAAGAAGTAGTCATGAGTTAATCGTATCGACTCTGGGGCCATGCGTGTTGGCTCTGGAGTATTCGAGGAGTATTTCCCAGTGCTCGACCACGTTGCCGTACGGGAAGTGTTAGTCTTTTAGGCGAACAATCACTTTAGATACTCAACTTTTTAGGGAGTTTACGTGGCTCGCAGCATTGAAGATATCCAGCGCGATATTGAGCGTAACCGTAACCAGCTCGCCCGTACTCTGGATGAGCTAACCGTGCGAACGAATCCGAAGAACGTTGCGGATGACGCAAAGACCCGCGTTGTCGATGTTCTGAACGAGCCGAAGGTGCAGGCGGCACTGGGTGTTGTCGCCGCACTCGTTGTTGGCGGCATCGCAATGGGAATTCGTCGCAACCGTAACCGCAGCAAGGAAATCGACCGCATTCGCGAGATGATCGAGGCTGCTGCGAAGTAGTTTTCGGTAGTTAGCGCACAGGCCCCAAGTGGTTACTTGGGGTCTGTGCGCTTTTCAGCAGCCGCAAACTACCGAAGTTTTGTGCCCAAATCGTGCCCAATGTCTGCCCTTTAGAGGTTGTTTCCCGGGTGCACGGGCGATTAATGTACCCTGGGCATGCTATTGCGAAAAACGCCCTGAACAGGGAGTTACCTTTAAAAACGCCGAAAGCCAGACAGTAAAAACTGTCTGGCCTGGGCTTTCGTGCGCCATCAGGGACTCGAACCCCGAACCCGCTGATTAAGAGTCAGCTGCTCTGCCAGTTGAGCTAATGGCGCTTACCGTTTCCTGCTTGGTGCTCTCTTTGTGAGCTCCTCGCTGGCAACGAAAAGATATATAACCAGGTTTCTGATTGTTTGTAAAATCGGCTGGTCAGCCGGGGTTTTTATGTCGCCGTTTTTGCGTGTTTTTGTAAGGAGTTTGCGTAACCGTTTGAAAAAAGTTCAAAAAAAGTTTGAAAAACCTCAAAGTGGGGTTGGTTGGCGACTTGTATCAACGTTTGAGGCAGTACCCACTAACTTCGAGGCAATATTCGCTGGGCTGGTATAAACCGCCGTCGGGCTATTGTGGCTGTGAAATTCGGGCGTAGGTGGGGATGGCCGGAGAGAGGCTAAGGGGTAGCTAGGGTGCGACTGGGAGGTGACACTGGATAGTGAACTGATTACTTTTTGGTAACGCTTCTTGGGGACGTTCTGTTTCTGCAGGTCAATTCAAATGCCCAACTTTTTGGGGGTTGCACAGCAGTTTTCTAGAGGGTTAACTGTAGGGACTGTCAGACTATCTTGCATGTTGTGCCCTGTGTGGGGCTTCAAACTGTGACTGTCTAGCCGGCGCTGTACAGTTATAAGACTTTTTCACCTCGGGTTAACTGTTTTCGGGGACGGCCAGCGCTAGTGCAGGGTAGTCTGATTTTTTCAGGGCGTATCAAGTTTGTGCTGGTGAGCCCGCTAAAGTACTAGCTAATAATTGCACTGTTGGAGTGAAGCACGATCATGCGGCAATCTTTTAAGCGTCTGTCGATGACGGTGGTGGCGTTCGCGACCGCTGTTTCTCTAGCGGCTTGTACTGTTGGCGGAGAAGAAGCCGAACAGCAAGAGGCGAAAGAGGCAGACGCTGGTCTTGTCGCGAGCGTGAAGGATGATGCCACGGAGGTTTCTGTGGTTGACCCCATTTCGGTCGAGGTTGGCGAGGGACATCGCCTGGATAAGGTCGTAATGACCAACCCTGAGGGCAAAGAAGTAAAGGGCAAGCTTGACTCCACGGGGTCTAAGTGGACCACTGCTGAGCCCCTGGGCTACTCGAAAACTTACGAGATTAATGCAACCTCGGGTGCGGAAAAGCTTTCGAGTTCTTTCACTACTGTCGAGCCGACTAATCAGGTGAACGGCTATCTGTCTCCACTGGATGGTTCTACTGTAGGTGTCGGTCAGCCTATTGCTGTGAAGTTCAGCGCGAGCATCTCGGACCGAAAGGCCGCGGAGGAAGCCATTAAGGTGACCACTGAACCTAAGGTGGAGGGTGGTTTTTACTGGCTGAACAACACTGAGGTTCGCTGGCGTCCAAAGGAGTACTGGAAGCCGGGCACGAAGGTTACCGTAAAGTCCGACATTTACGGTACGGATCTCGGTGACGGCATGTACGGTGCGGAGTCCGCCGAAGCTAGCTTCACTATCGGTGATGAAGTTATCGCTATTGCCGATGATGCGACCAAGACCATGGTTATTAAGAAGAACGGTAAAGTCGTGAACTCCATGCCCATTTCCATGGGGTCAAATGTTCACCCGACTCCGAATGGTCAGTACATCATTGGTGATCGCAACCAGAGTATGGTGATGGACTCTCGCACTTACGGTCTGTCGCTGGAAAATGGTGGCTACGTCACTCCGGTTAACTACGCAACGCAGATGTCCTATTCCGGCATCTATGTCCACGGCGCACCGTGGTCAACGTGGGCACAAGGTAGCGTCAACCAGTCTCACGGTTGTATCAATGTTTCTGATGCCAACGCTAAGTGGTTCCTGGACAACACGAAGCGTGGTGACATCGTCATTGTGAAGAACACTGTTGGCGGGACGCTCTCTGGTGTCGATGGGCTGGGTGACTGGAACATTCCGTGGGAGACCTGGAAGAAGGGCAATGCCGACGAGACCAGCTCCTGGTAACTCCTTCACATCGGTAGCCTTTATTCCTACGCCGGAGTTAACCCGCCGCTCAAGCCCCGTAGGTTAGCTCTTACCTATTCGCCCAGCATTCCCAGCTCCTGCGCCCGAGCAACAGCCGCGGTGCGGGAGCTGACGTCTAGCTTGGTGAAAATATGCACCAGGTGCGATTTCACCGTCGCTTCAGTGAGCACCAGTTGTTCTGCGATTTTCCTATTCGACATCCCCCGTGCGACCAACTCGAGCACTTCGAGTTCGCGCGGGGTTAGTGCTGTATTGGGGTTGCGCATCCGGCCCATCAGGCGCCCGGCTACCTGCGTGTTCAGTACCGTTTCGCCACGGACGGCGCGACGGATGCCATCAATCAGTTCCTCCGGCGCAGCATCCTTGAGCAGATAGCCAACGGCACCTGCAGTCACAGCGCCGAGTACATCGGAGTCCGAAGAATAATTGGTCACAACCAACACTTCCGGAGCTTTCACACCGCGCCCGGACAAGGCACGAATGGCTGCGGTGGCATCGACACCGCCTGCGCGCGTGTTGGTGCCAGGGGCCTCGCCAAAGCGAAGGTCCATCAGTACCAAATCGATGCGGTCGCAAGAGTCGTCGTCAAGCGATGCGCGTACCTTATTGACCGCCTCATCAGCGCTGGCGGCCTCGCCGACCACGACGATATCCGGCGCCGATTCAACGACTGCGCGCAGACCAGCCCGCACGATGGGGTGGTCGTCGGCGATGAGGACTCCGATGGGTTTGGTCACCTGGCTAACTCCTCGGGTGATGTGAACGTTTGTTTCCTACCTGCATACCAGGCGCGGTTCTTTAGGAGGCGAGTTCGTGGGGGATACTGACGCTGACTCCGCAGCCGCGCCCCGGCTCCGATTCGATGGTGAAGGTGCCGCCGAGCTTTTCCACACGTCGGCGCGCGTTGGCGATACCGACGCTGTCTCCGCTGGTGGGTGTGGTGGGGTCGAATCCGATGCCGTTGTCGACGCAGTCGAGCAGAACTTCGTCGGGCTGGTAGGTCAGGGTGACGCGGCAACGTGTGGCGTGTGCATGCTTGACGACGTTCGCCAAGCTCGCCTGGGCCACCCTGATGATGGTCGCCTCGACGGTGGCTGGCAGGCGTGTCGGCGTGCCGTCGACGCAGAAGCTGACAGCATCGCCGAGCACCGTGGAGGAGCAGACGTTCTCTAACGCGCTGGAAAGGTCGGAGCCTTCGAGGGGAGCCGGCTGAAGCGCTGCAATGATGCGGCGGGTCTCGGCGAGATTGTCGGCCGCGACCTTGCGGGCGAGCTGTAGAGAATCAAGTGAGGCCTGGTCATGCTCGATGGGGGCGTTCTTCATGCGCGACTCCACCGAATGCAGCAGCAGCTGGATGGAGGACAGGCCCTGAGCCACAGTGTCGTGGATATCGGCTGCGAGGCGTGCGCGTTCGTCCAGTTCACCAGCGCGACGTGATAGCGCTTCCGAGCGGGCGCGGGCAGCCGAAAGCTCCTCTAGTGCCTTGGTCTTTTCGATGGTCTCCTTCTGCAGAAGCCGGAACCCCAGCCCCACAGTGAGGACAAATGTTCCGCCCAGGATGGGGCCGAGGACACCACCAAAAGTCAGCGGCGTGTGGACAGCGATAGCACCGATTGCCGTCGCGGTTGTCGCAACCACCATGATTACAGCGGTAAGCCCACCGGTGACCTGCAAAATTACGAAAAACAGCGGGAAGACCAGGAACGAGGCATCCAGCGTTGCGAACGCCATCGCAGCCCAGCACAGCAGCAGAATCACAAGCCAACCCAGCAGCAGACCGCGCGGCTTCGTCAGCGCAACCTCGTTGGCAACGTTGCCATGGCGAGCCCGCCCGATTGGTCCGACCGAACCCGCAATATAAACCACCAGAAAGCACGCCGCATAAGTGATGATTCGCCACTCCGGGTTCGGCACCACGCATACCGCCAGCAGCACCAGCACCAACACATCCAGGGCAAACCGCAGCACTTGCCAGCTGCGGTTCAGAGTCTCAGGAGTATCCACGCTCTCGAGCTTAGGTCAGTTCCACCTGCCAAAACACCGCTGACGAGCCGGAATCGTCAACATCAACCGAAAGTTGGAGACGAAGTTCAACCTCCATGGCGATTAAATCC
>NZ_CAMQAZ010000010.1 GCF_946998835.1 uncultured Corynebacterium sp. | reverse complement strand
GCGCATAACCTTGCCAAGGTTAGGGTCGCGGGTTCGAGTCCCGTCATCCGCTCCACGCTAACTCCCTTGTGGTTCTCCACAGGGGAGTTTTTCGTGCATTGAGGAAAATGCATGCTGCAGTAGAGGGTTAAGTAGGGTTAAGGCTCAAAAAGTGTGTCTGGCTCGGCGTGTTGCGGGGCGGGCACACCGTTTGTTACTTAACCCTGAATGGAGGCCAGTTGTCTCGCCAGTCCCATCAATTGATAAAGCAGCTGAATAAGAAATGACCGCCCCAGAAATTTTTCCCTGGAGCGGTCTTCTCTATCCGAATTCACATATCGAATTTGATGTTATGCTGCGTCGCGAGCACCGAGCTCCTTGTCCAGACGCAGCAGGCCAGCGCCATTGTCACCCAGAATCTCCAGGCGACCGATGATGCCGCGGACGGTGTCCTCTTCCTCAATCTGCTCAACTACGAAGCTATCCAGCAGCGGACGAGAGTCGATGTCACCTTCACTGTCAGCGAGGTTGCGCAGGTTGCGGATTGCTGCCGAAACCTTCTCCTCGTGCTCGAGCGCAATGCGGAATGCATCAATTGCGGAGGTGACCTTCACCTCCGGCGCCTCAACAGCGCCAATCTGCGGGCGATTGTCGCGCGCGTCGAGGTGGTTAATGAACTGGTTCGCGTGATCGATTTCCTCTTCCGCCTGTGCACGCATCCACTCTGCCATGCCGGAAAGATCCAGCAGATCCAGCTCAATAGCCAGCTGGCGGTAGACGTGGGAAGCGGTGAGCTCCATAGTGATTTGGTCGTTGAATGCCTTTTCAAGGGTATCTGTTAGTCGCATGCCTTCACTATAAGTAAAACCCCAATAAACGGCAACGATTATGGGACTGCCCTTATAAGCTAGCCCTTGCCTATTCCGCAACTGTGAACTTAACCTCGGCGGTATGGCTACACTCACATCCACACCTCCTTCAGACGAGAGAATCCTTCAGTTTCTCACTCGACCAGCACAAACCCTAGAAGTCGCAGACACTTCTCCCCTCGCTTCTTCCACAGTCACCGCTATCGCAGTCACCAGCTTGGACGGTCGCGGAGCGATAGAAGGAACCTCGGGCCAGCTTGGCAATGACATTGATGCCACTATCTTCAACAGCCTTCGGGCGCTTGCCGACGTCGTTTTTGTCGGCACGGGGACAATCGTGGCCGAAAATTA
The DNA here is from genome assembly GCF_946998835.1 of uncultured Corynebacterium sp. Classification (GTDB taxonomy): domain Bacteria; phylum Actinomycetota; class Actinomycetes; order Mycobacteriales; family Mycobacteriaceae; genus Corynebacterium. Next base: position 84,370 of record NZ_CAMQAZ010000010.1, on the reverse strand, counting down.
TGGACCGGTTGAGATTCCGGAACACCTCGCTGCCATTCGACGGAAGCTTGGCCGCTTGGAACATGTCACCATGTCGACACTCTCACGTTCCTTAGACTTGGATGTTGAGTCCGATTTTTTCGCAAACGCAGACTCCAATCCCCCGATCATCTTTACTTCACCTGAAGACTCTTTTGATAACGAAAAGGATAAGGCCGCACACGAAGACAAGATAAAAAAGTTGGAGTCGGCGGGCGCCATCGTCGTCAAGCTTCCTGCCCCGACCGTAAAAGAAGCGTTGTCGTGGCTAGCTGAGCGTGGCTACCGAGACATTGTTGTAGAGGGTGGTCCGACAATGTATCGAGAGGCGTTGAAACATGGATGCATCGACGAAATGTTCCTTACTTTGTCCCCGACCTGGGTAGGAAACGGACCACTGACGTTCGGAGACAATGATGGGAATGAGGAATCAGCGTCCGCATCCCCACAAGCTTTCAAAGTGCAAGACATCTTGCGGGCAGACTCACATATCTTCCTACGCTATTCTCGGAGTCTCACCCAGTAGGGTGGAGTACTGTGAGTAAACCAAAAATCGACGCGAGCGCGATGGCACCGACACAAGCGCCCCGGGATACGCCGGAAGTCCCTTCGACGTCCCCTCGCCCGCTGCCACAGCATTTGATGCGGGGCCTCAATGCATTCTTGTGGCCTATAGCGTTTGTGGTGATTTTTCATCGCACATGGATCTTGCCGAAAAATCTCGCTGGAACGGATGATTTTACTACTGTCTGGTCAGCGGTCGATCGATTTGTTTCGCGGGTTCCCGTTTACTCGGAGAACTACGTAACGACGGACCCCCACTATCTTTATTCTCCAGGTGGAACCCTGCTCTTAGCTCCGATTCGCATTTTCGGGTCGCTCGAAACCGGCCGTATCTGTTTTGCTTTTGTGCAATCCGCAGCAATCATTGTGGCAATTATTTTGCTGCTCAGGTGGCTCGGAGTCTCACGGTTTAGCCCCATTATTCCGGCTTCACTGGCGCTGCTCTATCTCACAGAGCCCATCACCAATACGCTTGATTTTACGAATGTCAACGGTTCGCTATTCCTGGCTTTAGTACTCTTCCTCATCGCGCTGGAGCAGCGACGTAACTTACTTGCAGGCCTGATTATCGGCATTGCAATCACTATCAAACCCGTCTTCTTGCCATTGCTGTTTCTCCCTTTTATGCGTAGGCAATTCTCAACGGTACTAACTGGAATTGGTGTGGTCATCGCGTTGAACGTTATGGCCTGGCCGCTCATGGTTCAGCCACGGGACTACATCGACATCACCATCCCTTACCTGGGAATTGTTCGAGACTATGCGAATGCGTCTCTGACCGGACAGCTAGTCTGGCTCGGTGCGGATTCAACCTTGATTCTGCTGTGGCGAATTTTCTTCGGCATCTTTGTCCTTGCATCTGTCGTACTACTTTTACGATGGCTTGAACGAGACGAGAAATTTTGGCTCACCACAACCTCGGGAATCCTCTTTACCGGAGCATTTTTCCTCTCGAGCTTAGGACAACAGTATTACTCGATGATGCTCCTACCAATGGTGCTCACTATTATTCGCCCTCTGATAGCCGATACCGATAATGAGGGAAATGTCGGATCGACAGCCATGCTGAATGTTGGAGCTGGGCTTGGCGTTGTGCTCTGCTTCTTCTACGCCAGCTGGTTCGTCACTGGCCCTAGCCTGCTCTACCCATGGTTTACCATTGCGATTGGCGGAATTGGATGGGCTATTCTCATTCTTTCTATCACCGCTGAGCTAATTCGAATGACTATTGTCGACTCCGTTAACGGTCGCAGCTTCGCTTCAGGTTTCGCGTGGCTGGGTGACTGGAAGATTGCAGGTAAAAAGTTCAATCGACAATCTGCCCAAGAGTTCGAGGAGGTTTCTCACAATGGCTGATTCTCACATTGAAGATTGGAACCTGAGTGACGAGGAATGGCGTGAGCGCTTGAGTGAGGCCGAGTACCAGGTCTTGCGCCAAGCCGGTACCGAACGCGCCTTTACTGGCGAATACACCGATACTGAAACTAAGGGGACATACTGCTGTCGAGCTTGTGGCTACGAGCTGTTTCGATCAAATGAGAAATTCCACTCTCACTGCGGGTGGCCATCCTTTTTCTCCCCCCTTGCTGGTGATCGCATCATCGAACGCCGCGACACAAGCCACGGAATGGTGCGCACTGAGGTGCTTTGCAGTCGCTGCAAATCCCATCTCGGTCATGTCTTCGAAGGCGAAGGCTACAATACGCCGACTGACCTGCGATACTGCATTAACTCGATTTCACTTGCTTTGGAGCCAGACACAGCCGTCGATTAGATAATCGGCAGATTCACAAGCTATGCGCCTGGCGGGGGAAAATCCGCACCATTGATCTTTGCACTACCCCGCTGACCACGAGTTAAAGCTAAATAAAAGTACAGCGCCGCTGGGGCGGCCCAACAACAGATTGGGGTCACTCAGCGGCGCTGTAACTTTTTCTATTGAATTACGGCAGAGCGTTGATGATCTCCGCGATGTCATCGACACGACGGCCGGTGTGGAAAGGAATCTCTTCACGGACATGTAGGCGCGCTTCTGTGTAGCGCATCTTCCACATCAGGTCGACGATACGGTCGAGTTCCGGCCCCTCGAAGGCGAGAATCCATTCGTAGTCACCGAGCGCGAATGCCGGGACCGTGTTAGCACGCACATCCGGGTAGTCGCGCCCGGCCATGCCGTGCTCAGCGAGGATGCGGCGACGCTCAGTCGGCTCAAGCAGGTACCAGTCGTACGAACGGACGAACGGGTAGACCGCAATCCAACGACCCGGCTCCTCGCCCATGATGAACGACGGCAGGTGAGATTTGTTGAACTCGGCCGGACGGTGCAACGCAGCATTCGACCAGTGCGGAGTGGAAGCCTGCCCCAGCGGAGTCTCGCGAAGGAAGGCGTTGTAGAAGGCCTGCAGGTCCTCAATCTTCTCCGCGTGAATCCAGAACATGAAGTCGGCCTCAGCACGCATGCCGGAGACATCGTAGAAACCGCGAACAATCAGGTCGGTATCTTCGTAACGAGCCAGGAATTCCTTCGTCTTGGCAACCGCCTCTTCACGGTTATCGCCGAGCGCTCCCGGAGTCACCTTGAAGGCAGACCACATGGTGTAGCGAATAGTGTCATTGAGCTTCTTGTAATCGAGCTTAGTCATGTCGATTCTCCTAGTTCTGTTGAAAGTATTGTGAAAATTACTGGCCCAGCGCTAGTCGCTTAAGCGCTGGTCACTAACTCAGAGCCGGTTATACACACAGCGTCGGTCTCATACCGTCACGACAAGTCAGCGATAACCTTGCCCGCAGCCGTCTTAGCATTGGAAATACACTCCGGAATGCCGGGGCCACTGAGCCATGCACCCGTTACCGCTAGCTTCGACACCGAGTCCAAGTCCTGGCGAGCAAAATCCATCAAGCCTCCGTGCCCCATACCAAAGCGCGGAATTCCCGCCCACCAACGCTGGACGAAGACCGCTGTCGGCTCAGCATCAAAGCCAGTCGCCTTGGCCAAATCCGCCCTCGCCCGAGCGATGAGGTCCTCGTCGCTGCGGTGCACGTGCGAGTCATCATCAAAACGGCCGAAGCTGGCTCGAACCACGGCACCGTAGCGCTCTCCGATATGCGGCCACTTTCGGGATGACACGGTGAACGCCTTTGCCGACAGGTCCGCGCCAATCTCGCACAGCACACCATTAATCTCCGGCAATCCCTCCGACGAGTCGAAACACATGCCGACCACAGCCGAGTTCGACGTGTCCACCCCACCAATGAGCTCCGCCGCCTCTGGCGCAAGACCGCTCAGAAGCTCCGATGTGGTTGCGGAAGGCGCCGCCAGCACAACTCCGTCGGCATCGATAGTGCTAGTACTCGTACCGCTTTCCGACGACGATTCCACGGTCACCCCAAAGCCGCTTTCGGTCTGGCGTAGACCGGTGGCCTTGGTCGACAGGAGAAGGTCAGCTCCCGATTCGTCGACAAGCGTGTTGTAGAGAACCTCGAAGCCATCGCGGAACGTCTGGAAAACCACCGGCCTCTTCGACTTTGTCGAATCGGTTGCGGCTTCACTACTCAGTCGCGCCTGCTGCGCCTGCTTGCGCGCCTCTAGAACTCGCTGAACTGCACCAGTGAGGCTGACGTGGTCGCCGACGCTCGCCATTTCGTCAAGTTTTGCCGCCAGCTGTGGAATGGTCGCACGCAGACCCAAGTCATATGCGGTGGTTGAATAGACGCCGCCGAGCAGCGGGGAGACGATGCGGTCGACAACCTCTTCACCGAGACGTGCCGCGACCAGCTGACCGACATTCATATCGTCGCCCAAAACCCAGTGCAAGGCGGGCGTGAGCTCGGGATTTGACTCGGCATCAATCTTGGCGCGAGTCTCTTCGCTGAGGAGATACTCCAGCCCCTCCGAACTTCCCGGAATGCCGGTTACAGTATTTCGCGGGAGGTCCTTAAGCTCGCCGCCAATGTAGAGCTTGGACGGCAGCCCGGAAGGGGCGACTAGCTGATCTGCCAAACCGAGTTCCTTGAAAAACTCAGTGGCGTCGTGACGGAAGGCCAGGTAGGCCTCAGCACCCGCCTCAAGAGGACCGTTAGCGCCTAGTCGAGTCTTCAGCTTGCCACCAACCTGTGAGTTGGCCTCAATAACAATGATTCGAGCGGCGGGCCCCATTTTCTTACGCAGCTCATATGCTGCGGTCAAACCGGAAATTCCGCCACCGACAACGGCAATGGTAGGAGGTTGTACAACCACGATATTTCGTACGCTTTCTCTATGCCCCTATTACATGTGGGCACTGTCGATAAGACTTGTAGGAAATGAACTAGTGCGCACCTTTACACACCTGGTGCATCAGCGTCTACGTCGCGTGAATGATTTCTACAGCGCGGGTAATTGCGTCCGCCTCCGTGTGTGGCAGCACGCCGTGTCCCAGGTTAAAGATGTGGCCACGGGCGTCACCACGCTTGATGGCGCGGTCAGCCTCAGCACAAATGCGCTGAATCTCTTGGGTCATGGCAGCCTCACTGGCAAACAAAATTGCCGGGTCCAGGTTGCCCTGTAGTGCAAGACTGTTCTGCGCCGGGTCTGCGCCTCGGTTGACGTCGGAAAGCGTGGCACGGATGCGGTTGGCAGCAACGTCCAGCGGTACACGCCAGTCGACGCCCATGACTTCCGGGCCGGCTTCAGCCATCGCCCCGAGGAGCTCACCGGTGCCGACACCAAAGTGGATGCGCGGAATTCCAGCGTCGGCGGCGGCCTGGAAAATCTCCGTGGAGTACGGCAACACGAAACGGCGGTAGTCGCGCTCGGTGAGGTAGCCGGCCCAGGAATCAAAGAGCTGCACGGCATCCACACCAGCGACGATCTGTGCGCGCAGGAAGGTAATCACCATCGGGGTAATCTTTTGCATCAAGTGATCCCACAATTCCGGATCGGAGTGCATGAGTGCCTTGGTGCGCTCATGATTGCGAGACGGCCCGCCTTCGATGAGGTACGACGCCAAGGTGAATGGTGCTCCCGCGAAACCGATAAGAGCCTGGGAATCCGTTAGCTCCTCCAAAATTAGGCCAATGCCTTCAACGACGGGAGCGAGCTGCTCTTCCGTGACTTCAGGAAGAGCCTTGATGTCTGCTTCCGAACGCACCGGGGTATCCATTACCGGACCACGGCCGGGAACGATGTCCAAGTTCACGCCCGCTGCCTTCAGCGGAACGACGATATCGGAAAACAGAATCGCAGCATCAACATCGTGCCTGCGCACCGGCTGCATAGTAATTTCTGCAAGCAGCTCCGGACGGAAGCAGGAATCCAACATTCCGATGTCCTTGCGAACCTCACGGTATTCAGGCAGCGAACGGCCTGCCTGTCGCATGAACCATACCGGACGACGAGAAGGTGTGCGACCGTAGGCTGCATCAAGAATCGGGGCATCAGTCAAAGTGCGACGATTGTTCATACGGACAATCATGCATCACCTACCTTAAAATTTGGTATGTGGGGTGCTAAGAACGGCGAAATCACCCTCCCCAAGGCGTACCAATGGTCATCACTCTGTTGCTTTCACCGCATTATTCGGCGCGCCTCCCACTAACGCACGCGACATCTAGCTAAGTTCAGGCGCGTGAATGGAACCGATTCAACGCCACAGAACTTCCGCGCCGCGGTCGAGTCAATGCACTCCGCAGAACTGCGACCTGAGATTGCTCTGGGCACTGTTCGGCCACCGCAGAAGCTGGCCCCCTTTAGCCACGCTGTCTCGCTTGAGGTCACGCAGCCCGAAGCCGATATTGTCCCGGAATCCTCGGACGACGATGCTTTTGGCCGCTTAATCCTCCTCCACGATCCCCGTAGCGAGGAGACGTGGGATGGCGACATGCGTTTGGTTGCGTACATCCAAGCAGACATGGAGGCTTCCCTCGCGGAAGATCCACTACTTCCCCAGGTCGCCTGGCAATGGCTCACTGAAGCTCTTGCTGAAAACAATGCAGAGCTTTCCAACCTAGGCGGCACAGTGACTACAACTAACTCTGTCCGCTATGGCGAAATCGGCGGCAAGCCGCAGGCCTTCCAGCTGGAGATGCGCGCATCGTGGACGGCCCGTGGCGCCGACCTGCGCAGCCATGTTGAATCTTTCGCTCAGGTATTGGCTAATGTCGCTGGTCTGCCACCTGTCGGCGTATCCATGCTGGGCTAGTACCAATAACGGGAAGGCCAGTGATGAGTTCCGACGTGGAGACGAGTGCGGACGTTGAAGTAAGACTTGCCCCTATAGAGGGAACTCCCCGCGTACTCTCCGATGTCGACGACATTATCGCCGCCGGCAAGCAGCTGGCCAAAGGGACTGGCTGGCTTGCAGTCGATACTGAACGCGCTTCCGCGTATCGCTACGATGACCGTGCATTCCTGCTTCAGTTTCGACGCCGCGGAGCCGGTACCTTTCTCATCGACCCCGAATACGGCCGCGAGGCCATGGCCGAACTCGGTGCCTCAATCAACAGCCTGACGTGGATTATTCACGCGGCCCATTCTGACCTTCCCTGCCTGGCCGCCCTGGGCCTGTATCCCGCCAAAGTCATTGATACCGAATTGGCAGGTCGGCTCCTCGGCTTAAAGCGAGTCAACTTAGCAGCCTTAACAGAAAAAATGCTCGGCATTGGGCTTGCCAAGGGGCACGGCCGAGAGGATTGGTCCACTCGCCCACTGCCATCAGATTGGCTGGACTACGCGGCCCTAGACGTCGAGCTCCTCATCGAGCTCGCTGAGGTACTCTCCCAAGCCCTCGCTGAGCTCGATCGCTTGGAATGGCTGGAACAGGAATGCGAACGTGAACTCGCTACTCACCGCAAGTACCTCGCTGGTCTCCAGGCCGGACAGTCGTGGGAGGGCCTCAAAGGTATCGGGAAGCTGCGCACCCCCGAACAACTCCACGTCGCCCGTGCGCTGTGGACTGAGCGGGATGAAATCGCAAAACAACGTGACGTGTCCCCAACCCACATCATGGGGCACAGCGTTTTGCGTACTATCGCAGAGACGCTTCCCCGTACACACGGTGAACTGACCGCCATCCGTGGTTTTCCCCGCCGCCGTCGCGGTGCCGCCGACGCATGGCTCCGTGTAGTCAATGAAGCCCGTCAGGCCCCAAAGTCCTCATGGCCACAGCCAAAGCGGCCATCTCGTAGCGGAATGCCACAGTTTCGACGGTGGGCGGAACATTTTCCCCAGGCCGCCGAGATCCATGAGCACGCGCAAGAAACAATCGATTCCATTTGCGCACGGATTCATCTCCGCAAAGACACTCTGATTACATCCACCCAGACCCGTGAGCTGGTCTGGTGGATTCACAGTCGTGCGCTGAACTCATTCGCATTCCGGCACCACGATAACTACGCCAACGGCCTGCCCACTGTCCAGGAAATCTCGACCCATCTCAGTGAGCAGGGTTTCCGCCCATGGCAGGCGCAATTGCTTGCCGACGTCGTCGGTGCCTATGTTCTTGCGCCTCTGCGGCATCCGCTCTGATTAGCTTTGCTCCAACACTGCGATAGTCTCAAAGTGGTGCGTTAGGCCAAACGCATCGACAATCTCGATATGCTTCAACCGATATCCGTGGTCATCCCAATACCGGGCATCGCGAGCAAAAGTCGCCGGATCGCAGCCGAAGTGGACAACTACGCGTGGCTTAGCTTCCGCGATTGCGGCAATGGCATCCTTACCTGCGCCGGTACGCGGAGGGTCGAGCACAACAACATCTGGATCGGGCGTTTCCTCATTGGCGACTTCCCGGCGCACGACCTTGGTGACATCACCGGTTACAAATCGGACCGGTGCCGCTGGCTCGGCACGCTCACCGTGATCGGCTGCAGTGAATGCCTTGCGCCCTGCCGCCGCCGCGGCAGCAAAACCTTCAACTGAGAGGATTGAGCCCTCTGAGCCAACAACCTTACGAAGCGCCGCGGCCAGAACCCCTGCCCCGCCGTAGAGGTCCCATGCACAGGTGATGGGTTGGCCAGCCAATAAGTCAATAATGCGCGAGCCGTAAAACTCAGGAGCACGGCAGTGAGCTTGCCAAAAGCCAGTAGTCGGCACATCAAAAGTAATACCGTGAACAGTGTGCCGTGTGGTTGGTTCACCTTCGATTACCGTCTGCTTCCGGTTTCGGCCGCTACCGGAAACATACACAGCACTTCGGTTACCTGCATCGTCCATGGCCACATGGAGCTCTCCGGAATCTCGGCTCTTGCGCCCCCTACCGCGAGCTGATTCTGAGACCGGGATGGTTCCGGCCGTCGTAAAGCCAGCGATGAGATTGGGAACTGTCTGAGCACACTCAGTACCGACACTCAAATCGTGTGAGCGAAAGCGACGCAGACCTGCGCGCCCCTGGCTGTCCACACCGAGGCGCACACGCGTGCGCCAATGGGAGGCTGGCGCCAGCGGAAGGACATCGATTGCGGGCAGCTCATCGACGGTGAAACGACCCAGACGACGCAGGCAATCGGCGAGGACATCGGCCTTCAGCCGCGCCGCGTACGCCGGGCTAATGAAGCCCCAATCGCAGCAACCTGCACCGTCCTGTGCGGCCTGGCAAGCCTGCGGAATACGGTGCTTGGAAGCTTCCAGGACCTCGACGACGTTACCGCGCCACAGCTTGGCATCTGGATTGGCGATGTCGACAATAACTCGCTCGCCGGGGATGCCACCTGTGACGAAACCGATACGTCCGTCAAAACTGGCAATGAATTCTCCGCCGGCAGCCGGACGGTCAATAGTCACTTCGATGTTCACGCAGCGAGATTCTACCCGCTGTAGATACAAATGCCGCCGTCGGGTGACGGCGGCATCGGGTGCATGGTGGGGCTAGATGTGAGTCTTCTAGCTAGTCCGGCGGCTAGATTTTCTCTGCTGGCCCTGCTCCCTAATGAGTTAGCTAGTTAGTGGAACCATCCGGGTTGATGCCGGTAGCTCCGGGCATCTGCCCCGGCTCCCCCTCAACCTGAGCGGCCTGAGTCTGTTCCTGGTATGCCTGACGAATCTGTTCAGCCATCTGGGCCGGGAGTGTGACTGGCAGAGGCTGACCTGCCGGCATTGGATTATCACCGCGGGAGACGAAGCTACGGGCCAGGACGCCACGGGCAAGGTCCGCAAGCTCCTCAGCCTGATCAGCCGGACCCGAGGCTGTCATACGAAGCATCCACCGCGGACCGTCGGCACCAATGATGCGCATTTCCATGCCAGAGGTGCGACCCACGACCTCAGAACCCCACGGCCCCTGCTCGACGTGAACATCGAGGCCATCCGACTCGAGACCTTCCTTAATCTCCTGCGCGGACTCCTCCCAGAGACCACCCGAAGTCGGAGCAGCAAAGGCCACTGGCGTTACCCGCCCGTGCTGCGTGGCGACGTGCAGCATAGTCGGACCCGTCGGCCCCATTTCGACCTGGATATCACCCACGTGTGGGATGGGCAGCAGCATCGAACCAAGATTCAGGCTGGCCTTCGCAAAGTCCGAAAAATCAAACTGCGTTGGGCTAGCGCTATCGCGATCAAATGGACCGTTAACCGGCGCGTCGGCCACGGAGGTCTCCGGCGCGTCGTCACGCACGGCGTCGGTAGCTTCATCAGAGACCGGTGCGACGGACTCGGCGGTGGCCTCTGCCTCAGCAGCGGTCTCCTCTGACTGGTTCTTCTTTCCAAATGGCCACATAGTGGTTTATTGACACCTCGCTAAAAAGAAATTTTTGTAAAAGTTTTCTTAAACGCTATCTTGCGCTCTTCACGCATTGAACCACACTTGGCGGGGTCCCCGCGCTGTCAGAGAAGTTTTTTACAGCGATTCCGAGACCCCGGTGGATCCGTGACCGCCCTCTCCGCGCTCCGTCTCATCGAGTTCATCGACCACGACCATTGGGCTGAGCTCCACTTTCTGCACGACCAGCTGGGCAATTCGATCCCCCTTGGCAACCTCCACTACATTGTCCGGGTCCAGGTTGATTAAACACACCTTCAGCTCGCCACGATAACCGGCGTCAATTGTGCCGGGGGCGTTAACGATGGATAGCCCTTTCTTAAAAGCCAGTCCGGAACGAGGATGAACCAGCCCCACGGTACCTGCTGGCAACGCAATGGCGATACCAGTGCCCACAAGTGCCCGCTGCCCTGGTGCCAACACGACATCCTCCGCTGAGCTCAGATCCACGCCAGCGTCATCGGCATGCGCACGCTGGGGAATCACCGCGTCCTCATGGAGTTTCTTCACTCGTACCGGGGCATAAGTCATGTCCTTGTATGTCCTTCACAGTCGCTTCTTCTAAGAACCGCACTTCGGCCTTATCAATACCGAGCATAGCCGTGCCCTAGAATGGTTAACCGTGAGTGGAAAAGATAACCTGCAGCCTCGTCATGACGACAGCTCGGCAAGCACCTCCGATGGTGCGGCAATGCCAATGAGCTCGGGCGGAGATTCATCGATTGTCTATTCCGAAAAGCTCTGGGTCCCCTGGTGGTTCTGGGCACTCGGCGCTGCCGCTGTTTTCGTGTGCACCGCCCAAATTGGTTTTAACCGTTCGCCGATGTGGTTTGTCGTCGGCGGCATCATCTGTCTCGCCGTGGGCGTGTGGGTGCTGTTGACCATGTCAAAGACCACAGTGTCGGTGGAAGTCGACAGCAGTGGTGAACGCTGGCTTCACGCCGGCACGGCCGTTTTGCCCGCGTCCGTGATTGCCAAATCCCTAGTGGTCCCGAAGTCCGCACAGCGCAACGCGCTTGGCCGCCAGCTCGACCCGGCGGCGTTCCTGGTTACGCACACGTGGATTCCCACGATGGTGCTGCTGGTTCTCGACGATCCGGATGACCCCACCCCCTATTGGCTGGTTTCCACCCGACACCCCGAGGCGCTGCTTGACAGTCTCCTTGACCGCTAGCTAAGCAACTTTTCTCACCGCCGCTTCACGCTTGACGACGGCCCCAGCGCCGCCACCGCAGTCGTGCTAGTGGCGGTTTTGTTGGGTGAGCTCTGAAGAATTGAATGAGCTCTTAAAAGTCCTAAACCTATGCGCAATCCTGGCAGATGGGGAATCCGTCACCGTTATCGATTGCAATCATCGAGCGGTGCATGACCATGAAGCAGGAGCCACAGGTGAATTCGTCTTCACCTTTAGGCGCGACATCCATATCGAATTCTTCACCGGCGATATCGGCTACTGGCAGCTCGAAAGGCTCGACAATCTCGCCGTCGTCGGTGTCATCGATTTCCTTTTCGGCGGACGCAGCCTGAAGGCCCTCGAGGGAATCGGTCTCCAGCTCTTCGCTTTCACGAGTACGCGGGGCATCGTAGTTTACAGCCATGTCCCTAACCTTCTTTCTGGACCTTTTCTAGATATTCTGAACTGTCTTTTCTCGGACAATACAACGCCTTGAGCCGATTGACACGTTGTATTTTCTAGCGCCTTTCTCAGCGGATATTAAGACAATTCACTGCATCTGTCATCTCTGCAGGTCATTAGCTGTTTTTACGCTGACTTATCGACGAGAAGATAACATGACTGCTATGAGTTCAGGACCCTTGACAACCTACAGAGCATCACAGCGCCGCAAAATTGCGCCCTACGTGGTCGTTTCTATAGTTGCCCTACTAATCGCGTCGGGGTCATGGGTGCTGGCTTTCCGCAGTGAGCCAACCAATTTTCCAGTATCCTGCTCTCTTCCCTCTGCTGGTACCCCTGTATCTTCAACGACGCTGATTGGCGAGCACGTCGTCCCACCATCTGAGGTCCACGTCCGCGTCTATAACGCCAACGGTCAAGTTGGCCAAGCCACCACCGTCGCCGAGCAACTGCGGCAACTCAGCTTCCTTTCTGATGAGCACACTCCTTATGGCAACGACCCCCTGGTAGAAAACCAGGACCTCGGTTGCTTCGGTCAGCTGCGCTTCGGCGAAGAATTCAACGGACATGCTGCGGCCCTACACGCGCTCTTCCCCTGCTTTGAACTCGTTCACGATGGTCGACCCGATGCAACTGTTGACGTGTCCCTGGGCAGGGGTTTTAAGGAGTTTGAAGTAACCAGCCAAGTCGAAGAGACTATGGCCGCTTTGAACCGCGGCGAACAGGCCGACTTGGAGAGCCTGAGCACTACCCGTTCAGGTACCTGCTCTTAGGGGCACGGCCCTACTGCCGCACTTGCGCGACCGCGCCGTCAAATGCTGCGAAGAACACGTCGGCAACTGCCGGGGTCGCCGCACAGACACCGAAATCCAGTGGATCTCCCTCCGGTCGTCCGGCCGCATGTGCGGACTGCCGAAACTTCGGAACGCGAACCTTCGCTCCTGCTTCAGCGGCAATCAGTGCACCTGCTGCATAGTCCCAGATTTTGATGTCGTGCTCGTAATATGCATCTGCTCGCCCGCTTGCAACCATGCACAGGTCGAGTGCCGCTGAACCCATCCGTCGAATATCCCGGCACTGCCCCAGCAACTGCGACGCGATTTGCCCCTGTATCTTCCGCAGTCTTGCCGAATAGCTAAAACCAGTGGCTACTAGTACTTTTCTGAGCTCGGTAGTCGGGGAACACTTGAGCTCCGACACACTGCCATCCCATCGAGACAGCTGGGCACCTTCTCCCCTCGCCGCGCTATAAATCTCACCCGAGGCCACATTTGCCACTGCTCCAGCCACGACTTCATCCCCCACCGCGCAGGCGATACTCACGGCAAAGTTGGGGAGGCCATAGAGGAAGTTCACGGTGCCGTCGATGGGATCGACGATCCAGGTCACCGGTTCGCTCGACCCGGTGCTGTGAGCCGGCGAGCTCGCGCCGTCGTCAAGCCCGCCTTCCTCGCCCACAATACGATCGGTACTGCTAAAGGTTTTGATGAGTGCGCGAATGAGCTCCTCAGACTCTCGGTCGACGACAGTGACGGGATCAACAGCAGAGGTTTTTGTCTGGGTACTTGCAAGAACCCCATCGGTGCCGAGTTCGGCCCTGCGACGGGCGATATGTGCTGCAGCAGCGCGCGCGATGAGTACCGCGCGACCTCGCAGTTCCCTGACACTAGGGTGCGTAGATGCCCTATTTTGGGAATCGGTAAATATCGCATTACCTGCAGAGTTGGTGGTTTGTGCGGTCTCGTGTGAATCATTGTCCATGCCACCAATTGTGTCCCTTTCGTACAATTTCAGCTATGGGACAACGAATTGGATTTGGTATCGATGTCGGGGGCTCGGGAATCAAGGGCGGCCGCGTCGACCTTGATACGGGTCAGCTCATTGGCGATCGCATCAAGATTTTCACGCCGAAGCCGGCAACCCCGGAGGCTGTTGCGAAGACCATTGCGGAAATCGTAGAGATTGCGCAGTGGGACTCCGACGTCGGCATCACTATTCCATCTGTTGTGCAGAATCAGGTTGCCCTGCTGGCCGCCAATATCGACGATTCCTGGGTCAATACGAACTGCCAAGAGCTCTTCGCTAAGCATCTGCCCAACAACAAGGCACACGTGCTTAACGACGCTGACGCTGCCGGTCTCGCTGAAGTCCAGTTTGGCGACCCGGATAATAAAACCGGCGCTGTGCTGCTACTGACTTTTGGTACCGGCATCGGCTCCGCGCTCATCCATGACGGTCTGCTCTACCCCAATTCGGAGCTCGGTCACCTCCTTATTGACGATATGGAGGCCGAGCACTTTGCCTCGGCACGAGTTAAAGATGTGGAGGGTCTTAGTTTCGAGCAGTGGGCTGAGCGCGTCAGCAAAGTACTGAAGACCTATGAGGCACTGTTCTGGCCATCGAGGATTATCGTCGGCGGTGGAATCAGTCGCGAACATGAAAAGTGGATTCCACTACTGACATGCAAGACTCCAGTTATTCCCGCAAGTTTGAACAATAACGCAGGTATCGCAGGCGCCGCCTTCGCCGCTGACCAGGGCCTTTACCCTTAGCAGGCCACGGTTCTAATTTGAAGGTTGCCGTGTGTGCGCACGGCTTGACAGTGTGCTCAAGCCATGCCCCGTGGCGGCAGTTTTCAGAATTGGTTTACAATAAGAAGTTGACTCACGGCAAGGTTGAATAATCAACAGGCTCGAGGAGGATAGGTGAAACGAAGTCGAGCACACTGCTTCGACGATGGTTTTTACCAATCGCTTCTTCGCTAGGAGCCAGAAATGCAACACTGATGACCGTGACACGAAAAGGTTGGCTCCGAGTGTTTTTGCATTCGGTTAGCTGGCTACAGACGAAGTAAAGGCGCACCACTGGCGCGGGTAGCTTCTCTCTAACGGACAGGAGCTACCGGCGGCATTGGCGGCGCACACAACGTACATCGTGAAAGGGCGTTCGTGGCAGGCAACGAACTGGGGCAAGCTCAGGACCAATCCACCGGGAGTGGCACCGGTTCAGCTACTCCTGCAAAGAAGGCTGTAAAGAAGGCCATCAAAAAGGCAGTGAAGAAGACCGTGGCAAAGAAGTCTGCCGCGAAGAAAACTGCTGCCAAAAAGACAGCTGCTAAGAAGACGGCGGCGAAAAAGGCCACTGCCAAAAAGACAGCTGCCAAGAAGACCGTAAAGAAGGCGGCCAAGAAGTCGGTCGCTAAGAAAACTACGGCGAAGAAGACCACTCGTAAGGCTGCTGCTAAGAAGGCGACTAAGCGGGCAACGGCTGCGAAGACCACTGCGGCAAAGGCCGCTGCAGCTAAGGCAAAGGACGCTCAGGCTCTCGACGCAACCGAGAACGAGGAGCTCGAAGACGAGGACCTCGACCACGACTTGGAGCAAGAGCGGGACTACGACCCAGATCTGGATGATGATCTCGAAGACGATGATCTTCACGATGATTTGGATGATGACGACCTCGAAGACGACGACCTCGACGATGATGAAGATGAGGACGACGAGGACGAGGACGACGAAGAAGATGAAGACGAGGACGAGGGCGACGAGGTCTGGAACGAGGACGAGTCCGCTCGCCTGCGTCAGGCCCGCAAGGACGCTGCCCTCACCGCCTCTGCTGACTCGGTCCGCGCCTACCTCAAGCAGATTGGCAAGGTCGCGCTGCTGACCGCCGAGGAAGAGGTCAGCCTCGCTAAACGCATCGAGGCTGGTCTGTACGCGCAGTACAAGATTGATGAGGCCAAGCAGGCCGGCGAGCGCATCGCTTACGCTCAGAAGCGAGACTTGCGCGAGATTTCTCGCGATGGCCAGCGCGCCAAGAACCACCTGCTGGAGGCCAACCTCCGTCTCGTGGTGTCTCTGGCTAAGCGCTACACAGGCCGTGGCATGGCCTTCCTCGATTTGATTCAGGAGGGTAACCTCGGCCTGATTCGCGCGGTCGAGAAGTTCGACTACACCAAGGGTTATAAGTTCTCGACCTACGCAACGTGGTGGATTCGTCAGGCAATCACGCGTGCAATGGCTGACCAGGCTCGAACCATTCGTATTCCGGTTCACATGGTTGAGGTCATTAATAAGCTCGGTCGTATCCAGCGTGAGCTGCTCCAGGATTTGGGCCGCGAGCCCACCCCGGAAGAGCTCGCCAAGGAAATGGATATCACCGAGGAAAAGGTCCTCGAGATTCAGCAGTACGCTCGTGAACCGATTTCGCTGGACCAGACGATCGGTGACGAGGGTGACTCCCAGCTCGGTGACTTCATTGAGGACTCCGAGGCAGTCATCGCCGTTGATGCCGTCAGCTTCACGCTCCTCCAGGATCAGCTTGGCGACGTGCTGGAGACTCTCTCGGAACGTGAAGCTGGTGTCGTCCGCTTGCGCTTCGGCCTTACCGACGGCATGCCGCGTACTCTTGACGAGATTGGCCAGGTCTACGGTGTGACGCGCGAGCGTATCCGTCAGATTGAGTCCAAGACGATGTCCAAACTGCGTCATCCGTCGCGCTCGCAAGTCCTGCGCGACTACTTGGAGTAGCGCTTTCACTTGGCGTGTTAGTGGGAGCTACTAGCTAGACTCAAAGAATCGGGCTTGAACGAGGTTTCACACCTTATTCGGGCCCGGTTTTATTTTGGTGGTTAGGGCCGGTGGGTTTGTACGAGTTACTGACTGCGCTTATGTCAAAAATGGGCGGAAAAATGGCATGAAAGTGCTATAAACTCACACAGTTTCACATTTGCAGCCCAAAGCCCCGAACCACCACAGTGGAACGGGGCGAGGGGGGGGGGAATCTAAGCAACGCTAGGCAAAGCAGTCCGGTGGTGCTAGCGCACTGAACCATCATCCGCTACCGGCTACTGAATACCCCGCTAGTACACGATGCCGAATACCCACTGCAGCAGTGTCAGCGAAGCCACGGAAATCACAATCAGCGCGATGATGTTCAGCCAAACGCCGGCCTTGACCATGTTGTCCATGCTGACGTAGCCGGAGCCGTAGGCGATGGCGTTGGGTGGTGTTGCAACCGGCATCATGAACGCCGAGGTAGCCGCCAGAGCAACCGGAACTGCGAAGATCATCTGGTCGTGGCCCAGACCGATTGCCATGGCACCAACCAGCGGCAGGAAGGTTGCGGCCGTCGCGGTGTTCGAGGTGAACTCGGTCAGGAACAGCACAACTGTGCCGACGACAACCACAAGTGCAGCCACTGGCATCCAGCCGAGAGTAGCCAGTTGGTCACCAATCCAGTCCGACAACCCAGAGGCGCCGAACTGCGAGGACAGCGCCAGGCCACCACCGAAGAGCAGCAGCACGCCCCATGGCAGCTCTAACGCATTTTCCCAGCGCATCAGCTTCACACCATCAGGGCCGCCTGGAATGATGAACAGCGCAATACCTACCGTCATCGCGATTACCGCATCGGCAATCTTGGTGTCGGGCAGCAGCACCGGAACAAAGACCCACGCCAGCGCAGCCGCGATAAACACCATGAGCACGCGTCGTTCACCAGCCGACATACGGCCGAGGCGCTTAAGCTCATCACGCATGAGTTCGCGACCACCCGGAATATGCGTAATCTCCGGCTTGAACAGTACATTGGTCAACAGGAACCATGCACAGAACATGAGCACAATCGCCACCGGGACACCCAGGAGCATCCACTGGCCAAATCCGATGTTGACTCCCTGCTCTGCCATGTAGGCCGCCAGCATGGCATTCGGCGGAGTACCGATAATCGTGCCCAGCGAACCAATCGATGCCGAGTACGCAATACCCAGCATCAGGGCGATACCAAAGTTCGACTTAGGCATCGGGTCATAGCTTGACGACGACTCCTCGGCCTCCTCCAGCGCATTCCCACCAGGGGTTTCGGCAACCGATTCTCCTGCCGACCCCGCAGCCTTCGCTGCCACCTTCTCGTCGTGCAGCATGCGGACAATCAGACTGAGCACCGACACACCGATTGGCAGCATCATCACGGCTGTAGCCGTGTTGGATACCCACATAGACAGGAAGCCAGTGGCCACCATAAAGCCGAGAATCAGCATCTTTGGCGACGAGCCCATCAGCACCAGCACCCACAATGCAACACGCTTGTGCAGATTCCAGCGCTGCATTGCCAGCGCCAACAGGAAGCCGCCCATAAAGAGGAAAATGGTCGGGTCGGTGTACTTGCCCGAAAACTCCTTGATCTCAGCCAAGTTGAGTATCGGGAACAGGGCCAGCGGCAGCAAGGCTGTAACCGCAATCGGGATTGCCTCGGACATCCACCACACGGCCATGAGCACTGCTACACCAGCCGTTGCACGCAGGTTGTGATCGAGCTCCGCCGGCATGATGAAGTACACAATCAGGGACAGAATGATGCCCAGCCCCAGACCGGTACGCTTTCGGAATAGTTCGCGGCTTAGGTAGCCACGGTCTTGCTGTCCAGGTGACAGTTCCGGGGAGTTGTCACGCGTAGATGTCGCTGCCACGATTCACGCTCCTATTTAGTAATCAGCCGACATCCTATATTGCACGCATGGTCAAACGTTTACCGCATGTAGGGGATGCCAAATGTGGGTATTTTCTGACACTTCTACCATTACCAACACTTTGGCCAATATGAGATTTCACTAAGAAACCCCCGGCCGAAACTGCAGGCAGTTGGACTTCGGGGGTGAATAACGGGGTTAACTCATTTCCTAGTTGCGCAACTAGCACTAATCGAATCCTCCAGCCGCAGCCGAGACGTCCATAGCTATCGTGGTCGCGCTCGTTCCGCTTATTCCTTCGGCTGGTCGGTTCCCATCTGCTTAGAGATACACTCGGCGTACTCTGCCGAGGTACGTTCGAATTTCTCGCACTTGGCCATCGCATCGGATGTCGACGAGTACAGCATCAACGACACCACGACGGCAGCAAAACCCGTCACGATGCCGACAATCCCCAAACCGAATGCTCCGCTGATGACTGCTTCTCCCCCGGCGGCCTGCACATGCTTTTTCGCGCTCATAGCCTTCGCCATCGCAATGATGCCCAAAACAATGCCAAAGACACCGAGGACGCCACCAACAATCATCCAGGACATCAAGAGTCCACCGACGCCAAAGATAAGCGCCAATACCCCGATTGTCCGGCCGTCATTACCGGCGACAGCCGGCAGTCCTCCATTGGCCAATCCCGAAGGCTTTGACTCATCGCTGCTTGCCGACATTCTTTTCTCCACTATAATTTGCCACCAAAATTTGCCCGTCAGATAGCTCAGTTAGCTTGAAAGCCTACCAATTGCGCAAGTAACCGATCCGATCGCGCAACTGTTCCTCCGTGCACAGCGCGGTCGGCGGACCTCCGCAGGCACGCCGCACCTCGTTATGCACCTGGCCATGCGGCTTACCGGTTCGCGCCGCTGTCATCGACACCAGCGTATTGAGTTCCTTCCGCAACTTCGGCAAGACCTCACTGGCAACCTTCTGAGGTCGTGGATAGGCAGAGCCCTCAATTCGATGTACCGCGCCCCCGTCATCTCCGCTTGACGACGATTCCCTTGCCTCCTCGCGGGCTTCCTTCTCGCGGGCACTGGCAGCCTTAAGCTGTTCATCCTGCCGTTGGCGCAACAAAAACCGCATCTGGTCGGCGTCGAGTAGCCCTGGCAAGCCCAGGTAATCGGCCTCTTCGGCGGAACCGGCGATGGTTGCGGTGCCGTAGGAGGAACCGTCGTAGATCAGATAGTCGAGTTCGGCGTCTGCGCCGATGGATTCGTACGCGGGCAGCAGTTCGTCAGGCTCATTCTTGCTGCGATTGGCCTCGGCGACCAAGTCATCTTCCCAACCTTCCGAAGGCCGATCCGGCTTGCCGAGGACATGGTTGCGCTGCACCTCCATCTGCGAGGCCAAGTCAAGCAGCACCGGAATCGACGGCAAGAACACCGAAGCAGTCTCCCCCGGCATGCGGCTTCGCACAAATCGACCGATAGCCTGCGCAAAGAACAGCGGGGTCGAAGAACTGGTCGCGTACACACCGACGGCCAGCCTCGGTACGTCGACGCCTTCGGAAACCATGCGCACGGCCACCATCCACTCGTCAGTGGACTCGGAGAAGGTCTTAATACGTTCCGATGATCCCGGCTCGTCCGAGAGCACCAGCGCCACCGGTGTGGAAGCAATCTCCTCCAGAATGCGCTTATAGGCACGCGCAGTCGCCGCATCGGAGGCAATGACCAGGCCACCTGCGTCCGGAATATGCTGCCGCATTTGAGTGAGACGGGTGTGCGCTGCCCGCAGCACCGACGGCATCCATTCGCCCTTTGGGTCGAGCGCAGTGCGCCAGGCTCGCGTAGTCTCCTCAGGGCTCATCACGGTGCCCAGACGCGCGGCGAACTCATCACCCGCGCTGTCGCGCCAGCGGGCTTCACCGGAATACGCCAGGAAGACCACCGGGCGCACGACGCCGTCGGCAAGCGCATTGGAATAGCCGTACGTGTAATCGGCGACAGAACGCGAAAACCCGTCCCCGTCGGGCGAGTAGCGCACGAACGGAATTGCCGCGTCGTCGGAGCGGAACGGTGTACCAGTCAGGCACAGTCGGCGCTCGACATCACCGTAGGCCTCGGAAATGCCGTCGCCCCAGCTCTTGGCATCGCCGCCGTGGTGAACTTCGTCCAGAATCACCAATGTCGGCCGAGCGGTGGCTACGGCATGGTGCTTGAACGGATGCACGGCGACTTGGGCGTACGTCACCACAATGCCCTGGTAGGAAGGATTGACGACGCCCTTGGCGTTGGAGAATTTGGGATCCAACGCGATCCCCGAACGAGCAGCAGATGCGGCCCACTGCACCTTGAGGTGCTCGGTGGGAACTACGACGATGATGCGCTCGACAATTCGGCGCGACAGCAGCTCACTGGCGATGCGCAGGGCGAAGGTGGTCTTACCCGCGCCCGGTGTTGCCACCGCAAGGAAGTCCTTGGGGTTAGTTGCCAGGTACTTGTCGAGGGCCTCCTGCTGCCATTTACGAAGCCCGCTCACTTGCGACGCAGGGACTTGTAAATCCGCTCGCAGTCAGGGCATACCGGAGAGCCTGGCTTCGCCGACTTCTTCACCGGGAAGGTTTCACCGCACAGAGCAACGACGTAGGAGCCGTTGACCGCGGAGTTCACGATCTGGTCCTTCTTGACGTAATGGAAGAACTTCGGGGTGTCGTCCCTCGTCGACTCATCGACGCGGGTATCAGTGCGTTCAATCGTCTTTGTCGTCTTCAATGGAGTGCTCACAGAGTCCAATTGTGCCCCATCGGTCAAATTATGCCTAGTACCCCAGGTGTTGACCGCCGCCGAGTACTTCCACCATTGAGCAAATTAAGGACACCTCCGGGTCTGCACGTGCTTACAGTTGCAGGGGCACAGCCAGTTGAGACGTCCGCAGGCCACAGGCGTATGCTAGACAACCATGGCGCGAATCAATGACCGTCGCTCCTCTGCGCCGCCACAGCGCGGAAGTACTCGGCGACGTAAGAAAGACGCGGCGTTGATTACCGACGCCCGCGGCTCAAGGATTCGCAATTATGACCACCGCCGCCACGTCTACGCGGTTCTGCAGTGGTCACGCATTCCGCTACTTCTTCTCTCCGGTGCGTTTTATATGTGGTGGGACTTGCCGTGGATTGCCGCCATCCTGATGGTCGTCTCCGTGCCCATGCCCTGGATTGCGGTTGTCATTGCCAACGGTGTCGGCGAGCCCGCTGACAAGCGCAAGCCCCGTGTCTATAAGCCCGGAGTCGTGCGCGAGCAAAACCGCCGGTGGGAGGAGCAGCAGCGTCAGCGTGCTCTCAAGGAAGCCGAAATGCGTGCGCTCGGTTCTGCCGCCAGCGTCGAGGACACCGCCGCATCGCCCCAGTCGGATGACAACAGCAGCACCACCACCTTCGATGACGCCAATGTCATTGATATGCCGGAAGACGACGACCCGTCGTCAAGCTCTCTTAACTAGCCCCTCCGCCCCGCTTTACGACGAAGATAGTGCCCACGATGACCTTTTCCCCCTCCACCTTCACGCCCCCAACTGATCAGCAGCTTCGTGCTTTTGTCGACTGTGCGGAGGAATTCGCCACCACGCTGAGGAAACTTGAGTATTCCAGCGAGTCGCTGCGGCAAGTCCTTGGTGCAGAGGGGCTGGCAGCACTAGACCGCGGTGAACCCGGCATTGTCGATGTCCTACTCACCGATGCCAACGGTATCTCTGCAGATACTGTCACCGCGTTTCGCCTGCTCATTTTGGGTGACACAGTCAATGCCGAGCAACTTTTCGGCACTGAGCTGGCTTCTAAACTGCTGGACAGCGGCGTACTTGCTGGCACTGCCGCCGAGGCTCGGGTGTGCATCGATGTGCGGCCAATTGAGTTCTCCGGTGTCGACCGTATTGTCTTTTCCGACCGCGATGCCTCCATGAGCGACCACGTACCCGGCCCTGACCATGTCTTAGGTGTCGGTCGTGCTTCCCGCTCCCTGCTCGATATCTCGCCAACCTCAGCGGTAGGCTCTGTGCTGGACCTCGGAGCCGGTTGCGGCGTCCAGAGCCTCGCTCAGCCCGAGGCGAAATCGATTGTGGCGACGGATGTTCATCCCCGCGCACTGCTCTTTGCCCGCGCCACTTTCGCCGCGAACGGATTTGACCAGGCAGAAGCACTCGAAGGCTCGTGGTTCGAACCGATTGCAGGCCAAAAGTTCGACCGTATTGTGGCCAACCCGCCGTTCGTCGTGGGGCTTCCGAGCGTGGAGCACGTCTACCGCGACTCCGGACTGAATCTAGACGGCGCAACCGAACTGATGCTTCGCGGTCTGGCCGACCATCTCACCGACGGCGGCACCGCACACCTCCTCGGCTCCTGGGCGCATATCGAGGGCGAAAGCTGGCAGCAGCGCATCGCCTCTTGGCTCCCCGCTGAGGGGCTTGAAGTATGGGTGACACAGCGGGATATCGCTTCGCCGGCGGAGTACATCGGCACCTGGCTCCGCGACGAGTCCATCGACCCGCGCAGCACGGAAGGCTGCAAGCGCTCCCGCGCCTGGCTGGAACACTTCCGCAACAGTGGCGTAACAGGCATCGGCTTCGGCTATATCACGGTTCAGCGTATCGACGGGCCTACCTCTGCCGTATGCGAGGAAATGCCCCAGCCTTTGGCCGCTCCCTTCGCTGCCGAGGCCGAGGAGTATCTCGGCCGCGCCGAATGGCTGCGCGCGCAAACCGCCGACACCATCCTCGAGGCTTCCTTTGCTGTTCGCCCCGGTGTCGCCATCGAACGCGTTTCGCTTGCCGACGTCGACAGCGGCCAGGGCTTCGCTGAGTTCGACACTCGCATCTCGCGCACCGACGGTCCCGCCTGGACACACTCCATCGATGAGTCCGTGGCAACCATTCTGGGCGCACTACACCCCGAGGCGGCGCTCGGATCCGTCATCGACATCATGGCGATGTTCGGTGCCTTCGACGAGTCCAAAGTTCCCGAGGTTAAGGATGCGCTAGTTCCAATCATCGTTGACCTGGTTCGCCATGGTCTGGTTCTGCCCACCGAGCTTTTGGAGGATACGCAGTAAATGAAGGCAGTTCTCACCCGAGTAAAAACCGCTTCAGTCACCGTCGACGGTTCTGTTGTCGGTCACGTCGATGGAGGTAACACCGGCGCTATTTTGGCCCTCGTAGGCGTTGGCCGTGAAGACGCTGCCGACGCGTGGGAAACGATGGCCCGCAAGATTGCGGAGTTACGCATCCTTGACGGCGAACTCAGCGCTGTCGATGCTGGCGCTCCTGTGCTCGTCGTTAGCCAATTCACCCTGATGGGGGCGACGAAGAAGGGGCGGCGGCCGTCGTGGGTCAATGCAGCTCCCGGCCCAGAGGCTGAACCAATCATCGAAAAAATTGTGGAATATTTGCGGAATCGTGGCTTGACGGTCGAGACGGGCCAATTTGGGGCAATGATGGAGGTAGCGTCGGTCAATGATGGCCCCTTTACAGTCCTCGTGGAATGCTAGTCGACCCGATCTTCTAAACATTATATTTGCATGCCAAAATTACCCTATTGACATTCATCATCTTTCACGGGAACATTTTCGTAACTCCGTGCGTTGTATTGATTGAATCCACTTAAAATCCAGGAGGCAGATTCATGAAGAGTGCCGACATTCAAAATAACGAACTGGAAGGTCAGCCACGGGACAAGGGGCGCCGAAGCGGCAACAACTCCAACCCGTCCGCCGATTTGGTTCGTGTGTATTTGAACGGCATCGGCAAAACTGCTCTTCTTAGCGCTGAAGAAGAGGTTGAGCTCTCCAAGCGCATTGAAGCCGGCGTTTACGCTGAGCACTTGCTGCAGACCGGCGCAAAAATGACCCGGGCAAAGAAGCGTGATGTCAAGATTTTGGCGAAGGAAGGCCAGGCTGCTCGGTCGCACCTCCTCGAAGCCAACCTCCGTCTCGTCGTTTCTCTGGCCAAGCGCTACACCAACCGCGGCATGCCATTGCTGGACCTGATTCAAGAGGGCAACTTGGGTTTGATTCGCGCTATGGAGAAGTTCGACTACACCAAGGGCTTTAAGTTCTCCACCTACGCAACATGGTGGATTCGCCAAGCCATTACCCGCGGCATGGCCGATCAATCGCGCACTATCCGCCTTCCCGTCCACCTGGTTGAGCAGGTCAACAAGATTTCCCGCATCAAGCGTGAGCTCTATCAGCAGCTTGGGCGTGAGGCTACCAATGAAGAGCTTGCAGAAGAATCCGGTATTCCGGAGGCCAAGATTGAAATGCTGCTGCGTCAATCTCGTGATCCGGTGAGCTTGGATATGCCGGTCGGCACTGATGAAGAAGCTCCGCTGGGTGACTTCATTGAGGATTCTGAGGCAACCGACGCCGAGGAAGCAGTCGTTGCCTCCCTGCGTCACCACGATGTTCGCAAGGTCCTTTCCACTCTTGAGATTCGAGAGCAGGAAGTTATTAAGCTGCGCTACGGTCTCGATGACGGTCTACCACGTACACTAGATCAGATTGGCCGCCACTTCGGCCTATCCCGTGAACGTGTCCGTCAGATTGAGCGTGAAGTGATGGCCAAGCTGCGCGAAGGCGAGCGTGCCGACAAGCTGCGCGAGTATGCCAACTAACGCTGTCTAGCCGGTACCAGGGATAAGATTTCAATTCCTAGTACCGAGTTAGAACTGGACTTCAATGTCGACCCGCTTTGGGGTTTTCTCACAGTGGCGGTCGGCATTTTCCTTTTCGGCTCGCGCTTGACGGCGTTCGTTAACTATCTCCCACTTCTCACCTAAGCGACACTGACAACGTTCATTCGCTGCGTTCGTTGCCGCCTCATCACCCAAAAGCCACTAGATTTGCGAGCCCTAGCATCTTTTTAACGCAAGTGTGGCTATCCTAATACTTGAGTGAAATATTTTAAGACTGTGTTATCGGAGGAAAACCGTGAGGGATTTGGTCGACACCACGGAAATGTACTTACGTACGATTTTCGAGCTCGAGGAAGAGGGCATCATCCCTTTGCGTGCTCGCATTGCCGAACGCCTTGAGCAGTCGGGACCGACCGTTAGCCAAACCGTAGCCCGAATGGAACGGGATGGCCTTCTCGTAGTCGCTGCAGATCGCAGCCTGCAGCTTTCCGACGAGGGGCGCAGGCTCGCCACGGCTGTTATGCGCAAGCATCGCCTGGCCGAGCGCCTTCTTACCGACATCATTGGCCTTGAATGGGACAAGGTCCACGACGAAGCATGCCGCTGGGAACACGTAATGAGCGACGAGGTCGAACGCAAACTCCTCGATGTCCTCGACTGCTATACGTGCTCCCCGTTCGGCAACCCAATTCCCGGTTTGGAAGATCTCGGTGGTACCCAATCACCAGAGCCATTGGAAAACGTCCGCCGCCTGTCCGATCTGAACCCCGGTGAGTACACAATTGAGGTCGTCCAAATCAACGAGATTCTGCAGGTTGAGCAAAGCTATATGAAGCGCCTCCACAAGGCCGGCATTATGCCAGGCATCGAGGCTCTTGCCGAAGTTGCCGCAGGTCGTGTGACACTTGCTCGCGGCGATCATTCACTTGATATTCCAGATACCCTTTCTCACGCAATCATGGTGATCATTAAATGAAACTCCTAGTTACTGGCGGTGCCGGCTACGTCGGCAGCGTTTGTTCCGCAGTCTTAATCTCTCTTGGCCACGACGTCACCATTTTGGATAACTTCTCGGTCGGTAACCGCGATGCGGTCCCGGAAGGTGCGAAGCTGGTCGAAGGTGACGTGGCTGACAAGGCCTACGATGTTCTCTCCTCCGGCAGTTTCGATGGCGTAGTGCACTTCGCTGCGAAATCGCTTGTCGGCGAGTCCGTCGAGGTTCCTTCTGACTACTGGCACAACAATGTGGGCCAGACTCTGAAGCTCCTCGATGCGATGCGGGATACCGGCACCAATAACCTTGTGTTCTCCTCTACAGCTGCGACCTACGGCGAACCAGAGAAGACTCCAATTACCGAAGACATGCCCACCGCACCAACCAACCCCTACGGTGCCACCAAGCTGGCGATGGACTATGCCATCGCCTCTTATGCCAAGGCCTACAACATCGGCGCAACCAGTCTTCGCTACTTCAATGTTGCGGGCGCATGGGGTGGTTTTGGCGAGAACCGCGAGGTGGAAACTCATCTGATTCCACTGGTGTTGCAGGTTGCGCTCGGTCACCGCGAAAAGATTATGGTCTTTGGTAATGACTGGCCGACTGCCGATGGCACCGCTGTCCGCGACTACATCCACATCAAGGACCTCGCGGATGCACACGTCTTGGCACTGGAGTCCAACAAGCCGGGCACGCACCGTATTTTCAACCTCGGTTCTGGAGACGGTTTCTCAGTTCGTCAGGTGATCGAGACCTGCCGTAAGGTCACTGGCCATCCAATCCCCGCTGAAGATGCGCCGCGCAGGGCCGGCGATCCGGCAACTCTTATTGCCTCCTCCCAGCGCGCAATGGACGAGCTCGGTTGGAAGCCCAACCACACCGAGCTGGAGACCATCGTCGCCGATGCATGGGAGTACACCAAGAACCTCGGAGACCGCGCCCACTCCGCGCACCGCTAATAGCCACGTCACCGCCTGAGCGGGTCGCTAATCAATGCGAGGCATTTTCACCTTGTATACCCTGCGTAGCACCTCTTGTGCAGCGCTGAGAATTGTGCCAACGCACCTCGGCACAATGTGATTGGCGACCGCAATTTCCAGTAATTGCGTCAGTGAATGATTCGGTTGCTCCCCTGCTGCCTCATCGAGAGCTGTCTGCGCGTAGTTTTCCAGTCCAGCTGCAAACTTCGCAATGGCAAAGCAAGCTAGTGCATTAGCTCGCACATTCCCACGGTGCACGATTGCGGCCTCATGCCAGATTTCACCCATCGCCTGTGCGAGCTGCGTGGTAATGAAAATCATGGACATATCGCGCAGGGTGACGTTGGTTAATGCAGCCGCAATGGCATAACCACTGGTTTCATCGCGCACTGCCTCGTGCGCATCCATGACACCATCGGCAACATTTTCCACCACCGTTTTCAGCATGTCGAAGTGCTCAATGAGAGCGGGATTATCGGAACCAATTTTGAGCTTCCGCGGCTGCTCCACAGCCAGCGCTCGCTCCCGAAGCTTTTCAATTTGAGCTCGGTCCTCACTATCCCGGAATTGGCCGCCACGAAAATATCTCCGGTACTCCTCATAATTTTTGAAGATCTGCTCACCCTGCCGCGAGATAAGATTCGCGTTCTCTGTCATCAAACTGTCGCCGACAATGCCCACAATCTCGCCGGCCTCATCCGTGACAACCTCGCCAGCAGCGATAGTGGCGACACCTGCCAGACGAACATTGTGCAGTCCCCCTTCTCGCAACCACCCGGTGATGGGCGTGGAGTCCTTTTCAATTCCCCATGATTCGTCGATTATGAATACTTCCGCGTGTGTGCATCCTTCATCCAGTAGGAAATCTGCCGCTGCCCTGACTAAATCAGGATTGCTCTCCATCGATGCAACATCCTTAATCAGCATCGGACCTGCGTGTGCAGACGGATCAAACTTGACCTTGCCATCGATGAGATCTTCGACTTGCTGACGGTATAGCGCCGCAATTACCACTTGTCCCCGCGGATAGAATCCGACGATTCCCGGCAGATTGGTTAGAAAGACGCTCGGCTCAATCTCAGGTATCCGCCCTGCGCCACAGTTTCTGTTGTCCCCCATTGTTTCTTTACCCCTTTCCCCCATTGGAATATCCCCGACGGCGTGAGAATCCTTGCCGTCTAGTGGCTCTCATTGTTATCGAATCACCGTCAGTCCTGCTTCGACGAGAGTCGAAAAATCGACGTTTCTGTGGACTACTTTCAACTTGTGGATAACTGGAATATTCTCTGCGGTATCCTGGTTGCTTACTTCAAAGGATGAAAAATGTGATGCAGGAGGTTGTCGTACGTGATTGATCCGACCGACAGGCCTCAGGACAATATGTACGAGGTTGTTTTCCCGGTTCCTGATGTAACGGGAAGCGAGGGGCATCTGACCCTGGTCATTGCACTCAGTGGTTATGCGGATGCCGGTAATGCCGTCTCGGAATCGGCTAGTTTCCTGTTGGACGCTCTCGAGCACCGCCCATTAGTGCACTTTTCTATCGACGAGCTGGTTGATTATCGTTCCCGCCGTCCTGCTGTGACGATGAACCACGACCAGATTGTGGATATATCCGATTTGAACCTGTCCCTCAATGTGGTTCGCGACAACGTCGGCAAGCCTTTCTTGCTGCTTTCCGGACCGGAGCCAGATATGCGGTGGGAGGCTTTTTCGACTGCTGTTGCAGATTTAGCAGAGCGCTACGATGTCGGTCGGACAGTGTCGCTGTACTCTGCGCCGATGACAGTTCCGCACACCCGCCCGCTGGGCATCATCGCCCATGGCACAGACAAGCGGAAACTGAACGATATGAATACTTGGGGCAATCGCGTCACTGTACCGGGTGCTGCAAGCTTGAATATCGAGTACGAGCTCGCGCGGCGCGGTTGTGATGCCTTCGGCTTCACCGCGCAGGTTCCGCACTATGTCGCTGCGTCTGAGTATCCGCTGGCGTCGCTTAGACTGTTGCAAGAGGTCTCTAGGCTGGCGAAACTCGAGCTCCCACTTGAGGCGTTGGAGAATGAGTCCGCGCGGGTAGCGGAGCTGCTCAATAATCAAACGAATGATTCCGGCGAGGTTTCTCAGCTGGTCAATCTTCTCGAAGAGCAGTATGACCAGGAGGCGCAACGCCGTCACGAGTTGGAGACGTCTCCTCTGCTCGGCCCCGACGGTGAGATGCCGTCCGCTGACGAAATCGGCGCAGAGTTCGAAAAGTTCCTCGCCTCTCAGCCACTACGTCCCGTGGAGAATTCTCCCTCGCTTGACGACGAGGCGGAGGCCCCGGCCGACATTGAATCGTCAGCGGCCACGCTGGGTGATGCCGACGCGGAAGCTGAAGAGACTGAAGAGACTGCAGAGACTGCAGAGACTGAGGAGGCGCCAACAGAGGATTCGACTGCGGAGACGACTACCGGTGACCAGGCTGAGCAGCCATCTTCGGAAGAACCGGAGGATATTCATCCGGAGGTCGAACAGCCACAGGAAAATCCGACTGAGCCCGAAGAATCCGACGAGCCGGAGAAGCGGCGCCGCCGGCGTGGCTGGAAGCCCTGGTTCCGCTTCTAATCCGGGGTTACCGCTAGGGTGGGAAGCGTGTCACTATCTGAAATGCTTCCCGACCTAGCTGAGGTTCCTGAGTCCCTTTTCGATGATGCGATTATGGACTCATTCATTGCCTGGACCAGGGCTCAAGGCATAACGCTCTACCCCGCGCAGGAAGAGGCCGCAATTGGTCTTGCTGGTGGCGACCATGTCATCCTCGCCACTCCGACAGGTTCGGGTAAGTCGATGGTTGCAATCGCCGCCCATTTCTGTGCGCTTGCCCGCGGACAGCGCAGCTTTTATACCGCGCCGATTAAGGCGTTGGTCAGCGAGAAGTTTTTTGCCCTCTGCGAGGTCTTCGGCGCAGAGAACGTCGGTATGATGACCGGCGATGCCACGGTCAATGGTGGCGCTCCCATCATCTGTGCAACCGCGGAGATTGTCGCCAATATTGCTCTGCGCGACGGTGCCGATGCCGATATTGACCAGGTGGTTATGGATGAATTCCACTTCTACGCGGACCCTGACCGCGGCTGGGCATGGCAGGTGCCGTTGCTCGAGCTGCCCCGGTGCCAATTCCTACTGATGTCGGCCACTCTCGGCGACACTCATAAGTTTGAGACCGATTTGAAGGAACGCACGGGGCTCGACGTCAACCTCGTTACGGGTACGACACGCCCGGTGCCGCTGGATTTCCACTATGTCTATACGCCAGTTCATGACACGCTGGCAGAGCTCTTGGAATCCGGCAAAGCCCCGATTTATGTCGTCTTTTTCTCTCAGCGTCAAGCAGCTGAGCAGGCGCAGGCGCTCACTGGATTGAAACTGCTAACAAAGGAAGAAAAGGAGCGGATTCGCGAAGAGATTGGCGATTTCCGGTTTACGACAGCCTTTGGTCGAGTTCTTTCCAAGCTGGTGCGCCAAGGCATTGGCGTGCACCACGCGGGAATGCTGCCGAAGTACCGTCGCCTCGTCGAACGCCTTTCGCAGACAGGTCTGTTGAAGGTCATTTGCGGCACTGACACCCTTGGTGTCGGAATCAACGTGCCTATTCGTACGGTACTGATTACTGGATTGGCCAAGTTCGATGGCCGTCGTAGCCGTATTCTCAAGTCGCGCGAGTTCCACCAGATTGCTGGACGCGCCGGCCGCGCTGGTTATGACACCGAGGGCACTGTCGTCGTGGAGGCCCCTGAGCATGAAATCGAAAACGCCAAGTTGCGTCGCCGCGCAGGCCAAGACGAGGCAAAACTGAAAAAACTGCGCCTAAAGTCCGTTCCCAAGGGCGAAGTGACGTGGTCGGAAAAGACCTTCGACAAAATCGTGTCTCAGCCGCCAGAGCCGCTAACCAGCCGCTTTGCTGTTACTAACGGCATGCTCCTCAACGTGATTGCCCGCGGCGGCGATACCTACGAACACATGCGTCATTTGCTGCGCACCAATCACGACACCCGCCACCAACAAAACGAGGCGATTCTGACTGCAATCGAGCTCTACCGCGGTCTGGTCAACGCGGGAATCGTCGTCACGCATGGCGAGGGCGATGACTGCCGCCCCGAACTGACAATGGAACTGCAGCGTGACTTCGCGCTCAACCAACCACTGTCGCCTTTTGCGATTGCGGCGCTCGAGCTCCTGGACAAGGACAGCCCGAACTACGCACTCGATGTCATCAGCGTCTTCGAGTCGATTCTGGAAGATCCTCGCCCACTGCTCATTGCACAGCAAAAGAAGGCTCGCGGAGAAGAAATTGCCGCACTCAAGGCCGAGGGCGTCGATTACACCGAACGTATGAACATTGTCGAAGACATCACATGGCCCATGCCGCTTGCCGACGAGCTGGAGGGCGCGTTCGACACCTATGCTCAAGGTCACCCGTGGGTGCGTGAGTTTTCGCTGTCTCCCAAATCAGTGGTGCGCGAGATGGTGGAAAAGGCCATGACGTTCTCGGACGTCGTGTCTGAATACGGAATTGCCCGCTCCGAGGGTATTTTCCTGCGCTACCTCACCGATGCCTGGCGCACCTTGCGACACACTCTCCCACCGGAGGCCGCTAACGAGGAGCTCCGCGACATCGTGGAGTGGCTCGGCGAGCTCGTTGTGCAGGTGGATAACTCCCTCGTCGATGAATGGGCGCAAATGGCCGACCCAGACAAGCCGTTGGACGAGGAAACTCTCAAGGAAGCGGCTTTCGGCAACGATGAATCACGGCCACTGACTGGAAACGAACGCGCTTTCACCCGGATGGTTCGAAATCTTATGTTCCGCCACGTGCAGCTCTTTGCCTTTGAGAAGGAGGAAGAGCTTGCTGACCTGGATAACTACCTTGATGACGCACCGGATTGGCCCGCGGCAATGGATGATTACTTCGACGAGTATGACGACATTGGCATCGATGCCAAGGCTCGTGGCGGCGATATGATTTCCATCAACCGCAAAGCTGGCGAGGGAATCTGGCGTGTGGTCCAGATACTCGATGATCCTGAGGGCGATCACGGTTGGCGGTTTGAAGCAGACGTTGACTTGGCTGCCTCTGATGAATACGGCGAAGTCAGGCTGGCTTCGCTGCGCATCATTCAGGGGTAGATGCAAAAACCGGGCTGGTGGTTCCAGCCCGGTCTTTGTTTGCTTCTTGCACGAAAGCCGCCTTCACGAAGACTTTCCCTGCACCATGAATCGTTAGGTAACAGCGTCCTTGTAAGCTTGCCGTACCAGTTCGGCAATCCGGTTGAACTCACCGCCGCGTACCGACGACGCCCGGTGTACCAGCCCGATGGTGCGTCCAGGACGTGTCGGACCTTCGAAGCGCGCAATAGCCAACCCCGGTCGGTCAGCCTCAATCTTCACAGCTGACTCCGGTACGAGTGACTGCCCCAACCCACCAGCGACGCACTGGACAACAGTCGATAGGGATGCCGATCGTGTTTCCATGCTGGAGGCTTCGCCGTGGAGAGCGTCGACCTTGCGACAGATATCCAAAACCTGGTCGCGCAGGCAATGCCCGTCGTCAAGCAGGAGCAAGTCCAATTCCCTGAGCGCCTCGAGTTTGACATCTTCCTTACCGGCCAATGGATGATCGTCGGGGACGACGATGTAAAACTCTTCGTCGTACAGGTAAATCTCTTCAAAAGACGGAACGTCGGAAGGCAGTGCCATGATGGCGGCGTCAATGGTGCCGGAACGCAGTGATTCGATGAGGCGCTCAGTCGGCTCTTCGACAATCCGCGGCTTAAGGTTCGGTACCTCGTCACGGACCAATCGAAGGAAGTTGGGCAGCACGTATGGAGCCACGGTGGGGATGACGCCAATGGACAGTGGCCCTGACAAATCATCGGTACGACCAGAGGCGCGAGCGACAATCTCATCAACGATTTCAGATGCTTGGCGTGCATATGGAATCAGACCGCGACCGAGTGGCGTCACCAACACTCGGCGAGTCGATCGCTCCACAAGCTGGACTCCAAGTCCCTGTTCAAGAGTGGAAAGCGCCTGGGAGAGGCTGGGCTGTGAAATACCGAGACGAGCAGCGGCTTGGCCGAAGTGACCGGTATCGGCAATCGCGACAAAGGCACGTAACTGAGGCAAAGTGGGCCGATAATCTCTATTACGCATACCTATAAGCCTACACGAGCTTATTAACTTTTTCCTCTTGACGCTTTGGGGATCCATAGGCATAATGGTGTGTGACCCCAGAAGGAATACATTCAGGAGGATTCCATGGCAATTTTGACTGTTGGCGACAAGTTCCCCGAGTTTTCTCTCACCGCTCTCAAGGGCGGCAACCTGCGTGATGCAAACGCTTCTTCTCCGGATGACTACTTCGAGCAGGTGACCAACGAGTCCTACGAGGGTAAGTGGAAGGTCGTCTTCTTCTACCCGAAGGACTTCACCTTTGTTTGCCCGACTGAGATTGCTGCTTTCGGCAAGCTGAACGAAGAGTTCGAGGATCGCGACACCGTTATTCTCGGTGGCTCCGGCGACAACGAGTTCTCTCACTTCAACTGGCGTGCAACCCACGAGGAACTGCTGGACATCCCGTTCCCGATGTTCTCCGATATCCGCCACGACCTGATGCGTGCACTCGGTGTCGAGAACGCTGACGGTGTTGCAGACCGCGCTACCTTCATCATCGATCCGGACGGAATTATCCAGTTCGTCTCCGTTACCCCGGATGCTGTGGGCCGTAACGTCGACGAGGTTCTGCGTGTTCTCGATGCTCTTCAGTCTGAAGAGGTCTGCGCATGTAACTGGCAGAAGAATGACCCGACCAAGAACATCGACAAGATGGATGTTCTGAAGCAGGAGCTGAAGTAACTCTTATGAGCATTGACAACCTTCGTTCCGGTTTGCCGGAGTACGCCAAGGACATGAAGCTGAACCTTGGTACTCTCACCCGGTCTACGGAACTCTCTGAACAGCAGCTGTGGGGCACCCTGCTCGCATCCGCTGCTGCAACCCGCAACGAGACCGTTTTCTCCGAGATTGCTGAGGAAGCCAAGGAGCACTTGTCTGACGAGGCTTTCGAGTCTGCACTTGGTGCGGCCACCGTTATGGGCATGAACAACGTTGCTTACCGCACTCGCCACATGCTCGGTGATGACTACGCACAGGTCAAGTTCGGCCTGCGCATGAACATCATCTCCAAGCCTGGTGTCGAGAAGGAAGACTTCGAGCTGTGGTCTTTGGCAGTTTCCGCCATCAACGGCTGTGAAGCTTGCGTGACCTCCCACGCACAGGTCGTCCGCGATGCTGGTCTGACCAAGGAGCAGGTCTGGGAAGCTGTGAAGATTGCCGGCACCGTCTCTGGCGTTGCACAGGCTGTCTTCGCTGAGGCCGCCCGCTAAATATTTGGGACCTACTTCGGCCTTGTCGGCCGAAGCTCCCTCGCCTCGCAGATTTGCCTGCGACAGAAGCGCCCGAGGAACCTAGTTGGTTCTTCGGGCGCTTCTGTCGCTCTTATGGCTTTTTATCCGCTACGTAATCCTCCCCCCCCCTACAAAACCTCCTTACTGCTGTGGAGGGTAGTAGCCCGGATTTTCCTGCACTTCGTTTACTACTCGACGGCCACCGATGAGCTGACGATAGATGTGAACCTGAACCAAGACAGCCAGTGGCACTGTATACAGCATGCCGATGTAGAAGAGCAGTGCACCAGCAGAAGAAACAATCGATGTCAGAATCAATGCAACGAGCATCGTCCAATACTGAGGCTTCACCAGACGCCAAGCGACAACCGGCGATTCAAGCGCTGTTGCTCGACCATCGAAAACAAGAAGCGGCATAGTCGCTGTGATTGGCATCATGAAGACCGACATCACCAACACAACCAGGTAGCCCACTGGAATCATCGCGGCAGCAGCCTCACTGCCATTGGCTGACAGAGCTGCACCAGCGATGAAAAGCACCAAACCCGGAAGCGTGGCGAGCAGTCCCACCAAGAAAGTGACGATGTAGACACCGATTAGAGATCCCCACCGGTTGACGCGGAAGAAAGTTCCGTACTTCGGTACTCGACCATCAATGGCTTCAAATGCGCCGCGCATCATAAATATCTGCATCGCGAACATGCCCACGACAAATAGTAGTGCCATCGCGCCGACAGTCGCAAACATTGACCCTAGATCCTCAAACGGAACATCACCTGGGTTGTTAGGTTCGAAATCTGGGTCAAAGTCGCCAGATACGAAAAGTATTGCCGCTGCGCCAACAATCAGGGCGACTAGCAGAGCGAAGAACGTCAGCATGATGCCAAGCCAAGAACCGAAATTGCTGTTTAGACTGCGGAACGCAGCAGAAAACGCATTTCCAATGTCCACTTTCGCCGGCCCCTGTGCTACAGGCTTAACCGGTGGCTCATCTCCACCGGGCATGTTGACTCCAGGGGCAAGTGCGCCGGCTGCCGCATTTCCTCCAGCCGATTGCTGCCAGTAGCTTGACTCCGCACCATAGGCCTGGCCACCGTAGTTGTGGCTTGGCTCACCAGTTCCGTAGGCCGGAAGGTCTCCATACGCTTGCTCCTGGCCGTAGGCCTGATTCCACTGCGGTGAATCCTCCGGTCCACGTGGTCCGGACTGAGCATCAGACTCATAGTTATAGGGGTTATACCCCTGCGAACCATTGTCTTGGGACTCACTGTCCCCGGAATCACCGCCGTAAGAATCGTTGTTGCTATAAGGGTCGTTTGGATTGCTCATGAAGCAGATAGCTCCTGCCAAATTGTCGAATATATTTGAATGATGCGTATAACGGACTATACGTGAGGCCAGGATATCGCAAAGTTAGAAGGCCGAAAGTACGAGTCGAATTAAGCGCCTGGCACCCAATTAGGCGTCTAGCCATACCTACACAAGCTCAATCGTGGCGACGCACACAGTAGCCGATACGGCAATTGCAACGCGGTATCACTACCATGGACACGGTAGAATTTCGCCGTCTCTAGCGAGCTCCCCGCAGGCACAACTTCAGAAAGGTCACCATGGCTCAGGCTGTCGGTTTTAACCGCGAGAAGTACATCGAAATGCAATCCGCTCATATTAAGAAGCGGCGCGAAGAAATCGCAGGTGAAGGCGGCAAGCTCTACCTCGAAATGGGCGGCAAACTCTTTGATGACATGCATGCATCGCGAGTGCTGCCCGGCTTTACGCCAGATAACAAGATAGCCATGCTCGACCGTCTCAAAGACGATGTGGAAATCATGGTCTGCATCAATGCCAAGGATTTGGAGCGTCACAAGGTGCGCGCCGACCTCGACATCACCTACGAAGACGATGTGCTGCGTCTCGTCGATGTCTTCCGTGAGCGCGGGTTTGTTGTCGGCAGCGTCGTCGTCACGCAGCTTTCCGACGACAACGCTTTGGCGAACAACTTCATCGCGCGCCTGCAGCGACTCGGATTGAACGTAATCCGTCACCGCACCATCGAGGGCTATCCGACGAATACCGAAAAGATTGTCAGCGAGACTGGCTTTGGAATCAATGAGTGGGTGCAGACGACACGGGACTTGGTGGTAGTCACAGCTCCGGGCCCTGGTTCCGGGAAACTGGCGACCTGCCTATCGCAGATTTACCACGACCACAAGCACGGGATCCGCTCCGGTTACGCGAAGTTTGAAACTTTCCCCATCTGGAATCTAGCGCTCGAGCATCCGGTAAACCTGGCGTACGAAGCGGCAACGGCAGATCTCGACGACATCAACCTCATCGACCCCTTCCACCTAGCTGCTTACGACACCAAGGTCACCAGTTATAACCGCGATGTCGAGGTATTCCCCCTGCTTCGCACGCTGCTGGAGAAGCTCGCGGGCGAGTCGCCATACAAATCGCCGACGGACATGGGTGTGAATATGGCCGGTTACTGCATCGACGATGACGAAGTGTGCCGTGAAGCCTCCAATCAGGAGATTGTCCGCCGCTACTACAAGGCGCTTGTCGATGAGCACAAGAACAGCACGGACGACGAAGTCTCACAGCGCATTGCCATGATTATGAGCAAGGCGAACGTTTCGACCGCCGCGCGTAGAGTCGTGGCACGCGCACTCGAGATTGAGAAAGCAACCGGTGCGCCTGGCAGTGCAATCGAATTGCACGACGGCACGATTATTACCGGCAAAACCTCCGCACTACTCGGATGCTCGGCGGCGATGCTCCTCAACGCGCTCAAAAAGCTCGCCAATATCGACCCAGACCTGCACTTGCTCTCCCCTGCTGCCATTGAGCCTATCCAGACACTCAAGACGCATCACCTGGGCAGCCGAAACCCGCGCCTGCATACCGACGAGGTCCTTATCGCCCTCTCTGTGTCGGCGGCGACCAGCGACGATGCCCGCGCAGCTCTTGCAGAACTCAAGAACCTGCGAAACTGCGATGTCCACACCACCACGATTCTTGGCAGCGTGGACGAGACTATCTTCCGCAACCTGGGTGTCCTAGTCACCTCTGAGCCGAAGTACCAGAAGAAGGCTCTCTATCAGAAGCACTAGGTGATTCGGAGTGCTGACTGGGCCGAGCAGCGGAGCCCAGAACCAAACCCACAGCTCACGGCCAAAATAGGATAACTGGGCGAGCTGACTAGAATAGTTCCCGTGAGCATCAGCAAGATTCTTCTGTACTACCAGTTCGCCCCGCTATCCGATCCTCGTGCCATCATGCTATGGCAGCGCGATCTTTGTGAATCACTAGGTCTCAAGGGCCGCATCCTGGTCTCCGAGCACGGAATCAACGGCACCGTCGGCGGCGATCTTGAGGCGTGTAAGAAGTACATCAAGAAGACAAAGCAATACCCCGCTTTCCGCTCCATGCAATTCAAGTGGAGTGAAGGTGGCGCTGATGACTTTCCAAAGCTCTCTGTCAAGGTTCGCGACGAGATTGTCGCTTTCGGCGCTCCAGGTGAACTGAAGGTCGATGCTGACGGTGTCATTGGCGGCGGCACGCATTTGAAGCCGGAAGAGGTAAATAAACTAGTCGAGGAACGCGGCGCCGATGTCGTCTTCTTCGATGGCCGCAACGCCATGGAAGCAGAAATTGGCAAGTTTAAGAACGCCGTCGTCCCGGACGTAAAGACCACACACGACTTCATCGATGAGCTGGAATCCGGCAAATACGACTGGATGAAGGATAAGCCGGTTATCTCCTACTGCACCGGCGGTATTCGCTGCGAGATTCTCTCTGCGCTGATGAAAAACCGTGGTTTCGAAGAGGTCTACCAAATCGACGGCGGTATCGTCCGCTACGGCGAAAAGTTCGGCAATAAGGGGCTATGGGAAGGTTCCCTGTATGTCTTCGATAAACGTATGCACATGGAGTTCGGCGACGGCATCGAAGACGAGGACTACGTACAGCTCGGTCACTGCGTCCACTGCGGAAAGCCAACCAACACCTTCCAGAACTGCATCAACGAAGATACTTGCCGCCGACAGGTGCTTATCTGCGATGAATGCTGGGAACACACCGAGACTCAGCACTGTGGTCGCGAAGACTGCAAGGAAGTTGCAGAAGAGCTAGCAGCAGCTAAGTAAGCAGCTTTCCGCCGCCGCTGGCCCCGCTCGAGCACCGCGCAATCAACGTAGATGTGGGTTGTCTACACAGACACAGCTAATCTAGTAGGCAACCATGACTACTCCTGACCGTTCTGACAACCCAGCTCCCCGTACCCGAACCGGACATCGCACTTCCGGACACCGCAATTCCGCCAGGTCGCAGCGCACTAACAGGCCTGCCAAGGACACACGTAAGAAGGAGCTCTACCAGCTCGCTGACCAACTGCCGATTCGGGAGGCCCAGTCCTTCCGACGTCGGTTGAAGCGAGCATCCGCGCCGAAGGCGCTGTCTGCAATCTCTGCAGACCTCGAATTTTCGCTGGAGCGGTTAGAAGAGCGTCGTAAAGCAATTCCTCGCATCACCTACCCGGCGCAGTTACCTGTGTCTGCACGCCGCGACGACATTGCCGAGGCAATTGAGAACCATCAGGTCGTCATTATTGCTGGTGAGACCGGCTCTGGTAAGACTACGCAGATTCCGAAAATATGCCTCGAGCTGGGGCGCGGTGTGCGCGGCAAGATTGGTCATACGCAGCCGCGTCGTATCGCGGCGCGTTCGGTGGCGGAGCGCATTGCTCATGAGCTGGGCGAAAAGATTGGTCAGCACGTCGGCTATGCGGTGCGTTTCGATGACCGTGTCGGCAAGGACACCTGCATCAAACTGATGACCGACGGTATCCTGCTGGCCGAAATTGGCCGCGACCGCCTATTGCGCGAATACGACACGATCATCATCGACGAGGCGCACGAACGCAGCCTCAACATCGACTTCCTGCTGGGATATCTGAAGCATATTTTGCCGCAACGCCCAGACCTTAAGGTCATCATCACCTCGGCGACGATTGATCCGGAACGGTTCGCTCGACACTTCGCGCCTGACGACGAGCACCCTGCGCCCATCATCGAGGTGTCAGGACGCACCTACCCGGTGGAAATTCGCTATCGCCCGCTGGTGCAGACCGTCGTTGCGAAAAATGGTCAGGAAAAGGAAGTCGCTATCGAGCAGATTGATGGTGTTATTGCTGCGTGTGAAGAGCTCATGGGGCTTGGCGACGGCGACATCCTGGTGTTCTTTTCGGGTGAGCGAGAGATTCGGGAAGCTGCCGAAGCCATCGAGGGTAAACACTGGAAGGGTGTGGAAGCCGTCCCGCTGTTCGGTCGGCTATCTAATGCAGAGCAGCATCGAATCTTCACTCCGCACTCCGGGCGCCGCATTGTGCTGGCGACCAATATCGCGGAGACGTCGCTGACGGTGCCGGGTATCGAGTACGTCGTCGATACTGGCACCGCGCGCATTTCGCGCTACTCCACCCGCACGAAGGTGCAGCGCTTGCCAGTCGAGGACATCAGTCAGGCGTCCGCTAATCAGCGCTCGGGCCGCTGTGGTCGCGTGGCTGATGGTGTGGCGATTCGTCTCTACAGCGAAGAGGATTTTCTCTCTCGCCCGGAGTTTACGGATCCGGAGATTCTGCGCACCAACCTCGCATCGGTTGTGCTGCAGATGATTTCGCTGCGGCTTGGCGCGATTGAGGACTTCCCCTTTGTGCAGCCGCCGGAGCATAAAGCAGTACGTGATGGCATCAACCTGCTTACTGAACTGCAAGCCATTACCACTTCGTCGGGGTCTGGCTCGGGTTCCAGTACCGGTTCTCGCACCAGCTCTGGTGCTCCCGAGCTGACCGATATTGGCCGACAGATTGCCCGGATTCCAGTCGACCCGCGGCTTGCCCGCATGCTGGTTGAGGGCTACGAAAACACCACGCTTGGTGCTGTGACCGTCATCGTCGCTGCTTTGTCGCTGCAGGATGTCCGAGAACGTCCGCTTGAGTTCCAGGCTCAAGCAGATCAGCTGCATGCCCGATTTAAAGACACCACCAGCGACTTCAACTCCCTTCTGAAACTCTGGGAGTACCTGGAAGAAAAGCGCCGTGAGCTCAGCGGCAACCAATTCCGCAAGATG
Organism: uncultured Corynebacterium sp.; assembly: GCF_946998835.1. Lineage (GTDB taxonomy): Bacteria > Actinomycetota > Actinomycetes > Mycobacteriales > Mycobacteriaceae > Corynebacterium. The sequence continues at coordinate 43,722 of NZ_CAMQAZ010000010.1, read as the reverse complement.
TGTAAGCGCGAATACCTGCACTACCTCCGTGTTCGAGAGTGGCAGGATTTGGTGCGTCAGCTCCATCAGGCAACTGCTGAGCTGGGCTGGAGTCTGTCGGCCCGCAGCTCGACCAGTGGTGTTGACAATCCCGAGGAGGTTGCCAAGTCCTTGCTCCCGGGATTGTTGTCCATGATTGGTACCCGTGAGGGCGAGGGTAAGGAATTCACTGGCACTCGCAACACTAAGTTCCTCATTCACCCCTCTTCCGCGCTGGCGAAGAATCCACCCCGCTGGGTGATGGCTGCGGAGATCGTCGAAACTTCTCGAACTTTCGCTCGAAACGTTGGCACCATTCAGCCTCAATGGGTCGAAAAGGTGGCTCCTCACCTGCTGAAACATCAGTACTCGGAACCGCACTGGTCGGCTAAACGCGGTGCGGCTATGGCTTACCAGAAGTCGACGCTCTACGGCGTGCCCGTAGTCGTTGACCGACTGGTGCCTTATCACCGTGTTGATGCGGATGCCGCACGCTCTATTTTCATCCGCTGCGCACTTGTCGACGGCGAGTGGAACACTCATCATGAGTTCTTCAAGAACAACCAAGACAAGCTGGCCGAAGCTGCGAAGATCGAGGAAAAGCAGCGGTCCCGCGGGATTGTCGTCGACGACGATGTTCTTTACGCGTTCTACGACTCCAAGTTGCCCGCTTCCATTACCACTGCAGCCAATTTTGACCGCTGGTGGAAAAAGACTAAACCCAAGCAGCCGAATCTCCTCGATTTCGATCCGAACAAGCTGCTCAATCCGGATGCCGGCGATATCGATGACAATGCCTTCCCCGAAATGTGGCAGCAGGGCTCCGTCGATTTCTCGCTGTCCTATAAGTTCGAACCGGGAGCTCCTGATGACGGCGTAACCCTTCGCGTCCCGGTTCCTCTCCTGGCGGGTCTGCGTGAAGATGGCTTCGACTGGCAGGTTCCCGGTCTGCGCGCCGAGCTCGCAGAAGCCTATATTCGCACTCTCCCGAAGGCTCTGCGTAAGTCAGTTGTCCCCGCCCCGGATTTCGCACGCCGCGCGCTGGAGACAATGACGCCGTATTCAGGGCGCTTCGTTGATGTTTTCGCCGATGCTTTACGACGACTCGGAGGCTCCGGCATCAATGGAGCTGATTTTGACCCGTCCAAGCTGCCAGCGCACCTGCGCTTTAACTATGCGGTTATCGACCGACACGGCAAGATTGTCGATCAGAGCCGTGATCTCGCCCCCTTGCGCGCTAAGCACGCGGCAACTGTCTCGACTGCCGTTTCGAAGCGTGCAAAGTCTGCAGCCCACGAAGCCGTGAAGAAATGGACTTCGGACAATCTCGGCACTGTGGCAGAGACAGTCAAAAGTACTGTCGACGGTCAATCGGTCACCATGTATCCGACGCTTGTGACCACTAAGGATGGCGTGGCCGTCGAAGTCAAACCAACTAAGGCCCAGGCCGAGGCCACATTGGCAACTACCAACCTGACTATGTTGTTGCGCGAATGCCCTGTCAACGCTGCACAGATGACTAAGGGACTTCCACTTCAGCAACGCGTTGGTGTGGATGCGTGGCCACATGGCGGCGCAGATGGACTTGTCGAAGACTGCCGCGTCGCAGTAATCCGCGATCGCATGATAGCTACTGGTGGCCCGGTACGATCCCCGGAAGAATTCAACAAGCTACTTGAACAGGTTCGCTCCGGTGTCGCCTCGGGGGTACGCCAGTTGGTTGTCGGCATCGCACAGGCCATGCCGGCCTATGTCTCGGTGACTAATCAGCTGGATAAGTGGGAAGGCGATGCTATTGACGATATGCGTCGCCAGCTGGGGTTCATGTTCCCCAAGGGAGCGGTGGCCAAGCACGGATGGCAGCACCTGCGTCATTTGCCACGCTATCTACAAGCGATGGAGATTCGCCTTGAGGAAATGAACCGCGATCCCGACCGTGATGCGGACCGTGAAGATGAGGTTACTGAGGCTCGTGAATACTTAGCTGCAAAACTCGAGCGGCTGCCCAAGGGGCGAGCGCATTCCGCGGAAGTTCGGGATATTCAGTGGCTTATCGAAGAGCTACGCGTCAGCCTCTTTGCCCAGCGTTTGGGAACAGCCCACAGTGTTTCCCTGACCCGAGTAAAAAAACGTGTGGATAAGCTGCGCTAAGGCATCTCCGTTTCCTTGCCATGCGCCTGTGGTTTCTTTCCTTTGCGCATGCTGGAGATTTCCTGGACGAAGTCATCCGCCGAAGAAAATGACTTGTAGACGGAAGCGAACCGGAGGTAACCCACCTCATCCAATTCTTTCAATGGTTCAAGGATGGCGAGACCGATATCATTTGAGTCCACCCGCGGCGTGCCCTTCTCGCGCAGGTTCTCTTCTACTTTTTGTGCGAGCTTCTTCAACTGGGACTCTGAGACCTCACGCCCTTGGCACGCGCGACGAACACCTTGAATGACTTTTTCGCGGTTGAATTCCTCGGGAATTCCGTCACGTTTAACGACCATCAACTGCGAGCGTTCTATTGTGGAAAAACGCTTTCCGCAGTTGACACACTCCCTGCGACGACGAATACCCATGCCGTTATCTATTAACCGTGAGTCCAAGACCCGAGTCTGCTCATGATGACAAAACTGGCAATGCACGCCTCCCAGTCTACGTCCAACCTCCCCGCTGAACGGACGATGGGCTATTGCGCGGAGTAGGAAGCGTATGTGGGTGTGAAAGTAGCTTCGACGGCTTCACTCTGGCCCTGCGCAAAAATGATGCTGCCGAAGAGGCCAAAGAAGATTCCAATCCCCAGTGCCCACACAGACATCAGACGCGTCAGATTAGCGCCCGCAGAGATGTCTCGGCGAAGTGGCTGCTGTGCCCTACTAATGGATAGCGCCGGTCGGCCGTAATTGACTGTTTCACGACTTGGGCGTGAACTATCCGACCTTGAGCGACGCGATGAAACAACGCTATTACCGCGCCCCGAAACTCGGGCATGCTGACCAGGCCTGACGATGTCTTGAGTACGAGAAGCACTTCGTTCGCCCCATACCAACGGAGTTTCCCGCCCAGACCGAGTCGAGACCTCAGAAACTTGAGAAAAGCCACGATTGGATGAGCTGTTGACACTCGGTGCAATAGCAACAGTTAACATTGTGTTTCTCCCTTTCCAACGTTGTCTCTCTCAGCGAATCCCGCTGAGAGTTCATCTGAGTTGTACGAACATTTCCGACGCTGTGGAGACTATGCCCAAGGGCGGATAGGAACGATTCATAAGAGCCCTGTTTATCAAACAGTCGTTCGAGCGCATTGCTATGTTCGATTTATAACAGCATGTTCGAAAATTGTCTAGCGGTATGCGGATTTATTTTCGAATTTACACTTCGCAACTACCCCCGTACTCGAAGGATGTGCGGAAATTTCTCACAACTTAACGGTTTTCCCCGTTCGATACTCGACGGTTCGAACAGTTTAAGGTTATGATTTATTCGAAAGAGTTTGAGAAGGGAAGTTCCATGGCTCAGAAGAAGAAAGCGAATGTTAAGACCCTCACCGACCGCCAGCGTCGAATCCTCGATGTCATCTCGGATGCCGTAGTTCTTCGTGGCTACCCACCAAGCATTCGCGAGATTGGCGATGCCGTCGGGTTAAACTCCACTTCTTCAGTGGCATACCAACTCAAGGAACTGGAAAAGAAAGGATTCCTCCGCCGGGATCCACACAAACCGCGTGCAGTAAACGTTCGGGATACTAAGTCCTCGGCTGGCACTTTCACTCCAGTCAAGCCAGGACCAAAGGCTACTGGCAGCACTCAGACTCCTGAAATGCCGGAGGATATGCCGGAACCAATCTTCGTTCCAGTCGTTGGCCAGATCGCAGCCGGAAACCCAATCTTGGCGGAGCAGCATGTGGAAAGTCACATGGCTCTCCCGATGGAAATTACAGGCAGTGGCCAGCTTTACCTGCTTAAGGTCGTGGGCGACTCCATGGTCGATGCCGGCATCCTCGATGGAGACTGGGTGGTTGTCCGCTCTCAAGAAGTGGTCGAACAAGGTGACTTCGTAGCGGCCCTCTTTGAGGATGAGGCAACAGTCAAGGAATGGCATGAAGATGCTGCTGGCAAGTGGCTTATGCCGCATAATCGCGCCTTTGATCCACTCCCCGCAGAACATGCCCGGATTCTCGGCAAGGTCGTGAGCGTCTTACGCAGTCTTTAATTTCCCACATCTTCATTGCCCGAAACAGACATAAACGGGCATACTTGAAGGGGATAGTAAGGCTGACGTTTTTTTAACAGCTAAGGAGCGGGAATGTACGCAGAAGAACGCCGCCGAAAGATTGCGTCACTGACAGCGGTCGAAGGACGTGTGACGGTCGCAGATCTTGCGGAGGCTTTTGACGTCACAGCTGAAACAATTCGGCGCGACCTTGCTCAACTTGATGCAGAAGGTGCAGTTCACCGCGTACACGGTGGTGCGGTGGCTACCCGCTCCTTCCAGACTGTTGAATTCTCCGTTGCCGCCCGAAAGAACGCACAAAAGGACGCAAAGCTTTCCATTGCGCGCCTCGCTGCCGATTTCCTCCCTGAGTCTGGCGGTGGAATTTTCCTCGACGCCGGTACAACTACTGAGGCTCTTGCCGAGCTGATGGTCCACTCCCCTGATAACCGCCGCTGGTCAGTGGTAACAAACTCCCTTCCCAACGCCATCACGCTCGCCGGTTCCAACCGCATTGAGCTCCAACTCCTCGGAGGCCAAGTTCGCGTCATTACCCAGGCCGTCGCCGGTGACACCGCGCTTCGTACACTTGCTGTGATGCGAGCAGATGTAGCCTTTATCGGTTCCAATGCTCTAACCATTGATCATGGCCTTTCCACTGCGGACCCCCAAGAGGCAGCGGTAAAGCGCGCAATGATTACGAACGCGCGAAAAGTCATTGTTATGGCGGACTCCACGAAACTCGGCCGTGACTTCCTTGTCAGTTTTGCAGCATTAGAAGATATCGATGTAGTTATTACGGATTCTTCTGCACCGGAACAGTTTGTTGATGACCTCAGGGAGCACGGTGTCGAGGTTGTGGTGGCTCCATGATCTTGACGCTTACTGTCAATCCGTCGATTGACCGATTGGCCCGGCTGGACACTGAGCTCAAGCGAGGTGGTGTGTTCCGCCTACCTATGTCTGAGGACATGGCCGGCGGCAAGGGCATTAATGTTTCTAAGGCGCTCCACTACGCGGGCGAGGACACGCTCGCGCTCTATCCAGCATCGGACTCCGGTAAGTTCTCGCGTCTGCTCGAGGTCTCTGGCATTCCCCACGATGCCATTAACACGACAAATGAGGCCCGCGTTAACCTCACGCTTGCAGAGCCCGACGGAACGACAACCAAACTCAACTCCCCTGGTATGACTCTGACAAAGGCACACCGTCGGCGCGTATTGGAGAAACTCATCCACCATGCCAAGCGTGCAACGTGGGTAGTCTTTGCCGGTTCCCTGCCTCCTGGTGTCCCGAGAGATTTTTACGTCCAATGCACCGAAGCCATATATTCGGTCAATCCAGAAGCACGTATCGCAATGGACACCAGCGACGGTCCATTGACCGAAGTCGTTCGTGCTTTCCCGAAGGTCCAACCGTTCTTAATGAAGCCGAATGCCTACGAACTCGGCCAAATCATCGATGAGGACGGCGCGGCACTTGAAGCAGCGGCAGCTGAGGGTAATTACCTCCCGGTCGCAAAGGCGGCTCGGACCCTGAACGAACTTGGAGTTCCCGAAGTTCTGGCAACCCTAGGTGAAGCCGGAGCTGTGCTGTCAGTAAAGTCGGGCAGCTGTTTCGCGGCCACATCACCATCCATAGTTGCGCAATCGACCGTTGGCGCCGGCGACTGCGCCTTGGCCGGTTACGTTATGGCTCGTCAACGGGGCGACAGCTACCAAGATGCACTCGCCAACGCCGTGGCTTACGGCGCAGCTGCGACCAGTCTTCCCGGTACGACTATCCCCTATCCAGAGCAGGTTCATCCCGATGCTGGCCAATCATGGCAGCTCGATGCCTAGATAAGGAACTGTAGAGGCCCAATGTCTTCCTCGGCTGATTTCTCCACTATTGCATCACAGTTGGCCGATGAGTCGACAGTGTTCCTGGATCTCAATGTGGGATCGACAAAAGAGAAGATTCTTGAGTACCTCATTGACAGTGCAGTAAAGTCCGGCCGTGCCACTGACCGGAACGATATCGTCGCAGCCGCTCTGAAACGCGAAGAAAAGGCTCCGACCGGTCTACCAGGTGGGATTGCTATCCCCCACTGCCGTCATAAGGACTGGACGCAACCGACTCTGTTGTTCGCTCGCTTAGACAGCGCAACAGAATTCACCACTCCTGATGGTCCTGCCGATCTGCTCTTTTTCATTGGGGTGCCAACAAGTAGTAGTGAAGTCCACGTCGATATTCTGGCAGCACTCGCCAAGGCACTGCGAGACAAAAGTTTCCGCGCGGCCCTGCGCGGGGCCGAAAGTGATTCAGAGGCCGCCCGAATTATTGGTGAGCACATAACCAAAGCGCCTCGTCGTAAGGCGAAAAATACTGAGACAAATACACATATCGTCGCCATCACAGCATGTCCTACAGGCATCGCTCATACCTACCTTGCGGCCGAGGCTCTTACGGGCGCAGCACAAGGCATGGCTGATGTCACATTAACGGTAGAGACACAGGGTTCTGCGGGTACGCAGGAAGCACCCACTGATGCGGTCCAGCGTGCCGACGTAGTGGTGATTGCAGCCGACATCGGAGTTACCGGGCTGAAGCGTTTTGGCGATAAGCCGCAGCTCAAGGTTCCCATTCGGAAGGCAGTGAATGAGCCAACTACAGTCATTGAGCAAGCGAAAGCGATGGCAGAACAGTCACGCATTCGGGCATATGACCGCAAGGCGCAAGAACCTACGGGCGACCACAGTCAGGAAGCCAGCGCGAAAAATGGCGCTTTTAGTACAGCCACAGCAAGCGAAGGCCCCCAAACGACCAGCGAGGATGGGGCGCGGGGATTGTCGTTAAGTGGGGAAAAGAGTTTCGGGCACTGGATCCGTGATGCGATTATGACCGGCGTCAGCTACATGGTGCCGTTTGTGGCGGCCTCGGGGTTGTTGATTGCTCTGGGATTTCTGGTCGGTGGCCATCAAATTGGGTTGGTGGCTGATGTAGTGACTCGGGACTTCCGCATATCGGAAATCATGGGCTTGAGAGCTCCGGTTTCTATCCCGACCCGCGATTACGGCCCGGTCCTGATTGATCGAGGGGGGCTGTGGACCTATCTAGGGTCAGCACTTTTCGCCATCGGTAATCACGGCATGCAGGTCATTGTTGCAGTCATGAGTGCCTATATCGCCTTCGGCATGGCCGGCAGACCTGGTCTTGCCCCTGGCTTCATCGGTGGTGCCATTGCAATCACTGTTGGCGCGGGTTTCCTCGGAGGCTTGGCGACAGGCGTTTTGGCAGGTCTCGTAGTGGCCTTGCTTTTGAGGCTGAAAGTCCCAGACTGGCTACGGCCTCTTATGCCCGTCGTAGTGATTCCGATGCTCGGTGCCATGGTCGTTGGGCTCACGATGTATCTGCTGCTCGGCATGCCGTTGGCGTGGCTAATGGCAACGTTGCAGCAGTGGCTACAGTCACTGAATACAACGACGGCATTCCTCTTCGGTGGCCTTCTTGGCGCAATGATGTGCGTAGACATGGGTGGCATGGTGAACAAGGCCGCCTACCTTTTTGCTGTCGCAAGCGCTGCCTCTGCAGACCCAGCATCATGGAAAATTATGGCCGCTGTGATGGCAGCGGGCATGGTACCTCCGCTAGCAACCTCGTTGGCCGTAATGATCCGACCAAAGCTTTTCAGTTCCGCAGAGCGTCAAAACGGTAAGGCTGGTTGGGTGCTTGGCGCGGCGTTCATTTCGGAGGGCGCTATTCCGTTTGCAGCAGCCGATCCGCTGCGCGTTATTCCCTCAATTGTGGTTGGCGGAGCTATTACCGGTGGCACCTCGATGGCGTTGGGCGCCGCTACGCGGGTTCCTCACGGAGGTGTCTTCGTCATCTTTGCAATTGACAGCCCATTTGCGTGGCTTGCCGCGATTGTTGTGGGCAGCGCCGTGGCAGCTGTGCTTATCGTGCTAGCGAAGAGCTTTTGGCCGCGGCAGATCGCCACCGACGAACAAACCACAAGGGCAGGCATTCCAGCAGAAGCGTAGTTTTTACCGCTTTGGCCGACTAATTTGCTCGAGCATTTCAGCAAATTTCACCCAACATTCCACATCCCACGCTGGCAAGCGATTAAGCTCAGACAGGGGGTCGAGAAACTCGATAGGCAGAAAGGCAGGGTGCCGCCCGCATGGTTACGCAACATGTCCACGTCGGATCCAAGGTGGGCATTCATGCCCGCCCTGCAACAGTTATCGCTGAGCGGGCCGCCCGTTTTCAGGAAGAAATCCTGGTCGAGCTCGTCGACTCGCCTGAACCCGATAACGAACCAGCGGATGCTTCATCTTCGCTGATGCTCATGGCACTGGGCGCAGAATTCGGCGACGAGGTCACTGTGACAAGCACCAACGCAGTTGCAGTAGAGGCAATTGTAGAACTCATCGCCCAAGATTTGAGTGATTAAAGATAAAAGAGCTTATAGCTGCCCACACCGGGTGAGCTATGAGCGGTTCTCACCAACGCGGTTGTAGAGCCAGTTCAAAATTGGGTAGCCGACAATAATGCCGACCGAACCCCAAGCAATGCCCTCCAGTGTCAGTGAACCAATGTCTAGGGTGAGGTTGCCGATACCTGCAATCAGCGCGGTGGCCGCCGCGGTGAGATTTACCGGGTTGTTGAAGTCGACTTTTTCGTCCATCCAGATGCGCACGCCGAGCAGACCAATTAGGCCGTAGAGCACCATCGTTGCTCCGCCGAGCACACCGGTGGGGATGGTCAAAATGAGTGCGCCAAACTTTGGAATGAACGCCAGTGCAATTGCGGTGAAAGCAGCAACCCAATAAGCGGCAGTCGAGTACACGCGGGTGGCAGCCATAACGCCGATGTTCTCAGCGTAGGTGGTGGTGCCGGAACCGCCAGCAGAACCTGCGATGGTAGTGGCAAGGCCGTCTGCGATAAGCGCATCGCCAGCAATGTCATCGAGGTTTCGACCGGTCATGGCCGCGACAGCCTTAACGTGCCCGACATTCTCCGCAATCAGCACGACAATGACGGGCAGACCAATCAACATGGCATTGAAGTGAAACTCGGGAGCATGGAATGCTGGCAGACCAATCCACGCGGCATTGCCGACAGTTTCAGTAGCCTCTGGCGAAAGGTTTCCAGTGGCGGCAGCGAAAATCCAGCCAATTAGTACACCGATGAGAACGCCCAGGCGGCTGACCATACCGCGACCGGCCACGGTCGCGAGAATAATAGAGGCCATGGTGACAAAAGCAACCAGCGGCTGAGTGGCGAAGTTCTCTGTGGCGGCAGGAGCCAGGTTAAGGCCAATCAGGGCGACGATGGCGCCGGTTACTGCAGGGGGCATTACCGCATCGAGCACCCGCTTGCCGGCGAACTTCACCGCGAAGCCAACCAGCATGAGCGCGATACCGGCGGAGAGCACGACACCGAGCTGAACACCAATGCCCTGCGCCTGCGTCGCGGTCAGCGGTGCAATGAAGGCAAACGACGAACCGAGGTACGAGGGCAAGCGATTTCGGGTGATCAGCAGGAAGACAATTGTGCCGATACCCGAGAACAACAGCGTGGTGTTGACCGGGAAGCCGGTCAACAACGGAACCAGGAGCGTTGCTCCAAACATGGCAATGACGTGCTGTGCGCCGATGCCAATTGTGCGTGGCCAATCAAGGCGTTCGTTCGGAGCAACCACAGCTCCTGGAGCGATTTTTCGACCGTCACCGTGAATATCCCAACGAAAAAGACGGCCGCGTTCGGCATTTTCAGCCGGTGGAGTTGCGGAGGTTGCCTGTTGGGCCTCCGCGTCAGAAGTAGAATTCATGGTTGTAATGCTAGTGGATACCCACCGCGATTCCCGCGACGAATCCTGCCTTCGTTACAGAGCCGTCCGGGCTCTGTAACCGCCCGAATTAGCTAAACTCCGCGTCGATGTGCTTTTCCATATCCGATTCAGCCATGAACTCTGTGCTTGCTGCGGGCTCGATGTGGTATGCCGACAGCTCATTAGCCAGGCTCGTGGGCAGTCGGACATCCATCTGAGTGCCCTGCTCTGTCCATGTCTCTGAGAGAACGGTCGCGTCCTCGTGCAGCATAGAGACAATATTGCCCTTGTCATAGGGAATCAACATCTGAACGTGAGACTCCAACTCATTGAGGGCAAGCTCGAGGCGGGTCTCTAACTCACTAATCCCCTCGCCTGTCCGCGCAGAGACAAAGACCGCGTCATCGAGTTGGTGGCGCAACTGAGCCAGGGTGATGCCATCGGCCTTATCCACCTTGTTGACCACGAGCAGCTCTGGCGGAATCTCAGCCTTTTCTTCCTCCGCGATTTCATTAATGACCTTATTGACGGCCTTAATCTGCTCAAGCGGGAATGGGTCCGAAGCATCTACGACGTGCATAATGACGTCTGCTTCGAGTACCTCTTCCAAGGTCGAGCGGAAAGCTTCAATGAGCTGCGTCGGCAGGTGGCGAACAAAACCGACCGTATCGGTCATAATCACCGTGCGTCCGTCGCGAAGCTTGGTGCGGCGCGTCGTCGGATCCAGCGTTGCGAACAGCGCGTCCTCTACCAGCACACCAGCGCCTGTCAGTGCGTTGAGCAGCGAAGATTTACCCGCATTGGTGTAGCCGACAATCGCGACGCGCGGCAGGTGCCCGGCCTTACGACGGGCACGCTTAATCGCACGCGCCGTTTTCATACCCGCCAATTCCTTGCGGATCCGCGCCATGTCCTGGCGCAGTCGCTGACGGTCAGTTTCAATCTTGGTTTCACCCGGTCCACGCAGCCCCACGCCGCCGTTGGAACCCGCGCGACCACCTGCCTGACGTGACAGGTTGCCGCCCCAACCACGCAGACGCGTGTAGAGGTACTGCATCTGTGCCAGCGAGACTTGCGCCTTGCCCTCCTTGGACTTCGCATGCTGCGCGAAGATATCCAGGATCAGCATGGTGCGGTCAATGACCTTGGCATCAAGACGGTCCTCCAGAGCGACCAATTGACCGGGCGACAGCTCACCGTCACAGATGACCGTATCGGCGCCGGTGGAAGCAACAATGTCGCGTAGCTCATTGAGTTTTCCCGACCCCACATAAGTACCGGGATCCGGCTTATCGCGGCGCTGCAGCACCATCTCTAAAACTTCCGAACCGGCTGTCTCGGCCAAGGCGGCGAGTTCTTCCATCGCCACTTCAGCTTCCCGCAGCGTTCCCGATGTCCAGACACCGAGCAGCACAACGCGTTCCAGGCGGAGCTGACGGTACTCGACCATCACCCCTTCGGAGTCGGTGTGGGTGGCCGACCTGGTCAGGCGTCGCAGAGAGGAACGCGCCTCCAAATCCAAATCACCGACAGTAGGTTCCCCATGCGTGCCGACGTTCGCAGCGAACACATCCCCCGAGGCGCTATCGGTGGCTTCACCGTCATCGATAGCGCCTGTGAAAAAGTCGTCCATCTCGTGCGAGGTGCTCTCTTGCTGCGAGGTGTTGTCGCTGACCTCATCAAAGTTGTTGGAAAAATTCGTCATACTAGCTGCCATTGTCGCATGACAGGGCAAATTCTCCGCATTGTGTGCGGAGAATACCGTGGCCAGACCGAGACCTAGGCTGCGGAATGCGGCCTGCGCGTCAACACAAGTGCAACAGGTCCGCTATTGGAGCTGCTACCAGTACACGTACCGCTGTCGGACATTCCGCAGTTGGAGCAACCACCGCCCGGGCACATGCCACCGAGGGACTCCCGTCGCAGTTGGCCGGTGAGTTCCATGCGGTCAAGGATGAGGTCGACCGTTGCACGCTGCAGGCCGGTGATTTCGCAAATCTTGTGCCGAGAGCTGATACCCTGCGCGATTGCATCTTGGACAGCTTCCGAAGGCTGACGGCGAACCGGCGCTTCTTTTCTGCTGCTAAAGAATCCCACGGCAATAGCTCCTTTCAGTGCCTGGTTTCAATTTTGATCTGGTTTGTAGTTGGCACATGTGATTTAGCAGTCTTGCCGAAACCACGAGGAATCTACGAGGTTTTACAGGAACACCTTCAGCCCCTGGAAAACGACCACGGCCAGTGCCCAGGCGACGAAAATCTGCGCGACCAAACCGAAGACTGTCCATTTCAGGCCGATTTCCCGGCGCTGCGCTGCCAGCGTAGCCACGCATGGCGTGTAGGCCAGCAGGAAGATCATGTACGCCCACACTGCGGCTAGACCATGGCCGCCGGAGGCTTCGTCGAAGTCGCGGCGAATATTGTCCGCGAGTGGGCTGGAGGCCTGTTCGCTCGACTCAGAGTCGGTGACATCTTCCACTGCGTAGGTCTGTGCCCAGGTAGAAATCACGGCTTCCTTAGCTACAAAGCCAGTTACCAACGGACCGGTCAGGGACCATGTACCAAAGCCTGCTGGGTTAAATACCGGCGCGATGGTCGCACTGACGGAGCCGTAGGCGGAATCCTGCGGTGCCAATTCCTCATCGGCGAACGAGTGCCCAGGAACGATTGGGATGGACATCAGGAGCCAGACAACAATAACGGTGCTGACGATAATTCCACTGGCGGTCTGCAGGAATCCCTTCAGTCGCATCCACATGACCGACAATGCCAGGCGTGCAGTCGGCAGCTGGTAGGTCGGCAGGTCAATGACGAGTGGTTCCGACGGCATGGTGCGCCATAGAGTTTTTCGCAGCGCCACGCCCGTCAGGATGATTAGCAGAATCGAGATCACGTACATCGCAAATACGACCGTGCCGGCATGGTCCGGGAAGAACACAGCACCCAACATGACATATACAGTCAGTCGTGCCGAGCAGGATGTGAACGGCACCAGAAGTGCCGTCAGAATGCGGTGGCGCGGATTACTCAGCACACGTGTCGCCGAAATCGCCGGCACGTTACAGCCAAAGCCAACAATGAGCGGAATGAACGCCTTGCCCGGCAGACCAATTGCCCGCATGAAACGGTCAGCTACCACGGCCGCACGCGCCATGTATCCGGAATCCTCCAGCACCGCGAGGCACAGGAACATCAGCGCCATCAGCGGGACGAAGGTCAACACCATGCCGACACCGCCGATAATGCCGTTGACAAGCAACCCTGTGACAATAGGATGATTCCACCCCATCGCCTCCAGCCCGCGCGTGACCAGATCCGCAAAGCTGCCAGTAATCAGAGCTTCCAGACCGTCCTGCAGTGGCGCTGCCACCGTCGTCGTGATTTGGAAGACAGCCCACATGACCGCCAGGAAGATGATTGGACCGAGCACTGGGTGAAGTACCACATCATCAATGCGGTCCGAGAATGTCTGGCGGTCCTCTACCCCACCCGTTGATGCCGCAACTGCTGCGTCGATAGCGGCAAAACGCGCCTCATCCAGGCTTTCGGTCGATTCGCCATTCACCTGGCGAATCGGCGAAAGCACCGAACTACATCCGCTCAAAGCAGCTGCCACCGCGTCGGCCAACCGCGACATGCCCGCTTTTCGACGGGGATCCAGCGCCACTACCGGCATGCCCATAGCTGACTGCAACGCGTCCGGATTCACATCGATGCCCTTGGCCTTGGCTACATCGAGTTTGGTCAGGGCCAGCACAATACGTTGTGGCTGTTCGGCCAGCTCTGCAGCCATATAGAGGCCACGCCCCAGAGCCGTGGCATCGACAACAATTACGACGAGGTCCGGGCGCTCTGCCTCCGGCTTTTCAATGAGCATTTCACGGGTGAGCTCCTCGTCTGGGCTCATGGCATCCAGAGAGTAAGCACCTGGGAAGTCGATGACATCGTACTCAGCGGTATCGGTCTTCCATGCACCGCGACTGACCTCGACGGTCGTACCCGGCCAATTGCCCATCTGCGCTTTTGCGCCAGTCAAACTATTAAACAGTGTTGACTTGCCGGAGTTCGGCGCGCCAACAACTGCGACAACAGGGGCGCCGGCCTTCGCTGGTGCACCGCCACTGCACGCATGGCAGCTCGGCGTGGAAGCGAATTTTCGCGTTGAGGAATCCGTAGGTGTTGTCATGGTGAACTTTCAGGAGAGAGGTGAAAACAGATGCAGGGGAACTACCCTGCGACGGACATCTTGCGCAGGGTGCTGGCATCGATGGCGTAGCGCGTTGAACCTGCATGGACGATGCGGCCCCCGCCACTCGTGCTCCGCCCAACGGTGACGCTCATTCCAGGGCGTAGCCCCAGTTGTGAAAGCCTGCGGCACAGCTGCTCATCCACATGGGGAGCACCTAAAGTAACGGTTGTCCCCGCCGGGACGTCGGCAAGCGATTGAGAATCTTCCGACTGGTTTCGAGACCGCAGTCCGAGCATGAGAGACCTCGCTTATGTCTATAGCAATTACGCTAAGCAAATGACGTTTACGAAGGCTATCCTACTCTTAGGTAGCCCTAAATGCAATAAACCGGGTGCACCTAAGGAAAGTCATTTATGTCACACTTAACCTTTCCCTATTTAGGGTTGGAGTGCGATTAGTGCATCCGAAGAGTCGACCTGCCATCACTACACAGGCTCACATGAGTCGTGTAACTCCATTGACCGGCGCGCGATTCGTTAGTTCGCACACTGTGTAATGGGAAGTATCATCAGAAGTTATGACTACTGACTTGCGAAGCATTGGTTTGGACTACCCCAGCTGGCGGGACGCAATGGAAGCCGCGATTGCCAGCGACAACCTCTCAGTCATCGGCGAGGTACGCGGAGGCCAGCTAGTTCGTTTCGAAGATCCCTCTGGTGCACGCCTGCACATCCTGGGCGTTGAACCTTTTTCCACCTATGCGGGCTTCGCGGGCAGCCCGACCGTCACCGCGCACGTATCCAGCGTGGACGACGTTCTAGCGCTCGTGGAAATCGTCGAAGACGACCCATCCTCCGACAACTTTGACAAGGTCATCGAGGTCGCCTGC
Organism: uncultured Corynebacterium sp.; assembly: GCF_946998835.1. Taxonomy (GTDB): domain Bacteria; phylum Actinomycetota; class Actinomycetes; order Mycobacteriales; family Mycobacteriaceae; genus Corynebacterium. The sequence continues at coordinate 28,616 of NZ_CAMQAZ010000010.1, read as the reverse complement.
TGCCTGCTGTCGCAGGGCCCCATGATTGTGGATGCCGGCACACAGACCTTCGAGCATGTCGCACTGTCAGCACTCGCAACTGACTTCACCCTCGACGCATCTGCCGAGGACTACGAAGAGCGCACTGGCACGACCCCGACCACGCTGGACTTCGTTGGCGCCAAGGCGATTGTCGGAGACCAGGTCGGCAAGACCGCCCCCAGCGCCACGGTAAAGTTGGCCGGTGTTATCAACAACTCCCGCAAACATGTCAATGAACTAACCGGCAAGAAGTTCTGGGTTCTCAACCTCGCACTGCCCACTCCCATGGATGTACTTGTCCCCGGTGGCGATGAAGCACCACAGCCAGGCATGGTAGTCTCCGGCACTTTTTCGCTAACCGGTGAGATTATCGCACCGCAGGGCTGTGGCGGTGGCTGTGGTGAGGGTGGCTGCGGGTGTGGCGAGGGTGGCTGCGGCGGCCACTAAGCCGCTAACTCGCCCCTTACAGCACTTCCAGGTCAACTTCGCCGTGAGTGTGGATCACGCTCGGACCGGTCAAGGTCGCCGAGAAGCCACCATCGGTATCGCTGGCTTCATGGACCCCCACGGTCACCACACCGCCGGGCACCTTGACCGTCACGGTCCCCTCAGTACGGCCGGAATCAGCCAGTGCGGCAATAGCCGCCGCGACAGTGCCAGTTCCGCACGAGCGGGTTTCACCAACTCCGCGTTCTATTACCCGCATGGATACCGAATCAGAGGCATCCAGCGGGGTGACAATTTCCAAGTTGACGCCGTGCGGGAACATCAATTCGTCGGCAAGCACTGGCTTTGCGGTACTGCCCGCAGCTTCCAACCCCAGCTCCGCCAGGGCGTTGGCGTTCATCCCCGGCATAACGCAGGCTAAATGCGGATTTCCCACGTCAACACCCAGACCAGCGAATTTCTGCGCCGTCTCGCCCGAACCAACGAACGCAGTAGCTACACCGAGTACCTCTGGCTGCCCCATGTCGACTCCCACGACTGCACGCGTTCGACTGAGCTGACTAATTGAGACCGCGCGTAGCCCTGCTCTGGTACCCACCCGCAAAGTTCCGTCGACGACGCTGTCGGGACTGTGGATTGCTGAGACATAGTGCGCAAAGACACGTACACCATTGCCACACATCTCGGCGATGGAGCCGTCGCCATTGCGGTAGTCCATAAACCAATCGTCTGCTTCAACACTCTCCGGTAATGCCTCTAAAACACCGGCATCCACGAGATTTCCCGCACGAGCCACGCGCAGAACACCATCAGCACCGAGACCACGCTGTCGATCACACAGCGCGGCGACCAACGGCTCGGTCAAATCAATCGATACCGAATCATCGGGAAAAATCAGGAAGTCGTTTTGCGTGCCGTGCCCTTTAGCGAATGAAACCATGCTCCCGATGCTAGTGGCACAGGGGCACCGTCTATAGCCCCAACACAGAAAAAGCTTGCACCGGCACATCACCGTCCGCATCCAGCCAGGAAATCCGGTGATCGCGGTTGAACCATGAGCGCTGCCTACGCACGTACCTGCGCGTGCCGGTAATGGTGCGCTCACAGGCCGTGTCCAAGTCGTAAACGCCATCTAAGTAGTCCAACACCTGGGCGTAGCCGATTGCGCGGCTAGCGGTGACACCTTCACGCAGCCCCTGTTCAACCAACCGCTCCGTTTCCGCGACCAAACCGGATTCGAACATGGCCTTTGTGCGCTGTTCAATCCGAGGATTCAGCCATTCGGTCTGCGTACGCAATCCCAGGATTCGAGTATTCCACCGCGGTGGCTGATCAATCGACGGCTTCGAAGCCGCAAACGGCTTTCCTGTCAGCTCAATGACCTCCAACGCCCGGACTGTGCGACGCGGGTCATTGGTCTCAATAATCGCCGCGGCCTCCGGGTCAATCTCGGCGAGCTGATCATGCAACGCCGCCGGGCCAATCTCGTCCTGCACAGCCTCCCACTTTGCGCGCACCTCCGGGTCTGTAGGTGGAAATTGCCAGTCGTCCACCAGGGCCTGTACGTACATCATCGACCCACCGACAAGGATGGGGATTTTTCCCCGCGCGCGAATATCCTCTACATCCGCGACCGCCTCACGCTGATACGTCGCCACACTAGCCGGCTGTGTCACATCCAGCACATCGAGTTGATGATGCGGAATCCCCCGCCGCTGGGCCACCGACAGCTTCGCCGTACCAATATCCATCCCCCGATAGAGCTGCATGGAATCAACATTGACGACTTCACCGCCAAGTTGCTCCGCGAGCACCAGCCCCAAATCCGACTTTCCCGACGCCGTTGGCCCCACCACCGCAATCGGAACCGGCAAGCTCTCACTCTCGAAAGCCGTCACTACCTGCTTCACACTCCTGCACAAAACCTAAAACCGTGAGATCTTACTTCGCAACACATTGCCAGCTGGCCACGTGGTATCCGATTCCGTAGGGCGCGCCGTCATAGTACACACGCTTGACGACGGCCATTCCGGCCCCTACCAAGCATTCAGTAGCTCTGTTTAACTGCTGCCATAACTCCGCCGCGTACTCGCCAGGCGCTGGGAATTTTATGTTCTCCACGTTAGCGACGACGGCATCCTGCCCCGCAATCTTGCTGCACAGCGCATCAATCTCCACTGCACCAGCAATTGCGCCGACCGGGGAGTTGTCCGCAAGGCCAAACGCGCCGTCGACAAGCACGAGCACACACGTGTGACCGGCAGCGAGCGCCTCGACAATTGACTCGTAACACGTTGCCTGAACCATGGGGTCATAGTCTTCGATAAGCCAGCGCCCCAGGAGTTCCGGTAGTTCAGTGCCATTAGACACCGTAGTTTCCACCCCGTATGGGCGGAAGCTTCCCGGCGTGCTGGTCTCATGCGAGCTTTCACCCGGTGCCCTGCCTGTGATGATGGCGACCCCGCCGGGCGCCCCCTGTTCGTCATCGGACCACAGCGTCGCGACAGCCTCTCGGGCACACTGACGCAGTTCCGCGGCAATGGGGGCTAAACCGCCCAAGTCCTCGACGATGAGGAGCGCACGCGGAACGATCACAAGTCGGGGCAAACGCGAATTCACGCCCTCAACGCTACCGTGAGGGGCTAGCCACTGCCTTATTCCGGCGGGGTTACGCGCGCTGCGTAAGAATTTTTGGGATACTCGAACACATAACGCAAGTGTTTGATGGCAGCCGTGTCGCGCGGCAGTTCTGCATGAAGATTGGAAGAGGTTTACCTACTATGACCGGTACCAGCAATACTCCTAAGCCAGGTCCACGCCCGGGGCCACGTCCGGGTCCTCGACCAGGCGCAATGCCGGCTCATCGTAAAGCTCCTGGCGCTGCTGCGTCTGCAAGTTCACCAGCTGCGGCACATGCCGTCCACAATGATCCGAAGAAGTTTGGACGCATTGATGCAGACGGCACTGTCTGGCTAATCACCAATGCCGGTGAACGCAATATTGGTTCCTGGCAAGCCGGCACCGTGGAGGAAGGCTACGCCCACTACGGCAAGCGCTACGCAGATCTCGCCACTGAGGTCGAGCTGCTGGAGTCGCGCATTGTCTCCCACCCTCAGGAGGCCCAGACGATTTCTCATAATGCTGCCGAGCTGCGTGAGAGCCTCGCTACTGCCACTGTCCTCGGTGATATCGATGCGCTGGATAAGCGTCTTGCAGAGGTAATCTCCAACTCTCACGTCGCAGAGGAAAAAGTCGCTCACGATAGGGAAGAGCGTCGTAAGAAGGCGATTGCCCGTAAGGAAGAGTTGGCTGCAGAAGCCGAGGAACTAGCGGAGAACTCCACGGAGTGGAAGGTCGCCGGCGACCGTATCCGTGAAATCCTGACGGAATGGAAGCAGATTCGCGGCATCGACCGCAAGACTGATGACCAGCTCTGGCGCCGTTACTCCCGCGCACGCGATTCCTTCAACCGCCGCCGCGGTTCCCACTTTGCAGAGCTGGATCGTAATCGGGCTGCAGCCCGCCGCGCGAAGGAAGACATCATCGAGCGCGCCGAGGCGCTGAAGACCTCCACTGATTGGGGTGGCACGGCTGCCGCTTTCCGCGATTTGATGGCCGAGTGGAAGGCCGCTGGCCGCGCCCCTCGCGAGGTCGACGACAAGCTTTGGGCACAATTCAAGGCAGCTCAGGATGAGTTCTTTGGCGCTCGCAATGCAGTCAACGAAGCACGCGACAAGGAATTCGAAGCAAACGCGGCAGCTAAGGACGCGCTGCTGGCCGAGTATGACGACCGCATTGACCCGTCCAAGGGGCTCGAGCATGCCCGCACCGAGCTGCGTCATCTGCAGGAGAAGTGGGATGCCATCGGCTTCGTCCCCCGTGGCCGCGTGCGCGAGTACGAGAACCGAATTGGTGCACTGGAAAAGCGGGTGTCTGACGCAGCCGATTCGCAGTGGCGTCGCACCGACCCCGAAGCACAGGCTCGCGTCCAGCAGTTCGCCGACCGTGCAGCTGAGTTCGAAGAAAAAGCCGCCGAACTAGAGGCGAAGGGCAAGGCTTCTCAGGCAGCCAAGGCCCGCGAGCAGGCCGAGCAGTGGCGTCAGTGGGCAGAACAAGCCGCGGAGACGCTCAAGGAGCTCTAAAGCGAAACCCGAAAAATAGCGGCTATCTCCCCTGCTACGGGAGATAGCCGCTTTTATTTTCTCAATTAAGTAGTTTCCCTACTTGACCGCTGCCCTACTTGTCGCCAGCCTTCTCACTCTGGCCAGCACTTTGGTCAGTGGCACTTTGCTCGCTAGCACTCTGCGCACTACTGCCCAGCGCGCCGCGATTGCGTCGGCGGGCCCGGTCACGACGGTCGTCGACAACCGAAACATCCGTGGTCGTATTCGGAGTCAGACCCGAGCGCAAGTAAACCTGCTGGGCTCGCAATACCGGATCGATATCAGCGTGCTTGCGACGTTTCGTCGCGATTGCGAGCTGCTCCTTACTGCGTCGGAAAGCGATGAAAGTCACGGAGATAGCCAGCAGGAAACTGCAGAAGATGCCGATCATCAGGCCAAACGAAATACCCTCACCCGCCAGTTCCTGCGGACGAGACTGGCGCATCCAACCAGCGAAAACCGAATACACCATCTGGATACATGCAAAAAACCAGGTGACGAACGCGAGGATCGTCGTACGGGTAATCAGTGTTGCAATAGCCAGAAGGACACCCAGCACCACGAGAATAGAGTAAATTCGCTCCGGCCGTGTCGTGAAGTACTGATGCGCAACGTCCGTATCCAGCAGCACATCAAAGCCCAAAACAACGCCCGAGTGTGGGAGGAAGAAGCTGGTAATGAGACCGACGACGGCAATCATCATCGGGATTGCTGCACGACCTAGCTCCAGCTCACCAGCAGCCTTGCGCTCCTGAACCCGCAGTTCCTGCGCGGATTCCACTGACTGCGCGTTAGTGGAATCCATATCGCTTTCCGGCGAAGCCTTGTCGCTACTCACAGCCGCATCCCTCACTTACACTCGTTTTCTCCGGACGGCCAATCTTCGGCAAGCCCAGACCAACTCCAATCGGAGCAGTCGTCGGAATCTGACCGACCTCCACATTATCCCCCGCTTTAGTACGACGGTGTGTTAGCACGCCGGAGTCTGCAATGAGGAAGTGCGGGGCGGAGTCAGTCACGCGCACAGTCACGTAATCGCCCGGGCGAATTTTTCTGTCCACCACACCGTGTTCGCTTTCCGACGGGTTGAAGTGCACCAGGCGGCCATCCCGGCTCCGGCCTGACATACGATGCGTTTCCGCGTTCTTGCGGCCATCGGACTGACTGACCAGCAGCTCGACCTCACGGCCGACCAGCTTCGCATTCTCTTCCTCGGAAATGCGCTCCTGCAACGCCAGCAGGCGACCATAGCGGTCTTTCACGACCTCAGGTGGAACCTGGTCCGGCATCGTTGCGGCCGGTGTCCCCGGGCGTGGAGAGTACTGGAAGGTGAATGCCGAACTAAAACGCGCCTTTTCCACCACACTGAGAGTTTGCTGGAAGTCTTCTTCAGTCTCTCCCGGGAAGCCGACAATAATGTCTGTGGTGATAGCCGCATCTGGCATCTTTTCTCGAACCTTCTCCAAAATGCCAAGGAACTTCTTGGTGCGATAGGAGCGACGCATGTCTTTCAACACTCGGTCTGAACCGGACTGTAGCGGCATATGCAGTTGGTGGACCACGTTCGGAGTCTCCGCCATGGCATCGATGACATCATCGGTGAACTCGGCTGGGTGTGGAGAAGTAAAGCGCAGGCGCTCCAGGCCCTCAATCTGACCACATGCGCGCAGCAGCTTGGAAAAAGCCGAGCGGTCGCGCTCCATATCGGGATCGGCGAAGTTAACACCATAGGCGTTCACATTTTGGCCCAGGAGCGTGACATCAGTAACGCCCCGCTCCACCAGTGCTTGCACCTCTGCGAGAATGTCGCCGGGACGACGATCACGCTCCTTGCCACGCAGGCTGGGAACGATGCAGAACGTGCACGTGTTATTACACCCCACAGAAATACTGACCCAGCCTGCGTAAGTGGACTCACGCTTAGCTGGTAGCACTGAGGGAAATTCCTCCAACGCGTCCTTAATCTCAACTTCGGCACGTTCGTTGTGGGCAGCTCGCTCCAATAGCGCGGGCAGCGAACCCAAGTTATGAGTACCGAAGACCACGTCCACCCACGGGGCCTTCTTTACAACAACGTCCTTATCCTTCTGCGCCAAGCAGCCACCGACGGCGATCTGCATACCTGGGTGAGCATCCTTGACTGGCTTGAGCTGCCCCAACGTGCCATAGAGACGGTTGTCCGCATTTTCTCGAACGGCACACGTGTTGAAAACGACCAGGTCGGGATTTTCACCTTCTGCAGCGGCTACATAACCGTTTTCTTCCAGCAGGCCAGACAGACGCTCCGAGTCATGGACGTTCATCTGGCAACCGAAAGTACGTACCTCGTAGGTGCGAGGTACTGATTGCTGCTGAGAGTTCAAAGAAGGGGTAGTCACGGCAGTTTAGGTTAGCTGTTTGTAGCCCATTTCCCCAATTAGCATTGTCCACATAATTACTCCCTCTACTCCGCGTCGTCTTCGAGTTCCCTATACCGCTCTTCCAACTCATCCCGAGCGATACTCATGGACAACTCGGAGGAAAAGCCGCGACGAGCCAGCACGCCGACGACCTTGCGCAAATCCTTTTGTTTGGAATTGAAGTCCGGTGCTACTTCCTTAATGGTGGCTGCTTTCTTCGCAGCTAACTTTCGGGCGACTTCTTCTTCTGCGTTGTGCGTAATTTGCTCCAAGGCATCTGCCCGCAAGGAAGCCTCGATACCTTTTTCCTTCAGTTCTCGGTTCAGAACCATCTTCGATTTGCCGCGGCTGGCAAAGCGCTGGCGCACCCATTCAGTGGCAAAGAGCTCGTCATTAACCAATCCGCTTCGGGTTAAGTCATCAACGACTTCCTGAATCATCGAAGATGGGAACTCCTCGACTGCTTCCAGTCTTTCAACAAGTTCCTGGCGGGATCGCATTCGCTGATCGAGCAAGCGCAGCGCCTTAGCACGAATAGGAGCCTTGGATTCTTCGCGTCCCGCATCGTAGAGCGAGCTGCCATCAGCTTCCGCAATCTGCTGAGCAAGCTTTTCGATGGTCTCCCGCACATCGCGGCCGTTGCGATCCTCCACTGTCCTCACTTTTCATGTATCGCGGCACTGCGCTTTAGGCTAACTAGTCTTCCAAATCGTCGAAGTCGATATCAGGCACGACATCGACTGGGGCATCGATATCGGTCTCATCCTCGACTTCAGCGAACTCTCCGACCCCAAGCTTCTTCTTAATCTTGACTTCGATTTCCTTAGCAATCTCTGGATTCTCACGCAGGTGCATACGGGCCTTCTCCTTGCCCTGCCCCAACTGATCACCCTCATAGGTAAACCATGAGCCGGACTTCTTGACGATGCCGTTATCAACGCCCATGTCAATCAAAGAGCCCTCACGCGAAATACCCTCGCCATAGATGATGTCGAACTCTGCCTGCTTGAACGGCGGAGACACCTTGTTCTTGACAACCTTTAGACGCGTACGGTTACCCACCGCGTCCTGGCCATCCTTCAGCGTCTGAATTCGGCGCACATCACAGCGAACGGAAGCGTAGAACTTCAGCGCCTTACCACCCGTGGTGGTCTCTGGAGATCCGAACATGACGCCGATCTTTTCACGCAGCTGGTTAATGAAGATGGCAGTAGTGCCAGTGGTAGACAGCGCACCCGTCATCTTTCGTAGCGCCTGACTCATCAACCGCGCCTGCAGACCGACATGGGAATCACCCATTTCACCGTCAATTTCGGCCTTCGGCGTCAGAGCGGCCACCGAGTCAACAACGATGATGTCAATAGCGCCAGAGCGCACCAACATATCCGTAATCTCAAGCGCCTGCTCACCCGTATCCGGCTGGGACACTAGAAGGTTGTCCGTATCTACTCCAAGCTTGCGCGCATAGACCGGATCCAGTGCATGCTCCGCGTCAATAAAGGCGGCAATACCGCCCTGCCGCTGTGCCTCCGCAATAGCATGCAGCGCAACTGTGGTCTTACCAGAGGATTCCGGCCCGTAGATTTCTACGATACGACCGCGCGGGAAACCACCCAGACCCAAAGCCACGTCAATGGCGATATTGCCTGAGGGAATAACCTGAATTGGTGGACGGTTGTCATCTCCCAGGCGCATTACTGCACCCTTACCAAAGTCCTTCTCAATATTCGCCAGCGCTACATCAAGCGCCTTGAGGCGATCATTGCCCTGGTTAGAAGCCGTAGCCTTCTTACGAGCCATAGTTCGTTGTTCTTCCTCATTGTCATTGTCGCGTACGGTATCGGGTTCTGGAGCCGTACTCAGAGAATCTGTGTCCCGATTTTCATCCAAAACAGAAACTTCGCTCACACTTAGTTAGGCGCGAAATTAGCCGTTCTGGTTCCAAATTGGACCGCGACACCTCTGCTGTCGGTTACACCCGGAAGTTATACCGAATCTGACGGATTAACTTCATCAGCATGTTCGATAATATGCGAAACCCTGTTCGAATGGCAACGCCACGCAGCCAACGTCGGCAAGCATTCGTCGTCGCCGACGCCACGAGCTATTCGTCAGGACCGTACCAGCGGTCTTCAGGAACATCGTGTTCTTTACACAGGGCCCACCAGATGTCGCGAGGTTCTACCCCGGCTTCGAGCAGCTCGGCAGGTGTTTTACCGTAATCCATCAGCACGTGAGAATGCAGCAGCCACGGACCATGCTGAGGCCCAAATTCGTGTGTGACGAAATTGTGAAAGTCAGCCAATCGCATGAAACCAACGTACCAAGATAGCCATAGACGTTAACTAGCTGACGATCCTTTTTCGTTAACCACGACGTACACCCTCCTTGAACAGTGCTCAACTGTGGGGATTAAGATAAATCCTGTGAATAACTCCAAGGTGTATGACCTCACTATCATTGCCGCTTTTGCGGCGCTCATCATCGTGCTCGGCGGGATTGCTATTCCCGTTGGCGGCTTGGGCGTGCCAATCGTTCTACAGAACATGGGCATCGCACTTGCCGGCATGATTCTCGGATTCAAGCGTGGCGGTCTCGCCACTACCCTGTTCCTCGCCGTCGGTCTCGTAGGTGTCCCCAACATGGCGGGTTGGAAGCCACTGCTCGCAGCTCTTCCAGGCCCGACGGTCGGCTATATTTTCGGCTATCTCATCGCGGGCTTCGTCGTCGGCGCAATTGCACAACAAGCACCGCGAGCGAAGGGTGCGCGTATCGGCGTGTTTATTGGCGCAGGTCTCGTCGGCGTTTTGTTGCAGTACTTCTTCGGTTCTCTCGGCTTGGTCTGGCGCATGGGGCTCAGTTTCACCGATGCACTCGTCACCAATGTCCCGTTCATTTTCGGCGATGTCGCCAAGGTTGTCGTAGCAGCGCTCATCGCGACAGCTGTCCTGCAGGCCTTCCCGGATTTGCTTCCCGACGCTACCAATCGCAATCAAAATCGTCTCGTCAATGATGCAGCCAACACGGCCGCATAGCTGACAAACAGAGAAAAAGCTATTGAGTCAAACAATGCCCACCATCGCTTTTGACCGCGCTGCCGCAAACTACTCAGGCCGACAGATTCTGCACCCGACCACGCTGAGCCTCACCGAAAGACGTATCGGAATCATTGGTGAAAATGGTGGCGGTAAGTCCACGTTGGTACGGCTGATCAATGGCCTGGGCTCGGTGACTGGTGGCACCGTCACATATGACGGCATGAATGTCGCGAAGCAAGCTAAAGAGGTGCGCAAAAAGGTTGGTTTCATCTTCTCGGATGCCGACAACCAGATTGTTATGCCAACGGTCGCCGAGGATATTGCTTTTTCGCTGCGAAAGCGAAAGCTGCCGAAAGATGAGCGCGACCGACTGGTCCACGGGGCGCTTGAGCGTTTCGGGCTCGCAGACCATGCCGATACCTCGCCTCACTTGCTCTCTGGTGGGCAAAAGCAACTACTGGCACTGGCAGCCGTACTCATCCTTAATCCCTCAACAATCATCGCCGATGAGCCCACCACTCTCCTTGACCTGCGCAATCGGCTCCACATCCGAAACATTTTTGCGCAGCTTGAGCAGCAGCTCATAGTGGTCACCCACGATCTGGATTTCATCACAGATTTTGACCGCGTCATCCGCGTGAGCGCGGGCGAGATAGTCGACGATGGTGCCCCGGAGCCGGTCATTGACCGCTACGTCAGGGATATGACGCGAGCGGCACGTGCGGAAGAAGACCACTGATGATTCATCCGGCCAATGTCCCTCTGGGGCTTTATCTCAATCACGATTCGCCAGTTCATAGACTGCCGACATCTGCAAAGCTCATCACGGTCATCGCATTTTTGCTGTTGACTGGCATCTTCGTAAATGGCTGGATGGGCGGGGCAATGGCCGTGGGAACGGTTGCTCTCGCCTACGCCGTGGCCAAGGTTCCACCCAAGGTTGCCTTCCGACAGCTCCGTGGTGCCGTCATCATTTTGGTGCTACTGTCACTTCTGCTGTGGTGGCGTGCCGGCGGCGAACAAGCGCTGACAACCTTCCTCGCGCTTCTCGCGGCGATTGCAGCAGCAATCCTTTTGACGCTAACGACACGAGTCAGCGACATCATGGACACGCTGACCGCTGCCATGCGACCGTTCGAGCGCTTTGGGCTACCGGTCGACACCATTTCTCTCGCGCTCTCTTTGACTCTACGAATGATTCCGCTACAAGTCATGGCCGCCGCTGAAGTGCTAGAGGCCAGAAAAGCCCGCGGTGCCACCGGTTCAATTCTCGCGTTCGGAGTGCCCGTAGTCATCCGAACCATTAACCGCTCAAAGGCGATGGGTGATTCCCTCATCGCCCGCGGTGAGGGCGAATAGCGAAAACTAGTTGCCCTCGCGCAGCTGGCGCATGCGCTCAGCGACTGCCGGATCAACGTTGGAACCAGCGCCGCCCTCAATAGACTTCTGTGCTTCACCACCGGTGAGCTCGTTGCCGCCGTTCATCTCTGCGCGAATCTGCTCCAGTCGAGAGTGTCCAGCCAGCTGAACACCAGCAGCCTCAACCTCAGCCATACGTCCTTGAACGGAGTTCTGAGCCAGCTCTGCCTGGCCGAGAGCATTAGCGTAACGACGCTCGATCTTATCGCGGACCTGATCCAGGTTAGGAGTAGCACCTGAAGAAATCTGATTCATGGACTGCAGGGACTCGGACACTTTCTCCTGCATCTTTGCCTGCTCCAGCTGGCTGAGGAGCTTTGCCCGCTCTGCCACCTTCTGCTGAAGCTGCATGGAGTTACGCTCCACAGCCTTCTTCGCCTGAGCTGCCTGCTGCAATGACTGATCGTGCAGAGCTTTCAAATCTTCTACCGACTGCTCCGCAGTAACCAACTGAGCTGCGAAAGCCTCGGCGGCGTTCTCGTACTCAGTGGCCTTGGCGGTATCCCCCTCAGCACGAGCCTTGTCGGCCAACTGCAGTGCCTGGCGGGTATTACCCTGTAGCTTTTCGATCTCAGCGAGCTGTCGGTTGAGGCGCATCTCCAGCTGGCGCTGATTACCAATAACCGCTGCTGCCTGCTGCGATAGTTCCTGGTGCTGCCGCTGGGCATCCTCAATAGCCTGCTGAATCTGAACCTTCGGGTCAGCGTTTTCCTCAATCTTGGAATCAAAAGCGGCCATCAAGTAATTCCACAGCTTTACAAATGGATTAGCCATAGCGTTCCATACACCTTTCTAAATGCAACTACCTAAACGCAGGTCTGTGTCTATCGCGCAACCAATCTTAACTAAAGCCAAGCTTTTTCGGGCGCTAAGCACTGAGTAGGCGAAATAATTCCAGACACTTCAATTGGGTTCCTATATTGCCGCAAGCTCCGGGCTCGCCGCGTGGAGAGCCATTGCAGTCGCAGCCTCCATCATCAAATCCGATACCGTTACGCCGAGTGCCGCACATACCGATGCCAGCAGCTCAGAGGAAACCTCTTTACGACCGCGTTCAAGCTCAGACAGATATCCAGGGCTAATCGCCGCGTTTTCAGAAAGCTCTCGCAGAGTCTGTCCCGTGCGTGAGCGGATATCACGCAGCGTCTCCCCCAACGCTTCACGTAGAAGTGGCTCACGGGATTCCGGCTGCTCCGCTACGGCCACCCGCGCGGACTGCGCCGCGGCATCCATGGAAGCCTCCAACGCGGCAGCGCTATCTACCTCTGGGTAGCGAATGGTCATAAGTGCAGTATTGTTGGTCATCACTTTCTCTAACGTCTTAGAGGGCCGACCTGTTCCCAATTGTGAAAAGTTTTTTATTTAGTGTCGAGATTTTCCATCAACAATTCTAACGACAATGCCACTGCTTGACGACGAATCTCTGAGCGCGAACCATCTTTATTCACCGGCAGCTTCACAGCTGTTACCCCCTCTAGGTATGACGCTCCCGGTCGTTTCAGCCCACACCACACTTCCCCCACAGGATGCCCATCCTGCATAGTGGGGCCAGCTACTCCTGTCAGCGAAATGCCCCAGTCAGCCACTGCTTTATTTGCTACTCCGAGTGCCATATACCTCGCCGTCAATTCGGATACCGGACCATGTGTGGACAGGACATCCTTCGGCACGTCGGCAAGCAATGCTTTCGTATCGGTTGCGTACGTCACCACCCCGCCGCGGAGCACTGCGGACGCGCCTGGAACCGAGGCAACGGTGGCGCAAAAAAGACCTGCGGTCAGTGATTCGGCAGCGGCCAGAGTTTCACCTCGAACCGTGAGCGTGTGGATGAGTGCGCGCGAAACGCTATCGACGTCCTCAGCACTTCTCTCACCCTCGGCGAGGTGATTGACAGCACTCACAGCTTTATCCTTCCGCTCAAGCTTACTCTGAAGGCTCCTCTATGCCGCTTTTCGCGCATCTACGATGTACTGAATGCCGGTGCCAACGGTGACGATAATCGCCGCAATCATCACAATCCACGACGGCCAGTACAGCCAGGCCACTGGCATCAGGAACAGACCGACTGCCACAGATTGCAGCACCGTCTTAATCTTGCCCCCGCGCGATGCCGGCACTACACGGCCCTGGCGCAGCGCGAACATGCGCCAGACAGTGATGCCGCCCTCGCGAATCACGATAATGACAGTCACCCACCACGGCAGAATGCCGATGACATTCATTCCAATCAACGCGGCGAGCATCAAAGCCTTGTCGGCAATCGGATCGGCAATCTTGCCGAAGTCGGTAATGAGATTACGGCTGCGAGCCAGGTAACCATCCAGCTTGTCGGTCGCCATCAAAAGAGTGAATACGACAAACGACCACCAGCGCCAATTGGTGGCTTCGCCACCTTCCTGAAGAAGTACCCATAGAAACACCGGTACGCCGAGGATGCGAAGCACCGTTAGGAAATTAGGCAAGTTCCAATTGGAAACACGGCTTGTATCAGCACTTGGAGCAGTCACAGTTGTTACCTTATCTCACAATCACGTCCAGCTAACGCCCAGGGCTTACTCGAACCGACCTACGAATCATTAGCGCCGTTATCACCCGACGGCGGTGTCGCGCCAGCAGAGGTTGAAGAAGTGTGAGGGCCGCGGTCACCGTGGTTTCCATGGTCGTCGTGGTGAAGGCGAGGAAGGGCAATCGCACCCATGTTTTCATCGCGCTTGATTTTGAGCCAAGAAGCCAAGACCGTGACCACCAGGACGATAACAATGAATGCCAGCGACACCCAGGTCGATACCTCTGGCACAGACACGTTTTCACCACCGTTGATGAACGGCAGGTTATTTTCATGCAGAGCGTGCAGCAGCAGCTTCACGCCAATGAATGCCAGGATGACACCCAGGCCGTAGGCCAGGTAGACCAGTCGATCCAGCAGGCCGTCGAGCAGGAAGTACATCTGACGCAGACCCATGAGAGCCAGAGCGTTTGCAGTAAAGACAATGTAGGCCTCATCCGTCAGGCCATAGATTGCTGGGATGGAGTCGAACGCGAACATCACATCAATAAAGCCAATGGACACCAGCGCAATAGCCAGCGGAGTTAGCAAACGCTTGCCGTTTTGCTTGACTGTCAGCTTGTCCTCGTTGTAGTGATCCGAGATTGGAACCACGCGCCGCAACCACTGGATTAGCTTCATATCCGCCGGATCCGGTTCCGGCTTATCGACGGCTTCGTCGTACACCGTCTTGATAGCTGTGTAAATCAGGAAGATTGCAAACAGGTAGAAAACATCCGACCATTTCTCAATAACGGCGGCACCTGCCCAAATAAACAAACCTCGGAATACCAGCGCCATCGCGATACCGAACAGCAATACCTTTTGCTGGTATTGGCGTGGAATCTTGAATGCTCCGATAATCAGCGCGAAGACAAACAGGTTATCTACGCTGAGCGCTTTTTCGGTGATATAGCCCGAAAGAAACTCTATCCCTCGATGATGGTCCCAGAACAACCACACCATGCCACCGAAAATGAATGCCAGGACTACGTAGAAAGCGGTCCAGATTCCCGCTTCCTTCATAGTTGGGTTGTGCGGGGTACGAACGTGTGCATAGAAGTCAAAGGCGATGAAACCCATGACGACCACAATGGTGATAAGCCATACCGATGCGGGCACGTGCATAGTAAAAGACCTCCGGTCGTGCGAACATGAACCGGAGGTCTCTCCTGCTCCTGCCATAGTGACAGAAGTGACGGCACCGGGATTGGCTGAGCACGATGCGAGTCCGTGTCTCCAATCCGTGCTGACGATAACCGTCACGGATTAGCGGAAAATATCCGCTTTAACCGGGGATACTCCCCTCCACGTGTGCCGACTATACACGCCTAACAAACTCGGCGGTGAGCAGCTCCTGGTCTACGCCATGGACTGATTCGGATCAGCGTCGACGATGTTGACTTCTTCCTTCGGCGCATCTTCCGGGTTTGCCCCCTTGATCATCCACTGGATGGTTTCGAGCTCCTCTGGCTTGACCAGCACCTCACGTGCCTTGGAGCCTTCCGATGGCCCGACTACACCGCGAGTTTCCATGAGATCCATCAGTCGGCCAGCCTTGGCAAAGCCCACGCGCATTTTGCGCTGCAACATCGAGGTAGAACCGTGCTGTGCGGTGACCACCAATTCGACCGCTTGCAGCAGATCGTCTAGGTCATCACCGATATCGGGATCGATATTACGCTCAGCTTCAGCGTTCTTGTCCTCGGTGACACCTTCGGTGTAGTCCGGCTCGGCCTGTGCCTTAGCGGCATCGACGACTGCCTGAATTTCCTCATCAGTGACGAACGCACCCTGGAGACGTCGCGGCTTACCAGCCCCTTGTGGGATGAACAGCCCATCGCCCATACCAATCAGCTTTTCCGCGCCGCCCTGATCCAGGATGACGCGGGAGTCAGTCAGAGAGGAGGTCGCGAACGCCAATCGCGATGGCACGTTGGTCTTAATCAGACCTGTGACCACATCCACTGACGGGCGCTGCGTTGCCAGCACCAAGTGGATACCCGCTGCACGCGCCTTCTGGGTGATTCGCACAATCGCATCCTCGATATCGCGGGGTGCGGTCATCATCAAATCAGCCAACTCGTCGACGACGCAGACGATGTACGGGTACGGACGGTACTCGCGTTCTGAGCCGAGTGGTGTCGTGATCTCACCTGACTTGACCTTGCGGTTGAAGTCCTTGATGTGGCGAACACGCGCGGCCTTCATGTCCATGTAGCGCTGCTCCATCTCCTCAACCAGCCACTGCAGGGCCGCCGCGGCCTTCTTCGGTTGAGTGATGATTGGCGTAATCAGGTGCGGGATACCCTCGTACGGTGTCAGCTCCACCATCTTGGGGTCGACCAGAATCAGACGAACTTCCTCTGGGGTCGCGCGGGTCAGCAGCGACACCAGCATCGAATTGACGAATGCAGACTTACCCGAACCAGTCGAACCAGCAACGAGAAGATGCGGCATCTTCTGGATCGAGTGCGAGATAAATTCGCCCTCAATATCCTTGCCGAGGCCAATCAGCATTGGGTCATCGTTCGCAACGGTCTTCGGCGCGTTGAGTACGTCGGCAAGCCGAACCATCTCGCGGTCGTTATTTGGCACCTCAATACCGACCGCGGACTTACCCGGAATCGGGGTCAGTAGGCGGACATTGTCGGTCGCCACTGCGTAGGCGATGTTGGACTGCAGGTTCGTAATCTTCGAGACTTTCACGCCCGGGCCGAGCTCGACCTCATAGCGCGTCACCGTTGGGCCGCGCGAGAAACCGGTCACCGCTGCATCGACCTTGAATTCTGCGAATACGTCTGTAATCGCTTCAATCATGCGGTCGTTCGTGGCCGTGCGCGTCTTCGGGCGCTCACCTGGGATCAACAAGTTGATCGACGGCAGGTGGTAGTCAGATTCCGGTGTGCGTGCCGACGGACCGGAAGCACCCTCAGTCCCCTTTTCCAATTCGGACTTCGGGGTTGTCGCCGGGATTTTGGAGGCATCGATACCAGAGCGAGCGGCAATGGCATCCATCGTTCGGCGGGTGGCCTCAGAAACCGCATCCCGCGAATGGTCGACAGGGTCGGCAGGAGCAGCAGGAGCCTCTTCCTGGGGCGCATCTTTCTCTTCTACAGCTTCAGGCTGCACAGAGTGCCGCTCAGAGACTCGCGGTTCGGATGCTCGAGCGCGTTGACTAGAGCTTGCTGCCGCGGCTTCCTGCGTCGGGTACTCAGAGTACTCGTCGTAGTCCTGGCTAGCCCCGCGGTGGGTTGCACCTCCGACTGCTGGAATAGTCGATTCCGTCTCTGCGGTATCCCGATGGACGGCATCCGATTGAGTTTCCTCAACGTACTCAGCTGCTGGAAACTCCGGCTCCGCAGCGGCAGTTCGTTCGGGGCGCTGAGCCCTGTTGCGGACCTCAAACACCGTGGTATCTGCAGAGTCGTAATCGACATCCTCGACCTGTCGGGAGGGCTGTGGAGCCTGCCGGGATGCCCGTGGACTATCGGCCAGAAGATCGTAGAGGTTGCCCTCGGCATCCGACTCGTCGTAAGCCGTAGGAGAAGTTCGTCGAGCTTCAGGCTCTCGGCGTGGTGCTCGATAGGTCGATTGATAAGTCGAACGGGACGGAGACTGCCGTGAGCGATTGCCGCGGGTGGGACGACGTTCGATCAGTTGCGTCGGCTGATCAAAGTCCTCATCCGCATAATCGGAATCGCCGCCCCACCCCGCACGACGCTCCAGCATGTCATCGACATCACCGTAGGGATCATCCGATTCGAGTTCCTCATCGCCACGACGCGAAGACCATTCAGAGAAGTTGAAGTACTCCTTGGTGGCATCGATAAGCTGGCGCACCGTCGCCCCAGAAAGCACCAAAGCACCGTAGAACACAATTCCCAGCAGCAGAATTACTGCTACCCAAGAAGTAAATCCAGCGGCTAGCGGTGAACCGACATACCCACCGATTGCGCCACCGGCTGCACGGCGTCCCTCCCAATCCGACGGCCTACCGGAACCGATATGCATAATCGCAAGCAAACCAACCACAATCAGCGATGCGCCGGTTACGGTTGGAGCCAGACGCTCACGACGTGGCGTGGCACCCAGCATCATCAGCACGGAAATAATTCCGAGTAGCACTGGAAGCACAAATGCACCGATACCAATTAACGTGCGAACTGCAGTTTCGATGAACTCGCCAACGGGGCCCGCGAGGTGGAACCACGTCGATCCTGCGAGCACGATTGCCAATGCCAGAACGAGTAGCGCTACGCCATCCTTCGAGCCCGGCTCACCACTCTCGTCGAGTTCTCCATCGAACTCATTAGCGGGTGCCGAAGCGGGCGGCGGCGTTTCAATTACGTCGTCGTAGCCACTGGCTGCTTTACGACGCTTCCTGCGGGGCTTCGTCGAAAAATCGGCGTCACTTTCGCGCCGCGACATATTCTCCTCTTCATCCTGCTTGCTATTGCGACCACCTACCCGACGGGCAAGACCGGCCACGCCTCGGGCAGTTTCAGTCCAGGCGTTGGCTAGGCTCTTGCCTACGAACGACATCGCGCTAGGCGTGCGCTCGAATTCCTCCGTGGCATTATGCACGGGATATCGACGCGTGGCATCTGTATCCGCAGAGCGGGACGATGCCCGACGATTGTCGGTTCTGGTTCGGCTGGTCGCAGACATGACCAATACCTTACAGCTAACACCGGATCGTTTTCACATTAGTCACATGCGTGTCATTGTTTAACAGTCAGGTAGTTGACGTCAGATAGTGGAGGCCATTTTCAGAACCGAAAGGGCACCATTAAATACTGTTGCGCTTGATGCCCGATTCGTCGCCGTCGATAGTGATACGCACCTGGTCTCGGCCGTAGAGCCACAGCACAAGTTCACCGACACTTCCACGCACGGTCACAACCGGAGCACCCTTGGCACTGTTATCGATTGGGGTCACCGCAACTCCGTCGTCACGCATGAGCACTACGGTCGATGTCGAACCCCGCAGCATCATACGGCCGGCAGTAGTGACAAGACGCCACAGGTCCGAATTCCCGGACGGGGGCAGCTGACGAACTGTCCAACCATCCTGCGCCCGGCGAACGTCCTCATGGTGGACGAAGTTCTCCGCAGCATTGACGTAGCGGTCTGCCCAGTTCATTGGGTTCCACTTCGGAGCACCACTGCCCCACTTCCCCACCACTTCTACGTAGGGCATCCGGTTGACTTCGGAGGTCACGTCATCGAGGCGAGCGGACAGCGCCTTGACGAACATCCCACCGGCGGCATCCGGACGGTTTTCACGGATATAGAGGTGATTAGCCAGATCTCGAGTTGTCCAGCCTTCGCACAGGGTCGGCGCGTCGGGCCCGACGCTGAGTAGTAGATTGGCCAGGTCTTCACGTTCCCGTTCTGCAAAAGTCATGGCTCCAGCCTAGACCAGAAACGAATAAGCCCGCATCCACACCGTTTTCGTGGATACGGGCTCTTACGCTTACTGATACTGTCGCTGGTTAAATGCTTTCGCGCGACTCCTTGATTTCCTCGTCCGTAACCTCTTCGGCTGCCTCGGAGGACATCGGAACGATAGTTGGGACAATCATCGGGCTGCGGCGCCACTTCTGGTTAATGACGCGCTCGGTGCGACGCCGAACTTCCTGCGCCATGCGGTACGGGTTGTTCTCGCCGCTGCCCGCCAGGTCAAAGAGCGTATCGTCAACAACCTGCTCGACAGTTTCGAGTACTTCCTTCGAATCATCAGAGTAACCGCGAGCCTGAGCCTTCGGCTTCTCCAACGGACGACCAGTACGGTTATCGATGACCGCGGTGACGGTAATGAGTCCGCCTTCGCGCATTTCAGCGCGGTCTGCCAGAACATCGGCATCGACATCGCCCATGGTGACACCATCGACATAGAGATTACCGACTGGCACCTGACCGACGACACGCGCACGGCCATCAACTAGGTCGACAACGACACCGTTCTGGGCCAGGACGACATTCTCCGGCTTCACACCGGTAGACACAGCTAGTTCCTTGTTGGCACGAATGTGGCGCCACTCACCGTGAATTGGCATGACATTCGACGGACGTGCTGCGTTGTAGAGGAACAGCAGCTCGCCGGCGAAACCGTGGCCAGAGGTGTGAACCTTGGCATCCTTACCAGTAATAACGGTGGCACCAATCTG
Source organism: uncultured Corynebacterium sp. (assembly GCF_946998835.1). Lineage (GTDB taxonomy): Bacteria > Actinomycetota > Actinomycetes > Mycobacteriales > Mycobacteriaceae > Corynebacterium. The sequence continues at coordinate 8,411 of NZ_CAMQAZ010000010.1, read as the reverse complement.
GGCCAGCATGTTGATAACGCCGAAGACTGCTTCCTCGTTACCCGGAACCAGCGAAGAGCTGAGAATAATCAGGTCACCATCACGGACCGTAATCTGACGGTGCTCACGGCGGGCCATACGAGACAGCGCAGCCATTGGCTCACCCTGCGTACCCGTGGTCACCAGCACGACCTTGTGCGGAGCCATGCGTGCGGCCTCGTTCATCTCCACAATGGTATTTTCCGGAGCGCTCAGTAGACCCAACTCCTGGGCGATTCGCATGTTACGAATCATGGAGCGACCATTGAACGCGACCTTACGGCCAGCCTTGACAGCTGCATCGATGACGGCCTGGACACGGTAGACATTGGATGCGAAGGCTGCAACGATAACACGCTGCTTAGCATCCATAATCAGGCGCCGCAGAGTCGGAGCCAACTCCGCCTCGGAACCGGAGAAGCCCGGGATGGTGGCGTTTGTGGACTCACAGAGGAACAGGTCAATGCCCTCGTCACCGTAGCGACTGAGTGCCGGCAGGTCAGTAGGCTTTCCGTCCGGTGGCGTCTGGTCCATCTTCACGTCACCGGTGTGCACCACCATGCCCGCACCAGTCTTAATGACGATGCCGAGGCACTCTGGGATGGAGTGGTTGACGTTGAAGAACCGCAGGTCGAACGGGCCACGCTGGATATGGCTGGTGTCGTTGACCTCGATAACCTTCGGACGCTGACGGTGCTCCTGAGTCTTGGCCTGAATCAGAGCCAGAGTGAAACGAGAAGCAATAATCGGAATGTCCGCGCGCTGCTTCAACAGCCACGGGATAGCACCGATGTGGTCCTCGTGCCCGTGGGTGACCACGAGAGCTTCCACGCGATCCCACTTGTCCTCCATGTAGGAGAAGTCCGGCAGAATCAGGTCGACGCCCGGCTCATCGGAGCTCGGGAACAACACACCACAGTCGACGATAATCAGGCGGTTCTTGTACTCCAGCACAGTCATGTTGCGACCGATTTCGGAGATACCGCCGAGCGCGACCACGCGCAGGCCATCCTTCGGAGCCTTTGGCGGTGCAGGTAGGCGCTGAGTCAAGTCTGCACCCTGCATCGACTGCACAACGTTACGACGGTTGCCGCCGCGTCCACCACGGCCGCCGCGAGAATTATTTCCTCGGTTACCGCCACGTCCACCACGACCACCACGGGATCCGCGGTTGGACGAGTTGGAAGAGTTAGACGAACTCTGGGACTTCTTACCGTTACCGGAGTTCTTACGATTACCCGAACGGTCCGAGCGCTCAGAACGCTGCGAGGACTTCGAGTTATTGGACTGCTCTGCTGCAGCCACGTCGGACTCAGAAGGTGGGCCTGCCTTACGAGTCACTTTGCGAGCACGATTGCGACTTTCAGCCACTACAGAACACCTGCCTTCCGCATAGCTGCTTCAAGCACCTCAAGTTGCTGGTCATTTGCTGCAATTTGCGGCAAGCGAGGATCTCCTATCTCAATGCCCTGCAAACGCAGAGCGGATTTAGCAAAACTTACACCGCCAAGCGCAGCCTGAGCTGCAAACAGCGGAGTCATCTTCGCGTGGGCCGCCTGCGCACCAGCCAGGTCACCCTTGTCAAAGCAAGAGCGCACCTCAGCCAACAGCTGCGGGGCTGCATGTCCAATAACGGAAATGAAACCGGTGGCGCCAATCGACAGCCACGGCAGGTTCAGTACGTCGTCACCGGAGTACCACGCCAAATCAGTATTAGCAATAATGCCGGCGGCAGCTCCCAGGTCACCCTTGGCGTCCTTTACAGCCTGGATGCGCGGGTGCTCCGCCAACCGGTAAATGGTATCAACTTCAATCGGAATAACCGAACGCGGCGGAATGTCGTAGAGACACACCGGCGCATCAGTAGCGTCAGCCACCGCCGTAAAGTGGCGGTACAGACCCTCCTGAGAAGGCTTGGAGTAGTACGGCGTGACGACGAGCAGCGAATCCGCGCCCGCCTCCACAGAAGCCTTTGCCAACTCAATGGAACTAGCCGTGTTGTTGGTGCCGGCACCAGCCATGAGCTTGACCTTGTCACCCAGCTCTGCGCGGACGGCACGGAGAAGCTCAAGCTTTTCCTCAACGGTCGTGGTCGGCGATTCACCTGTAGTACCGGCCAGGATGAGGGCATCGCAGCCGCCGTCTACCAGATGGCCGGCAAGGCGTACACCCGCCTCGACATCGAGGTTTCCATCCTTATCAAAAGGGGTCACCATAGCTACGGCGACGGTGCCGAAAATGTCGGCACCGCGTGTTGACGCAATTCCTGTGCTCATTGTTGACTACCTTTTCCTAAAATTTCAATCGACTATATCTTCACACTGTACGTGCGATTATCCTTCGAAGGCGTAAGGACTCGATGCAACGACCGATCCATCCCTCAGAGTGCTGATCTCAAAATCCCCAAAAGCCACAGGCGCGCAGCGCTGTAGCTCTCTCAGACAAGCCACTGCTAACTCACGAATTTCGGCATCGGCGTGCTCGGTTGCACGCATTGAAATGAAGTGTCGCCAGGAGCGGAAGTTACCGGTAACCACGATTCGGGTCTCAGTGGCATTCGGCAGAACTGCCCGCGCCGCCTGGCGTGCCTGCTTACGCCGCAAGATGGCGTTGGGCTCGTCAGCCCACTTCTCTTCCAGCGCGTCTAGTAATTCACCATAGGCGAACCGGGACTGATCGACGGCACTTTCAAAAACTCGCAGCAGCTCCGGGTCCTCCGCGATTGCGGGCGGTACCACGACATTGTTGGAGCTGGCCGGCACAAAGCGCTGCGACAACTGGGAGAAGGAAAAATGACGATGCCGTGTGAGTTCGTGTGCACACGAGCGGGATAGACCGCGGACATAGATGCTTGCACTGGCGTGCTCAAACAATGAGGTGTGCCCCACCTCGAGCACATGCCGCAGGTAGCCCCTGTTCGTCGCAGTCCGAGGATTGGGCTTGTCCCACGTTTCATAACAAGCTCTTCCGGAGAACTCAATCAATGCCTCCCCACCATCGGCATCGGTATCAAAGTCGATATCCTCAGGTGGGAAGAAATTAGTCGCTGCAATCAGCTGCGCCTTGAGAGTGACGTTTTCAGACATTTTCAACTAACCCCTGGACGTTACAGTCCCAGGAACGGCTCCAGACCCACAGTCAGACCCGGGAAATCCTCAATCTTGCGCACACCCAACAGCACACCCGGCACGAAACTGGTGCGCGAGTAAGAGTCCTGCTTAATAGTCAGCGACTGTCCTTCGGCACCGAAGATAACAGTCTCGTGTGCCACCGAACCGGTCATGCGCACCGCGTGCACCGGAATGCCCTCAACATCGGCACCGCGAGCACCATCCAGAGTCTGCTCAGTGGCATCTGGCTGTTCCCCCATGCCGGCTTCTTTGCGCGCACGCGCAATTGCCTCAGCGGTGTGGATAGCGGTGCCGGAGGGAGCATCCTTCTTAAACGGGTGGTGCATTTCGATGACTTCAGCGGAATCGAAGTACGGAGCGGCCAGCTCTGCCATCTTCATGGTCAAAACAGCGGAGATTGCGAAGTTCGGTGCAATGAGAACATTCGCATCACCGTCGGCGTCGTCAAGCCAACGCTGCACCTGCTCGAGGCGCTCCTTAGTAAAGCCCGTGGTACCCACGACGGCGTTGATGCCATTTTTAATGCAGAACTCAAGATTGCCCATAACGGAATCAGGCTGAGTAAAATCAACGATAGTCTGGACACCAGCGGTGACAAGCTCATTCAGGTCATCGCCAAAATCAAGCCCCACTGCCAGCTCCAAATCGTCGGCGGCTCCAACTGCCTCGCAAATGGTGGATCCTACCTTGCCCTTAGCACCGAGTACGCCGACCTTGATGTTGCTCACAGCTCTCTTGTCCTTTCCCAACGGGTTTATCTTCTTCCCTTACCTTAGAATGTGTTGGGCATCTTGTGTGCCAATGCCCCCGTCGGCTTTGCCGTTTTATCGGCTTTCGACGGGGATTTTCTTGCGCAAAACCGCATTATCTTCGAAAATCAATTATTTCAATAACGCTATCTAGAAAGAGGCTTCTCTTGGTTTCTGAATCTGAAGATTCCGAATTCAGCCCAAGCTCGGAAGCACCACAGGCCAAAGCGCCGAAAAACGCTTACATGGCCATTTACGTGCTACTAGCTGCGGCTTTTATGGCCATCTTGAATGAGACGGTCATGAGCGTCGCAATTCCCGTCGTCAAGGCGGATCTTAACATCAGCGCAGCTACTGCCGGCTGGCTGACGACCTCCTTCCTGCTGACCATGGCGGTCATCATTCCGATTACCGGTTTTCTCATTGCGTCAGTGCGCTTCCGCACTCTTTTCGCGGTCAGTCAGGGACTGTTCGTCGTGGGCACGCTCATCGGTGCCTTCGCGCCAAACTTTGCGGTTGTGCTGCTCGCCCGCGTTGTGCAGGCTTCCGGCACCGCAGTGCTGCTGCCACTGCTGATGACCACGGTGCTCAACGTAGTACCGGAACATGAGCGCGGGCGAATGATGGGACGAATGAGCGTGGTCATCGCTGTCGCGCCTGCTATTGGCCCCACCGTCTCCGGCCTAATTCTGGAGATCGCAAACAACAATTGGCACGCGCTTTTTGACACGATGCTGCCGCTCGGCCTTCTTGTACTGGTGGTTGGTGTCATTCTCGTGCCCAACATCGAAGAGAACTCCTCCAAGCCCATCGATATCCTCGCGGTATTCCTCAGCGCCGGCGCATTCGGTCCACTGGTCTATGCACTAAGCCGGGTGGGCGCGGAATTTTCGCTTATCGACGGAATCCTCTGCGTAGCCGGCATCGTGCTGCTGATGTTCTTCATCATGCGTCAGCACCGCTTGGCACCGCGAAACCGAGCTCTGCTGGACCTTCGGACCTTCCGCACCAAGAGCTTCAGGCTGTCCACAATTATTTTGACTATCGGCTTCATGCTGATGTTCGGTGTAATCATCATCCTGCCGCTCTACCTCAACCTGCGCGGTGTTGATGTCAAGACCATCGGCCTAATTGTGATGCCCGGCCCGCTCGTCATGGGGCTTATGGGGCCGACTGTTGGCCGCCTCTTTGATAAGTACGGTCCCCGTCCATTGGCAATTCCGGGCTCCGTCGTACTTGCGCTTGGCCTCTTCGGGCTCGGCTTCATCTCGGCATCCACTCCGCTGTGGTGGATTGTCGCCTGCCACATCGTCTTTGAGATTGGCCTGGGGCTGCTGTTTACTCCACTGTTCACTTTCGGTCTCGGGGAGCTCCCCAAGAATCTCTACCCGGATGGTTCCGCAATCATGAACACGCTGCAGCAGGTGGCGGGTGCTGTTGGTACTGCACTGTTTGTCGCACTATCAGCTGTCATTGCCGCAGGTCTGTCCGGCAGCGGTGCAGCAACTCCGGCTGCTGACGACGTTATTCGCGGCTATGGCTTTGCGATGTTCACCGCTGCGGGCCTTGGCCTCGTGCTGGTCTTCCTGACCACACTGCTCAACCCTCAGCGCAAGAAGTTCGAACTGCAGTAGTTTCTAAGCTTTGAGCCAAACAAAAAGCGGCTAGGCGTAGTGCCTAGCCGCTTTTCTCTACCTACTGTCTACGACAGCCGGTTAGTCATCCTCGACCGGAACCAGCGAAATCTTGCCGCGGTTGTCGATGTCAGCGATTTCGACCTGAATCTTGTCGCCGACGTTGATAACATCCTCCACCTTCTCGATGCGCTTGTCGCCACCGAGCTTGGAAATGTGAATCAGACCATCGCGGCCCGGAGTCAGGGAGACGAATGCGCCGAAGGCGACAGTCTTTACGACAGTACCCAGGTAACGCTCACCGACCTTAGGCAGCTGCGGGTTCGCAATCGCGTTAATCTGCTCGATTGCAGCATCTGCGGCCTTACCGGACGTTGCCGAAACAAACACGGTGCCGTCGTCCTCGATGGAGATATCAGCGCCGGTTTCCTCGGTGATGCCGTTGATGGTCTTGCCCTTCGGGCCAATGAGCTCACCAATCTTGGACGCCGGCACCTTGACGGTGGTGATCTTCGGGGCGAGGCCGCTCATCTCATCCGGGGACTCAATGACCTCTGCCATCGTGGAGAGGATGGCCAGACGCGCGTCACGAGCCTGGGACAGAGCGTCGGCCAGCACCTTCGACGGAATGCCGTCGAGCTTGGTGTCCAGCTGCAGTGCGGTAATGAAGTCCGCAGTACCAGCGACCTTGAAGTCCATGTCGCCGAACGCGTCTTCGGCACCAAGGATGTCGGTCAGCGCGACGAAGCGGTTTTCACCGTCAATCTCGCCGGAGACCAGGCCCATGGCGATACCGGCAACCGGAGCCTTCAGCGGCACACCGGCGTTGTACAGCGACAGGGTCGAAGCACAGACCGAGCCCATGGAGGTCGACCCATTGGAGCCGAGAGCCTCAGAGACCTGGCGAATGGTGTACGGGAACTCCTCGCGGGACGGGACGACCGGCAGCAGAGCGCGCTCAGCCAGCGCACCGTGGCCAATCTCGCGGCGCTTCGGGGAACCGACGCGACCGGTCTCACCGGTGGAGTACGGCGGGAAGTTGTAGTGGTGGATGTAGCGCTTAGAGGTAACCGGAGTCAGCGAGTCAATCTGCTGCTCCATCTTCAGCATGTCCAAAGTGGTGACACCCAGAATCTGGGTCTCGCCGCGCTCAAACAGCGAGGAGCCGTGTGCGCGCGGAATCAGGCCGACCTCAACACCCAGGTCACGGATGTCTGTGACACCGCGGCCGTCAATACGGAAGCCCTCGGCCAGAATCTTCTCACGGACGATCTGCTTCATCACTGCATTGTAGGCAGCGCGAATCTGCTTGGAAGCAGCCTGCTCGTCAACATCGTCAGAGACGAAGCGCTCCAACAGTTGCCCCTCGACATCCTCCATGTACTCGTTGGTGGCGTCATCGCGTTCCTGCTTACCCGGGATGGTAAGCAGCTTGGCCAGCTTCTTAGCGGACTTCTTCTCGACAGCAGTGAAAACCTCATCGCTGTACGCCGGGAACAGCGGGAACTCCTGGGTTTCCTTCGCTGCGCGCTCAGCCAGGCCCTTCTGTGCCTCGCACAGAACCTTGATGTGCGGCTTGGCAGCCTCCAGACCAGCGGCGACGATGTCTTCAGTCGGTGCCGGTGCGCCGTCAGCAACACGCTTAACGACGGTCTCCCCTGCCCCGGCCTCCACCATCATGATGGCGACATCTTCGACGTTCTTGCCACGGCGCTTGCGGGTGACGATACGACCTGCGACGACCATCTCGAACAGAGCCTGTTCATGCTGCTCTTCGGTCGGGAAAGCGACCCATGCGCCCTCCGGATGTTTGTCATCGGCGATAAGCGCAATGCGGACACCACCGACAGCACCGGAAACCGGCAGGCCGGAAAGCTGAGTTGCGGCCGATGCACCGTTGATAGCCACGACGTCGTAGCGATCCTTCGGATCCCAGGACATGACGGTGACGACAACCTGAACCTCGTTGCGCAAGCCCTTGACGAAGGTCGGGCGCAGCGGGCGGTCAATCAGACGACATGCCAGGATGGCGTCAGTGGACGGGCGTCCTTCACGACGGAAGAACGAACCCGGAATCTTGCCCGCGGCGTACATACGCTCTTCAACGTCGACGGTCAGCGGGAAGAAATCAAAGCCCTCGCGGGGCTGGTTGGAAGCGGTGACGGTGGACAGGAGCATGGTCTCCTCGTCCAAGTACGTAGTCACTGAACCATCGGCCTGACGAGCCAGCTGGCCCGTTTCAAAGCGGATGGTGCGGGTGCCGAAATCACCATTGTCGATGGTGGCAACGGCCTCGGTAATACCGAAATCCTCATCAAAGAAAAATTCAACAGCCTTGCTGTTGGCCATAGGTTATTACTCCTAGAACTAGCGGCGATCATCGATGTCGCCTGAAAAAGGTCGAATGAACTTTGTTTGCGTCCCGCATTCTACCAGCTAACACGGAAAGTTCTCGTATTGGACGGATCGGAGACCTCTCACTGCCATCTGGGTTTTTGCACCTACGCGGGGTTCTAGGAGTTTGCGGAGCGGGGGCACTTATCGATGACTTCTCTTCACTCATCGGTGGATTACCGTGTCTTGTCGAAGGTGCCCCGGCACTTATGCGCACGCTGTCGATCAGCCCCTCCACATGTCGATGAGGTATTCACTTGTGGCCACGCTACAGCGCATCGATGAGTGAATACCACAACGACAAGTGACCAAAAAGACCCGCCGTGAGCTTCCATCCAATGGAAACCCAAACGGCGGGTCTAAAAGCTTAAAAGCCTTGAATTAACAGAGCAACTTACACCAATGAAGCTCTGACAAACAGGACCTTAAGGGGTTAAGGCTCAAAAAGTGTGTCTGGCTCGGCGTGTCGCTGGGGTTAGATGTGG
>NZ_CAMQAZ010000009.1 GCF_946998835.1 uncultured Corynebacterium sp. | reverse complement strand
AAGGGCTCGACCATAGTGGCGCCGGTGCGCTGCGCGTCGGCACGCGCTGCAGCGGCGGCCTCATCGAAAGAGTCACCGACGACCACAATTTCAACGGCATCGCGGCCGTGGTAAGCGATACGGTCACGCTTCTGCTTTGGCGTGGCATTGGGAACGTAGATACGCCCCTCTATACCAAGCTGACGGCAGGCATACGCCACGCCTTGAGCGTGGTTTCCCGCAGATGCCGCAACGACACCTGCGGCTCGCTCTTCGTCGGTAACCTGAACCATCGCGTTGTAGGCACCGCGAATCTTGTAGGAGCGCACATCCTGGAGGTCTTCCCGCTTGAGGAATACCTTGGCGCCAGTGATTTCGGAAAGACGTGGGCTGAACTGCAGCGGAGTAGCTGCAATCACCGAAGAAATTCGTGCCTGCGCAATCTGAATATCGGCCGCGTGGACAAGTCGGCGTTCGGGCTGGGCAGCAGGCACAGAATTCTCACTCATGAGCTAAGACTCTACTCGGTCGCACAACCGGTTGCGACAATCAGGGGTCGCGATACGCTACCCCAAAATGCTGGCACCGATTGTCGCCTTCAAGTCGCCAATCAAGCTGGCATCACGGTCAACCCGCAAGTGCTCGCCGAGAACCAAGGTGGTGTGGGAATCGCCGTCGACAAGCTTGAGGTAGACGTCCGAGTCGCCGGGGTTGTCGAGCAGTACGGATTTCAGCTTGGCAATCATCTCCGGGGTGCACTGGTCGGTGCGCATGGTCAGACGCAGCGGCGCCGACGTGGAACCATTGCGACCGAGATCCGGCAGCTTCAAGTCATCGCAGACCACACTCATGCGGTCATCGCGGTACTGGACACGGGCGCGCACAAGCACGATGGCATCTTCAGCGATGCTGGTGGCAATCATTGCGTACGTTCTCGCGAAAGCCATGACTTCCACGCGCGCGCCGTTGTGGTCCTCAATGCCGATAATCGCCCAGGGCTGACCGTTCTTATTCACACGACGGTCAACGCTGGAGATAATGCCACCGATAGTGATCTCGGTGTTGTTCGCCACTTCCCCACCGACGACCGTGGTCAGAGCCGTATCCGTCTGTGCCGCTAGCGATTCTTCGAACCCATCGAGAGGGTGGCCAGAAACATAGAGGCCCAACATCTCTCGTTCGAGCGTCAGCTCGTGCTTGCGCTCCCACTTTTCATCGGGAACGCGAATCTCGAAGATGCTCTCAGCGTCGGTTTCCTCATCTCCACCGAAGCCGGCGAACAGGTCGAACTGCCCCTTGTCCGCAGCCTTCTTCGTCGAGAGCACCGAGTCGATGGCCTCTTCGTGAATGAGCGCAAGTCCCTTTCGCGGGTGACCCAGCGAATCGAATGCACCGGCCTTAATCAGCGATTCTGTGATGCGCTTGCTGCACGGCAACGTCTCAATCTTGTCCAGGTAATCCGAGAATGAGGTGAACTTGCCCTTTTCCTCACGCGTTTTCACAATCGACGCGACCACATCGTGGCCGACGTTGCGGATAGCGCCGAGGCCAAAGCGAATATCCTCACCAACCGGCTCGAAGTCCATACCCGACTCATTGACATCCGGCGGCAACACCTTAATACCCAGGTGACGACAATCCGACAGGTAGATGGCCAGCTTATTCTTGTCATCCGCCACCGAAGTCAATAGCGCCGCCATGTACTCAGCGGTGTAGTTGGCCTTCAGGTAGGCGGTCCAGTAGGACACCAGACCGTAGCCCGCCGCGTGAGACTTATTAAAAGCGTACGAGGCGAACGGCAGAATAATGTCCCACAGTTTTTGGACGGCATCCTTGGAGAAACCATTTTCCAGCATGCCGCCTTCGAAGTTCACGAACTCCTTGGCCAGCACCTCTGGCTTCTTCTTACCCATGGCCTTACGGAAACCATCTGCTTGACCCGCGGTGTAGTTCGCCAGCTTCTGCGAGATCTTCATGATCTGCTCCTGGTACACGATTAGGCCGTGTGTTTCTTCCAGGATGTCCTTCAACTGTTCATCCAGCTCCGGGTGGATGGCGTTGTAGGGCTTGCGACCATTCTTAATGTCCGCGTAGTCGAAGTGCGCGTTCACACCCATTGGGCCTGGACGGTACAGCGCTAGCGATGCGACGATGTCATCGAATCCTGTCGGCTGCATGCGCTTGAGCAACTCACGCATGCCGCCACCATCGAGCTGGAACACACCGAGGGTGTCACCGCGTGACAGCAGCTCGTAGACCTTCGGGTCATCGGTCTCAAGGTCATCGAGCAGAATTTTCTCGTCTCGGTTGGACTTGATGTGCTCGATACAGTCACCGATCACCGTCAGGTTTCGAAGCCCCAGGAAGTCCATCTTCAACAGACCGATGGCCTCACATGCTGGGTAGTCCCAACCAGTGATAATCGCGCCGTCGGCCTGTCGCTTCCACATCGGAATGTGATCCAAGAGGGGCACCGACGCCATCACCACGGCACAGGCGTGCACGCCAGTCTGCCTAACGACGCCCTCGAGACCACGAGCCGTCTCGTAAATTCGAGCCACATCCGGGTCGGTCTCAATAAGCTGTCGGACCTCGGCAGCCTCGCCGTAGCGTGGGTGTTCGGGGTCGACGATGCCGCTCAGTGGAATATCCTTGGCCATAATCGCAGGTGGCAGCGCCTTAGTAATGCGGTCTGCAATCTGGTAGCCAGGCTGGCCAAACTGCACACGAGCCGAGTCCTTCAGAGCTTGCTTGGTCTTCACCGTACCGAAGGTGACCACCTGCGCGACCTTGTCCTCGCCCCAGCGGTCGGCCGCATAGCGAATCATTTCATCGCGACGGCGGTCGTCGAAGTCGATATCGATATCGGGTGCGGACGGACGCTCCGGGTTCAGGAATCGCTCGAAGAGGAGTCCGTGCTCAATCGGGTCAATATTGGTAATCCATGTTGCGTACGCAACCAGGGAACCAGCAGCGGAACCACGGCCTGGGCCGACCTTGATGCCTACCTCGCGGGCATGGCGAATCAGCTCCGCAACAATCAGGAAGTATGACGGGTATCCCTTACCGTCAATAACCTCAATCTCATACTCCGCGCGCCGGATGTATTCCTCCGGCACTTCTCGGCCCTCAAAGCGCTTTCGCAGCCCCTCCATCACGTTGTGATGCAGCCACGTTGTCGGGGTCTCTCCTTCCGGCACGTCGGCCTTCGGCATTCGGTCGTGCGGGTGCTCCTCCCACAGCTCGTCGTAGTCCTCTACCCGCTCCGCAATCAGCAGCGTGTTATCGCAGGCACCGGGCACCAGATGATCCCAAGTCGCGCGCATTTCCTCAGCGGACTTAATGAAGTAACCGTCACCGTCGAACTTGAAACGGTCCGGGTCATTGAGCGTCTTGCCCGTCTGCACACAGAGCATAGCCTCGTGCGCCTTGGCCTGGTCACGGGTGACATAGTGACAGTCATTCGTAACCAGCGGCGGCAGATTCAGTTTCCGCCCAATCTCCAACAGTTCACTGCGCACACGGTTCTCAATATCCAGCCCGTGGTCCATTAGCTCCAGGAAGTAGTTTTCCTTGCCGTAGATGTCCTGCCACATACCGGCGGCCTTTAGCGCCTCGTCGAACTGCCCAAGGCGCAGACGTGTCTGCACATCACCCGACGGGCAACCAGTAGTCGCAATAATGCCCTCGGCGCGTTCTGCCACCAACTCGGCATCCATACGCGGGTACTTACTAATTTGCCCCTCATACGACGCCATCGACGACAGGTAGAACAGGTTCCGCAGCCCCTGCGCATTGGCGGCCAGCATGGTCTGATGCAGGTAGGAACCACGACCCGAGACGTCATCGCGGCGCTGGTGCGGCTCACCCCACTGAATGCGCTTTTTATTAAAGCGGCTTTCCGGCGCCATGTAGGCTTCAATGCCGATAATCGGCTTGACACCCTTGGACTTCATCTGCCGATAAAACGCATTCGAGCCAAACATATTGCCGTGGTCAGTGACACCGACAGCAGGCATTCCCTGTCGCGCAACCTCGTCGGCAAGCAAATCAATCTTCGCCATGCCGTCGAGCATCGAGTACTCGGTGTGGTTATGGAGGTGCACGAAGGAGGAGTTAGCCATGAATCCAGATTGTAGACAATCCCCCGGACTGAACACGATTCCTTCGAACACTCCTGGCCAAATAGGTTTTATCCAGCGCAGCTCTTATATCAGGACAGTTATAGCTAAAGACGTGTGCAACATCACCCCGCCACTTCCTTTACTTTCCAAAACCAGTTGACAATACTCGACACCACAGTTCGTGAGGAAGCCCTCATGTTTCCTCTCGATCGTTAGCCTTTCCCGTTAATCCAAAGCCAAGAATCGAAGGAGCAACACAGTGTTCGCACCGCTTTCCGATGGACACTTCACCTACTTCCCCAAGCCGGAGCTCGACGAAGTCCTTGCCACCATCGATCGCCGTCCCATCGCCGCCGGCTACCTCATCGATGGCGATGTCATCACCTCCGACATGGACGCCGCCCGTTATAGCTGGCTGGTCTAGCTAATAACCCGCCCTAACGCACTCTGCCGGTCAAAAGTTCTAGTTTTCTTTTCTAAAACAAAGACAGTGACAGTGGACAATGATTACGTTTTAGGGCATGAAACTTTCTCGAGCTTCTGCCCCGGAGTTACCCGAGGCGCTGCCGGTACAGACGTCCCAGACAGCCCGCCCACCGCTAGCTACCGACACTCTGCTTAACTACACTTCCCTTCCTGCAGTCGTCGTCGACCTCGCGGCGGTCGAAGCCAATGCCCGCGACATGCTCCGCCGTGCAAACGGTATGCCTATCCGCGTGGCCTCGAAGTCCATCCGCATTCCGCAGCTCATCTCGCACGTCCTGGCCTTCCCTGGTTTCCAGGGCGTGCTTGCATATTCACTGGCAGAGGCACTGTATCTATTCCGAGAAGGCGTCAGCGACGACATTGTCGTCGCCTACCCGACGCTTGACGCCCGCGCTATCGCAGAGCTTGCCGACGATGATGCAGCGCGCGCTGCCATCTGCGTCATGGTTGACCGTCCCGAGCATCTGGAGGCGCTGGTGTCGTCGGCAAGCGACAATACGCCAATTCGAGTGTGCATGGATGTCGATGCCTCATTTCGTCCCCTGCCCGGCGTGCACATTGGCACGCTGCGCTCCAGCCTGTTCTCACCGAAGCAGGCGGCGACGTTTGCCAAGCAGATTGTTGCCCGGCCAGAGCTGCAGCTGGCCGGAATCATGATGTACGAGGGGCACATCGCCGGAGTGGGCGATGCCGGAAACTCTCCGCGTGCTCGGGCGATTCGCCTCATGCAAGCCGTGTCCAGGAAGGAGCTGGCGAAGCGTCGCGCCAAGGTTGTCGCGACGGTCGAGAAGGTGGCGGGGCCGCTGGAGTTTGTCAACGGCGGTGGCACGGGATCGCTGGAGTCAACGTGCGCCGAAGCCGCAGTGACCGAGGCCGCGGCAGGGTCGGGTTTCTTGGCACCAACACTGTTCGATAACTATCGCGCATTCAATCTGCGTCCGGCGTCCTGGTTTGTGCTACCGGCGACGCGGCGACCAAAGAAAGGCGTGGTCACGGTGTCCGGCGGTGGTCGAATTGCCTCTGGCCCAGCGGGAGCTGACCGCCTGCCCACCCCGTGGTATCCCACGGGTCTGCGATATGCGACGGAGGAGGGCCCTGGCGAGGTGCAAACTCCGCTGCTCGGCAAGGCTGCCGATGCGATATCGCTGGGAGAGCCCGTGTGGTTTCGCCACGCCAAGGCCGGCGAGATAGCCGAGCACGCACAAGAAGTCATTGCAGTTCGAGATGGCGACATCATCGACCACTGGTCCACGTACCGAGGAAAGGGATTGATCTTCACATGAGCCGTTCACACAACAACGCCCGCTTCACCGTCTCTACGGTTGAATCCCGCGTTCCACGTGTACGTCGACGCGCGCAGGCGAAAGCCGCCGCCAACTCCCAGTGGAACAATTGGGCTCACACTCAGTCATGCACTCCGTCCTATACGCATCAGCCGCACGATGACGAAGGTGTCATCTCAGTAATTAAGGCGGCGAAGGCCGACGGCTCTACGGTGCGCCCACTGGGAGCCGGTCATTCTTTTACGTCCGTGGCCACCACCGATGGGCATCGCATCCAGCTCGATCGCTGCTCCGGGCTGGTCGAGCTCGACGCACCTAACCAGACCGCCACCCTGCGTGCCGGCACTCGGCTGCGCGATACGCCAGGAATTCTGCGACCGCTTGGGTGGGCGCTTCCCAACCAGGGCGATGTCGACCCGCAGTCGCTGGCCGGCGCTATCTCCACCGGAACACACGGCACCGGTCTAGGGTTCACCGGCTTCGCGGGCACCGTGAAGGGATTCAAGATTGTCACCGCGGATGGCGTCGTCAGGCACTGCCACCCCGACGCGCAGGGAATCGACGGCGAGCTCTACCGCCTCGGACGACTAGGACTGGGCGTCTTCGGCGTGCTCACGGAGGTCACGATGTCTGTGGTACCGGCGTTTGATTTGCATGCCGACGAGCACCGCGAAGAGTTTGACTCCCTGCGCAAGAGCTTCGCCGAGCGCTGCAAAGAGACTGACCACCTGGAGTTTTTCTGGTTCCCGGGACAGCGCGAGACGCTGGTCAAACACAATACTCGCATCGAACCGCAGCGCCACCGCCGCCCGAGCCGCAATAGCCTAAAGCAACGCCTGGGCAGCGCGCGCACATATCTCAATGACGAAGTCGTCAACAACATGGGGCTTTTGGCGTGCTGCGAGATTGCCAAGGCCATTCCCGCCACGACGAATACGATCAACCGCATTGCCACCAACACCGTGCCAGAGCGCCGCTACTCAAATGAGGCGCACAAAGTCTTCGTGTCACCGCGCCGTGTGCGTTTTTCCGAGATGGAATACTCAATCCCGCTCGAAGCCGCTTCCGATGTCCTCGGGGAGATTCGCGACGCAATTGCCCGCAAGAGAATGAAGATTTCCTTCCCCATCGAGGTGCGCTCCGCCAAGGCCGACGATGTCGCTCTGTCCACGGCGTACGGTCGCGACAGCGCCTACATCGCCATCCACCGCTACTGGAAGGAAAACTACCGGGAGTACTTCAACCTCATTGAGCCAATCTTCAAGGCCCATGAGGGGCGCCCGCACTGGGGCAAATTGCACACGCTCCGCGCGGAGGATTTTGCGCAGCGCTACCCGCTCTTCGGCGAGGTCCAGGCGCTGCGCGAAAAAGTCGATCCGCAGGGAATCTTCCTCAACGAGCACCTGCGCGACCTTTTCTGCTAATTATCTGCAGGCTTTACGACGTCCCGGGCAACCGCCCCATCCGTCTCGTCGGCAACATCGTCGGAAACCGCGGCCGGCTCAATGCCGGCCTTACGGAGTTCTCGGCGAACTCGACGTTGACGGCGCATCTTCAGGATGAGGTCGCAGATGAACAGCGCGACGGCGCCCCAGATAATAAAGAACCCAATCCAGCGCTCCGGTTCGAGCTGCTCGCCGAGCACGGTAGTCGCCAGGGTGATTTGGAGAACCGGCGTGATGTACTGCATCAGGCCCAAAGTGGCCAGTGGTAGGCGCTTGGCACCTTCACCGAAGAGCAACAGCGGGATGGCGGTAGCAACACCGGCGCTCATCATGAGCAGCGTGTGGCCGGTTCCTTCAGACGTAAAGGTGCTCTGTCCGGTGGAGCTCAACCAGAGGATGTAAGCCAACGCAATCGGTGTGATTACGGCGGACTCGGCAGTTAGCGACGCCGCGGAGGAAAGAGACACCCGCTTCTTCATCAGGCCGTAGAACCCAAAGCTAAAGGCCAGCGCCAGCGCGCCCACCGGCGGATAGCCCACACCGATGGTGAGAACAATGACCGCAATGGTGGCCAAGACTACACTGCCGAGCTGCAACCGCGAGAGACTCTCACGGAAGAAAATCATCGCCAGCACCACGCTGACCAGCGGGTTAATGAAGTAACCGAGTGCGGCCTCCGCCACCTGCCCATTGTTGACCAGGTAGACGTACACGCCCCAGTTCACGGAAATCAACAATGCGGCAACGAAAATGGTGCCCCATGTCTTAGCACTTGCGGCCTTCAGCTCTGGCCATGCGCGCATGAAGCTGAGGGCGATAACCATAAAGACAAGGGTCCAGACGAATCGGTGTGCCAGGATTTCCACGGCTCCCGCTGGCTCTAGCAGCGGGAAGTACAACGGAAATAGCGACCACAAGAGGTACGCACCGAATGCCTGAATCACTGTTGACTTACTCCTTTGCGTTCTCGTTGAAACTGACTGAATGCAGACGGTTGAGTGCTAGCCGCTTAATCCTAACCGCTCGGCCCTGGCCACTCAGGTTTGGCCAGTTAGTTCTGGCTCAGGCCCGGCGCATACAGCGCCTCTTTGTCTGTAAAACCAGTGCTCAGTATCGGGCGGATTCCGAAACGCCCCCGTGCCGCATCTGACGGCAGTGCCTCAATGGCCTTCACATCTGTAAGCTTCTTGACATCCATCAACGTCTCAGCGTCACCGTAGACCAGTAGACCGTTGAAGCCGAGTCGCTCGTCGTCAATCGCGACATCCGCATAGGCCGCAGCCAACTCCAACTGATCTTGTAGTAGCTTTTCCTCATCGGCCTCTTTACTCGGCTGCGGCAAATGTCGAGTACTCACGCCACCGATAATCGCGGTTGATACCCGCAGGCTAGGTACTTTTTCATACACCTGAGCCGCTTCGTTCGCGTTGAGCAACCGGTCAAAAGTCACCATTGCCCAGAACTTCGGGTCCTCCACTATTGGTTGACCATGCTCGAGCCTATCCGACTCCTTCTTCATGTCCTCGAGCGACTCGTCGGCACGTGCCACGTACTGATCGACCGCTTCCCACGGCTCCGGGCCGAGCGTATCGCCGTTAAGATTTTGTGGTTTGCTCACACGGTCAGAGGTCGACGCGATAGCCAGGACAATTGCCAAACTGACAACACAAATCCCTGAGATTAGTGCCATGACTGGCGAAATACTGCCATCGCCAGTGCTTTTCGCACGGGTGTCACGGCGCTGCGGATTCGTAGACCCTGATGATGCTTGCGTCATGCACCCTGCCTCAAAACTTCCAAAGCGTGATTCAAATCGTCTGGGTATGGACATTCGATTTCCATCCAGCGGCCATCTGCCGGATGGTGGAATCCAAGGGAGACCGCATGGAGCCACTGGCGATTGAGCCCCAACCGCTTAGACAGTGCCGGATCTGAGCCGTACATGGGATCGCCACAGCACGGGTGATTGAGCGCGGAGAAATGCACGCGAATCTGATGCGTGCGTCCGGTCTCGAGGTTCACCTTCAGCAGTGTTGCCGGGGCGAAAGCCTCCAAAGTTTCGTAGTGTGTCACCGCATTCTTGCCATCCTGGCGGACCGCGAAGCGCCAACCTGCCGAGGGATGACGGCCAATCGGCGCATCAATCGTGCCCGACAATGGATCCGGATGTCCCTGCACAAGGGCGTGGTAGGTTTTCGAGACCTCACGATTTTTAAAAGCTCGCTTGAGCACGGAGTAGCCGCGCTCGGAGCAGGCGACAACCATCACCCCTGAGGTACCGACATCCAGACGATGCACAATGCCCTTGCGCTCTGGCGGACCGGAGGTGGAAATGCGGAACCCGGCAGCTGCCAGCCCGCCGATAACAGTTGGTCCTTCCCAACCGACCGACGGATGCGCAGCCACCCCGACAGGCTTGTGCACAGCTACCAAATCGGAATCGTGATAGAGCACGTCCATACCCTCGACGAGTTCCTCTTTGGGCACCAATGGCTTCTCCACCGGCGGCAGCAGCACCGAGAGAAAAGCATTTTCTTCCAGTCGGTCGGACTTGCCAACACTCACGCCATCGACCGTGATGTCCCCCGCTGCTGCCAGGTCAGCCACCGCTGTCCGCGAGAGCCCCAGTAGTTTAGCCACGCCTGCATCGACGCGCATACCAGCCAAGCCAGGTGGGACCGGCATCTGTCGGGTTTCTCGGTCTGGCTGTTGTACTCCTCCGAGCGCTGCATTTGCGTTCACTGCGTTATCGGTCACTGCTGTCCTCCCTCCGCTGCCTGGTTCTGATGCTTGTGAGCAGATTTCTTCTCCGCTGCGATCTGATCGGCGAAGAGATCCGGCTCCTTGGAAAAAATCATC
Source organism: uncultured Corynebacterium sp. (assembly GCF_946998835.1). GTDB lineage: Bacteria > Actinomycetota > Actinomycetes > Mycobacteriales > Mycobacteriaceae > Corynebacterium. The sequence goes on along the minus strand of NZ_CAMQAZ010000009.1, from coordinate 76,135 downwards.
CAGATAACGAGGATAATAACGCCCACGGTTATCGCGGAGTCCGCAATATTAAATACGGCAAAACCCTTCACCGACAGGAAATCAACGACGTGGCCGACATAAAAGCCAGGTTCCCGAAATAGCCTGTCAATGAGGTTGCCCAGCGCACCACCGGCGATGAGCCCTGCAGCGGTCGCCGATACCGGACTGCGCAGCCAATTCGAAAAGTACATCACAGCCAGGATGTAAACCAGCTGCAACGTGGTAAAAACCCAGGTGGCGTTCGTGCCGAAGGAGAAGGCCGCACCAGGGTTAAAAACGAGCCGCAATTCAAAGAGATCACCAATGACCTGCACCGCAGGGCGACCATCGAGAGTTTTCAAAGCGATAATCTTGGTCAGCTGATCGATAATCGCAACTGACACAATAACCGCCGCGAGAATCCCCCGCCGCGGGAAATATGTCCTCGTTTCCTTCTTAGTCACTGTCCCATAATGACCTAACAAACCCATATTCAGCCAACTGACACCGCCCGGGGTGGTTCCTATCCACCACGAAACCGGTACGCTAACCGGTGTGACTCGACGTTTCCAATCCCAGTTTGTTCCGTCCCCTTCCGCTTTACGACGTCCAGGAGACCCCACCTCCCCGTGGTTCCGTCGACCTTGCTCTCGCGACCGAGCTGGTCACACCAAGCGTGGCCTGGCGGCAAGGTTCGGCACCGCAGTTGTTGCCGCTAGCACTGTGATGTCGCTGGCCGCGTGCTCGTCGGAAAGCGCGGTGGAGACGCAGCCTGTCGATATCGCTAGCCCCAAGGTTGAGCTGACCAATGCTGGTAGCGGTGAGCTGGCGAGCGTGCGCTGGAAGGACGACGGTGCCGAGCAGGAGTCGACTGTGGCAGTCACGCAGGGCTTCGCACAACGAGGTGGGAACGCCGACAGCGACCAGACTTTCCCGGACACGCGACTGGAGATTCCCCTGACCAGTACTGTTACTAGCGATAACGACACCCGAGTGGTGACTTCCGAGGTGGGTGAGCCCCACGGCTCCAACGATGAGCTCAACGAGGATATCGCTACCGCGCGGGGATTCATCTCTGACTCATCGACTACGCCTGCGGGCGAGGTCAAGGGACTGAAGCTGGGCGCGCCGGAGAAGGCGACCGACACCGCTCGAGCCGGCGTAGAGATGGCCTTGCAGCAGCTGCATTCAGTGCCGATTATTTTCCCCACCGAGGACATCGGCACCGATGCAACTTGGACAGTAGAAAGCGAAGTCGAGGGTCAAACCACGATGACGCAGAAGGTGACCTATACCCTGCTGAGCCGGGAGGGCGACATTGTTAATTTGAAGGTCGATGTCAAGCAGGTGCCGACCGTCACTGAGCTGGACACCGGTGGCGACGGTGCACTGAAGGTTGTTGAATCGACGACTGAGATGCTCGCTGATCGCGTAACCATCGACCTGACCAAGCCCCTGCCGGTGAAGGGCAACATCGACTTTGTTACCTCCGTGACCTACGGGGATGGCAGCTCCGATGTGCGTATCACGCAGCAGACCCATCGTGGGCTGGAGTTTAAGGACGGCAGCGGGTCGAAGAAGTAGATCGCGAAGAACATCTGGGGTCCTCGCAAGGTTAGAAGATAAGAAAGTGACCTAGTTTATAGCACTTTTCTGCCCAAAATATGGGCGGAACTGCCATGAACTAGGTCACTTTCTATTGCGTAGCCAGTGCACCCGACCGGGCTAGGCTGTGATGCCTGGTCCGATGGCGGCTAAGCCGGCGATGGTGGCGGAGGCGGAGGCGGCGCGTCCTCGGCCGGAGCCGGCGGTGGCGGCGGTGGAGGCGGAACCTCCTCAGCCGGTGGCGGAGGTGGCGGTGGCGGAACCTCCTCAGCCGGTGGTTCAGGAGGCGGAGCCGGTGCTGGTTCCTCAACCGGGGCCGGGGCTTCCTCAACAGGCGCTTCTTCCTCCGGCGGCGGAGGTGGCGGCGGAGTCTCGCCCGGCGCGAGACAGAACCCAGGCTTGTGCTCTGGGTCAAGTGTCGATGCCAGGTTGCAAGCCCATTCCTTGCTCAGCATCCAACGCCCATCTCGGTAAATGAAGTCCACCTGTTCCACCAGCATCGGTTCTTCCGCTGGGCGGAGGATATTGACGCCGGCGACAGCTGCCTTTGTGGAAAAACCAGGAGTAATGGGATCAATCACATCGAAGCTGATTTCCTGCTTCGCGGCGCTATCTGTAACTAGGTCGAAGAAATCACCGGCCTTATCGCCGTCCTCGATGGTCAGAGCCTTTTCCTCGATTGGTAAATCGGGATTAATCAGGCGTGCGAGGACGTCGTTAAGCTCTGTGCGAGTCGGCAGCATGATGACGGGTTCAGCCGACGTAGACGTTTTCGACTCGGTTGTCGGTGCCGCCGAATCGCCGCCACCGCAGGCTGCGAGCCCGAGTGCGCTGACGGAGATCATCGTCGCTACTGTCACACCGCGCGCTGTGCGCCAGCGAGGGCCGCTGATGCGCTGGTTGCAGGAGACTCTCATAGTTGCACTACTCCAATAGAATCTGCGTGAAGATTCGCTGGCTTCACTCTTTCTATAATCCTACACAAGGCCAAAACATCGCCTGGGTAAGATGGTGGACATGTCGACACAGGATTCCACCACACCGCACTCAGCCCCAGCCAGCTCATCCACCACTGGGACCACGGCCAGCCCTCGCCGAATCGTTGTCATCACCACTGGCGGCACCATCGCCTGCACCACTGACCGAAACGGTGCGCTGACTCCCACTATTTCGGGCGCGGAGCTCGTCGCGGCGGTCGCGCAGCGTTACCCCGAGGGCATGGTGGAGCTGGAAGTCCGTGAGCTCGGCGCGCTGGATTCGTCGAGTCTCACACTCCGTGATGTCGACGACATTCTCGCCGCAATTCACGAGGCGCTTGACGACGACTCCGTGGACGGTGTCGTCGTCACTCATGGCACGGACACGATGGAGGAAACGGCCATGGCTGCCGATATTTTCCATGCTGACTCGCGTCCTGTTGTCTTTACTGGTGCACAACTTCCTTACGACCATCCCGAAACCGACGGCCCCGGCAACCTCTTTGAGGCCGTGACCATTGCTTCCGATGCCTCTGCGCAGGGAATTGGCGTTCTTATTGTGTTTGGTCACGCCGTCCTACCTGTGCGCGGAGCGACGAAATGGCACACCACCGATCCCCTGGCTTTTGCTACTAATGCCCCGGAGGAGCCGGTTCGACCGGAGCCACTACCTCTGACGGCTTTAGAGAACTCGAAGGTAGAAATTGTCCCCGCGTACTTAGGTGCAGATGGATCGCTGCTGGACGCAGCAGTCGCCGCCGGTGCGCGCGGCATTATCGTAGAAGGCCTGGGAGCGGGCAATGTCTCCGATTCGTTTGCCGCCGCCATCGACCGGGCTATTGCCGCTGATGTGCCCGTCGTGATGGCAACTCGCGTGCCGCGTGGTGATGTCCACGCCAGCTACGGCGGTGCCGGCGGTGGTGCGACACTGGCTCGGCACGGTGTGATTAATGCTGGTTGCGTGCACGCACCGCAGGCGCGCATCATTCTCGCGGCGGCGTTGGCCGCGAATGTGCATCCGCAGACGCTGTTCTAATCCGCGTCGATAATGCGGATAATCTTTGCCGGGTTGCCCGCCACGACTACGCCCTCGGGAACGTCCTTAGTCACCACGGCACCTGCGGCGACCACGGAATTGTCGCCGACGTGTACACCGCCCAGGATGATGGCGCCGCCACCAATCCAGGCGTTGCGGCCGATGATGATTTCATCTCCAGACTCCAGGTAAGCGGAGCGGGCCTCGGCACCTAGCGGGTGCACTGGCGGTAGCAGCTGCACATTGGGGCCGAGCTGCGCGTAGTCGCAAATTGTCACCTTCACCACGTCGAGTGCGGTGAGTCCAAAGTTGATGAAAACATTGTTGCCAATGTGGACGTTGTCGCCGTAGTCGAGGTAGACCGGCGGGCGGACGGTACTGTTGTCTCCAAAAGAGCCCAAAACAGGCGCCAGCACCTGTTGCGCTGCCTGCTGGTCCTCGTGAAATGTTTTCTCAAACTCAGCCGCAACCTGCCCAATCCGCGCATTCAGAGCCTGCGACTCCGGATGATCGGCGATATACCACTGCCCCGCCAGCATCCGTTGCCGATTGTCCAAACCGTCGTCGGGAAGAGTGGTCGACGGATTCGGATCTCGATCTGCGTTGCGCAGCGAGGGGCGGCGGGCTGCCTCGAGCTCTGCAATCCGGGATTCGGTAGTCATAGAGTCCTAGTCTACGGACAGATCAGCAGCCTCGAATTAAACCGCATCCGCGTCGGGGCCGTCATCGTCTTCGCTTTCGCGCTCAGGTTGCGGCAAGTCAAGTGCAGCTTCTTCATCGGAAGCCAACCACTCTGGCCAGTCCAGGCTGCATACCGCGGAGCACGGACGCAGTTCCGAGTCGTCCTCCTTCAGAGTGATCATGCGCCCAGGCCCGCTGGTGCGGCTTTCAAAACGGACGGTCACAATCCCATGCCCGGATCCCTGCACCCAACCATGGCCATACTCGCTGTGGTGAACATCCGAGGTGGGTACCCATTTAGAGTCGGACAGCCGAACAGTCGGCAGCGCACCAGTTCCAGATAGCTCGACGAGGCCGGCGGGAGCGTCGGAAAGCGCAGGTGCCGGTACCCGATCTTCGACGGTGATAGTGCGGTCGAGTTCGGGAAACAGCACCTCTTGCAGGTGCGAATCTAAACCGGAGAAACCAACGCCAACCAAACGCACCGGTCCAATCTCCGCGGGTGTGAACGCGATGCGATGGGCGACGGCCATAAGGGTGTCGAAGTCCTGTGTGGCGTAGGCGAGTGTCTCGGACCGGGTATGGATACTCAAGTCCGACAGACGCACCTTGCACGTGATAGTGCGCGCACCACGGCCATCTTTCTTGAGCCGTCGAAAAGCGGACTCACCTGCGCGATCGACGGCGGCGTGGAGCTGGGCCTGCGACTCCAGATCCTCAGGATAGGTGTACTCCGCCGATACAGACTTGGCGACATCGCGCTCCTTGACCGGCCGGTCATCTCTCCCCTGCGCCAGCTGCCACAGCATCACACCGGTCTTGGATGTCAGCGATACCTCGACATCGCGCTGGGACATGGCGGCGAAATCTCCGATTGTCTCCACGCCCATCATGTGCAGCTTCGCAGCGGTGACAGGGCCAATGCCCCAGAGCTTCTCCACCGGCAACGGGTGCAACAGTTCGTGGTTGCGTGCGGGATCCAGCACGTACACGCCATCGGGTTTCGCCAGGCCGGACGCAATTTTCGCGTACTGCTTGCCCGCGCCCGCGCCTATCGACGAGGCCAAACCGGTCTCCCGCCGAATATCTGTCCGCAGTTGCTCCGCCCAGGCAATAACCTCCTCCATAGAGGCCCCCTGCAGCTCTTCGGGTTCCATGAAAGCCTCATCGACGCTGAGTTGTTCGACCACGGGCACGCGCTCGCGAATGACAGAGAACACGCGACGCGATACCGGCCCGTAAATGCCTTTGCGTGCGCTGACTGTCACTGCGGTCGGTGGCATGAGCCGGCGCGCCCGGGCCATCGGCATGGCCGAGTGGGCTCCATACACGCGGGCTTCATAGGAGGCACCAGCGACGACACCTCGACCGCCCAGTCCGCCGACGAGAACCGGTCGCCCGCGCAGAGTCGGGCGGGTGAGCTGCTCGACGGACGCGAAGAAGGCGTCCATGTCGATGTGCAGAACCCACCGCCCTGATGTCGGCATTGAGATTACTCTCCCCTACTGCTTGGCAATGTCCGCCGAGCAGCCGTCCGCCACGTCGTAGCGCAGCGATTCTCCACCAGCGACGACCTCGAAAGCAGTCGCGAGAACCTCACGGGCGATAAGGTCGGCGTGGCGGTTGGCCCACTCCTCGCGCTCGGCCGGCACCTGCAGCTTCACCGAAATGCGGTCGGTGACCTCGAGGCCAGCGTTCTTGCGGGCATCCTGGAGACCACGGATGCGGTCAGCTGCCCAGCCGCGGGACTCCAAATCCTCGTCGAGTTCGGTGTCGAGCACGACCAGTCCGTTGACGCCGTCGACCTCAGCGGTGGAGTCCGGCGAGATAGCTACCAGGTTGCGGGTGTACTCGCCCTCCTGCAGCGGAATGCCATCGGCCACGACCGCGCCGTCGACAACTTCGTAGTTGCCGGACTTCACAGCCTTGATGACCTTCTGGACGTCCTTGCCCAGGCGAGGGCCGGCTACTCGGGCGTTGACGGAAACCTCGAAGCGCCCCACCGAATCGACGTCAGAGGTGAACTCCACCTCGTCGACGTTGACCTCGGAGGAGACGATGTCGGTGTACTCACGCAGACGCTCGGCATCCGGGAATGCCATCGTCAGCTTCTTCAGCGGCAGACGGTTGCGCAGCTGGTTGGCCTTACGGATACGCGACGTTGCCGAGCAGACATTGCGGACGATGTCCATGGACTCCACGAGCTCGTCATCGGTCGGCAGCTTATCGACGTCCGGCCAATCCTCCAGGTGCACCGAGCGGCCGCCGGTGAGCGAACGCCAGATGACCTCGGTAGCCATCGGCAGCAGCGGAGCTGCGACGCGAGTGAGAACCTCCAGCACCGTGTACAGGGTGTTGAATGCCTCTGGGTGCTTTACGTCGCCGGCCCAGAAACGGTCACGGGAGCGACGCACGTACCAGTTGGTCAGTGCGTCACAGAACTGACGGACCTCGTCGGTGGCGGCAGCAATGTCGGTGTTGTCCAGGCACTCTGTGACAGCACGGACGGTCGCTGCGAGTTTGGCCAGGATGTACTTGTCCAGGATGTTGTCCGAGTCCACCGACCACTCGGCCGGCTTGGAGGCGTAGAGCTGCAGGAACGAGTATGCGTTCCACATCGGCAGCAGTGCCTGGCGTACGCCCTCGCGGATGCCCTGCTCGGTGACGATCAGGTTGCCGCCGCGCAGAATCGGGCTGGACATGAGGAACCAGCGCATGGCGTCGGAGCCGTCGCGGTCGAAGACCTCGTTGACGTCCGGGTAGTTGCGCTTGGACTTACTCATCTTGTTGCCGTCATCACCCAGCACGATGCCGTGGGCGACGACCTTCTTGAACGCCGGGCGGTCGAACAGTGCCACCGACAGGACGTGGAGCAGGTAGAACCAGCCGCGGGACTGGCCGATGTACTCCACAATGAAGTCGGCCGGTGCGTGGGACTCGAACCACTCCTTGTTCTCAAACGGGTAGTGGAACTGCGCAAACGGCATGGAACCGGAGTCGAACCAGACATCCAGGACGTCTGGGACACGGCGCATCATGGACTTACCGGTCGGGTCATCCGGGTTCGGGCGAACGAGCTCGTCAATCTCCGGGCGGTGCAGCGTGGTCGGGCGAACGCCGAAGTCCGCCTCCAGCTCGTCGAGGGAACCGTAGACGTCGACACGCGGGTACTCGTCGTTGTCGGAGACCCATACCGGAATCGGTGAACCCCAGTAGCGGGTGCGGGAGATGTTCCAGTCGCGTGCGCCTTCGAGCCACTTGCCGAACTGTCCGTCGCGGACGTGCTCCGGCATCCACTCGATCTGGTCGTGGTTGAGCTCCACCATGCGCTCGCGGATCTTGGTCACAGACACAAACCAGCTCGGCAGCGCCATGTAGATCAGCGGCTCGCCCGAACGCCAGGAGTGCGGGTAGGAGTGTTCGATGGTGCGGTGCTGGATGACGCGGCCAGCGGCCTTCAGGTCACGGATGATGTCCTTGTTAGCGTCGAAGACCAGCTTGCCCTGGTATTCCGGCACCTGAGAGGTGAACTTGCCGTCCATGTCCACCGGAATGATGACATCAATGCCATATTCGTTACAGGTGTTCATATCGTCTTCACCGAAGGCCGGGGCCTGGTGGACGACACCGGTGCCGTCCTCGGTGGTGACGTAGTCGGCGACCATGATTTGGAAAGCGTTCGGGTGATCTGCGAAATAGTCGAAGATCGGCTGGTAGGTCAGGCCTTCCAGGTCAGCGCCAGTGAAGGTGGCTACGACCTCGTGTTCCTTGCCCAACTCCTTGGCGTAGGCACCAATCAGCGCCTCTGCCAGCAGGAAGTTCTTGCCCGCAAACTCCGGCACAGAAGAGTCCTCGCCGACCTTAACTACGGAGTAAGTGACCTTCGGGTTCACAGCGAGACCGAGGTTGGACGGCAGTGTCCACGGCGTGGTGGTCCAGGCGATAGCCGAGGTGTCAGCGAGCACCGGGTTATCCGCCAGGGTCTTCTCCGCTGCGGAACCGGACTTGGCACCGGTGAACGGGAAGGTGACGGTCAGGGTCGGGTCCTGGCGCATCTTGTAGGAGTCATCCAGGCGGGTCTCCTGGTTGGACAGCGGAGTGTGCTCAGCCCAGGAATACGGCAGCACGCGGAATCCCTGGTAGACCAGGCCCTTGTTGTAGAGTTCCTTGAAAGCCCAGATCACGGACTCCATGTAACTCATGTCCATGGTCTTGTAGCCGCCGTCGAAATCAACCCAGCGCGCTTGACGAGTGACATATTCCTTCCACTCGCCGGCATACCGCAGTACTGACTCAGCGCAGTACTTGTTGAAGTTTGCCAGACCCATTTCCTCAATCTGGCCCTTGTCCTTAATACCGAGCTGCTTCTCCGCCTCCAACTCGGCCGGCAGCCCGTGGCAGTCCCAACCAAAGACACGGCCAACCTGGTAACCACGCATGGTCTTGTAACGCGGGACAATGTCCTTGACGTAACCGGTCAGCAGGTGGCCGTAGTGCGGCAGACCGTTAGCGAACGGCGGGCCATCATAAAAAACGTACTCGTCAGCACCTTCGCGCTGATCAATCGAGGCCTGGAAAGTATTGTCCTTGCCCCAGTACTCCAGAACCTTTTCTTCGAGTTCCGGGAACTTCGGGCTCGAGGTGTACTTGCCAAAGTCAGCGGTGCGTGGGTACGCGCCACCTGCCGGAGTGGCCTCAGCAGAGGCGTTTACTTCGTTCGAATTAGTCACCGTTTTTACGTCACTTCCGTGGTCGAACATCATCAATACTCACCACGGGGACGCGTGCCCTGGCTTCAGCGATTCAGTGTGATGCTGAAGAGAAGTCTCGCGCGGTACCACCCCGCTTGGCATCACGCTTTACAACGGCCCCAGCGAACAGAGACCATGCGTCTGGGCGTGATAGCCCGCTTATTTAATAAGGCTTAGTAACGGTGCCAAACCGTTCGGTTCTACTGAGCCCAGTTTTCGACTGGACTGTTCTTCCGAAACGCTCCCCGGAGATGGCCGGCTCATTGCGCGTAATGCAGTCAGTATAGCAGTGTCACAGCCAACTGCTACAACCTCGGACCGAACTGAGCCTGCTGACGGTTATCGGGTCAAGAAAAGCGAAACCACCGCACCCGACCTTTCCCTAATGGGTGGTTGAGTTCGGTGGCTACGTGCGTGCTGGCTACGGAACTAGTTGTTGTAGCCGTCGGCCGGGGCAGCCGATTCGCGCGAGTTCAGGTCGTCCAGCTGGGACTCCAGGAAGGTCTTCAGGCGAGTACGGTACTCGCGCTCGAAGATGTGGAGCTCTTCGATACGACCCTCCAGAGCGGTCTGCTGCTCCTTGACGGTGGTCATAATTTCTTGGTGCTTGCGCTCTGCGTCCTCCTGCAGGGCGGTGGCCTTCTGCTGTGCAGCCGTGATGGTTGCGCTGGAGCGAGCATCTGCGTCGCTAATCATCTGCTCACTGCGCTGGTGTGCGTCAGTAAGGGTCGTCTCAGACTCATTACGGGCGTCCGCCAACATCTGCTCGCTGCGCTCCTTGGCATCAGCCAGGGTTGCCTCAGCCTCATTGCGGGCGTTGGTGACGGTGCGCTCGGCCTCTGCGTTGGCCTCAGCCACGGTGCGATCTGCGTTTTCACGAGCGTCAGTGACCAGCTTGTTGGCCTCAGCGTTAGCGTCAGCGGTGACGCGGTCTGCGGTGTCCTGAGCGGCCTGCAGGATGCGAGCAGCGCGGAGGCTGACTTCCTGAGACTCAGTGTTGGCGCTTGCAGCAGCAGCTGCGGCCTGCGGCTGCTCCGAGGATGCAGCAGAAGCCTGCTGAGCAGCAGCCTCAGCCTCAGAAGCGCGCTTCTCCAGGGCGTCCAGGCGCTCCTGGTAGTGGGCTTCAATCTCCTGCTGCTGAGCGTTCAGACGCTCGTTGTACTCAGCGCGCAGCTGCTGTTCAATCTCATTGCGCAGCTGGCCCTCATCGACTGCCGGCGCGGCAGCGACAGAATCAGAAGCAGCGTGGTCTGTGCCACCCTGCTCCAGCTGACCTTCGAGGTCCTCTACGCGCTGGCGCAGCTCAGCGTTTTCATCCTGGAGCTCACCCAGCGCGTCCTCCACAAGGTCGAGGAACTGATCGACCTCATCCTCGTTGTAACCACGCTTGCCAATCGGAGGCTTGCTGAAAGCCACGTTATGCACATCAGCCGGAGTCAACGGCATGGTGAGTTCCCCTAACACTTTGAGCGGACAGTTCTTAAGAATTCTTAAGAGAATTATTTCCAGTAGTACTGTTTACCCGGCTAATCCTACCTGCTCTAGTCACAGTCCTCACCCTGATTATTTTGGGTAGGACGCTATTTCTGACCGTTTGACCTAAGTCAGAATTTCAGCAAAACGTTAAACCTCGCCCTTACCCTGCACCTTTAGTCACAGAACTTTACCCCTGACACAACAAAAACCCGTTGGGGATTGCATTCCCCAACGGGTTCTCGTGATTGCCCCCGCTTAACACCCCCGGTAGCGATTCAATGCCCGAGAACATCACATAGAGGACAATCAAAACAACACAGCTCCACCGAATCCCACATAGCGGACACCAAGTGGGCAATCGGCAGTTAGCGCTATTTACGCGACAGCCCCGAGAGCCACCTGCAGCACCATTCGCAGAATCATAAGGATGAAGAACAGCACGAGCACAGACATGTCCACCATCACACTGCCCATTGGCATCGGCGGGATAAGACGGCGCAATAGCTTCACTGGCGGGTCGGTAATAACGAAGATAACCTCACCGACCGAAGAAAACACTGCACCTGGGCGCCAGGAGCGTGAAAATGACTGAATCATTTCAATCACAATGCGCGCCAAAAGCAGATAGGTGAAAAGCTTCAGCAGGATTAGCAGAACTAGCAGTAGTGAAGACACGAGTAAACAGTCTAGCTAATTAATCTGAATACGAAATACTAGCGAGCCCATACGAGCTAACTCGCTAGCCGGACATCCGATCAAACTGGCCCTCGTTCACGTCGCAGCCGTGCGGGTACAGCGTAAACACGGAGCCATCAGCCTTAATTCGACCGCGCAGGCCGAAAACCAGTCCAGCAACAAAGTCAACGTAGCGCTTGGCCTCAGACGGGTCGAGCTCACTTAAGTCAAAGGTGACGATATCTCCGTCGCGGAAGTGGGAACCGATATCCGGGGCCTTGGAGTACTTGTCCTGGAAACCACTTTCCGGCTTGATGAAGACCTGCTCCGGATCCTTGGTTTCAGCCACGGAGTGCAGGTTGCCGTAACGGTAATCGTCTCCTTCGCGGGAATCCATACTCGGTGCCTCACGCGAATCATCCCCGCGCAGCTCGTAGCGGTGACGCTCTGAACGACGCGAGTCAGCGTAGGCATCGTCATAACGCCCCTCATCACGACGGTCAAACTCATCGTAGTGCTCATCATAAGCCGCGTCATCGGTCGGGGTTAGACCGAAGAAGTTTGAAACCCCACGGAAGAAATCAGCCATCTTCTGCTACGTCCTTTTTCGTGTGCGGATGTAAGTCTGTGCTACCCCACAACCTACCGGGTGAGTCAGCGATATCGCATAGACACGCGCAAATTACACGAGCCAAAATTACAACTTTGAAATTTAGCCTTATTCAGGCAGGACCACGATGCCTGCCTGGCGCCCAGTTTTGCCCTCACGCCGATAGGAAAAGTACTGCTCACTATCAATAGTGCAGCTGGGCTCGACATTGACATGCCGCACGCCGAGGTCGTATAGCTGACGCATCAGCCCGGCACGCACGTCAACGCCGGCTGTCCCCTGCTTGGTCTGAGTCTTTGCTCCGGGCAAATGCTTATCGACGTCATCGGCCATCGACTCTGGCACCTCATAGTTTCGACCAGATGCGGCAGCACCCAGCAGCACATGGATGTTTTCGGGCTTGGCTCCGAGTTCAATCATTTTCTCGACAGATTTACGCACGATGCCGTTGCGAGCTCCGGTCCGCCCCGCGTGTACCGCAGCAGCGACACCCGCGTGATCGTCGGAAAGCAAGACGGGAACGCAATCGGCGACAAGAACTACCAGCGCGAGTCCCGGCGTTGTGGTGACGATGGCATCTGTCGCGGCAACGGGCTCCGGGTGAGGTTCGTTGACGACAGTAACCGTATTGGTATGCAGCTGCTCCATATAAACGAAGCGGGCGCGGTCGATTCCCAGAGAATCGGCAAGACGCTGGCGGTTGCGTTCGACTGCGGACGGGTCATCGCCGACATGATCCCCGAGATTGAAGGAATCGTATGGTGGCAGCGAAAACCCGCCGCGCCGATTCGTCAGAATCTTTCGGCTGCGGCGGGATTCTTCAGTCATGAGTTATTAGAAGCCCCACTCCGGAAGGTCGTTGGAGGCCTGGTATCCACCACGACGGTCGTCGCGCTCGTCACGGTCGTCGTAACGATGGGTACCGCGGTAGTTACGGCTGTCCCGTGTACGCGGCGTCGGGTTGTCGGTAAACAGACCACCGTCATTAGGGTTGGTGCGCGGAATAAAGCGGTCGCGGTCCTCGCGCTCGCGTGGCTGGGCAACCGGGCGCTCTTCCTCCTCAAGCGGAGCCGAAACACCGAGGTTGTCACCGCCCGGCAATGCGCTACCCTGGCGCGGTGCCTGCTCAGCAGCCGGACGGTCCTCAGCGGTCTGAGCAGCCGGTCGCGCAGAAGCACCTGCAGCAGGCTTATCCAGCGGATTGCCGTTTCCCTGCTCAAATCCGGTGGCGATCACGGTGACGCGAACTTCATCACCGAGGTTGTCGTCGATGATGGTGCCGAAAATGATGTTGGCATCCGGGTCTGCCTTTTCCTCCACGATGGACGCGGCGGCATTGACTTCCATCAGGCCGAGGTCGGAGCCACCGGCGACGGAAATCAAAACACCCTGCGCGCCATCCATAGTGGACTCCAGCAGCGGGGAGTTAATAGCCTGAGTCGCTGCGTTCATCACGCGGTCATCGCCCCGCGCGGAACCGACCCCCATCAGTGCGGAGCCAGCCTCGGCCATAACCGAGCGAACGTCGGCGAAGTCGACGTTAATCATGCCCGGGATGGTAATCAGGTCAGTAATACCCTGGACACCGTTGTAGAGAATCTCATCAGCAAAGCGGAACGCGTCCATCATGGACAGATCCTGCTCACCAATCTGCAGCAGACGCTGGTTCGGAATGGTGATAAGGGTGTCGCAGACCTCCTTGAGGGTTTCAATACCCTCTGCAGCCTGGCGTGCACGACGCTTGCCCTCGAAATCGAACGGCTTGGTAACAACACCGACCGTCAGAGCACCGGACTTCTTTGCGATGCTCGCTACAACTGGAGCTGCACCAGTACCAGTTCCGCCACCCTCACCGGCGGTAACGAAGACCATATCCGCGCCCTTGAGGGTCTCTTCAATCTCATCCTTGTGGTCTTCCGCGGAAGTGCGACCAACCTCGGGGTTAGCGCCTGCGCCCAGACCACGAGTTGCCTCACGTCCAATGTCGAGCTTGACATCAGCGTCGGAGAACATCAGGGCCTGCGAGTCAGTGTTGACTGCGATAAATTCGACACCCTTCAGCCCCTCCTCGATCATGCGGTTGACAGCATTGACGCCACCGCCGCCGACACCGACGACTTTGATAACGGCGAGGTAGTTATTCGGGGAGGTCATTGCGCGTTTCTCGCCCTTTCCTATAGGTCCTAAATGATTTCATCTAGCCACGTTGCACATGGACTGCACGACAGCAGGTGCGCCACCGGCAGCACAGCCCCCCATGACACCGCACGGAAAGTGCATCATGGCCGAAAAGCTGTTGACCCCATTGTGGTCGAAAACTGCCAATAATTCAGCGACCTTTTAGCGCGTGTCGCTACCTTAAACCTGCACTTGAGGGATAGTGTTTAGCCACAGAAATCACATCAGACACCACGCTTCCCTACTCTCCCTTAGCAGTGGGCAGCCGAGGGTTGGAAACGTTCCACGTCTTCTCGTCACGGCTCAGTACAATCTCCGTCGCGCGTGCCTTTTCCGCCGCATTATCCGACGAACCGAAGTACACCTCATAGCCATCGGTGAGGAAGAGCTTGATTTCTGCCTCTGAAGGCGCACTAATCCGCTCAACTCGGTGCGCAACGGGCTCCGGTAACGCCTTGACGACGTCCAGAACCGCCTTGATAACACGCGACTCGGGGTCAATTTTACCGTCCGCGGGCTCATCCACACGGGGTGCATCGACAACCTCAATCACACCCGGCGGTGGCGGTGCTGTGACAAACTCCTCACCTTTTTCGGAAAACAGGTGCTCTCCATCGGTGGCCCGAATAAATACCACAGGTGCAAATTCCCGAACTGAAATCGTCACACCCTGTGGCCACGAACGACTAATAGTCACACTGTCGACCCACGGCTGTCCAGCCACAGAGCGTGCTGCCGCATTCGTGTTCAAACGAATCAGCTTCTGATTCTCAGTAATACCGCTGGCCTCGACAATCGCGTCCTTATCTCCGTGTACGACACCTTCGACGTCGATATTTTTCACAACCAACCACGGGGAAAACCACACCACTGCTACGACAAGGGCGATAATCGCGACCAGGCCGCCTCCGATAAGCCAGCCACGTCGAGGAACGCGCGCCGAACGCTGACCTCGTAACTCTGGTGCGGCCTGACCTCCATCGTCAGGCTGCTGAAATTGTTTTCGACTGGGTTTCACAGTGTTACGACTCCACCTGTTCGTCGTTGTCTCCGCTGAGCTCGCGCACGATTTCGTCGGCAAGCATTGTCACAGAACCAGCACCGATAGTCAGGATGACATCGTGTGGTTCGACGATTTCACGGACGCGAGCGGGAACACTGGTGAAATGCGGCTCGTACGTCACAGGGATTGTCATTTTCTTAGCAATCAGTGCGCCATCGACTCCCGGCAGCGGTTCCTCTCGGGCACCGAAGACATCGAGCAACACGGCCTTGTCTGCCAGAGACAATGCTGCGGCGAACTCGTCGGCAAAGTTGCGGGTACGCGAATACAGGTGCGGCTGGAACACTGCGATGACCTCACCGCGACCAGCCTCGGTGACAAGTTCCCGAGCCGCACCGAGAACGGCGGAAACCTCAGTCGGGTGATGCGCGTAATCGTCGTAAATACGCGCGCCGACAAACGGCCCCTCGGCAATACTGCCGTGATAGTCGAAACGACGACGCACACCCGTGAACTCACCGAGACCACGGGCCATACGACCCAAATCTGCCCCGACGCAGTCGCCACCGACCATTGCAGCCAGCGCGTTGAGCGCCATGTGACGACCGGGCTGGTGCAATTCAAACGTCACCGAGGTAGCACCGACAGTGGCCTCCACACGGGCACCGCCACCGGCTGGAGTCCAACCGTGCAAAACGGCACCGACTGGTAGCTTCGGGTGCTTTGCCAAGGCCTCTACCCCGCCGTAGGCCAGCACGTTAATGCCACGGTCCACCGCGCGCTCCCCCAATGCGGCTGCGTGCGTGTCTTCAGCGCACACCACCAGGTGGCCGCCGTCCTTAATACGCTCCGCAAATGCGTCGAAGACCGCAGAGTAGGTCTCGTCATCACCGAAGAAGTCCAGATGATCGGGCTCGATGTTGGTGATGACAGCCACTTGCGGCTGGTAAGTCAACAGCGAGGCATCCGACTCATCGGCCTCAGCGACAAAGACATCGCCGCTGCCTTGGTGTGCATTGACACCCGCCTTACTCATCAGACCACCGACGGCAAAAGACGGATCCAAACCGGCGGCTTGTAGAGCAGCCACGGTCATCGACGTTGTCGAGGTCTTTCCGTGGGTACCGGCAATCAGCAGGGCTTTGGAGTCCTGCATCAACAGCGCAAGCACATCGGAGCGCTTTAAAACCGGAATGCCCAGCTCATGCGCACCGGCCAGCTCCGGATTCGTCTTCGGGATAGCAGCGAAGGAAATGACCACTGCCTCTGGCAATTCCCCCTTGCCGGCTAGCTCAAGATTCGCACGGTCGTGGCCAATGGCGATGGTCGCACCCATCGCACGAAGCCCCACCACCGCACGGGATTCCTTGACATCAGAACCCGTCACACGAATACCTCGCGCCAGCAAAATGCGGGCAATACCGGACATACCGGCACCACCAATACCAATCATGTGCACACTTGCGGGCAGCTTTCCTGTCACCGGCTGAAAGTCATCGAAATTAACGTTCATCTCTATGCTCGCTTTACTTCTTAGAGTTCACAGCCCCAGACAGCACCCGACGGGCGATGTTCTCCGCAGCGTTACCGTGTCCGATGTTGGCCAGGGCGCGACGCCCGTCGGCAAGCTTGTCTGGGGACGTGACCAGTGGAATCACGATATCCGAAATCGATGCCACGGTCAGCGACTCATCGGCGATGAGAATACCTCCACCAGCATCGATAACGTCCGTAGCGTTTAGCGCCTGTTCGCCGTTTCCATGTGGCAATGGCACATACACCGCAGGCAACCCGACGGCTGAGACTTCAGCCACCGTCATCGCGCCAGAACGGCACAAAATTAGATCAGCTGCAGAGTACGCCAAATCCATCCGGTCAATGTACGGGACGGCCACATACGGCGCATCCTCACGAACGGACTCAACTTCAACGTGGTTCTTTTTGCCATAGGCGTGCAACACGGACACACCGGCGGTGGCGAGCTCTGCCGCTGCGCCGCTGACGGCCTCATTAATGGAGCGCGCCCCCTGCGAACCGCCGGTGACAAAGAGCACCGGTCCCTCTTGTGGCAGACCAAAGAACTCCCGGGCCTCGGCACGCTTAGCATCGCGGTCCAACTCGGCGAGACTGGAACGTACTGGGTTGCCCACGACTTCGGCCTTCAGGCCGGAACCGGTCACAGCCGCTAAGCCGACACCGCCAAGTGCGACTCCAAGCTTATTGGCCAGCCCCGCGCGAGCATTAGCTTCGTGAACCAGGAATGGAATCTTCTTACCCGCGCGGCATGCCAGATACGCCGGTGCCGACACATAGCCGCCAAAACCGATTACCGCATCAGCATCTACACGTTTGAAAACCTCGCGGGTCTCACGTACGGCACGAGCGACGTTGAACGGCAGTTTGAACAAATCCGCAGTAGGCTTGCGCGGCACCGGCACCGGTGGAATCAATTCCAGCTCGTAGCCTCGTGCCGGCACAAGAGTCGACTCCAACCCACGGTTCGTACCGAGCGCAATCACGCGCGCTTCCGGCTGCAAGCTCAAAATCGCGTCGGCGACGGCCAGCGCGGGTTCGATATGGCCAGCTGTGCCACCACCAGCCACCACTATGGTCGGAGCGGAGCCATCTTTCTTGAGAAAAAGCTCAGACTCCGAGGCGCCTTTCGCCCCAACGGCCGCGCCCAGATTTTTGTCCGCCATGGTGTTATCGATTCCTCCTCCGCGGTACTGAACCGCCATTTCTATTGTTTCGGCCCGGGCGCTGGCGCGAACGCGACTGCCCGCCACGGCCTTCGCTCCGAATCCTACTTCCCCGGCGCGAGCTTGACGACGACCAGGAGTCCTGTGACCACCCAGTCCGCGGTGCACTCTCGGAGAATCCCCGGGTCCGGCCGCTGTCACCACGAGCGGAATAATCGGCCTCACGGCCGCGAACATTGCCAGAGCTACCAGGACGTCCAGCTGCTCGCGCATCACGCTGCGATGAGACACCTCGGCCACTGTGATTACTTGTGCTGCGGCCCCTTCGCTCACCTCGCTCAAATCGCTCACCCCGGTCGCTGCGGTAGCTCTCGCGGACCTGTGTTCGCTCACCTCGTGGAGTTCGCGCTCCGCTGGTTACGACTGGTGGACCAAAACGCTGTGGGTCACGGTGGGCACGCACCTTCGGTGCATGACGACGCGACTCGTCATACGGAACCGGCTCCGGAATCCGCAGGAACCTATCCAATGCCGGGCGCCCAGAAGTCTGCATCGCAGAGACAGCCTCCGACTCGTGGCGGGCACAGGTGGCCAGCAGCCCCATGGAGAACAGAGTGACCATCGCCGATGTACCACCGGCAGAAATCAGCGGCAGCTGCAGACCCGTTACCGGCAGCGCACCGACGACGTAACCGATATTGATGAAGGCCTGCACCACCGTTGCTGTGGTAATTGTGCCTGCGAGTAGACGGAGGAACGGATCGTTCTGGCGGCCGGCGATCCGAAGCCCCACCCAGCCCAGCGCTGCGTAGAGCAAAATCACCATCAGCGCACCGAGGAACCCGGTTTCCTCACCGATGATGGCAAAAATGAAGTCATTCTTTGCCTCCGGCAGGTATCCCCACTTCGCGCTCGACTGACCGAGACCGACACCGGTGAGGGACCCGTCGGCAAGCGAAAGAAAGCCCTGATAAGACTGGTAGGCGTCACCCTGGACATCGCCGAAGTTACCCATCAGCGAGTCGAAGTAAACCCTGATTCGCGCCGAGCGGAAACCAGCAGTAGCGGTGAAAATCACCATGGCCAATGCGGCAGCGCCGAGAAGACCGGTGATGAATATCCTCGGCAGACCTGCAAACCATGCCAGCGCCACGACAACAAACGCCATAGAAGCGACCATGCCGAGGTCGCGCTGCAACATCACCAAAGCCAGCATTAAAAAGCTGACCAGGCCGAAAGCCGCGAACAAATCGCGGTAGGACACTGCAGTGCGCACCTTTTCAGCCAGCAACTTCGACCCCCACAGGGCCAGCGCAATCTTCGCCAGCTCGGAGGGCTGCATGGTGATACCACCGACACTCAACCAGGAGCGGGCACCGGTTTCCTCCAGACCGATACCAATGCCCGGGATAATCACCAGAATCAACAGCACGAAGGATAAAATCAGCGCCGCTGTCGACAACGAGCGAATTAACTCCACCCGCATTCGCAGCACAACCCACATGGAGATAAGTCCGAACACCACCATGACCAACTGGCGGAAGAAGACGGACCACACGCTGCCCGAATCACTACCGGCGCTGGCCATAGATGCCGACAGCACCATGACCAAACCAATCGATGTCAGCAGCGCGACGATAATCATCAGCAAGTGGTAGTCGAACAGTGGGCGCGACTTCCAGTCGTCAAAACGCTCCACCCACGCAGGCCGCTTCCGAGCACTAGAGCTTGACGACGAGGACCGCCGTGAAGTGGCAGCCGTCGCGCCCTTCTGCTCAGTCGCGACGCTAGCGCTTAAATTGCGTGCCTTGCGCGAGTTATCCATCAGTTGATGTCACCTTCTGTGCCCATTGCGCGAACAAATCACCGCGTTCAGCCATTCCGGAATACATATCCAAGCTCGCACCCGCTGGTGCCAACAACACCACATCGCCTGAGCTGGCAAATTCGCTAGCTGCCATGCAGACCTTAGCCATAGCATCGACCTTGTCGGTGTCATCAATGACAACGACCGGCACCGCAGGCACAATTCGGGTCAGCGCGTCGCTTACTAGTTGCCTATCGACGCCCATAATCACGGCAGCCTGCAAACGATGAGCATGCTTCGCCACCAGCGGGTGAATATCCGCGCCCTTCAGTTGACCACCGACAATCCACACAACACGGTCGTGGCCGGACAGTGCGGCGTCGGCAGCGTGCGGGTTCGTTGCCTTCGAGTCATCAATCCATACGACACCGTTCGCCTCGTGGACAATCTGGCCGCGGTGTGCGCGAACCTCAAACGTTTCCAGCGCTGCCGCAATTTGCTCAGGAGGGGTACCAATGCTGCGCGCCATTGCGGTCGCGGCCACAGCGTCGAGTACGCCTGCGCGGCCGGGAGGAGAAATTCCTGCTACTGGAGCGATGACAACCCCCGGACCCGACTCACCATATGCGGCATCGCCGCCACCAAATGCGCGATCGACAATCATGCCGTTTCGAACGCCGACCTGGTTTGCCTCTGGTGAGGCGTCAGTGAACCCGACTACGGAATTACCGAGCTCATCGTTTTTCATCATGTTTTCCACGTGCTCAACGACATCGGCATCATCCGCACCGTAGACAGCGACAGCACCGCGCAGCGCTCGGGTCTTATCCAGCCCGTAATTTTCGTAAGAGCCGTGCCAGTCGATGTGATCTTCCGCCAGGTTCAGCAACACACCCGCATCTGGGCGAATGTTCGGAGCCCAGTGCAGCTGGAAGCTGGACAGCTCTGCAGCCAGAATCTCAATGCGCGGCTCAGCAGTCAGCGCATCGTAGAGCGCCACACCAATGTTGCCTACGGCTGCGCCCTGCTCCCCGAGCATGGCTGCCAACATGGAGGTTGTCGTAGTCTTCCCGTTTGTGCCTGTGACTACCAACCAGGTGCGCTTAGGCCCCCACAGTTGGGCGCAGTCTCCGGCGAAGGCCAATGCAACATCGCCAACAACCGGGACACCGGCCTCAGCGGCAGCGCCAAACAGCGGGCTGGTCGGACGCCATCCCGGGGAGGTCACAATCGCGACCGCGTCGGCAAGCTCATCACGAGCGTCATCGGTCGTGACATGTCGAACCGAAAAGTCCGCGGCGACGAGCGCGCCGAGGGAAGAGTCGTCGACGACGACTACCTCTGGACACCCGATGTCCTTGAGCATTGCAATGGCGCCGCGGCCGGACACCCCGGCTCCTGCCACCAGAACTCGACCAGAGCGCACCGTAGCGACTAAGTCGAGATTTCGGACATCGGTGAGGTTGGTCGGGTCTGGTGAGTTAATCATTGAAATACGCCTACCTGAGAGAGCCAGTCACTGTAGAAGATGGCTGCGCCGATCATGTTGAAAATACCTGCCAGCAGCCAGAAACGGACGACAACAGTTGTCTCCGCCCAACCGCCGTTTTCGAAATGGTGGTGGATGGGCGCCATACGGAACACACGCTTGCCAGTTGTCTGGAAAACTGCGATCTGAATTGCCACGGAGGCAACCTCCATCACGAAGATGAAGCCAATGATAACCATCAGCAGCTCAGTCTTGGTGACAAATGACAGACCCGCTACCAAGCCACCGAGGGCCAGCGAACCGGTATCGCCCATGAAGATCTTTGCCGGAGCCGCGTTCCACCACAGGAAGCCCAGGCAGGCACCCAGACCCGCGACGGAGATGACCGCAACGTCCAGCGGATCGCGCACGTTGTAGCAGCCGCTTCCGAGCGAGGCCTCACACGAGTTACGGAACTGCCAGAAAGAAATCAGCGTGTAGGTTGCCAGCAGCAAGGCAGTCGCGCCTGCGGCCAGCCCGTCGAGGCCATCAGTGAGATTGACCGCGTTCGTCCATGCAGCAATTACAATGAAGACGAATACCAAGAAGACAATCATGCCAAACCACACCGGCCCCGGAGCCAGGTTGAGGAATGAGATGTCACGAATTAGCGACAGGTTAGTCGAGCCCGGGGTCAGGCCGGACGCATCCGGGAACTGCACTAGCAGGACACCGAAAATCAACGCGGCCGCAAGCTGGCCAACGAGCTTCGCAGTCTTGTTCAGCCCCAGGTTACGGCCCTTGGACAACTTGATGAAGTCATCGGCAAAACCCAATGCGCCCATCGACAGGACAAGGAACATCACCAGCAGGCCCGAAGCCGATGGCCCCACGCCGGTCTGGAAATAAGTAATGAGGTGAGAGAGGAAGTAGCCGGCGACAATCGCCACGATGATGGCGATGCCGCCCATGGTCGGGGTACCCCGTTTGCGCAGGTGGCTCTTCGGCCCCTCTTCACGAATCTCCTGGCCAAGGCCTTCAGCGGAGAACTTGCGAATAAGCACTGGTGTCAAAAAGACGCTCACCAGGAATGCAATCGCACCACTGAGAATAAGTTGAATCACTTACTTTTCCTCTCCGCTATCACCATCTGGTTGTGTTCCCACCTTTGCGACCAACGAGTCAGCGACTCGCCACATGCCGTCGGCATAGGAAGCCTTCACCAGGACCACATCGGCCGGACCTACCTCGGTTGCTACCAAATCAGCAGCCGCCGACGTATCCGACACCCTAGAAGTATTTAACCCCAACTCTTCCGCTTTGGCGGCAAGGGCATGCACGTTGGCGCTCTCTCCTACCGCAACGAGTCGATCGATGCCGCGACTCACCAAATATTCACCCAGTGACGAATGTTCATCCTCAGCAGAGTCACCAAGCTCACCCATCTGCCCCAACACCGCCCACGACGATGCGTCCTTGTGGGTTGGACCAGCCGCAGTGCGCGCAAGTGCATCGATACCGGCACGCATCGAGTCCGGGTTGGCGTTATACGAGTCGTTGATCACCACAATGTTGCCTGTGAGCTGCTGGACGTCCATGCGGCGCTCCGATGCTGCCACATGCTCGGCCATCGCCGTGGCAACCTGCTCAGCATCAATGCCAGATTCAATCGCCACCGCGATGGCTGCCAGAGCATTAGCTACCTGGTGCGCACCGTAGACCTGTAGCTGAATCGGGAATGTACGCCCATCCGGCACATGCAAATCAAAAGATGCCCGCGCAAAATCATCGAGCTGCACATTGGTTGCACGGTAATCCGCGGTCGCATGACGGTTGGAGCGTTCATCGGCAGAGAAAAACACGACCTTCGCCTGAGTACGTGGCGCCATGCCAGTGACATAGTCGTCGTCTGCGTTGAGAACTGCTACTCCGCCCTGTTCAGCGGCTGGCAAAGCTTCCACGAGTTCGCCCTTGGCCTGCGCAATCGCTTCGCGTGAGCCAAACTCTCCCAGGTGCGCCGAGCCCACGTTGAGCACAGCACCAATTGTCGGCGGTGCAATGCGCGCCAGGTGAGCCACATGCCCAATTCCACGGGCGCTCATCTCCGCGACCAAATACTTCGTCTCCGGCGTGCACTGCAGCACCGTGTACGGATGCCCAATTTCGTTATTGAACGATCCCTTCGGCGCCACCGTCGGACCGTCGGTACGCAGCAACGTCGCCATCATGTCCTTTGTCGAAGTCTTACCCGCCGAACCAGTCACGCCAACGACGTGCAGCTGATCCTTCTTCAGCTCGTCGACGACATAGCGCGCCAATCTTCCGAGCGCCTCCAGCACCGCCGCCCCAGATCCGTCAGGGTCATGCGCAAACGCGTCAGCGTTGGAGTCCTGCTTGCCAAGGGGCTTTACGACGACCGCAGGTTGCCCAACATCTCGTGCTGCCAGTGCCAATGTTGCACCAGCGGCCACAGCCTGCTCGATGAAGTCGTGGCCGTCGACACGCGCGCCCGGCAGGGCGAGGAAGAGCGAGCCTTCGCGAATCTTTCGGGAGTCGAATTCCGCAGGCTGAGTCACCATGGCATCAGCGTCCACATGGGCGAGTTCACCTCCCACGATGCGAGCGATTTCCGCAGCGGTCAGGGCAATCATGATGTTTTACAGTCCTTGCTAGTTAGAGTTCCAGACGCTTCGCGAGCGTCTCGGCCAGCTGTTCACGGTCGTCGAATGGATAAATCACGCCACCAACATCTTGGCCGGTTTCGTGCCCCTTGCCGGCCACCACAATGCTGTCTCCGCTGTGCGCAAGCTCCACGACACGCCGGATTGCTTGGCCGCGATCTCCAATTTCCTCCACGACGGTGTCCGAAGCGGCCTTGCCACTGGCAATGGCTTGTCTTGCACCCTCTACCACGGCGGCACGGATATCCGCTGGCACCTCGGAGCGTGGGTTGTCATCGGTGATGATGACGACATCGGCGCCACAGGCTGCCTCGGCGCCCATGATTGGACGCTTGGCGCTATCTCGGTCGCCGCCAGCGCCAACAACAACCAGTACGCGGCCTTCTGTCTGTGCCCGCAGCGTGGCTAAAACTTCAGCTACGGCGGCCGGCTTGTGCGCGTAATCTACGACGGCCAGGAAGTCCTGCCCGCGGTCGATGCGTTCCATGCGGCCTGGCACACGCACCTGTGCCAGGCCGTTCTTCGCATCGTCATTGGCGTACCCAATTACGTCGAGCACAGCCCAAGCGACCGAGGCATTGGCAACGTTGAATGCGCCCGGCAGAGGAACTTCCACCTCTACTGTGTCCATGTTATTTCGCGTCAGCGCAACATGCTGTACCCCATTGGGCGCGACTGTGGCAGCCGCGGCGTGCCAATCGGTGCTCACGTCGGCGGTCGGTACCTTTTCGGTAACACGGTGTTGGGTGTGCACAGTTGTGACCTGAACTTCCGGGGCACCGGCTGCAATATCGGCCATGCGGACTCCCCAGTCGTCGTCAATGCACACCACAGCCTGCGGAGCGTGAGTTGGCCCAGCTGGGTCGAAAAGCTTGGCCTTGGCCTGGAAGTACTCTTCCAGGGTCTTATGGAAGTCCAGGTGATCCTGCGACAGGTTGAGGAAGCAGCCGACATCGAAGTTGACTCCATCGACGCGCCCCAGTGACAGGGCGTGGGAGGAGACCTCCATGACAACGTGAGTTACGCCTTCGGCGAGCATCTCATGGAACAGGCGCTGAAGTGCTGGGGCCTCCGGGGTCGTCAGGCTCGACGGAACCTTGCGCCCGTTAATACGAGTACCGGTAGTTCCGATGATGCCGGTAGAGCACCCGGCTGCCAGCAACGCACCTTCCAACATGTAGGTCGTAGTGGTCTTGCCGGAGGTGCCAGTAACTCCAATGACAGTCAGCGAATCCGACGGGTGCCCGTAGATTTCTGCAGCAACATGGCCCATGACCGCACGGACATCGTCGACAACCACGATTGGGCGTGTCTCCCCCGCTTCCCGCAGGATTTTCAGCCCTTCGTCATCGGTCAGGATTGCTGTGGCAGGTGACTGCTCGGCGTAGCGCGCGCCGTGTGTGCGAGTCCCCGGCACAGCCGCGAACATTCCGCCTTCGGGTACGTCGGCGGCATTGAGTTCGATTGCAGCAATCTCAGTGGTCTCAGCCTCTGAGTTTGTGATGCCGTCGAGTCGGCCGTGTGCGAGGTTACACAATTTCGCAAGGGTGGCGGTCATTGGCTGTTCCCTCTTTCAAGTCAGTCGTTGGTGTACAACAAGTTCGAAAATTTCATTACATTCACTCGGTAGAAACCAAGTTAATAAAAGTCTGCGTGTTAGTGCTGCTGCTATCGCTTCATCGTGGTGGTGACCTCGTTACGGTTGCAGCAGCAAAATACCCTCGCGGGGTGGCGATGGGGGCACGTTGTACCGGTTGAGGGCCCAGGCTGCAATGTCCTTGAACAATGGGGCCGCCGACTGACCGCCTTCGCCATGCACACCGCGCTCGGGCTCATCGAGCATGATGCCGATCACAAAACGGGGGTCGTCAGCAGGCGCAATGCCAGCGAAGGTGATGTGGTACTTAGAGTTCGAGTATGCCCCGGTCTCGGGGTCAACCTTTTGCGCGGTACCGGTCTTGCCTGTAAGCGAATACCCTTCAATACTGCTACCGGCCGCAGTACCTGACTGACGGCCTTCCGAATCGGACTGCATGACGCTTTCGAACATGGCGCGTACCGTACGCGCAGTCTCAGGACTGATGACGTGCACCGGGTCAGGGCGCTGCGTTGCGGTCTTGGTTCCGTCCGGGGAAATGGTAGAGCGGACAATGCGTGGCGGGATACGTTCACCGTCATTGGCAATGGTCTGGTAAATACCCGTCATTTGCAGCAGAGTCATCGCCATGCCCTGACCAATCGGCAGGTTGGCGAAGGTACCACCGGACCACTGCGGACGCTGGGGAACCAGACCGGAGGACTCGCTGGGCAGTTCAATACCTGTGGACTGTCCCAGTCCGAAGAGGTGCAACATCTCAGCGAAACGATCCTGCCCCAAACGCTCTGCCAGCATCAGGGTGCCGACGTTGGAAGACTTGCCGAATACACCGGTCGTCGTAAAAGCTTCGGTGTCGTGCTCCCACGCATCGCGCACGGTGACACCCGCCATATCAATACTGCCCGGAATCTGCAGAACCTCATCCGGCGTTGTCTTGCCATCTTCGATAGCGGTTGCAGCAGTAATGATCTTTGCCACAGAACCCGGTTCAAATGGGTTCGATACAGCGGAGTTGCCGATAGTGCGGCCCTCGTCGAGCTCAGCTCCCATATCCTTGTTCGGGTTAGCCGTATCCGCCTGAGCCATCGCCAGTACTTCGCCAGTCTTCGCATCGAGCACAACCGCCGACGCATCTGCTGCGCCCGAATTGGCCTTGGCCTGATTGACCTGCTGCTGGACGAAGTACTGCATGTCGAGGTCCAGAGTCAGTTCATACGTAGTGCCGTCAACGGCCGGGTGCACATCGCGGGTCGAACCGGGGATTGCCACACCATTAGAGGCAATGTCGATGGTCTTGCCACCGTTAATGCCCTGCAATGTGGCATCGCGTGAGGCCTCAAAACCGAACTGGCCGACACCATCCATGCCAATCTTGCCGATGACATTAGCCGCCGTCGCCCCGTTCGGATACTGGCGGATATCCTGTCGCTCCGCCACCAACTCCGGGTACTTCTCCACAATTGCCGCGGCTTTGTCCGGGTCGACATTCCGCACGAGCACCTCGTAGGTGCTGTCTTCGTTGCGCAGTTTCTCCAGGATGTCCTTCGAGCTCACGCGTGACGGCGCGCTCATCACCGAGCTCTCCTCGGTTTCTGGTTCCGCTTGACGACGGCGGCTGCTCCCCGACTTTTCAGCGTCAATGTCCTTCACACCGAGCATCTTGGGCAGGTCCTTGGAAATCTGCTTGAGCCGCTCGTCATATTCTGCGACATCGTCTGGACGCTGTCTGTGGGCATCACCGATCCACTTGCGCAGAGTGTTTGGGTGAACCGTGATACTGCGTGCTTCCATGGTGAAGGCGAGTTGCGCTCCGTTACGGTCGAGAATTGCGCCGCGCCGAGCGGCGTCAACGACTTCCACTGTGCGCTGATTCTGTGCCGCCGCTGACAGGTTCGGACCGGCAATAAGCTGTACCCACGCCAGACGAGATACTAGAACCACAACAGCGATTGCACCTATAAACTGCAGCCAATTGCGCCGCCGAATGAAGTCCTTATTACTAATGCGCATCTTCTCGCGCGGCGGCAGGCTTCGATTGGTTTTTGCTTCAGGGCTACGGCTGCGCTGACCATCTCGACCACGCCTGCTGTCGGCCCTGCGCTCACTGGCTGTAATTCGGTAAGCACGTTCGCCGAAGTCATACCCCCCTCCACGGTTGGGGTAGTCGTCTCCAGATCGAATCATGCGCTAGTGCTTTCTACTAAGTCGATTCTCCGGCGCGCGATAATGTTAGGCGATATCTCCTGCCATCGCGACAGCTGAATGTATTAGTCTACCGTCGCTTGGCAGGAAACAGTGGACCCGCCAGACTACCGAGCAGTTAACCAGTTCGACTCTACTTTCTATCTAAGCTCTTATGGTGCCGGTACCGGCGCCTCAGGTGCAGGTCCCTCAGGTGCTGGCCCTTCAGGTGCAGGCGCTTCCGGAGCCGGAGCGGGGGCTGGTGCCGGAGCCGGGGCGTGCTGCTGCGGCGCGTACGGAGCAGTCGCCGGCAGACCATTCGGGCGCGGGTGCGCCTCCTCTATGGCAGGCGCTTGCATGCCCGGAACATTCTCCGTGTCCTTCGGGTTCGACGATGGTGCATGCGGATTAGTCGGCGACTCACCATTGAGGTCGATAATCTTCTGCTGCTTCTCATCTCCCGGTCGCACTTCCACGACCTTGCCCTCTGGGTCGGTGGTCAGAACCGCAGGCTGCTCGGGGTTTACCATCCCCTCTTCGACCGCACGCTGCGCGATAGCGCCAGTGGACTTCATGTAGGCCACGTCGCGCTCGAGGACCTCGAGCTGGTTTCGCAGCTCCTTTTCCTTCGTTTGCGCAGCGTCCAATTGCAACGATGTCGAAGTCGAAATACCCGACAGGAACATCGCCATCACGATTCCCGCGACGACGAGAAAGACCATCAGAGCCGCACCGACAAATTTGTGGTTATCCCCCGAGGACGTCGTGACGCGTCGCCCGCGTACCGAGATGACCTGCTGAGACCCTGTGCGGCCAAACCGGCGGCGCTGATACAGATCTTTTTCCGTACGGGTGCTACGACCGCGCTGACGAGTCCTTACTCGAGCACCGGCGGCAGTTGCAGATGAGCCGCGGGAGGTGCGCCGAGTCGGGGCGTGCTCCGTGATTGTCGTTGCCATGCTCGAAAATTCTCCCAGTACTTAGAGTGTGAACGGTGCGGTTGGAATGGTTGGGGTCAATCAGCTCGAATTCGCTCAATACAGCGAACTCTCACCGGTGCGGCTCGGGGATTGTCTTCGATTTCGCTTACCGACGCCTTCTCCGCCCCTCGCGTAATGAGAGCGAAGTGCGGTTCATGTCCCGGAAGCTCCATCGGAAGCCCTGGCGGGGTTGTCGACTTCACTCGCTCTGCAAAGTCCTTCTTGACGATGCGGTCTTCCAGGCTTTGGTAACTCATGAACACTGCACGCCCACCAACCGCGAGCGCGTCGCAGACCTGAGGCAGTACATTTTCCAGCGCCTCGAGCTCACGGTTGACCTCGATACGCAGTGCCTGGAACGTACGTTTGGCCGGGTGCCCGCCCTTGCGTCGCGATGCCGCCGGGATGGTTTCGTACAGCAGCTCAACCAGGCGCCCCGAAGTGGTAAATGGCTCCTTTTCGCGCTCACGCAGAATCGCCGAGGCGATCTTGCCGGCAAAGCGCTCGTCGCCGTAGGTAGACAGGATGCGCGCGATATCACCGTGGGAGTAAGTATTGAGCACATCCGCGGCGGTAATACCCTGGCTCGCATCCATGCGCATATCCAGCGGGGCGTCCACACGGTACGCGAACCCACGGTTGACCTGGTCGAGCTGCATGGAGGAAACACCGAGGTCAAACAATGCCCCCGCAATGCCCTTTTCAGCTGCTCGGCCAACAATGTCCTGCGCAGCATTTCCACCAGTGGCTGCGGGAACCTCGCCGCTGAGCGCTTCGGAAAGCGAATCGAAACGCACACGGAAGCCGGCAAAGCGATTACCGAAGCGTGCGAGCCGCTCTTCTGCCCCCCGCAACGCGTTGTCATCGCGATCAAGTCCAATGACACAAAGGTTTGGGAACTGCTCCAGCAGATACTCCGTGTGGCCACCTGCACCAAGAGTGCCGTCGACGACCACGGCATCGTCGGCAAGCGCCTCAATGCCCGGGCGTAGCAAATCAGTTACCCGATGAAGCAGAACGGGGACATGACCAAACTCGCCGGACTTGCGATCGACCGCAGGTGCCGATTCGTTCATTTCCCCCTCCTTACCGGGTGTGTTTGCTCTGGCCAGAGAAACTATTGAATGTTTTGCTCCGATTTGCTTGACGACGTACACCGCGCCAGCAACCAGACTGCACCGCAAGCGCACTACCGGGAATGCTGCCATTGCTGCTTAAAACCAAAAAGCGGGGATGCTCACAGGACCCCGCCCGACAGAACCTGGTATCGGGGAAGTACACCAGGGGCTATCAGGCAGAGTCCATGCGGACATTCCCTCTTTTCCGTTATTCCAAGCGGTTTATAAAACACCGAACAGCGAGTCATCCTCACCTTCGGAGAAATCTGCTTCATGCTCCGCCTGGTAGGCCTCCCAGGACTCTTTGTCCCAGATCTCCAGAAAGTCAATTGAACCGATAACCACGCACTCTTTGGAAAGATTCGCGTACCGACGATGATCCATCGACAACGTAATTCGACCTGAACCATCGGGGCGCTGCTCATCGGTGCTTGCGGCAAGATTTCGAATGAAAGCTCGCGCCTTGGCATTCGTGCGAGAGGCCTTGGTAGCCCGCTGAGCCAATTTGACGAACTCCTCTTTCGGATACACCGCCAGAGAATGATCCTGCCCCTTAGTGACCATCAGGCCACCAGCGAGGTCCTCACGGAACTTCGCCGGCAACGTCAGGCGCCCCTTGTCATCAAGCTTCGGAGTGTAGGTGCCCAGAAACATGCGTCACTGGCCTCCTATCCCCGTGTCAACCACAATGTCGACGCACAAACGCTTGCCGTGCGGTGAGATTTAGGCATTCCCTTCAAGCGAAGCCAGTAGGCCACGCTTGTCGATGGTGCCGAAATCTCGCCAAACCTTAAGCGCAAATCGGATATTCACTTCTGCAATGTTGACCAACCTCAATCAACATCACGCCCCACTTTACCCCACTATCCCCCACTATCAACAGTGGATGGAGAAAAACTGACGCGATGCCAGAGATATAATCCCATTTCCACTTTCTATTTACCCCATCTGACGTGGCCTTTTAAGAAAACACTGCCAGGAGTAAAGCATCACAAAAAAGTGGGGCACGCACCCGCGCCCCTTCAGGGCGCCGCATCACGCTAGCCCCATCAGCAACATTAGTCACATAAAATAGTGCGCATCACCGCCCCAACATCAAGGTGGGGCGAAGTGGGAACCCTCGGTGGGGCGAAGTGGGAATCCTCGGTGGGGCGAAGGGGTGGCATTCACACATCGATGAGCTATAGCCTGGCCACAAGTGAATAGCTCATCGAAATGAGCGCAGGCAGAACCAACACCGCGCGCATAAGTGCCGGAAAACCATCGACAAGTCGGGCAGACAAATCGGGTTAAGTAAAGAAAAGTGTGTCCGCATTCCACCATAACCCCAGACCACACCCCATAAACCACCAAATAATAGCTCCCCGAAAGCTATTGCCCACCACAACTCCGGCCACATTTGCGCTAACCGCACACCGGTTGGATTAAAGGATGACCACCAACCGTCCCAGCTGCCCACTATGCGGCCAGCCAACAAATAAAAACGACACCAATAGCAAATCAACCACCCGCTGGCGCTGCACCCACTGCGGACACTCCTTTACCCGCAGCACCCAAACACACAACAAAAACACCGCCACCATGGCCTGGTTCATCCAATGGGCTACCGGCACTCAATCTCTAACCACCTTCGCCGCACACCATGGTGCAACAAGGCAAACCATGCACCACCGATTCCGACGAGGCTGGTGGATCATCCCCACACCCACATCGACACCTACCGCATCAACGCACAGTAATGGATTGGTGGCTGTATCTACATACAGAAAAGTCCCTGACAATCCGGTCACGATCGCCAGGGACCAACGATGGGGTCAAGACACGCTTTTCTTTACTTAACACAAAAGTGGCGACAAGCCACTTCTGACTTGTCCCCACTTATCGATTCCGAGCTTCTCAATCCTGAGGCTTTACCCGCTACCGGGCCTTCCCTAACGCCCCTCAAAGCGGCCACGGAAACGCGACTCCAACGTGGAGTCGCCAGAGGAACCACGGCCACCCGATACGCCACGACGCCCCTTGGCCGATCCGGGCTTGGCTTTACCAAAGCTAAGGCCCTGAGAGGAATTCCCCTTCCCCTGCTTGCCGGCACCGGTCAGCGCCCAAACACCGGCACCAAACATAAGGCCAAAACCGGCAACCGATAGCACAATAAACCAAGCACTCACGGAGAACAGAGCGACGCCGCCAATCAGCATCAGCAGACCGAGGAGCATGAGCGCGATTACCTGAATGGAAAAACCACGGGGTGCGCCTTTTTCCTCCGGAAAGCTGAATGCATTTCCGGCCATCGTCGAACTAAATTTAGGATCCTCAGCGTAGAGTGCAGACTCGATTTCATCGAGCATCCGCTGTTCGTGCTCAGATAGTCCCACAATTCCTCCATCGCCTACTTTGAGCATTACCCGCCGCGATACCGACGGGCCTCGACCCCAAACTAACAGTGCCGATACAACAAAGTTAATCACAGGCCACCTGCTGCTAACGCGGCGTCCGTTAGCTTCATTCTTACCCCTTTAACGGGCGACTCCCCCTCTATTGTTCCATGAATTCGACCAATCCCCCATTTATTCAGGAAAGTAACTTTCCGCTACAACCCCACTCCTCCTACGCAACTGCTGGCAAAACGCCCAATTCTGCTCGGACAACTTCCACAAACTCACAGCTGAGCTCCCACAACTCCTGCGCCCAACGCCGATCAATACGACGCGCAATACCCAACCGAACCTCTTCACGTAACGCAGTAAACTGCTCAAACTTGGCCACCCAGCAGGCAAACTCAGGCTGCTCCTTTTTCAAACGCAACCATGCACTCTGTGGCGCCAAACGGCGACGCCTAACCGTCGAGTTCGAGCGCGCACCCGAGTTACCGCCAGTGCCTCCAACCGCCGGCAGGTCACCCCGATTCAATAGCGCACCGGCACAGCGCAGCGCTGCAAGATAGGAAAGCTCCAGCATCTCATCAGAGTCCGCCCCCTGAGCATTCACCAGCAGAGCCTCAGCCCGCCCCAGAAGCTCCAAGGACTGCTTTGAGACACCAACCGGCGCAACCGAACCCGACTGAGAAATCGCCCTAAACTCAACTACGTTCGACATTGCCACCGCACTGCCCTCCTATTCGTATCAGCATTCACATGAGCGCGTATTTCCTTTCCCCTTGCGGGGTCGACTGTAATTTATCCCCAACCCCGGATTGCCCTACCCCACATCTTCGAACGCATGTTCGATTTAACTTTAGTGTCGTAATCCCCTCAACCAATTTCGACTAAGTAGCTAATCTGGTCACTGTGAAATACAGCGTGGTTCCGATGACAGCAGGAGACTTCAACCTCCGCCTGCACGAAGCAGTGGCACTCTACATCACCGCGATGAAATACAACCCCGCAATCTTGCCGGGCCGTATCCATGAATGGCAGAAACAAACCACGCAGCCGGGGTTCATGGCTGTCGCCGCCATCGCCCACCCGGAAGGACTCTCCCCCACTCAAGCCCTCCAGGACCCCCGCTATCCATTAGTGGGAATCGGTTACTGCCGAACGGGTTTGGAGATACATTGGTGGTATCGACAGGTCAGGGATGGCTTACTCATGGAGGGCCGGTCACTTCCGGACGTCGTCAAGCTCTTGCGAAACTACGCCGAGCTTTCCGAGATTCACATTCACCCTAGTTTTCAGGGAAAAGGAATCGGCAAAAAGCTACTACGCGAGTTAATAGACTCACGGCCAGAAGCCCGGGTGCTGTTGTCTACTCCGGAGTACCCAAACGAAGCGAATAGGGCATGGCGGCTCTACCGTCAATTTGGATTCAAAGATGTTTTAAGGAACTTTTATTTCACAGGGGATTCCCGCCCCTTTGCAGTTCTAGGAGTAGATGTACCCCGTGACACCATCACCGAGTGACCCCCTATCGACGCCTCCGCGGCATCCGAGCCTGCGCATCGCCGCAGCGCTCGCCGGGATAGCTGCCATCTTTCCGCTCAGCGGCTGCTTTGACGCACAGGCGGGCATTACCATCACCGGAGACGATAGGATTTCGGGAACAATTCACGTCACTCCGGAGGCGAGGGTCCGCTCCCAGTTTGAACAATGGCAAACGCCTGAAGATCTCGCTGGCCGCGTCTCACGGGAAGTCATCGACCCCTCCACCGGCAAGGTGGAAATCACCTTCGACAGGCTGCACTTCATCGAACTCACCGACACACTCCGCCAGCTTTCCGACGATCGCATCGACATCGACCTGGACCGCACCGGCGGCGGCAAGGTGTCGATGAACGGCCACATGGATTTGACCCACCTGCCCGGCGCGAAGGTTGACTTCGTAGTTGCGTTCCCAGAACAAGTTACTGATTCGA
Organism: uncultured Corynebacterium sp.; assembly: GCF_946998835.1. Classification (GTDB taxonomy): domain Bacteria; phylum Actinomycetota; class Actinomycetes; order Mycobacteriales; family Mycobacteriaceae; genus Corynebacterium. The sequence goes on along the minus strand of NZ_CAMQAZ010000009.1, from coordinate 42,261 downwards.
ATGGCCGACAAACGGAACCCAACAGGGTGGAGTGGCAACTCGCCAGTGGCGAAGACCACACGGTGTGGGCATCATCGCCCGCGGGCTCCACCAAGCGGAACCAATTCCTGTTGTTTGCCGGTGTGAGCACAGCGGCTGGTGTCTTGGCCTCTGCGCTAGGAATCCTGTGGGCGCGGCGCATCCGCGATATGCAGGACTTTTAGCTGTTAAAAACCTCGCTGTTAAAAACCACCGCGCAGCATATCCTGACCAGTACCCCATGCGGGAGCCATGCCGAGGTTATGCAAAACCTCCTGGGATGCGCGGGCGAAGTTCATGGTCATAAAGTGCAGACCCGGTACGCCCTCGGAGATGAGTCGCTCTGCCATATTGGTCGAGAACTCGATACCAATCTTGCGGATTTCGTCCTTGTTGGCTTGTTCATCACCATCTGCCGCCTTGATTAGGCGTTCCTCCAAATCGGATGGCAACTGTGCGCCGGAGAGCTCAACCTGCCTGCGTACTGAGCGCAGCGACGTAATTGGCATCAGTCCCGGGATGATGGGCTTGGCACCATGTACAGGATCGGCTTCGACTAAGCGATCCCGAAGGCGCAGGTAGTGCTCAATGTCGAAGAACATCTGTGTAATCGAGTACTCAGCACCGGCGCGTAGTTTAGCCAGCGTGTACTGCGTGTCATGGTCCAGGTCCGGCGAGCGGTAATGGCCCTCTGGGAAAGAGGCAATACCGATTTCGAACTTCTCGAACTCCGGCTCGGCCTTAATCAGCTCAATCAGCTCACTGGCGTAGTGCAGACCTCCTTCGGTCTCTACCCAGGGCCCCAGCGGATCTCCTGGTGGGTCACCACGCAGAACGAGGAGATTCGTCAACCCTGCGTCAAGGTAGGAGCGCAAAATTTCCCGCAGCTCATCAACGGTGTGTTCCACCAATGTCAGGTGCACAAGTGTCGTGAGCGGCTGCTTGGAAACGCGCTCGGCGATGCGCAGAGTGCGATCGCGGCTAGAACCACCAGCGCCATAGGTCACCGATGCAAAGGAGGCTCCAAGATCGTGGAAAGCCTCAGCGGCACGGAGGAGTCGTTCCTCCGCCGCGTCGTCACGCGGCGGCATAAATTCAACTGAGAAGGGAATACTGCCCGCGCTCGGCATGGAAAGAGCCTGGCGGATTGTCACTTGACGGCCTGGCGACAGTGGCATTGTTGAGGACATAGTCACTCATACTAAGCGGTGTCCTATCCTTGAGACAGCATTACCCGCCATCGACGAGAGGCTCACATGAGCGAAGAACTGGATTTGGCCGCGCTGCAGCCCCGCGAAGTACCAGCAGTTGTTACCAAAACTCTGGAAGATTACCTCAAAAGCCGCGGTGCCGATGTCGCGTCGGTCGATGAGGGCTACACGGAAGCCATAGATTCGCTCCACTCTTTTGTCCTCAATGGGGGAAAACGTGTGCGTCCCGCTTTCGCTTGGCAGGGATGGTTGGGGACTGGTGGTCTCGAAGGCCGTTTCGCCTCAGCAGAGGACTCCCAGGCTGTGATGAACGCGGTCAGCGCTCTAGAGCTCATCCAGGCCTGTGCGCTCATCCACGACGACATCATCGACGATGCTGATACGCGCCGTGGCGCACCGACGATTCACAAGGTCTTCGAGGCAAAGCATGAGGCCAATAACTGGCACGGTGCCGCCGACCGCTTCGGCATCTCCGCTGCCATTCTCATTGGCGATGTCGCGCTGAGCTGGGCTGATGACATGCTGCATGCTTCAGGTCTCAGTTCAGCGGCACTGAACCGTGCACTGGTGCCCTGGCGTGCCATGCGCACCGAAGTCCTCGGCGGCCAACTGCTCGACATCACTGCCGAGGCCAGCCGTGATAGCCGGGTCGACACGGCGGAGAAAATCAACCTGTTCAAGACTGCCGCCTACACCATCGAGCGTCCCCTTCACATCGGCGCCGCAATTGCAGGCGCACCGGCGGAACTGGTTGAGGCCTACCGCAGCTTCGGCCGTGACATCGGTGTGGCATTCCAGCTCCGCGACGATCAGCTGGGAGTTTTCGGAGACCCCGAAGTCACTGGTAAGCCTGCCGGCGACGATCTCCGTGAGGGCAAGCGAACCGTTCTGGTCGGCCAGGCCCTGAGCCTGTACCGCGATTCCGCACCGGACAAAGCCCGTTTCATCGATGAACACCTGGGGGCGGTCACATCTGCCGCTGACATCGACGAATTGCGCAATCTCATTGCCGAATCCGGCGCTGCCGATGCCGTTGAACGTGAAATCGACCGCCTGACCAGCCGCGCTTTTGCCACCATCGAAAACGCCGACCTGCCTGCAACTTCGCGCGAGAACCTCATTGCCATGGGAGTTCGCGCCACAACCCGCCAGCATTAGACCAGGTGTTGCGCAGTCATGTCCGCCTCTTCCACCACCCATGTCCCGGCTAGGTCACCGCGTTTGCGCCGCGCTGTCGCTCGTCCTCATAAAGGTGCGAAACCACAGTTGACCATCATCGGCGCAGGTCTGTCTGGACTTACCGCAGCACTATATGCCATCGCCGATGGATACAACGTCACCGTGCTCGAGCGGGAAAGCTTCGTCGGCGGTCGCTGCGCCAGCGAACCCATTTCCATTGACGTCGACGGACAATCACTCACCGCCGTCTTCGACACTGGCGCAACGGTATGGACTATGCCCTCGCTTGTCGACGATGCCCTCGCCGCCGTAGGCCTCTACGCGCGTGATATCGACCCGGGTTTTTCTGCCTCGCCAATCACGCCGACCTATCGTGCGGAATTTGCCACCCGCGGCGGACTCGACGTGTTTTCCAATGAAGACATGATGGCCGATGAGCTCGCCCGCTTCGGGGCCGCGGGCTCCACCATCGCCGGTTACCGCAAACTCTGCACGTGGCTACAGGCCCTTTTCAATGCCTGCTTCGACAATTTCATGTCCCGCAGTTTTGACCGCGTTACCGACCTGTTCACTGGGCCCGGCGCGCTTCGCGACCTGACAACCCTTCTCCGCCTCGGAGCCTTCGGTGCACTCGAGCCAAAGATTCGCGCTTTCCTCGGCGACAATGATCTTGCTCGCGTATTCAGCTTTCAGGCACTTTACGCGGGTGTGCCTCCAGCCAAGGCCCGTGCGGTCTACGGCTGTATCTCCCACATGGACACTTCTATGGGTGTCTTTTACCCGCACTCCCCCACATTCGGTTCGGGTATGGGGGCAATCGTTGAGCTACTCGCCGAGGCAGTCCGCCGCGCTGGCGGCACCATCGAATTCGGCGTGGACGTCACCGACCTGAAGCTCGATGAGACCGGTCTCGTCTCTGCTATCACCACGACAGCTGGCGAGCGTCCTACCGATGCCGTTATCGCAACTACCGATTTGCCTGTGGTGCAGGGCTGGCTTCACGACGCCACCACCTCTACCGCTAGCGGTTCATCGAAGCTGCGTGGCCTTCGGGACGTCGTAAAGCGAATCCGATCGCGACGGCTGTTCCCAGTGCGATTTTCGCCGTCTGCTGTGGTGGCGCACGGACTGATTCCAGTGTCGGAAACGGAGAAGTGGCCGAAGCGGCATCACCTGATCTCGTTTGGTGAAAAGTGGAACGAGACCTTCGAAGAGATTTCATCGCCTCACCACGGAAAGTTGATGTCGGACCCGTCGCTGCTGGTCACCAGGCCTGCGGTGAGCGCGTCGGAGCGTATCGTGACAGATGCCAACGGCATCCAGTGGGAGCCCGTCAGTGTGCTCGCGCCGTGCCCGAACCTGCAGTCGGCCAACCTGATTTGGTCGCGGATTGGTGCGGACTATGTGGCGCAGATTACCGCCGAACTGGAGCGACGGGGACTCACTGGAATCTCCACCGAGTGGCGGGTAGGCCGGATTGATACCCCTCAGCAGTGGCAGGAGCGCGGCATGGGCGTTGGCTCACCATTTGGGCTCGCGCATCTATTCCGGCAAACGGGACCGTTCCGCCCCCGCAACTTCTCCCCGAAGATGCCGGGGAATGTAGTGCTGGCGGGATCGACGACGGTGCCAGGTGTTGGCGTGCCGACGGTCATGATTTCCGGCCGTCTTGCGGCACAGCGGTTCGAAACTCCGTAGTTGCCGAGTGCCTCCCGGATGTCTGTCGTCTCTTATTGACCAACTAGGATTAATGCATCAGCAATGTTTCGATTGTTTTAGGTTGACATGAATTTATCGCGGAGTGCTCAGCTGGGTGTCTACGGTGGCATCCTGATTGCTCTGGGCTCCTACGGTTCCGGCGCGAATCGCTACCGTGGCGGTATTGTCCACGCTCTAGGTCTCGACTGGATTACCTACGGTCACGGTCAGATTTTCTGTGAGATTGTGATTTGGATAGGCATCGCCCTGCTGCTGGTCTCATGGCTACGTATCGGCCGAGAACTGCTGTTTTCGAAGGGATCCATCCGGGAGGTTGTGACTGGCCCTGCTCTCGCTGAGGGGACGGAAAAACCTGCTGGCTCGGCCACAGTGCATGCTGGCAGCGATGAGTCCGCACTGCGCCGTTTCAATTCGATTCTGCTGGCCTGGGCAATTCCCCTCTCACTGGCTGCCCCGCTGTTCTCCCGCGATGTCTACTCGTACCTCATGCAGGGCGCGATGGTCCGCGATGGTTTCGATCCCTACACCGAGGGCGCTGCGGCCAATCCGGGGCCGATGCTGCTGGAGGTATCGGCCGACTGGCGCAACACCACCACTCCATATGGCCCGCTACACCTGGGAATTGGCGAGGTCATCACGCGTATCGTCGGCGACAACATCACCGTTGGCGTGATTCTCTACCGCATTGTGTGCCTGCTGGGCTTCGCCGCCATTGTCTGGTCGATTCCGCGAATTGCCCGCGCGCTTGGCGCAAACCCAGCTTTTGCACAGTGGCTCGGCGTGCTCAACCCACTGGTACTGCTGCATCTGATTGCGGGTATGCACAATGAAGCGCTAATGGTCGGCTTAGTTAGCCTGGCGCTGGTCGCGGCACTGCGCATGGAGCGTCTGCAGGGTGGTCTGGTCGCCGCTGTCCTTATCGGTATCGGCGTAGCGCTGAAAGCAACCGCTGTCCTGGCCTTGCCGTTCGTGGTGTGGATTGTGCTGACCAGGCGCGAGCCCATCACCACTGTCCAAGAGATGCTGCGCAAGATTCCGATGATTGCCGGTGTGGGCATCGTGCTAGTAGCGGTGTGCGTCGGCACGCTTGCAGCGGTGACATGGCTGACCGGCTCAAGCTGGGGATGGATCTCCGAGATCAGCGGCAATACCAAGGTGATTAATCCACTGGCAGCACCTTCAGCAGTTGCTGGAGTGATTTCCGCAGTCATGGTGTGGTTCAACGACGATATCGGCTTTAACTTCATAGTTAGCTACGCACGCGTGGTCTCCTCTGTCATCATGTTGGTAGGGCTCGTAATCTCCTGGTTCTACTTCCGAGCCACCCCACGCGACAATGTCGCCGGTATGGTTGCCGCCTACGTCGTGGCCTGCGTGTTCAATGCTGTGGCACTGCCCTGGTACTACGCCAGCTTGCTGACCCCGATGGGCACCATCCGCCCACCACGGTGGATTATTCAAGGAACCGTGATGTTCACGTTCATTCTGTCGCTGTCGTTCGCCGGTGGCGGTAATCACCGCTTCTACGACGCGCCCTGGATGATTATCATCACCATTCTCGGTTGGCTGGCGGCAGGCTGGCTGACCACTGGGGAGTTCAGCTGGAAGTTCCCGTGGCGCGACGATAGGGCCGCCGACGACACTGATTCCACGACTCCGAGCCTGTCGAAATCTACCGAGGCTGCATAGTTGTCCATGCCCGCCTCACAGTCTCCCTCGACCATCGCGCTGCCGAACTCCTACGAGCTTTGCCGCGATATTATGACCTCTCACGGCCGAACGTATTCCCTGGCCACGCGTCTATTGACATCGCGTCAGCAACGTGCGGTATGGTCCCTCTACGCCTGGGCCCGCATCGTCGATGACTACGTCGACTGCCCCGCTGACACCGATTGCTCCCCCGCACACATCGAAGCTACGGTCACGCATTTGAGCGAGCTCTTTCACACAGCTGTCGTCACCGGTTCGCTTGACGACGTTCACCGCGGCCGCGACCGTGCTGTCATCTCGGCAGCCGCACAGACTTTTCGCGACTACGACATCAATCCTCAGCTCTCAGCGGACTTTGTCCACTCCATGCTGATGGACGTTCCCAACACGTCCTGTCACATCGCGCATTTTGAAACCTGGGAGCAGCTTAACTCGTATATGTGGGGCTCCGCTGCGGTCATCGGTCTGGAGATGATGCCGATTCTCGGCACACGCACGGGACTCTCCAGAGAGGACGCTGCCCCTTACGCCGAGTGCCTGGGCAAGGCCTTTCAAGTAACAAATTTCCTCCGCGACATTGCCGAGGATTTCCAGCGTGGCCGCATTTACCTACCGCTGGATCAGTGGGAGGCCTTCGGCGTGGAGATCGACGAGATCGGTTACTGTGTCACCACTGGTCAGACGACCCCTGCAGTGCGCCAGACGTTGGCCTACTTCATTGCCCGCAACCGCGCCCTCTACGCCGAGGCCAGCAGCGGCGTGGAGATGTTAGACATCCCCGGGCGCCAAGCCATTCGCGCCGCAGAGATTCTTTACTCGGATATTCTCGGCGAAATTGAGCGTGCGGACTACAACGTCTTTGCACAGCGAGCTCAAGTGGGATGTGCTCGAAAAGCAAAAATCGCCCTACCACTGCTTTTCACAGCAGTGACCGGGCGATTGCGACAAGAATTGTCAGGTCGTTGAAGACCTCCGCGAGCTAAAAAGCCATAGCCTGTGCGCGGCGCATCACTTCGCGAGCGAGGTGACCGTGCAGGGCATCCACCGGACGCCCAGGCAGAGAATCATCTTCGGAAAACAACCACTCCAGCGATTCTTCTCGCGTGTAGCCGCCGTCGGCAAGCAAGGCGAGTGCGCCGGGAACAAAACGAGCGACTTCGTCGCCCTCGAAGAAGCGAGCGGGAATTTGTGGGATGCCATCGCGGTTGACTGCAATAAGGCGCCCCTCCTGCAGCAATGCGTGAATACGGGTGACAGCGACACCAATGAGGTCGGCGGCATCGGGCAGCGCAAGAGTGGGTTCGTCGGCGCTGAGGACATCGTGGCAAGTTGGAATCTTTCTCACACTGGTCACTTTAGCGCGTTGGCTTCGCAGTAGGTACGTCCCCATATACTTGTTGGAAGCAACTGATTGGAATAGGGAAGGCTGGTTTATGTCGCAGCTTGTCGAGGGGCAGATTCTCGATGGTCGCTACCGTATTGGAGCCACCATCGCACACGGTGGGATGAGCACCGTGTACTGCGCCACCGATTTGCGGCTCGATCGCAGGGTGGCCGCGAAGGTCATGGATCCGCGCTTTGTCAACGATGAGTCTTTCCGTATCCGCTTCGAACGCGAGGCCCGTGCAGTCGCGCACCTCGATGATGAGTCACTGGTCAATGTCTACGACCAGGGCACAGACCCGGCTGGACACGTATTCCTCATTATGGAGTTCATCGACGGCGGCACGCTCCGCGAGCTGCTCCGTGAGCGCGGCCCAATGCCACCGCATGCAGCTGCCGTCGTGATGCGCTCAGTTCTGCGTGCCCTATCGGTGGCACATTCCCGTGGTATGGTGCACCGCGATATCAAGCCGGAAAACGTTTTAATTTCCTTCTACGGTCGCGTGAAGCTGGCGGACTTCGGTCTGGTACGCGCGGCTGCTGATGCCAAGGTGACCTCTAACTCGGTCATCGTCGGTACCGTGGCTTATCTCGCCCCAGAGCAGGTCACGGGCGAATCCATCTCCCCCGCCTCCGACGTGTACTCCGCCGGTATCTTGCTCTTTGAGCTGCTGACCGGCACTACCCCGTTTATCGCCGATACTTCACTCGGTGTCGCTATGAAGCGCCTGAACGAAGATGTCCCTCCGCCCTCCGAACTCATCGACGGCGTTCCAGAGGAGTTCGACGAGTTGGTCGCCCGAGCCTGTGCTCGCAGGCCGGAGGATCGCTTTGAAAGCGCCGAGGAATTCGCCGATGCGCTCGAAGATATTGTGTACGAATTGGACTTGCCGCCGTTCCGAGTACCTTCCCCTGTGAATTCGGCTGCCGCCAACGCCGTCGCTATCGAGGACCCCATCCCGGACATTCGCCGTCCAGTCCCCCGGGACAACGGCCAGGTGGATGACCACCACGACACCGCAGAGACGACACCCGAGCGCTTCGGTCACGATGATTATGCTGGCTACGGCTTGTCGACGGACACCCCCGGCTACCCAGAAGCTCCTCCGCCACCGGGACCACCGAACATCTTCGCCGATTTCGACGACCCAGATGCGGGGCGGACACGCACTTTTGACCGCCATGATGGGTACATCGCCGCTGACTGGGACACACCGGAGCCACAGACCGGAGGACCCGTACCAGCAGAGATTTCGGGTGGCCCTGCGTACCCGCAGTCACCGCATACGCAGGGTTCCCAGCATCCGCAGCCTAAATCAGCTCAGACAGTACCGCCGAAGAGCCGTCGCGCCACCCGACAGCGGACTCGACGCGGGTGCGCACTATGGCTGATTATCGCGCTCGTTGCCACGCTCGGCATGGGCCTCGGCGCATGGTGGTTGGGCTCTGGCCGCTACGGCGAGGTCCCTTCCATCACTGGGCTGTCTCAACCGCAGGCGATGACCGCTATCAGTGAAGCGGGCTTTGAACCGGTGGTTGATGAACGCTACGACAATGACGTCGCGGTGTCCCAGATTATTGGCTCGGAACCCTTAGCCGGTGCCCGGGTTGTCCGTGGCGACGATGTGCGTGTTCTGGTCAGCCTCGGACGCCCAACCGTGCCCGCGTATCCTGCGAACCACTCTAAGGAAGTGTTCAGCGCGGCGCTGGCTAAGCGGACGTTGATAGAAGAAGTTGGAGAGCCCGTCTTTTCCGATGACGTTTCCACCGGTGGATTGGTCTTTGCCGTTCCCGCCCCCGGCCAGTCGGTCGATGTTGGCTCAGTCGTAACTGTGCATTATTCCAAGGGGCCAGCTCCGGTGAAAGTGCCTAAAATCGTTGGCCTTAAAGAAGATGAAGCCCGTGAGCTATTGGGCAAGGCTGGGCTGGAAGTCCGCGAGGTATCGGAGGAATTCTCCTCCTCTGCGGAACCCGACGAAGTTACTTCGGTGTCCCCAGAGGAAGGCACTGGGCTCGAGCGCGGTAGCTCAGTCACTCTGACCATCAATAATGGCATCAGGGTCCCCAATGTAGTGGGCAAACCGGAAGATACGGCCCGAAAAATCCTGCAACGCGAGGGCATTGAGGTCAACGAAGTAAAGGACTCATCATCGTCTTCTCGCGACTTCGGCCGTGTTGATGCTGTCTCACCGAATGCAGGAAAGTTGGTTGACCCCAACAATGCAACCGTTACACTGACGGTCTCCAGAGCGGTGAAGGTGCCACAGCTGATTGGTAAGACTGTCGAGCAGGCACGTCGTGAAGCGAAGAAACAACACCTTGACCTGGAAATTGACGACTCTGCCAGCGACAGCGACCGAATTGTGCTGCAGTCCCCCATGCCGGGCTCGAAAGCCACGGCGGGCGACAGCATTGAGGTCAGCACACTGTAAAAAGCTGTGCTGCAGTTGCAGTTACAGCTGCAGCTAGTCGCAACTAGTTGCAGCTGGTTGCAATTAGTTGCGCAGCATCTCGGCGACCAGGAAGGCCAGCTCCAGCGACTGCTGAGTGTTCAGACGCGGGTCGCATGCGGATGCGTAGCGGCCTGGCAAATCAACATCGGAAATGTCCTGCGCACCACCGAGGCACTCAGTAACGTCCTCACCGGTCAGCTCCACGTGAATACCGCCCGGGTGCGAACCGATTGAGCGGTGCACCTCGAAGAAGCCCTGAACCTCGTCGACAATGCGGTCGAAGTGGCGGGTCTTGTAGCCGTTGGAAGCCGAGTAGGTATTACCGTGCATCGGGTCACACTGCCAAATGACCTTATGCCCGGAAGCTTCAACAGCCTCGACAATCGGTGGCAACACGGAGCGCACCTTGTCATTACCCAGGCGCGAAGTCAGGGTCAGGCGGCCCGGCTGGAAGAACGGGTCAAGCTTGTCGGCGTAGGCGACGGCTTCCTCCGGCGTGGTGGTCGGGCCAATCTTCACACCGACCGGGTTGCCAATCATGGCAGCCAGGTTGACGTGGAAGTCCTCCATGCCACGGGTGCGCTCACCAATCCACAGTTGGTGTGCCGAGAGATTGAACAGCTCCTGGTCGCCCTCGTTTTCGGACAGACGCAGCATTGCGCGCTCGTAGTCAACAACCAGCGCCTCGTGCGAGCAGTAAATCTGCGCGGTCTGCAGGTTGGAGTCAGCAACACCGCAGGCGGCCATGAACTGCAGTGCGTGATCAATCTCGCGTGCCAAGTCCTCGTAGCGGGCACCGGCCGGTGAGCTACTGACGAACTCTCGGTTCCACTCATGCAGGCGGTGCAGGTCAGCAGTTCCCGAACCGGTCAGGGCACGAACCAAGTTCATCGCCGCAGAAGCGTTGGCGTAAGCACGTACCATTCGAGCCGGATCGTGAACTCGAGCTTCTTCAGTCGGCTCAACGCCATTGACCATGTCACCGCGGTAGCTGAGCAAACCGTCACCATCGATGTCCTTCGAGCGCGGCTTGGCGTACTGGCCTGCGATACGGGCCATCTTTACAACAGGAGTGGATGCGCCGTAGGTCAGCACAACCGCCATCTGCAGCAGGGTCTTCACATTTGCGCGAATGTGCGGCTCAGTATTGGACTCAAAGGTCTCCGCACAGTCACCGCCCTGCAGCAGGAAGGCCTTGCCATTGGCGACGTCGGCAAGCTCCTGGCGAAGCTTACGGACCTCAGGCGCAACGACAATTGGCGGCACTGTTTCGAGAATACGACGCACGTTAGCAGCTGCGCGCGCATCCCAGCTTGGCTGCTGTAGAGCTTGGCGAGAAACAACATCAGCAAAGCGGTCAGCCATCTCGCCAGGAAGCGGCGGCAGATCGGGCAGGTCATCTACAGGGAGATCAATAGTCCAACTCACAGAAGTTCATTGTAATGCCCGCGCAAGAAGGGTGTTAGTCAGGTCACCAAATACTGAAGAATCCGCTGATTAGTCGAGTGGCAGCTTCTGCGCGATTCTCTGGAATTTCACCAGATTGTGCTGGGCATCCGCCAGCGCATCATGCTTTCCTGCAGTCTGCCTTGGAAGGCGCGGCTTGCCCGCCATCTCCCAATACTGCTTGAGTTCGCGGGTATAACGCGGCATGACCTGTGGCAACTTGGTCATATCACCCCAGAGCTGCACCAGAGCGATGTGGTCGTAGGCGCCTACCCACGCCCACAGCTCCGGACTGCCGGTACCGGGCTCTGTGAAAAATGCCAGCAGCTCCTCGCGGATAGTATCCCGGTTCTTCCACAGCGGAGAGGAGGGGTTGGGCAGCTGATTGAGCACATTGGCCCGCACCCATGGTCCGGCCTTGCTCTCATCAAACTCGGTTGACACCGCGTAGTATTCGCGGCCATCCTCAGCCACGACACCGATGGAGACAAGATCAATTGTCTTGCCATCCTCAATGAACTCGGTGTCATAAAAATAACGCACGGTGCGGAATCCTCTCTAGCCTCAGTCTCGCCTCGGCTAACTCGCGACAAAACTGTAGAGCCCTACCGAGCAAACCCCTCCCCATGCGCCGAATCGACATCGAGAAGTGCGCAGCCCCACTGTCGCGAAACCTATTTGCGCCCTATTCTATCGAGCGCGTCGGAACCAGCGACGAGGGGTTGGCTTCGGCCCCGGAGCCGGAACTGTTAGTTCACCACCCGGCTCAGTACCCTTCGGATAACCGTTGCCAGCTTCCAAAGACTTCTTCACATCGGTCGCATATGCATTGACATATTCCTGACCCGAGAGCTTCTGAATCTCCTTGATCAAGTCATCCGTCAGTGCTCTAGCTGCCTCGTACTCATCGCTGTACTTCGCTTTGTATTCCGACGGATCGATCGGGTCACCGATAATCGTGCCCACCTTTACCGGACGCGGAATCCAGGTACCAATCGGATTGGCTTTCTCCGTGTCAATCATCGCCATCGGGAACACTGGCACACCGGTCTCCAGTGCCACACGCGCCGCACCGGTTTTACCGCGGTACAGTCGACCGTCTGGACTACGAGTTCCCTCCAGGGAAATACCCAACAAATCTCCGCGCGACAACACCTTCAAACCGGCGTTCAGCGCATCACGAGCCGCATCACCAGAGGTACGGTCAATCGGAACCTGGCCCACCGAGGAGAAGAAGAACTTCTGAATACCGCCAACAAAACCCGGCGTCGTGAAATACTCCGCCTTCGCCAGGAACGTCAGCTGGCGACGACAGACCAGCGGGAAGTAAAAGTGATCCATCACAGCCAGATGATTCGACACCATCAGCGCTGGGCCTTCCTGTGGAATCTTCTCACCACCGATGTAGTAGGGGCGATTATAAATCCGCAGCCAAGGACCGATGAGGATGTACTTAAAGAACTTGTACCAGCGATTATTCACAGTTTAAAACTATACAGGTTCACACCTGTAAAGGGATTCAATCCCACAGCTATTCCCCCACCTTTTCGCGGGCGGAATCCCCTTCCAGCCCCCACATGCCGCTTTACGACGATGCCGTGCCCTCGGCAGCCACGACGCTGCGTGCAATATCCGCGACACCAATCATCCCGGCATCAGCGCCCAGCTCAGCAATTCGCACATCCGCCACCGGACGATACCCAGCACCAGTGAGATTGCGCGCAAACTCGGCCTTCGCCTTGTCCAAATACAAATCGGAAGCCGAGGCGACACCTCCACCGATGACAATCAACTCCGGATCAAAGACATCTCCCACCATCGACAGGCCGCGGCCGAGCCAGGTAGCAAAGTCATCAATCGCCGCCAGAGCCAAACCATCCCCCTGCCGAGCAGCCGAGACGACATCGGTGCCAGTTACTGAGCCGGCCACGAGACCGTCGGTAAGCCGCGAGTAGTAGCGACCGGATTCGACGAGCTCCTGCGCGGTGGTGACCAGCGCCGTACCTGAGCAGTAACGCTCTAAGCAACCGCGCTTACCGCAGGAGCACGGGCGACCATCCGGCACTACGGTGAGGTGGCCGAGCTCCGGTGCCGTGCCGTACGCACCGCGGTAAATCTCACCACTCTGCATCATCGCACCACCAATGCCCGTGCCGAGCGCAAACAACACCCAGTTGTCCGCGCCGCGCGCTGCACCAAAGCGATACTCGCCCCACGCCGCCGAGTTGGCATCGTGCTCAAGCTGCAGCGGACACGGAAGAAGCAAGGACAAACGCTTGACGACGTTCGCATCACGCCAGGGCAAATGCGGAGCAAAGCGAACCGTTTGACGGTCCGAATCCAAGAAACCAGCCACAGCTAAACCGATGGCACTGACATCTGGGAAGCGCTCAACTAAGCGCTCGGAAGTCTGAACAATGCCTCGTTCGATGGCATCCACACTGCCATCGGAGCTGGTTTGGACCCGGTACAGCACCTGCCCATCAGCGCTGACCACTGCAGCGCGCAGGTTTGTTCCACCAATATCGAAACCGATTGCCGGGCTGTCAGCGGTCGTGGACTCGTCTGAGCTCGAATGAATCGGAATGTCGATGGCCATAACAGCTAATTATAAAGGGCTTCCGCAGGTTCGGAGAATTCGACGGGCGCGTGCAGCCATGACTTCCCAGGTCCACGACTCCACCACATGTTCACGACCGCGGCACCCCATGGCAGCCGCGCGTTGCGGGTTGTCCAGAATCTCAAGCAGACCAGCAGTGATGCTACTCCGGGAGCCACCGTCGACAACGATGCCGGTTTCTCCGTCTATGACAGTTTCCGGCGCACCGCCTGAATTGCCCGCTACTACTGGGACTCCGCAGGCTTGAGCTTCCAAGTAGACGATGCCGAGCCCTTCCACGTCGAGCCCTCGGCCACGGGTACGAGCGGGCATGGCGAACACTGTGGCGGCGTTGTAGTAGGCAGGAAGGTCCTCAAAGGATACCTTCCCGGCGAAGATAACTTGCTCGGAGACTCCGAGCTTTTCTGCCAGCGTTTCCAGCTCCCGCTTCAGCGGACCAACGCCCACAATCAGCAATTGAGCGTCTGGGTGCTGCCGAAGTACCTCAGGCATAATGCGGATGAGCATATCCTGCCCTTTTCGGCGCACCAACCTGGAAATACAGACAATAAGCGGCTGCGACTCGCCAATTCCGTGACGTTGCCGAATCTCCTGTCCAGCCTCGGGATTCGGGGAGAACCTTTCGATATCAACGCCGGAAGGTAGGCGCTCAAACGCTGCACGAGGGCCAAAAGCTGCTGCGAATCGACTGCGAGTGTAGCGGGAAATATAGGTAACAACATCGGAGCTCTTGCCAATGCGCCCCAGCACCTGTCGAGCCACTGGCAGCATCGACCAGCCCACTTCATGGCCGTGAGTGGTAGCGACAATGCGGGTTGCACCTGCGCGGCGGCACGCGTCGGCAAGCAAACCCAGTGGGGCGGCGGCACCAAACCACACGGTGTCGATGCGTTCGGTGCGGATAATCTGAGCGGCGCGGCGGGCGACATGTGGCAGCGGCAACAATACCGAGTCTCGCATTCGGTAGACGCGGTACGGTAGCGATTCGTCGTAGGCGCGGAGCTTATCTTCGGCAGCGCGCGAAGACGCGAGGACCACGAGGTTTTCTGAATCCAAACGTGCACAGAAATCTCGTAGGTAGGACTCAATTCCACCGTCGCGAGGTGGAAAGTCATTCGTGATGAGCAGTACGCGCGCAGACATGGAGACGAGTTTATCTACCTTGATGAAAAAGATGCGAAGGCAGGACCAAAATGATTAAGCGGCGGGCATCGCGGAAGCCCTATAGACCTCCACCGATGCCCGCCGCCGTATATCTCGCCCTAGTTAGAAGCGAACTGCACCCTGGTAGGGGCCACCCTGATCGATAGAAACGACCTGGACTGGAATGCCGTAGTCGGAAGCGTGGACAATCTGGCCATTGCCGATGTACATGCCCACATGGGTGATGCCCGGGTAGTAACCAATAATGTCGCCCGGCTGCAGCTGGTCACGGCTAACCGGGGTGCCACCGGCAAGCTGGGCCTGCGAGGTACGGGGAATGGACTTGCCAACCTGCTGGTAGGCCCAGTACATCAGGCCAGAGCAGTCAAAGGCAGACGGACCAGCAGCTCCCCACGAGTACGGGGCACCCAGTTTAGACATCGCGGCATCAACAGCAGCGGACGAACCAAGCAGGTTATCCAATCCCTCGGTGACTGGATTGTTCTTCGATGTCCAAATTTCGCGCTGTTGGGCGTTCAGCGAGTCAACCATGGACTTAACGCGCTCTGCACGCTCATCGAATTCAGCGCTGCGCTTATTCAGCTCATCGCGGCGTTTGGACAGATCATCGAGCTGCTTGTGGATGTCATCCTGCAGACGCACTGCATTCGCCTTGCCGTCCTCCGCATCCTTGCGAGCCTGGACTGCGCGGCTAACGATTTCGTCGTTATCGCGGAACATCTTGTTGATGTATCCGGCACGGTCAATGGCATCCTGCGCACTAGTAGAACCGAGCGCGGCGGACAATGGGTCGACAATCTCGCCGCGCATGCGCTTCTTGGCAAAGTACGAAATCTCACCAGACAGCGCATTAAGGTCGTCTTGAGCTCGAGCAACCTGATCTTCGGAGGCCTGCAATTCGGTTTCGGCGCGGTGGAGTTCGTCTTCCTTGGCCTGAACCTGGGTATCCAGCTTCGTGACTTCCTCAGATACCGCTTCGGTGTCTCGGGAAATCTTTTCCAACTCGGCAATGATGCCTTCAGCGGTTGCCAAATCCGGAGCTGCCTGAGCGTCCTGCGCGGAGGCAATCGGAGCCAGCCCAACGGAGCCAAAAGCCACACCGGTCACCACTGTCAGCCCGACTACACCACGGCCAGACTTGTGAAGACGGCGAGATGCGCGAGACCGAAAGAATTCACGACGGGTTGCGCCGGCATCAAGACTCGGCAAATCCGCACCCTTTTCAAATTTTGTATTCAAATTTCTTCCCCGAAGATTAAAAACGTCAAACCACTTGACGCATTCGAGCAAATTGTAGCAGCCTTACCCCGGAACGACACGCCGACAAACGCCCAGCGCACAAGGGCATCAAAGAGG
Organism: uncultured Corynebacterium sp.; assembly: GCF_946998835.1. Classification (GTDB taxonomy): domain Bacteria; phylum Actinomycetota; class Actinomycetes; order Mycobacteriales; family Mycobacteriaceae; genus Corynebacterium. The sequence goes on along the minus strand of NZ_CAMQAZ010000009.1, from coordinate 26,002 downwards.
AGCGTCCTGGCTGGTTACCCGCACCGACATTCCCCACAAAGCAAGGAAGACGAGCACGCTTAGGTGCTTCACGACGCGCGTAGCGTCGACACCCGGGTGCTCGCCCTATTAACTCTTAACCGAGTTCATGGTCTGCAGGGGCACTAACCCCTGCGAAACTTCATCCAGCTTTATTAATTAGAAGCGGACGAAGTTGTGAACCGGCATGTAGTTCATCGGAGCTTCCTTGACACGGTCACCAGCCTGCGGTGCGTGAATCACGTTGCCGTTACCGGAGAAGATACCAACGTGGGTTGCGCCAGCGTAGAAGGAGACGATGTCACCCAGTGCCGGGCTGGAAACTCGCATGCCCTGGGAAGCCTGCTGCTGAGAGGTACGCGGGATGTTCTTGCCAACCTGCTTGTATGCCCACGAGGTCAGACCGGAGCAGTCGAAGGAGTTCGGACCGGTAGCGCCCCATGCGTACGGGGAACCAATCTTGGAACGAGCAGCGGAGACGATACGTGCACCAGTGGACGGAGCCGGAGCGGGTGCCGCAAATCCCGGAGAGCCCTGGCTAGCGAACTGGTTGAATTGGTTGACAGCCTGCTGCAGAGCAGCAGCTTGCGGGGTGTCAATGTTGTTCAGCGCATTCTGGACATCGTTCAGCGGATTGGCGTCAGCAGTCGGAACAGTGAGCGCGGTAACGCCCGCGACAGTTGCGCCGAAAGCGATTGCGTTGCGTGCGAAGTTAGAACGGCGGTGGTGCTTGCCCATTGTTTTGAAACTCCAAAATCTTCCCGTTTAGCCGGCCGGGTTAGCTGACGGGTTCGGAAGAATGGAAGACTTCCTACCCTCTGGGTTTCCCCTTTGGGATTCACCCCATGATTCGAGGTGGGTCCCCGGCTCGAATCTCTTGAAGCTCTCACTACTTAAATCTTCAAGATCATCGATAAGGCTCTTTGTTTTCTTATCAATGACCGGCACCATCTGTGTGGCCCCGTTTCAATGTCTCGATAAGGTTACGAAATGGCATCAAGTTTTGTCTAGCCGCTCGGCAAGAAAACACCCCAAAACCGAATTGTTACCATTGATAGAACCAAACCGTTACCAAGTTGTTACAACTAGACAGCTCCATCACAACGGAATGATAACGGTTTAATAAACATAGAACTACCTGGCGTTTTGAAGTCAGGCGAAAACTTTACACATTCAACCCGAGGTCAAGGCAATTACCCCATTACGCTCCCAATGTGTTTTATGTCACATCGCGAGTTTGTCGGGCACAATTTTCGCAACTTTCCCAGTGTTAACACCATAGGGCGCGCTCAGAATAGGATTATTGACGTGGATTCAGGACAGCAGCACTTCCCCCTCGAAGGTGCCGTCGATGATTCTCTTTTCCACACCACTTTTGTCGTTGTAGACCTGGAAACCACCGGACTGAAGGCAGAAACCGACCACATCATTGAAATCGGGGCCGTCAAAACCCGCGCTGGTGAGACGATTGATACCTTTTCCAGTTTTATCGACCCCGGCATGGAAATCCCCGACCACATCACCTCTCTCACCGGCATCATGACTGCCGATGTCGAGTCCGCCCCACAACTCGGCACAGTCCTCGCTCAATTCCTCACATTCGCCGAGGGAAGCGTGTGGGTCGCGCATAATGCCAAATTCGATATTGGATTTCTCCGTCAGGCCTGTGCGGATTTGGGTGTAGATTGGCCAAGCCCGAGCGTCGTTGACACGCTCGCGTTGGCCCGCCGAGTCTTGAACCGCTCACAAGTTGGCAGTTTTAAACTCTCACAGCTCGCCCGACACGTCGGTTCGCCCAATCGCCCCACGCACCGTGCACTTGACGACGCCATCGCAACCGTCGATGTTCTCCATTACCTCATCGAGAAGCTGGCCGGCGACGAGGTACAGACGGCAACCGAGTTGGTGCATTATTCCCCCACCGTCGCTCCTGAGATTCGCGCAAAGCGTCATCTTGTCGATAACGCGCCACATTCTCCCGGTGTCTACGTTTTTCGCTCAAAAAACGACGACCCCTTATATATAGGTACAGCGCTGGATTTACGGCGTAGGCTCCTGCAGTACTTCAACGGCACTGATTCTCGCCGCAAGATCACCGAAATGGTCTCCCTGGCCGAACGCGTCGAGATTATCGAGTGCCCTCACGGCTTTGCCGCCGAAATCCGCGAAGCTCGCCTAATCTCCGCGCTCCGCCCGCCCTACAATCGGCAACGCACCGAACCGACCCGCGGCTGGTACATTGTCCCCGTTGACCCCGGCCGGCCAGCCAAAATCAGCCGGGCAGCCACCGATGCTCGCAGCCTTGGCCCCTTCCGCACACGCGACACCGCCACCGCCATCCGCGATAGGTTTTCCGCGCTTAACGACGACTTTGCGATAACAACCGCCCAGATCTCCACCACCGGCACCGATGAAATCGCAGACATGATTGCAGAAGTATCAGCACTTGCCGAAGCACACCGCTTCCAACGCGCGGCACTGCAGCGTGACCGCACTGCGGAATTCATCATCAGCTTGGACAAGCAGCAGCGCCTGAGCATGCTTGCAGCCATCCCATCTCTACAGGCCGCATTCCCTGATGGCAATGGCGGCTGGCATTTAGCGGAAATTCGCTACGGCAGATTGGCCGGTGCCGCCACCGCGCCGCGCGGTTCGGATATGAACTACATCATCGACCTCATGGAGAGTTCCGCCCAGACGGTCACTCCAGATGACTCCTTATATAAAGGAGCATCGATTGATGAACTCAGTATTATCTGGAAATGGCTACAACGCCCGGAGGTACGAATAAAGCCCACCGGAGGTGAATTTTCCTATCCCAGGCTGGGCGCAGGAAGATACCTACAGTGGGCTATTGATGCGCAGCAAGCACGTCGTCAAGCGCGACGTGAACCTTAACCCTTGATTGCAGCGGTAAGGATTTCCATACACAGCCCCGACTGGAGCGTTTCCTTGACCTCGTCGATCGAGTCGGCCATGACTTCCTTCAGCGGACGGCCACCCAGACCACGCGAAATGGCAATTGCGGCCGCTGAGTTGAGAATGACTGCATCGCGAATCGGACCTTCGAGCTCGCCAGCCCAGATACGGCGGGCGACATCGGCGTTATAAGCGGGATCGCCGCCTCGAAGAGAGTCAATTTCGGAGTACTCCATCCCATAGTCATGCGGATCGATGACGTCCTCGGTGACTTCACCATTTTCTACGATGAAGACCTTGGTAGGACCAGTAACGGTAATCTCGTCGAGACCGTCGCTACCCCGAACTACCAGCGCGCGCTGACCACGGCGGGCGAAGGTGTCGGCCATCGTCTCCATCTGATCTTCAAAGGCACAGCCAATCAAGCTCGCCTGCGGTCTTGCCGGATTTGTCAGCGGGCCCAACAGGTTAAAGACAGTTGGCACCGCTAACTCCTTGCGCACGGGCCCGGCAAAGCGCATCGCCGGATGGAAGCGGGCGGCGAAAAGGAAGCGAACATAGAAATCCGGGTGTTCCGGAGAGGTAACGAGACCGTCCTCAATATCAATACCGAAAGCCTCCAGCATGTCAGCGCCACCCGACTTCGAGGAAGCCGCGCGGTTACCGTGCTTGAGCACTGGTACACCGCACGCGGCGATGACAATCATGGACATCGTGGAGATATTGACTGTATTTGCACCATCGCCACCTGTGCCAACGATGTCGACCGCGCCGCGCTTGATGACACCGGCAAGCTGTGGGTCGTCGACAGGGCGGGCAAACGAAAGCATGCCCTCGGCGGCAGCGTCGAGTTCCGCAGCAGTGATCCCCTTGGCCAGGAGACCAAATGCAAATGTTGCAGTCTGTACATCGCCGGAGGCACCAGACATGATTTGATCCATCGCAAATCGAATGCCCTCATCGGAGACCTCGTGGCCCGCGCCAATCGTGGAGAGAACATGGCGCCAGTTCTCGACCGCCCTCTTATCGCCGATCTCGCTCATCGCCACTCCCTTCCACTAGATAGTCAAGTCTGTATCCGTACTTTTTAGGCCGGGACCTTGATAAAACTGCTCATAACGAGAGCTTGGCGCACCGACCCCTCAGTGTGACATTGGGACTTCCCCACTGTGAAGTACGTAATAAATCAAGATACCTCCCCCTTATCTCCAATGCATCACCAGGTCTGCTTTTGGCACTCACGTGCTATCCCTACCCCCATTGGGGCAACTGAATAAATACAGTACAAAACAGAGTCGAACCTGAGATAAACTATCCGACAGCTAACACGCATGTATCGCTGATACTTGGACCGGTGCTGACGCCAACAGGGGACGTCCCTAGAAGTCCAGGGGGGATGGACGCGAAGTAGCTCAGCAGAACAAAAGGCAGAATTTCGACTACGTCGGATAACGACACCGAAAAGTTCCCAATAGGGGGAAAAATTAGTGAAATTCTCAGAAACCTCTCTCCGCGACCTGCGATTTTAGGAATTTTTTTACAAAAACGGGGGTTGCAACGTGACTACTCCTTAAGAACAGTCCATACTGTTAGATGTGACGAGCGCAGTTGAAAATCAAGGTATGACAGCACCACGTCGTGCTGCGACACTGAACCGACCGAATATGGTCAGTGTCGGCACGATTGTGTTCCTGTCTCAGGAATTAATGTTCTTCGCCGGTCTGTTCGCGATGTACTTCGTGTCACGCGCGAACGGCCAGGGCGAATCGTGGGATTGGGGTACCGGCCACCTCAACGTCCCGTACGCACTATTGATCACCGTGATCCTAGTGTCGTCTTCGTTCACTGCCCAGTGGGGCGTGTTCGCGGCCGAGCGTGGCGACGTTTTCGCACTCCGTAAGTGGTACGCACTGTCGACCGCCCTGGGTGCGATCTTCCTCGTTGGCCAGGCTTACGAGTACTACACCCTGGTCAGCCACGGTCTGACCATCCAGAACTCCATTTACGGTTCGGTCTTCTTCATCACCACCGGCTTCCACGCCGCCCACGTTCTCGCGGGTGTGCTGGCCTTCGTCGTGGTGCTGATCCGTACCTCTAAGGCGAAGTTCACCCCGGCACAGGCCACTGCTGCCATTGTGGTCTCGTACTACTGGCACTTCGTCGACGTCGTGTGGATTGGCCTGTTCATCACCATCTACTTCATCCAGTAGGCCGTATCGGCCGTCCTTTGTTGAGTACGGCCTACAGCCCATCCACTTTCCACGAACAGTCTTAAAGGGAAAAAGATGGAAAACACTACCTCCGAAACCAAGGACACCACGTCCTTGGCTGCGGCCCCGAAGTCAAAGGGCCGCCGCAAGATGCGCCGTACTGCCTCCGGCATTATGGCTATGGCCCTCGCCCTCACCGGCGCGGGCTTCCTCGCGAATGCTCTGACCCCTGATGCACAGACGGCTACTGCTCAGCAGGACGAAGCCGCCATGATTCAGCAGGGTAAGGAACTCTACGACGTTGCCTGCATTACTTGCCACGGCGCCAACCTTCAGGGCGTTAAGGACCGCGGTAAGTCCCTGATTGGCGTCGGCGAGGGCTCGGTTTACTTCCAGGTTCACTCCGGTCGTATGCCAATGCTCCGCAACGAAGCTCAGGCAGCACGTAAGACCCCGCGTTACTCCGAAGAGCAGACGCTGGCTATCGCAGCCTACGTCCAGGCTAACGGTGGCGGCGCTGGCATCGTCCGCGATGAGGACGGCTCCATTGCTATGGAGTCCCTCCGTGGTAAGAACGCCGGCCCGAACGGTGAGCTTGACAAGGCTGACGTTGCTCGCGGCTCCGAGCTGTTCCGTCTGAACTGTGCCTCCTGCCACAACTTCACCGGTCGTGGCGGCGCACTGTCCAGCGGTAAGTACGCACCGGTCCTGGATCCTGCAAACGAGCAGGAGATTTACCAGGCTATGCTGACTGGCCCGCAGAACATGCCGAAGTTCTCTGACCGCCAGCTGTCTGCTGACGAGAAGAAGGACATCATCGCCTACATCAAGAACTCCAAGGAAACTCCAACCCCAGGTGGTTGGGGCATTGGTGGCATCGGCCCGGTTGCTGAGGGTCTTGTCATGTGGATTGTAGGCATCGTCGCTCTCGTAGCGGCCGCTCTTTGGATTGGATCCCGCCGATGAGTAATCACGAAAACAAGAAGTACAGCTCCGAAGAGCTGTCGAAGATGAGCAATGCGGATCTCGCTCGTCTGGGTGCAGAACTCGATGACGTAACCATTGCTTACCGCAAGGAACGCTTCCCGATTGCCAACGACCCGGCTGAAAAGCGCGCGGCTCGTGGTGTCACCATTTGGTTGGCACTGTCGGTCATTCTTGGCCTGGCATTCATCGCCATCTACCTGTTCTACCCGTGGCACTACAAGGGTCACGGCGAAGAGGGTCTGTGGCTATACACCATCTACACCCCGCTTCTGGGTATCACCCTTGGTGGCTGCATCCTCACCCTGGGTATTGGTGCGGTTAAGTTCACCAAGCGCTTTATCCCGGAAGAGATTTCGGTTCAGCGCCGCCACGATGGTCCGTCCGAAGAGGTCGACCAGAAGACCATCGTTGCTCTGCTGAACGATTCTTGGCAGACCTCCACCCTGGGTCGCCGCTCCGCTATCAAGGGCCTCCTTGGTACCGGTGCCGTCCTGGCTGGCATCGGCATGATTCTGCCGATTGGTGGCATGATTAAGAACCCGTGGAAGCCACGCCACGACGTAGACGTCACTGGTGACGGCACCCTGTGGACCACCGGTTGGACCCTCGTTGAGAAGGGCCACAAGGTTTACCTGGGCCGCGACACCGGCGCTATCGCCGAAGAGGGCGAACACGGCTACACCACCAAGGGTGTTTCCCGCCTGGTTCGCCTCCGCCCAGAGGACCTGTCCGCAGGTTCCATGGAGACTGTCTTCCCGCTTCCGGCTGAGGACGTCAACGACGGCGACAAGTACTCCAAGGACGCCGATGTTTACGAGGCTCACATGCACTCGATTCACGGCTCCCGTAACTCTGTCATGCTGATTCGTCTGCGTTCCCAGGATGCCGCTAAGGCCATCCTGCGCAAGGGTCAGGAAGACTTCCACTACGGCGATTACTTCGCATACTCGAAGATTTGTACGCACATCGGTTGCCCGACTTCTCTGTACGAGCAGCAGACCAACCGCATTCTGTGCCCGTGCCACCAGTCGCAGTTCGATGCACTGCACTACGGCAAGCCAGTCTTCGGCCCAGCTGCTCGCGCTCTTCCGGAGCTGCCGATCAGCGTCGACGAAGAAGGCTACATGTACGCAAAGGGCAACTTCATTGAGCCCGTCGGTCCGGCATTCTGGGAGCGTCAGTCATGAGCAATCCAACGAAACTAGCCAATGCTGCTAAGAATATGGATGACCGCTACACCCTGTCTGGCGGCATGCGTAAGCAGCTTAATAAGGTATTCCCTACCCACTGGTCCTTCCTGCTGGGTGAGATCGCACTCTACTCCTTCGTAGTGCTGCTGTTCTCGGGTGTTTACCTGACCCTGTTCTTCGACCCGTCGATGTCGAAGGTCATTTACGACGGTGCCTACGCACCGCTCAACGGTGTCGAGATGTCTCGCGCCTACGAGACCGCTCTGCAGATCTCCTTCGAGGTCCGCGGTGGTCTGTTCATTCGCCAGGTCCACCACTGGGGTGCGCTCCTGTTCGCTGTGTCCATCATGGCGCACATGTTCCGCATCTTCTTCACCGGCGCATTCCGCAAGCCGCGTGAGGCTAACTGGGTCATCGGTTCAATCCTCCTGCTGCTCTCCGTGGCAGAGGGCTTCATGGGCTACTCCCTGCCGGACGACCTGCTCTCCGGTGTTGGTCTGCGTATTATGTCCGCAATCATCATTGGCCTGCCGATTATCGGTACCTGGCTGCACTGGATGATGTTCAACGGCGACTTCCCGGGTGACCTCATTATCCCGCGCCTGTACATCGCACACGTGCTGATTCTCCCGGCTCTGCTACTGGGTCTGATTGCAGCTCACCTGGCTCTGGTCTGGTACCAGAAGCACACCCAGTTCCCAGGCGCTGGTCGTACCGAGAACAACGTCGTCGGCGTTCGTATTCTCCCGATCTTCGCAGTCAAGTCCGTTTCCTTCGGCCTGATTACCTTCGGCTTCCTGGCGCTGTTCGCTGGTATTTTCCAGATCAACGCAATTTGGAACCTTGGCCCGTACAACCCATCGCAGGTCTCCGCTGGTTCCCAGCCGGATATCTACATGCTGTGGACTGATGGTGCTGCTCGTGTCATGCCGCCGTGGGAGCTCTACATTGGCTCCTACACCATCCCGGCAGTCTTCTGGGTTGCACTCCTCTGTGGTGTTCTGGTCGTCCTGCTGTTCGCTTACCCGTTCATCGAGACGAAGATTACTGGCGACAACGCTCACCACAACCTGCTGCAGCGTCCGCGCGACGTGCCAGTCCGCTCCGGCCTGGGTGCCATGGCTCTGGTGTTCTACACCCTGCTGACGCTGTCCGGCGGTAACGACCTGATTGCCTACCACTTCCAGATCTCGCTGAACGTGATGACCTGGGTTGGCCGTATCGGTCTGATTATCCTGCCTCCGATTGCCTACTTCGTCACTTACCGAATCTGCATCGGCCTGCAGCGCTCCGACCGCGCTGTTCTGGAGCACGGCATCGAGACTGGTGTCATCAACCAGCTGCCTGATGGTTCCTTCATCGAGGTCCACCAGCCGCTGGGTCCGGTCGACGAGCACGGCCACGCCATTCCGCTCGAGTACCAGGGTGCTTACGTCCCGAAGACCATGAACGAACTGGGCGCCGCTGGTAGCCCGGGTCGCGGTAGCTTCTTCACTCCGGATTCTCCGGAGATTGCCGAAGAGGCAGCTCGTATCGAGCACGAGAACCACGAGCAGCAGGCTCAGATGTTCCGTGACCTCGAAGCTCAAAACGCTGAAGAGCGTCGCCAGCTCGAGCAGTAAAACGCGGCGGTAGGTTTTCTACTGCGCTCAAATAAGACCACCTCGGTCGACATCCAATGCGGATGTTGCCCGAGGTGGTTTTTTGTTGCCTGATCACTTTCGCGCTCGCCGTGAGCGCGACATGCGTCTGATACCAAATCTGCTGTCTACCAGTACTAAAATGGACCTATGTCTACTAGCCCCTCCCCCACTGGTGACCTTTCGAACAAGGCCACGCAGCTTGTCGCAAATGGTGTCAATTTTGACTACGAAGCCACGCCGGTTCTGCGCGATGTTTCGCTCACGCTTTCCGACGGCGATGTCCTGGGCTTAGTCGGAGACAACGGGGCTGGCAAATCCACTCTCCTCTGGCTACTGTCGGGGCGCCGTCGGCCCACCAACGGGACCGTGACCCACATCGGTACTCGTGTGCTCGGCTCGCAGGAGTTGGAAGCTCCTTTTGATTCCACCGTCCAGATGCTTATCGATGAGGCCCTAGGCCCCTCGAAACGTCGTCTAGCGGAGCTGGAAGAGGCGGCTGAGGCGATGGCAGTCGCGAAGACCCCGGAGGCCTCAGAAGCGGCTGAGACGGAGTACTCGAAGATCTTCTCCGATGTCATGGCTCATGACGACTGGAACGCTGAACACAACGCCGAAATTGTCCTAGACTACCTCGGCCTGACCGGCACGGCGCCGGATGGCACTCCCCTGACTGAGCAACTCACTACTGAGATTTCGGGCGGACAGCGGGCGCGACTTGGATTGGCAATCACGTTGATTCGCAAACCAGAGATTTTGCTTCTCGACGAGCCGACCAACCACCTCGATGAACGCGGTCGCCAGCTTGTGATCGATACGATTCAAAATCACCCGGGCGTGGTCGTGGTGGCAACACATGATCGTGACTTTCTGGATGCCGTCTGTACCGTCATTGGAGACTTGGTTCCGGGACGGCCCGGTATCGGACTTTTCCGTGGTAACTATTCCGATTACGCGAAGCATCGCCGCCACCAGCGCGAGCTTTGGGAGCACCAGTGGCGGTCCGAGGAGCATGAGCGCAATCGGTTGGAGGACACCATCGAAAGCGGCGCCCGTGAGGTCTCTCCCGGCCGCGCCATGACTGATAACAACAAGATGGCCTACGACCGCCGTGCCGGCCGCGTAGAGCGACAAATCGCCCGTCGCGTTCGTTCGGCTAAGCAACGGCTCGATGAGCTTATTGAGGAAGGCGTAGAGCGGCCCCCTGCCCTGTTGGGGTTCGATGCTCCGCTGACGGCCCCTTTGCCCACCAAGCGTGCAGCGTCGGGCAGCGATGAGGACTTTCACGTCAAGATGCGTGGTGTCGTCGTGCCAGACCGAATTCGCGTTGGTTCACTGACCATTCGCCCCGGTGACAAAGTTGTGATCACCGGCCCGAACGGCGCCGGAAAATCCACATTGTTGAAGGCCATCATGGGGCAAGTTGAGACCCAGGCCGGCGAGGTGCGAATCGGTGAGGGCTGCCGTGTGGCCATGCTTGCTCAGGAACAAGACTGGGAGAACCCGAGGAAATCCGCACGCGAGATGTACGATCTCGCGCCACATGCCAGCGTGCCTCTCGACGACTTTGGGCTGTTGAGCCCCGAGGATGCCAATCGGCCTGTAGGTGACCTCTCCATAGGCCAACAGCGTCGTGTAGCGCTGGCGTTGGTTGTAGCCAACCCGCCGGAGATTCTTCTGCTCGACGAGCCGACTAACCACCTCAGTGTGGACCTTATCGAACAGGTCCAGGACGCGATTGTGTCTGCGGAGGGCACGATTATTGTCATTACCCACGACCACCGGATGATTAACTCACTCGAGGCCCGTCACCTGCAGGTGACCGATGGTGAGGTCATCGAACTGCCCAAGGGACAGAAGCCAGTCGAATTCGCTTAATGCCGAATCGTAAAACAAAAAAGTCTCTCCCACTAACGCCCTTGTTAGGGGGAGAGACTTTTCGGTTATCTACGACTGTGGTTCAGTCGGCTTGCACTCGGACTAGTGCTTCTCCGGCGGAGTGATGTACTGAGTGTTGAGCTTGGTGCTGGCGACAATCAGGATTACCGCGCCAAGAACAATCAGCCAGTAAGCCATGAATGCGATGCCGTAGCCCATGAGCAGGATGCCCATGGTCATCACGAACGGCCAAATCGAACTAGCGGAGAAGAAACCGAGGGTGCCAGCACCGTCGGCAATCTCTGCCTCTTCGTAGTCAGACGGGGTGATGTCGGAACGGCGCTCAGTGAAGTGGAAGTATCCACCGAGCATCAGAGTCATCAGAGCTGCGAGTACCAGGCCGGTTGCGCCGGCCCACTCGAGGCGACCCTGGCTTTCGTTGATGACGTTACCGGTGTCCTGGAGGTACTGAGTGCCGAAGATGTAGACGACAGCCATGAACCCCAGGAACACGGTAAGTCCGTAGAAGAGCTTTGCTGCAGACTTCATTTGAGAACTTCCTTTAGGTAAGAATCTTGCTGGGTTTACTTGGCGGTAGCGTTCAGGTCAATCGTGTTAGCACCACGGTCACCCATGTCGCGGGTGTCGACACGACCGGAGTTGAACGGCGAGGTGGAGACTGCGAATGCCGGCTCACCGATGTGCTTCAGAGCATCAGCGTTGGTAGCTTCCGGGTTCTCCTGGCGGAACTTGATGTACTCGGTGAATGCCTCGCGGGAGACAGCACGAATCTCGAAGTTCATCATTGCGTGGTAGGTACCGCACATCTCGGCACAGCGACCGACGAAAGCGTTCTTTACCTTGTCGCTCGGGTTGTCCTCCGGGCGGTTAGCAATCTTTTCCGAGTCGATCTTCTCGATCTGGAAGACACGGTTGGACTTGTTGGCCTCCGGGTGCGGGAACACGTCGCGCTTGAAGAGGAACTCCGGAACCCAGAAGGAGTGAATCACGTCAGCGGACGCGAGGTCGAACTGGATTGCGGTGTCTTCCGGAACAACGAGAACCGGAACCTCTTCGGTGGTGCCGAGGGTCTCAATCTCGTCGTAACGCAGGTAATCGAGGCTCTCCTTGGAGCGACCGTGAACCGGGTACTCCTTCTGCTTTGCGCGGTCCTCATCGGAAACGACCTCGTGGCCACCCTCGGTGAAGAACTGCTCGTCAGCTGGCTTCTCAATACGTCCGTTGTACTCCTCTCCGCCCATCAGGTCAGCGGAAATGTTGGCGTAGCCGAACTTCCAGTTCCACTGGAAACCGGTGACGTCAACAGTCACCTCCGGATCCTTATCCAGAGCAGTGACCTTGTCCTGAGTCTGAACGGTGAAGAAGAACAGAGCCATGACAATCAGAATCGGAAGAATAGTCAGAGACAACTCAACCGGAACGTTGTATGCAGTCTGGCGCGGGAACTCACCCTTGCCCTTCTTCTCAGCCTTCTTAGCCGTGAAGTTAGCCATCGAGTAAAGGGTCACGCCCCAAACGATAATGCCGATAATCCACGCTGCGACCCAGGTCCAAACCCAGAAGTTACCCATGGACTGCGCTTCCGGGGTAACGCCTTCCGGCCAACCAAAGCGGAGCAGCTTGAAGAAGCCGTTCTCCGGAGGATTAACATCACAGCCGGCAAGCAGGGCTGCGCTACCGGCGGCAACGCCGAGGACGCCGAGCTTACGGGCGACTCCGAACTTTCTACGCTGATTCACGTGTGTCTGCCTTCCTGATCCACACAATTTTCGATAACCGATTAAGGTTTCGTCCTACCCAAGCAGAGTAGTCGATTCTTAAGCTTTCTCCACAATAAATATGGCTGTGGGGTGCCTTTGAGTATATCTGCCCTAATAAAATACTGAGAAAGACCCGCCTATCGGGGGTGGCATTCTCACCAGTTACACCCAGTTGACGCTCCCAAGCCTATGAATTTTTTAGTGTTTGCGCCACGAAGCAGCTCGACCGCCGCCCACTAACCACCTCGCGGTCAGCCGCCAAATTCCTTGCGTTTCATGTTGCAACCTAGACACGGCAGCCAGAGACATTCTCTCTTTGACTCAAAAGGCATTAGAGTAGGTGCAGCATTTCTTTCGTGGCGCCAATCTAGGTTTTAACCCAACTGCGGTTTAACCAAATTACTCAGCCACGCGGCGGTTCTTCACGGCCCCCGGCTCTACCGACACCCCAGTCACTCTGAGTCTTTCGCCACGAAACCGTCGAAATCCACCAAGTGACACGAAGTGAAAGGTGCGCGCACGAAGCATGTGTGGTCTTCTCGGAATCCTGACTGCAAACTCTGACGCTGCGGAGCTCGTTCCCGTTATCGAAAGGGCTCTGCCTTGCATGCGGCACCGCGGTCCTGACGATGCGGGCACGTGGCACGACGAGGATGCCGTTTTCGGCTTCAACCGTCTGTCCATTATTGATATCGCCCACAGCCACCAGCCGCTGCAGTGGGGACCGGAGGATCAGCCGAACCGTTACTCCATGACGTTTAATGGCGAAATCTACAATTTCGTCGAACTTCGCAAGGAGCTGAAGAAGGAAGGCTATACCTTTAATACCTCCGGCGATGGCGAACCTATTGTCGTTGGGTTCCACCACTGGGGAGCTGACGTCGTCAAGCACCTGCGCGGCATGTTCGGCATTGCTATTTGGGACAGCGTCGAGCGCAAGCTTTTCCTGGCACGCGATCCTTTCGGCATTAAGCCGCTCTACTACGCCACCACCGAGCGTGGCACAATTTTCGGATCGGAGAAGAAGTCGCTGCTCGAGGCTGCGCCGGAGATGAGCATCGATGCGAAGAAGCTGAATAAGCGCGCACTCGAGCACTACGTCGATCTGCAGTACGTGCCGGAGCCGGAGTCGCTGCACACCGACATTGTCCGCCTGGAGTCGGGCTGCACTGCAACTGTCACGCCCGGGGGCGAGGTTAAGCAGACTCGCTACTTCAAGCCGAACTTCCCGATTCAGCCGGTGGCTAAGGGCGCCGAGCAGGACGTATTCGACCGCATTGCCCGTGCGCTGGAGGACAGCGTCGAAAAGCACATGCGTGCCGACGTCACGGTGGGCTCGTTCCTGTCGGGCGGCATTGACTCCACTGCTATTGCAACTTTGGCCAAGCGCCACAACCCAGACTTGCTGACGTTTACCACTGGCTTCGAGCGCGAGGGATTCTCCGAGGTCGATGTGGCTGCCGAGTCCGCGGCCGCCATCGGTGTCGAGCACATTGTGAAGGTTGTCTCGCCGGAGGAGTTCGCCGGCGCGATTCCGAAGATCATGTGGTACCTCGATGACCCGGTAGCCGACCCGGCCCTGGTCCCGCTGTACTTCGTGGCGGCCGAGGCCCGTAAGCACGTTAAGGTTGTGCTCTCTGGTGAGGGCGCAGACGAGCTCTTCGGCGGTTACACCATTTATAAGGAGCCGCTGTCGCTGAAGCCGTTTGAGAAGGTCCCTTCTCCCCTACTGCGAGGTCTGGCTAAGGTCGGCGAGGCTCTGCCGGAGGGCATGCGCGGCAAGTCGCTGCTGCAGCGAGGCACTACTCCGCTGGAGCAGCGCTACTACGGCAATGCTCGTTCCTTTAACTTCGAGCAGCTGCAGGAGGTCCTGCCGTGGGCGAAGAAGGAATGGGACCACAGCGACGTCACGGCGCCGATTTACGCGCAGTCTGAGGGCTGGGACCCGGTGACCCGTATGCAGCACCTGGATTTGTTCACCTGGCTGCGTGGCGACATCCTGGTCAAGGCCGACAAAATCACCATGGCTAACTCCCTGGAGCTACGCGTGCCGTTCCTCGACCGCGTGGTCTTCGATGTCGCGCAGACTCTGCCTGTGGACATGCGTGTCTCCCACGGCACCACCAAGTACGCGCTACGTCGCGCGATGGAGCAGATCGTTCCGGAGCACGTGCTCAACCGCCGCAAGCTGGGCTTCCCAGTGCCGATTCGCCACTGGCTGGCAGGCGACGAGCTCCACGGGTGGGCCGAGGACATCATCCGCGAGTCCCAGACTGATGAGTTCATTAATAAGAATGCCGTACTCAAGATGCTCGCCGAGCACCACCCGACCGAGCGCGATCACTCCCGCCGCCTCTGGACCATCCTGGCGTTCATGGTCTGGCACGGCATCTTCATCGAAGACCGCATCACGCCGGACATCGAACAACGCGACTACCCCGTCGAGCTCTAGTTCGCTAGTTTTCTAGTTCGCTAGTCCGCTTTACGACGGCTGCCGCGCTCCAATCTCATCCTGCCCCGGTAGCTCCTGGCTGCTCTCGGTACCTATAACCCGGCAGCTATGGCCACTCTTGGCACCTATGGCTCACAACTGACGTTTGGCTCCAAAGTCAACCTATGGTCGCCTTATGTGACCAAACGTCAGTCTCGAGCAATAGGTCATGCTTGAGCCAAAAGTCACCCCTGGCCCCTAGCCCGCTGGCCCCCACCAGCCCTGGCCAGCTGCCACCGTATCGGGTTAATAGACAAAACTGTGTCTGACGCTCAAGATAGTGACCGGACAGACCCCATAGATAGGGCTTATAGAAGGTCTCGCTCCTTATATAAGCCCATATATAAGCCCATTTTTCATTCAATCCACCATACTGGCACGCGCATGTGGTAACGGGGGTCCTGGTTTGCTTTCCAGACGACACGAAACAGACCCCGCAGCCCCATATGCGCAGGCCAGATGAAGAAAAACCGCACCATCCCCATAAATTGCGGGCTGTACACGTGGATGCACATGTGAATACGGGCTGCAAATGTGAAACTGTCCAACTTTATAGCACTTTCAGGCCATAATTCGGACCATTTTTGCTATAAGCAAGGTCACTAACTTGCAGTGGCCCGCCGCCTGCCATAATCGCAGTCACTAACCCGCATCGACCCACCGCCGCCAAACATAAACGCAGTCGCCAACTCGCATTGAGAGCTAAGTAGCAAAAGATGCCCACCCGGCGACACTCCGGACGGACTCACTTTTGTCCTTTAACCCCACCGTATCTACGGGAACTAAAAAGGCTCGGGCCCCTCTAACTACCTAGAGTGGGCCCGAGCCTCTTACTATCCGACGCTTTTGCAGCGTCTGCTAGCAGCGCTTTTCAGCTGGTGGCTTAGTTGAAGGAGTCACCACAAGCGCAAGAACCGGTGGCATTCGGGTTGTCGATGGTGAAACCCTGCTGCTCAATGGTGTCAGCGAAGTCGATGGTGGCACCGGACAGGTACGGAACCGACTGGCGATCGACGACCAGCTTGACGCCGCCGAAAACCTCGGAGACATCGCCGTCGAGGCTGCGGTCATCGAAGTAGAGCTGGTAGCGCAGGCCGGCGCAGCCGCCCGGAGCTACGGAAATACGCAGTGCCAAATCGGTGGCACCTTCTTGGTCCAGAAGTGCCTTTGCCTTGGCAGCCGCAGCTTCGGTCAGGGTAACGCCAGTGCTCTGAGCAGTAGTCATAGCGCGTGTCCTCCTTGTTGAAGTGTTTAAGTGTGCGAGTCGACCCCAAGGTCGGCTACGTCATTATTTATCACAACCTTACCGACCAATCTTTAATTCCCAATTCTGAGTTCTCTTTTTCTGGATTCTGTGTCGCGGTCACGTCACGCCGCACCAATCTCGCCTCCAAGCCACGCCCGCACCGTAGCCACCCCAAAGTCACGCCCGCCCGCCTCAACCCGCAACCTAATTAGGGAAGGGCCTTGGAGGCCTTATAATCTGGGGTCGTGGATCTACCGTGGAAAAAGAATGACAAGAAGTCCAAGGCTGACGCAGCCGAAGCAACCTCCGGCGCGTCCGCGGTCAGCGAGCCCAAGGCCACTGCTGGGGACTCTCAGCAGCCGGCGAAGAAGCACAGCGGTGCTTTTACTCCAAAGAAGGGACGCCCAACCCCGAAGCGCAACGAGGTTGAACGCGAGCGCGGCATCCGTCGCGGCCCTGTCGAAGCACCGCTGACCGCTAAGGAAGCTCGTCAGCGTCGCAAGGAGCTCAAGGCCTCCATGTCCAAGGAGGAGCTCAAGGCCACCAAGGCCCGTGAGCGTGCTGAGCGCCGCGAGCAGCGTCGTATTGCCGACGAGCGCATGGCAGCCGGCGACCCGCGCTACATGCTGCACGTGACCAGGGCGCTGAGCGCAAGTTCGTCCGCGACTGGGTCGACTCTCGCCGCTTCCTCGCCAACGTGTTCCTGCCGTTCGCTCTGGTTCTGCTCCTGGTCATGATGATTGGCACTTCCCTGCCGAAGCTGGCCAACATCGCCTCCTTGATTGCGATGGTTCTCATCGTCGCCCTGATTATCGAGGGTATCTACATCGGCCGCCGCGCCAACAAACTCACGCGTGAGCGTTTCCCGAAGACCACGGAAGGCTCCTGGGGACTGGGCTTTTACGCCTACTCCCGCGCTTCCCAGCCGCGTCGTCTGCGCACTCCGCGTCCGCAGGTCAATATCGGCGACGAGATTAAATAGCTCCTTCCATGCGCACTCTGGTTCTCGGCGGTGCCCGCTCGGGCAAGTCTTCGTGGGCTGAGCACGAGCTGTTGGCCACCACCGCATCTCCAACCGCCACAGCTCGAACCGGCGGCGACACGAGCGGCAAAGCCCCGACCGTGCTCCACTACATCGCAACGGCACGGCCCTGGCCAGGTGATAGCGACTTTCACTCCAGGGTCGAGGAGCACCGTGTTCGTCGTCAAGCGCAAGCGCGGCAGTACGGCGTGTCCTGGCGCACGATTGATGACGTCGATGCGGTGGAGGCTCTCGCGAGACCAGAGAGGCGAATGCTACTCGACGATGTCGGCACCTGGCTGACGCACGTCATCGACGCGCAGGGGCTATGGGAGGCGCCCAGGGGCAGCGTCGCGCAGTGGACGCACTCGCTTATCGACGCCGTGCGCAACTTCCCCGAAGATTCCGACCTATTCATTGTGTCGCCCGAAGTGGGCTTCGGTGTCATTCCCGAGCACCGCTCAGGGCGGCTTTTCCGCGATGAAATTGGGTTGCTTAATCAGCAGCTCGCAGCTGTCTGTGACCGCGTGGTGCTCGTCGTGGCTGGTTGCCCCATGGAAGTCAAGGCGGCCGACTAGATTCAGCCGAATACCTTTCGCAGCTATCCGACAATTGGGGGCGAATAGCTGTGCACCAGTAATCGGTTCACAAATCATTTCGGGTAGCGTTTGAGAGTATGAACGCGGATTATTTTGGACCGGTAGCACGCCCTGACGAAGAGACTGAACAGGCGGCCCGTACGCGCCATGAGCAGTTGACGAAACCCGCAGGTTCGCTCGGACGCTTGGAAGAACTTGGCATTTGGATTTCGGCTTGCCAAGGCGAATGCCCTCCTCGGGAGCTGAATGATTGCCGCGTTTATGTCTTCGCTGGTGACCACGGTGTTGCCCAAGGTGGTGTGTCCGCATTTCCACCGGAGGTGTCCATCCAGATGCTCGCCAATATCGTCGCAAAAGGCGCCGGCGTGAACGCCATCGCTGACGTTTCAGGGGCCTCTGTCACTGGTGTGGATATTTCCCTTGACCACGATGCCGAGGGGCCTTACCGCGTTCGCCGCAGCTGTGGCTCCATCGACCGCGAGGATGCCATGAGTGAGGAGGAGGTCGATAAGGCAATTCGCGCGGGTATCGCCATTGCCGATAACGCCGTCGATGAGGGCGCTGACCTGCTTATTGCCGGCGACCTGGGCATCGGCAACACCACCCCGGCCGCAGCATTGATTGGTGCCGTGACCAACTCCGAACCGGTTGTTGTCGTCGGCCGCGGCACTGGCATTGATGACGAGGGATGGAAGCTCAAAGTCGCCGCCGTCCGCGATGCCATGTTCCGCGTCCGTCGCCTGCGCAATGACCCCGTTGAGGTTCTCCGTCGCATTTCCTCGCCGGATATGACCGCGATGGCGGCTTTTTTGGCGCAAGCAGCCGTGCGTCGCACACCTGTCATTTTGGACGGAGTGGTTGTCACTTCCGCCGCCCTGCTGGCTGACCAGCTCGCCCCGGGGGCTCGCGAATGGTGGGTCGCTGGCCACCAATCCGCCGAGCCCGCACACGCGCTTGCCCTTCGACACCTGGATAAGGAGCCACTCCTCGAATACGGGATGCGGCTCGGCGAAGGCTCCGGTGCCGTCGCTGCCCTTCCGCTGGTCAAGTCCGGCGTATCCGTACTGCGCAACATGGCAACGTTCGCCGACGCAGGCGTGAGCAACAAGGACTAAGAGACTTGTCCGGCAAAGCAGGCCCTTCCAGCCAGGACAACCTCGACGGCGACCCTTCTGCTCACGGCAATGCCCTCGTCGAGGCCATCACCACTGCCCTGTCCTGGCTCACGATTCTGCCTTTCAAAGGCGCGAGCGTATTCGACCGCATCACTGGCCGCCGCGCGATCGCCGCATTGCCGGTAGCCGGGCTCGTCCCCGCCGCTGGCGCCGTTCTCATCACCGCGGGGTTGTTTGCCACAACGTCGTTACGCACGCCCACGCTTTACGACGTCACCCCAATCCTCAGCGGCGTCCTAATTATGGTGGCAGCGCAGATACTAACCCGCGCAATGCATCTGGACGGGCTGGCTGATGTGGCGGATGCCCTGGGCTCGTATAAGCCACCGGAGGGAGCGCGGGAGGTGCTGCGGGATCCAGCCACCGGCCCAATGGGAGTAGGCACTATCGCGCTGACGATGTTGACTTCCGCGACTGCTTTTGGGGCGATTGCGGCGAGCGTGCTGACGCAGTGGGCTGCTGGTCAGGTGTGGCCTGGTGTGGTTACTCTGTGCTTGCCTTTTGTGATTTCACGTGCAGCGGCGACAACTGCCTCCTGGCGTGGCTTTCCACCTTTTTCGAAGACCGGCTTCGGCGCCCTGACTGCTGGCACTCAATCGACAGTGACAGTGGCGTGCTGGTGGGCGCTATTGTTCGCGGTGTCGGGCTGGTCGGTTAGGCTCGTCGGAGTGATTGCCTGTGCGCTGAGCTTGGGCGTTTCGCTGCTGCTGACTCGGCACTGCGTTAAACGGTTTGATGGTGTCAATGGCGATGTCTTCGGTGCAATCATCGAAGTGACATGTGCTGTCAGCGCAGTGGTGCTTGCAATGGGGTTCTAGCAGGGAAAATACCCCTATTGCCCCCGTTGGGGTTTTCTTTAAAAAGAACTATTGACGGTCACTTTGGCACGGGCGTATTCTGAGGGCACACCGCCGGGAAGGCGGAGTACAGGAGGCTCGTTTCGGGGCTCGCCCAAATTATTTTGCGCCGACCGTTTGCCGGGGCGCCAAGAACGAGCACACCTTCTAGCCTCCCAGCTAATTAAAAAAGCGCGTCTCTTCGCAGCAATGCAAAGGGGCGCGCTTTTCTGTGTGGGGTAATACGTTGGGCTAGTACTCTCGGGTTTGGGTTAAGTGGGGGTTAATGACCGCGTTTATGGCTGGCGACGGTGGGTCGATGCGAGTTACTGACCGCGTTTATGTCAAAAATTGCTCAAAAAATAGCTTGAAAGTGTCATAAACTCACACAGTTTCACATCTGCAGCCCGGAGTTTTTGGTCTATTACCCCTTCTTGCTGCCCCCCCCCTGGTTAGCCTCTGCTGTCCAGGGGCTTGCTGTACCTTACAGTCTTGCTAACCTTGGCCGGTCTTCCTAGCCCTTGCGCTTCTTGTTCTGGTAGACGATTGCACCAGCGATACCGATGAACACGACCACAACGGCAACAATCGTGCCTATCACCAGCGTGCTCATTCCTTCATCTTCTAAATCCGACGCTGATGCGGATGCCTGAGAATCCCTGTCCGAAGAGTCAGATTCCTTCGACGCATCTTCCGATGAATCCTTTGACGACTCCCCCTTGGCGAGAATCGGCTTATCCGACGGGGTCGGGCCGTTCTTGTCCGTCGGTCGCCAATCAGGCCCCTTGGTTAGCTTGTTATCCAGGAGGAACGCGAGCTGGAATGGCTGATCGATACCGCTGACCTCTTCATCCGGGCGGTAGTTAGCCATTCGGACAGTCGCGTAGTAGTAACCGGCGTTGGCTACGGGTCGTCCGCCAACATTAGATTCTCGGTTGTTGTATTCAACCGGACGATCTGTCGTCAGATTCAGGTCCTCGGAATCCCGATAAAAGTGCATCGTTCCATGCGCAACGGAAACCTCGAATGGATTCAGCAGGGCAACCCCCATGGAATCGGCATTGTCGCGCTCCGAATTACCGGTGCGGGCAGCAATCACTGGGCGCTGCCCCCACTCGACAGGGATCTTGTAGAACTTCTGCTCACCGGGCACGATTGTGTCGGAGATAGTATCTCCAGATTTAACTCCCGGCGCTTGGGCTGCGTTATTGCCACCGTTTACGGGCTTGGCTTCTCCAAAAGTGGCTTTTTTGTAGGATTTGTCGCCAGAGGAAGACCGCCCTTCATTGAGCTTGTCAGCATCCTGTTCCTTCAGCACTGGCTCAAACTGAACGCTAACCTCGACCTTCACAGGTTCATCACGATAATCTGCTACTGAATCACCGTCATAGACCCACACGTTGTTTGCGACGAGCCACTTGGTTTGATCGCAACTGGATTCGATGCGGTCGCTATCCCATGCAAGAATGCTTGCATCAGCCGAAGTCGGAGTCCAAGAATCGGCACTAGCCTCGGCACCGGTCAGCGACCCCATGCGGCCGTCGTCCTGGCATTTTCCGCCGGTTTCATTGATGATTTCGTCAACTTCAGTTCGGACATCCTGCTGGCCCTTGCCCTCAGCATCGATGTTCGCTAACACCTTTGAGGTAACAATCGCGTTGTGCCCCTTCGGCACTGCGATTCGGTAATAAAGCGGGGTGCGATCGTGTCGGGCAACCTCTGGCACCAGCGTCGTCTGGTACTTGCCCTCGCCGAGCCACTTCGCGTCTTCCTTAGTCTCGGAGAATTCGAACGGGGTACCCGTGGTTTCGTAGCCCTGTACTGACCGCTGAGTCAAGAACTTCATGTGGTCTGCGAGCTGGGTGGCATCGTCCGCAGTCATGCTCTGGCCACCAGATACCTGCGCAACGCACTCAAGCTCGGCTCGAGCCTCTTCATCGACCTTGAATCCTACGGTGTGGATAGTCAGGCCAACGCCCTGCCCTGCCAGTTCCTTCGCAACCTCACACACCGGCGGCGGCGCACAAGTGTCAATGCCGTCGGAGACCAAGATAATGGACCGCTCCCCGTCTGGGCCTAGCTCGTCCGCGGCCTTACGCAGTGCGTTGCCAATCGGCGTGTAGCCCTTGGCCTGCAGTCCGGAAATCTTGCTCTTTAGCGCATCCTTGTCGACCTTTTGAACCGGCGACAGCACCTCGATGTCCTGACAACCACGCTCGCGGTTGGATTCATCACTGGATTCGCGCTGGCCATAGACCAACATTCCAAGCAACGCATTCTCCGGGAGGGAGTCAATCAGCTCAGTGGATGCACGCTTTGCCGCATCGAGGCGGGTACCTCCGGCATCGTCGGCAAGCATGGAGCCAGACAAATCCATGATTAGCTCTGCTTTTGCTTTGCCCGAGCCACTTTCACTGGAAGAAGTTGGCTTCTCTACCCCAGATGGTGCTGACGTCTCCTGAGCTGCAGCGACAGGAGTCGGTATAGCGCTAAAGCCGATTGTCCACACCGCCAGTAACAGACTAACGACGACCCAGGCCTGCAGGTGCTTGGCACTACTTAACGAAAAACTACCTTTGAAAAATTCGCGATTCACTATCATGACAGCGCCTTAAACTGTTTCCTACGTACAGAGAACGAACAGTGGTTAACAGTTTTTCATAGTGACCCACATCACGCCAGAGGTATTTTTATCACTAAACAAATACCCGATGAATAATGCGTTAACCCCAAGCTACATCTCACGGCCTTGAGGTACCCCGAATCACAAAAGGAGGCCCCTGACCAGCAAATGCTGACCAAGGGCCCCCGATGCACTTATCGAAGTACTTATTCTTTATTTCTTCTTTGCCAATTTAAAAATCGACGCCGAAATTACGCCTCAACGAGCTTGTAAATCCAACCGTGGGTATCTTCAACCTCACCGTGCTGGATACCGGTCAGGCGCTCACGCAGCTTCATAGTCCACTCGCCGGTCTCACCGCCGTTGACCTCGAACTCGCCCTCAGCGGACTTCACGAAACCGACCGGGGTAATAACCGCAGCAGTACCGCAGGCGAAAGCCTCGCTCATCGCACCGGAAGTAGCGTCATTCTTCCACTCCTCGGTGGAGATGCGGCGTTCCTCAACGTTCATGCCGAGGTCCTGAGCGGCCTGCAGCAGCGATGCCCGGGTAATGCCCGGCAGCAGCGAACCAGACAGCTCTGGGGTAACCAGGCGAACGCCAGCCTCAGCGGTTTCATCCGGGTAGATGAACGCCAGGTTCATGCCACCCATTTCCTCGATGTACTTGCGTTCCACAGCGTCCAGCCACACCACCTGGTCACAGCCCTTTTCCTCTGCCTGCTGCTGGGCAGCCAGGGAAGCGGCGTAGTTACCCGCGAACTTGGCAGCACCGGTACCGCCCGGAGCGGCACGCACGTACTCGTGGGAAATCCACACGGTCACCGGGTTAATGCCGCCGGAGAAGTACGCGCCGGCAGGGGAAGCGATGAGCAGGAAGGTGTAAGAGTTGGACGGGTGCACGCCCAGGGTGCTCTCCGTGGAGAACATAATTGGACGCAAGTACAGGGATTCTTCGCCACCAGCTGGCGGCACCCATGCTGCATCGGCGTCGACCAGCAAGCGGATTGCCTCGAGGAAGGTCTCCTCAGGCAGCTGCGGCATTGCAATGCGATCAGCAGAGTGCTGGAAACGACGAGCATTCTGCTCTGGGCGGAATGTAACAATGGAGCCATCCGGCATGCGATATGCCTTCAGGCCCTCAAAAATCGACTGCCCGTAATGCAGGACCGAAGAAGACGGCTGCATTTCAATCGAACCGTAGGCCTGCAGCTTGGCGTCATGCCAACCCTTGTCTGCAGTCCAGTCAATACGGACCATGTGGTCGGTGAAGTGCTTACCAAACCCAGGGTTGGCCAGAATTTCCTCGCGCTCGGCATCAGAGAGTGGGTTCGGGTTACGTTCGATTGCAAATTCCAAAGCAGACATGTCTTTCATCCTAAACCGTCGAGGATCGAGCCGTATTAATACTCGCCCCCGAAAGACCGTGTTAGTCAGGTCAATGTCAGCGTCGCGGGCACTAGGCGCGGGTACGGTCCAATAGTCGTGGCGCTGTCTCGTCGGCGCATTGTCCAGGGGTGAAGGACACGAGCCGACAAATAGGGATACGGTGGTGTACCACATAGTACGACTACAAGGAGATGCAGCTACATGTCAGTCCCCGCTAACAATGATTCGGCGCAGTTCGGCGCCTCCCGTAACGCCGCAATTTTGTCCGATTACCTTCCGGCCATCGGCACTCGCGTGGTTATCGCCGGCGGCGAATCGCTGCCTAAGGACGCCGACGCGGTTCTCGTCGCGCTTATCGACGGCGAGGAGGGCCTCGAGCTAGTCGCCCCAGAGGCCATCGGTTCGGTTGCAGAGCAGCTTCTCGCTTCCTTTGAAGCCGTCTCGGCCAGCGCTAAGGCCGAGTCTGTGACCACGATTCCCGCTCCCGCTGGTCTGGATGTCGACGCCGTCACCGGTATTGGCGTGGGCTCCGAGGATTTGGATGCCGAGGACATCCGCCGCGCCTGTGGTGCCGCTGCACGCCGTATGACCAAGGCTGAAGTCGTCTTTAACACCCTCGGCACCATCGATCCGCAAGCCGCCGCCGAGGGCTTCGCACTGGGCGCTTACTCTTACTCCGGCCAGAAGAACGTTGAAGACACCGACCAGGCCACTCAGAAGGTGGTGGTGCTCGGCGCTGATGACGCCGTCGTAAAGCGCGCCGCTGCGATTGTGGATGCCGTTGCTACTGCGCGCGACTTCGTCAATACGGCGTCGTCGCACCTCTACCCTGAGACGTTTGCTGATGCAGCTGCGGCGTTGGGTCGTGACGCGGGACTAGAGGTCGAGGTGCTTGACGACGATGCTCTGCGCGCCGGTGGTTTCGGAGGCCTCAATGCCGTGGGTGGTGGATCCTCGCGCGGGCCGCGCCTGGTGCGCCTGGTCTGGAAGGGCGACGAGTCGGCGGAGAAGTCGCTGGGACTGGTCGGAAAGGGCATTACCTTTGATACCGGCGGCATTTCACTGAAGCCGGGCGCCAGCATGGAGAACATGATCTCTGATATGGGTGGCGCTGCGGCCGTTATTGCCACGGTTGTTCTGGCTGCTCGTTTGGGTGTTTCCACGCCTGTGACCGCGACCGTGCCGATGGCGGAGAACATGCCGGGTGGTAAGGCATACCGTCCGGGGGATGTCATTACGCAGTACGGCGGTAAGACCATTGAGATTCTCAACACCGACGCAGAAGGCCGTCTTGTACTGGCGGATGCCATCGTCCGTGCTTGTGAGGACAAGCCGACTCACCTGATTGACACCGCTACCCTGACCGGTGCGCAGCTGGTCGCGCTGGGCGAGCGCACTCCAGGTGTACTGGGCAACGACGAGTTCCGTGACCGCGTTGCGGAGCTGTCGCAGGGCATCGGCGAAAATGGTTGGGCGATGCCAATTCCAGTTGAGCTGGCGGAGGCTCTGAAGTCGCCGGTGGCAGACCTGCGCAATGTCACCAATTCCCGTTTTGGTGGAATGAGCGTCGCTGCTGCATACCTGCGTGAATTCGTCGGCGAGGATGTCGAGTGGGTTCACATTGACGTTGCCGGCCCGGCCTTCAATACGACCGGAGAGTATGGTTATACCCCGAAGCGGGGCACTGGTGTTCCGGTTCGTACGATGTTCTCTGTGATTGAGGATTTGGCAACGAAGTAGCCGGTCATCCGACTACTCCTCCCCCGGCTGGAATCGGGGCTGTAATGAGCTATTCCACGCACCAGCCGAGGGTGGAAACGGCCCACGGGCAAGCAGAGTTTTCAACCTGTAAGCTTATTTGTAATAACCGTCTTAAAACGAGATTTCTTTACTTTTCGAGGAGTGCACAAATATGGCGACCTCTATTGAGATGCCGGAGCTCGGTGAATCAGTCACCGAAGGCACCATTACCACCTGGCTGAAGAAGGTCGGCGACACCG
>NZ_CAMQAZ010000008.1 GCF_946998835.1 uncultured Corynebacterium sp. | reverse complement strand
GTTTGAGCATTGCCGAATACCGAAAAGTCAATGTAGCGTGAGATTGAAACTGTCCCAAAAAACGTCCGCATCCCCTTTTGTCTATTAACGCCATCTCTGCACACCAAAAGAGGCCCTCCCCGTCATTGGGAACGGCCTCTTTAAACGTTTATAGGAGCTTAGTAGCTACCCCTAAAACATGCTCGAAACTGTCTGCAGTCCAAGTACTGCATCCAGAGAAAGCGCCACACACACGATGGACAAGTAGTTGTTCGACATAAAGAACAGCTTCATCGGCTTAATCTTGCCACCGGTCTTCACGTGGCGGTGTAGGTCAATGGCACCCCACAGGAACCAAGCACCAGCGCCAACGGCACCAATCAGATAAATCCAACCAGCGTACGGAACCAATAGCAGAGTGGTAATCACGGTCGCGCCGGTGTAGTAAATAATGCGCTTGGAAACGACGATTGCCGGCTTGACCACCGGCATCATCGGCACCCCCGCGGCTTTGTAGTCCTCCTTGTAGCGAAGACCCAATGCCCAGGTGTGCGGCGGAGTCCAGAAGAAGATGAGCAAGAACAGGATGAATGCCTGCCACCAGTGGGCCAGCCCCGTAATTTCCGGGTTGTTGTCAGTGATTACGGCCCAGCCGACCATCACCGGCATACAGCCCGCAGCGCCACCCCAAATGACGTTCTGATCAGTACGGCGCTTCAACCATAGCGTGTAGACGAAGATGTAGAACGCAATCGTAATCAGAATGAAAACTGCCGCTAGCAGCGAGTTACACAGCAGCCACAGCCACAGGAACGATGCAATCATCAAGATGGTGCCGAAAATCGCTGCCGCGCGACGGCTAACCTGGTTGCGTGCGAGCGGGCGACGTCGAGTGCGGCGCATCTTCTGGTCGATGTCGTAATCCATGACCATGTTGAAGGTGTGTGCGGCCGCTGCGCCCATCCAACCACCGAACAGGGTGAGAAGAATCAGTCCAACGTGTACATGACCGCGATCAGCCTGAAGCATTGCGGGAATGGCCGCGACGAGCAGGAGCTCAATAATTCTTGGCTTAGTCAGTGCAATATACGCCTTGACTGTGTCCAACAAAGCAATGTCCCTTTCACGCGCCATAAACAAACCCCCCGAATACTAATAGTCGGATGTAACGGCCGGAAAGTTCCCGACGAGTTTTTCCGCAAAATAAAATGAGGGGTAGGCAATTAGTTTACCGGTAATCATAACGGTTCCAACAATGCCCGTCGTGAAGCACGTGCGGCGCGCCCCTCCAACACTTCACCGCTTGCCTATTCGGCCCGGTTTAAACCGAGCGCACGTATTCCTAGTTAGTATGGAGGAGATCTTTACTAATCCATTTGGATACTAGGAGTCATTTACGTGACACTGTCGACTGAGCATGAAGCACGGGTTGTTCGCAACTACCCCTCGGACTGGTCTGATTTGGACACGAAGGCTGTAGATACGGCCCGTGTGCTGGCTGCAGACGCCGTGGAAAAAGCAGGTTCGGGTCACCCGGGCACTGCTATGAGCCTCGCACCGCTGGCTTACTCTCTCTACCAGCGCGTTATGCGCCATGACCCGAAGGATACGAAGTGGATTGGCCGCGACCGATTCATTCTCTCCTGCGGTCACACCTCGCTGACGCAGTATATCCAGCTCTACCTGGGCGGTTTCGGTCTGGAGCTCGATGACCTGAAGGCTCTGCGCACGTGGGATGCCCTCACCCCGGGCCACCCGGAGTACGGCCACACTGACGGCGTGGAAATCACCACTGGTCCGCTGGGTCAGGGTCTGGCGTCGGCTGTCGGTTTCGCCATGGCTTCGCGACGGGAACGTGGGCTGTTCGACCCGGAAGCTGCTCCGGGCGACTCTCCGTTCGACCACTACGTGTACGTCATTGCTTCTGATGGTGACGTGCAGGAGGGTGTCACTGCTGAGGCCTGCTCGCTGGCTGGTACGCAGCAGCTGGGCAACCTGATTGTCTTCTGGGATGACAACGGCATCTCCATCGAGGACGACACCACTATTGCTTTTACGGAGAATGTGGCTGACCGCTACCGTTCTTACGGCTGGCAGGTCATCGAGGTCGACGGCGGCGAGGATGTCGCAGCTCTTGAGGCCGCTGTTGAGGAGGCCAAGAAGGATACGGAGCGTCCGACCTTCATTCGCGTTCGTACCGTGATTGCGTACCCGGCTCCGACCAAGATGAACACCGGCGCTTCGCACGGTGCTGCTCTTGGTGGCGAAGAGATTGTCGGTATTAAGGAAGCTCTCGGCTTCGATACCGACAAGAACTTCGACGTCGCTGACGAGGTCATTGAGCACACCCGCAAGCTTGTTGAGCGCGGTGCCGAGGCTCACGCCCAGTGGCAGGTCAAGTTCGACGAGTGGGCTGCGGCCAACCCGGAGCGCAAGGCTCTGCTGGATCGCCTGACCGCTGGTGAGCTGCCTGAGGGCTTCGACGCTGAGCTACCGACTTGGGAGCCGGATGAGAAGGGCGTTGCAACCCGCAAGGCTTCCGAGGCTGCGCTGCAGGCACTGGGTAAGGCCCTGCCGGAGCTGTGGGGTGGCTCGGCCGACCTGGCTGGCTCCAACAACACTGTCCTGAAGGGTGAGCCGTCCTTCGGCCCGAAGTCCATCACCACCGGAACCTGGACCACCGATCCGTACGGTCGAAACCTGCACTTCGGTATTCGTGAGCACGCCATGGGCTCAATCCTCAACGGTATCCTGCTCCACGGTGGCACCCGTCCGTACGGCGGCACCTTCCTCATCTTCTCGGACTACATGCGTCCGGCTGTCCGCCTGGCATCGCTGATGGGCATCTCCCCCATTTATGTCTGGACCCACGACTCCATTGGTCTGGGCGAGGACGGCCCGACGCACCAGCCTATTGAGCAGCTGGCTTCGCTGCGCGCTATCCCGGGTGTGTCCACTGTCCGTCCGGCTGACGCTAACGAGACCGCTCAGGCTTGGGCGGCTGTTCTCGAAGGCGAGGCAGGTCCGAAGGCTCTGGCTCTGACCCGCCAGAACGTCCCGGTCCTGGAAGGCACCAAGGAAAAGGCCGCCGAGGGTGTCCGTCGTGGTGCGTACGTGCTTGTCGACGGCACCAAGGAGACCCCGGACGTCATCCTCATGGGTACTGGCTCGGAGGTTCACCTCGCTGTCGAGGCCGCTGAGAAGTTGGCTGCGGAAGGCGTCAGCGCCCGCGTTGTCTCCGTCCCGTGTCTTGACTGGTTTGAGCAGCAGGATGAGGCCTACCGTGAGCAGGTCCTGCCGAAGGCGGTCCGCGCTCGTGTTTCGGTTGAGGCCGGTATTGCTATGCCGTGGTACCGCCACCTGGGCGACGCTGGTCGCGCAGTCTCCTTGGAACACTTCGGTGCCTCGGCTCCGTACAAGGAGCTGTTCGAGCAGTTCGGCATCACCGCCGACGCTGTTGTCGACGCGGCCAAGGAGTCCATCGAGGCTGCTAAGTAAGTTTGTTCAACCTGGCGCTATCGGCTGATGCCGGGACGGGATTTGTAGAAACCGTACCGGCGCTCCGGTGGCGCCAGTATTGTTTGTGTCGCACAGTAGTTTAAAGACGGATAATTTTTAGAGAAGTCTTTAGACAGCGAAGCGGTTTAGACAGAAAGGCGTTAAACACTATGGGAAACACCACGATGGAAGCACTCGCCAAGGTAGGAACCTCGGCGTGGCTCGACGATCTTTCGCGCCAGCGTCTCACCTCGGGCGATTTGAAGAACCTCATCGATGAACTGCGGGTGGTTGGTGTCACCACTAACCCGGCTATCTTCTCTTCGGCGATGACCGCTGGTGAGGACTATGACTCTCAGCTGGCGCAGCTCACCGCTGAGCGCGCGAACCCGTCAGAAGCTGTGTTCGCCATGGCTATCGACGATGTCCGCGATGCCTGTGATCTCTTCGCCGGTGTGGCTGAGGATACCGACGGTGTCGATGGCCGTGTTTCTATCGAGGTCGATCCTCGTTACGCCGACAACTACGAGGCCACGATTGCGCAGGCCCGTGAGCTCTGGGAACGCGTCGACAAGCAAAATGCGATGATTAAGATTCCGGCGACCGACGCCTCCTTGCCGGCAGTCACCGAGGCTTTGTCCGAGGGTATTTCGGTGAACGTCACCCTGATTTTCTCGGTGGAGCGATACCTGCAGGTAATCGATGCGTTCATTGAGGGCATTGAGCGTGCGAAGGACAACGGTGTGGACCTGGATTCGGTTCACTCAGTTGCTTCGCTGTTCGTTTCCCGCGTTGACACTGAGATTGATGCTCGCCTGGAAAAGATCGGCTCGGAAGAGGCCTTGGCTTTGCGTGGCAAGGCCGGTCTGGCCAATGCCCGCGCTGCCTACGCCAAGTTCGAGGAGGCTTTCTCGGCGCAGAATATTCGCTGGGCGCAGCTGGAGAACGCCGGCGCTAAGCCGCAGCGCCTGCTGTGGGCTTCCACCGGTGTGAAGAACCCGGCTTACCCGGACACCCTTTACGTGACTGAGCTGGCTGCTCCGCAGACCGTGAACACCATGCCTGAAAAGACGCTGCGCGCTGCTGCGGGCTTCGAGGGTGAGGTTCGCGATGCCGTCAGCGGTCAGGGTGAGGCAGCCAATGCCGTTATGACCCAGCTCAGCGAGATTGGTATCGACCTGGATGACGTCTTCGCTGTCCTGGAGCGCGAGGGCGTGGAGAAGTTTGTGGATTCCTGGCAGTCCCTGCTCGACTCTATTGCACAGCGCATGGAACAGCTGCACGAACCCTGCTAATTATCTAGCTGCCTGTTGGTAGCGGCCGCGTTTATGGCTGGCGCCAGCGGGTCGATCAACGATGCGAGTTACTGACTGCGCTTATGGCAAAAATGGTCCGAAAAATAGCCTGAAAGTGTCATAAACTTGCACAGTTTCACATGTGCAGCTCGTGTTTTTCGGCCCGTAAGCTGCGCACAAAAAGCTCCCCCGCGGGGAGCTTTTTGGCTGTTAGGCCTCGGTGAAGCCGGGGTGCACGGCGGGCAGTGGGCGTTTGTCTTTCTTTAAGGCCCAGGCCATCACGACCGCGGAAACCACGGTGATGAGCGAGGCGAAGATTGGCACGCCCGGCCAGGGGGCTCCCGGGATGGAATCGGTCGCGTCCAGCAGAAAGCTGAAGAGGAAGAGTGCGACCAGCGCCAAGCCGATGGTAATCGATCCCGCGCGAATGCCCTTCGTGCCGGCGACGGTCCCAATCGCGGTGCCCGCCACGGTGGCCATGAGGAAGCTCAAGAAGACGCACAGGGCCGTGAGCAGAATCGTGGTGTAGTTCTGCCCAGAATCCTCAATCATGTACATCGCCCCGTTGGTGTCCGGGTACATAGCCGGGCCGGAGGTAACGATGAAGCTATCGAATGAACGGTAGTAACCGGACTTCTTCTGCTCGCTGACCATCGCCGCGACGATGAAGGCGGTGGCCACCAGCGATGTACCCAGGATCGCGATGATTGCGGAGCGCACCCAGCGGGCTGTGCTCACTCCATAGTCGCGCAGGGTGACCGAGCGTCGGGCGGTGATGAGGAAGAGGATGCCCAGCGCGGCGATGCCCAGCAGCGTGTTGCCGGTACCGCTGCCTACGAGCATGCGCCCGAAAGCCGAGTAAATGATGGCCACAGCGGTAATACCGAGGAAGGTTTTCCTGTTGGTTGCGATGAAAGCTCCGGTGCTCATTTCTTGCTCCTTTCGATGTAAGAGGAAGTGCTGGCGAGGTCGATGAGGTCTACGGGTTCGAGGTAGCTGACCTCAACGCCGAGGGCGCGGGCATGCGCAGCGGCAGACGAGCTGAGCGCAGTAGCCAGGATGGCCTCGCAGCGCTCACCGAGGGTTTTCTTAGCGAGCACCGGACCGGTCACCTGGGCCACGAGGTCGGCAGGGCCGCGCAGCACCGGATGGGTAGCGCGCAGCTTTTCGACGTCATAAGGTCCGTACGCATCCTGCTTGTGGATGACAATCAAGGTGTCCACCAAGCCGGCGAGGTCCTGGGAGTGCTGCGAGGTGACCACAATGTCGGCCGATTCGGCAGCGTCGATAAGCATGCTGCGCAACGTGGTGCGGTGGTCGACATCGAGGCCGTTGAAGGGTTCGTCGAAAAGCAATGCTTGCTTGCCCGATGCCAGGGTTGCTACGGCGATGAGCAGTTGGCGCTGGCCCAGGCTGAGTTGCTTGATGGGTGTGTCGGCGGGGAAATCGAGGAGAGACTCCGCGTGGGACACATCGAGCTGATCCCAGCCCGTGCGCAAGATGTGGAAATATTCGCGCGGGGTGGCGCCGAAGATTTGGGTGTCGGGTGCCGCCTTCGCCAGGGCAGCCGTGGGCAGTTGCGCGAGGGTGTGAAGGTAGTAGGTCTTACCGGCACCGTTGGGGCCGATCACGCCGTAGATACTCATTTTTCCTCCTCCAGCATGGCGATGATGTCGTGGAGCGTGAGGCCGAGGACGCCGGCCTCCGCTTTTAGTGGCTCGATGTAGGTACGCTGAAACGCTTCACGACGCTCAGCTCGAATGCGCTCCCGGGCGCCTGGAGTGACAAACATGCCGAGACCTCTTTTCTTCTCTACGAGCCCCACCATCGACAGTTCTGTCATGGCCTTGGCGGCCGTGGTGGGATTGACCTGATAGAACTCCGAGAGCTCCTTGGTTGAGGGGGCGCGGTTCTCAGCCGCGAGCTCCCCGGACAGGATTAGTGATTTCAGATCCTCGGCAATCTGGATATAGATGGGCCGAGGGTCCGCCTCCTTCGCCTGCATATCCACCTCCATGGTTTACGGGTATACCACCTATGTCATAAACCTAAAGCAAAAGAAAGGGGCCTGTCAAGGCCCCACCGGAGGAATCGGAAACTATTCCACCGGACTTTTCTCGATATGACATTATGTAAACCGTGAGTGATTCTCTGCAACACAACGGTCCGAACTCCCCTACTGCCGGTTCTCCGCGCAACGGGGACGAGAGCACCAGCCACAGCAGCTATGTGAATCCGCTGCGCGACCCGCAGGATAAGCGCCTGCCGCGCATTGCCGGTCCGGGTGGCATGGTGATCTTCGGAGTGACGGGCGATCTGGCCCGGAAGAAGCTCCTGCCTGCTATTTATGACCTGGCCAACCGCGGCCTACTGCCGGCCTCCTTTGCGCTGGTCGGCTATGGCCGTCGCGAATGGTCCAAGCAGGATTTTGAGGATTATGTGCGCGCAGCGGTGAAAGACGGAGCCCGCACAGATTTCCGCGAGAGTGTCTGGCAGCGCCTGGCTGAGGGAATTCACTTTGTAACCGGTACCTTCACCGACGACGAAGCATTCGACCGCTTGGCCGCACAACTCGAGGAACTAGATCGCTCCCGCGGTACCGCTGGCAACTGGGCCTACTACCTGTCCATTCCGCCAGCTAACTTCCCCGATGTCTGCCATCAGCTCGACCGTTCGGGGCTTGCTCAGTCGGGCGAGGACTACTGGCGCCGCGTCATTATTGAGAAACCATTCGGCCACGACCTGGCCTCTGCACAGGAACTGAACCGGATTGTGAACTCAGTCTTCCCAGAAGACGCTGTTTTCCGCATCGACCACTATCTGGGCAAGGAAACCGTCCAGAATATTCTGGCCATGCGTTTTGCCAACCAGTTGTTCGATCCGATGTGGAATTCCCACTACATTGACCATGTCCAAATCACCATGGCTGAGGACATCGGTCTGGGCGGTCGCGCCGGCTACTACGACGGTATTGGTGCGGCTCGTGACGTGATTCAGAACCACCTACTCCAGCTCCTGGCGCTGGTGGCAATGGAGGAGCCCATCGCTTTTACCCCGGAAGAGCTACAGGCAGAGAAGATTAAGGTGCTGCGCGCTGTTGAACCAGTGCGTCCATTTTCGAAGTACACCGCTCGCGGCCAGTACACGGCGGATTGGCAGGGCAGCAACTTTGTGCCGGGTCTGCGAGACGAGGAAGGGTTCGATCCCGAGTCCACAACGGAGACCTACGCCGCCTGTACGCTGCAGATTAACTCCCGTCGCTGGGCTGGAGTTCCCTTCTACCTGCGCACCGGCAAGCGCCTCGGTCGTCGCGTCACTGAAATCGCGTTGGTCTTTAAATCCGCACCACACCTGCCTTTTGCAGAGACGATGACCGCTGCGCTCGGCCAGAACGCCATGGTCATCCGAGTCCAGCCCGACGAAGGTGTGCTCATGCGATTCGGATCGAAGGTGCCGGGCTCGGCTATGGAGGTCCGCGATGTCAACATGGACTTCTCTTACTCCGAGGTGTTCACTGAGCAGTCGCCAGAAGCCTACGAGCGCCTGATTCTGGATGCGCTTCTCGACGAAGCCAGCCTCTTCCCCACCAATGAGGAAGTCGAGCTGTCTTGGAAGATTCTTGACCCCATCATCGAGTACTGGGCCAAGCGCGGTCGGCCAGAGGGCTACCCCGCAGGTTCGTGGGGGCCCTCCTCCGCTGACCACATGCTCGAGCGCGACGGTCGCGCTTGGCGACGGCCATAGGTTGCCAACCTCTCACTTCTTAAGAATTTTCTGACAGAAAGAACACTTTCATGATCGTCAATTTGCCCGATACTGACACCGCAGCCATTGCTCGTCAGTTGGTGCAGCTTCGAGAGCAGGGCGGCATTGTCACCACAGGCCGTGTCCTCACCCTGATTGTTTTGGCCAAGAGCGAAGATGACCTGGAAAACATTATTTCTACGGTTAACTCGGTGTCCCGTGAGCACCCGTCCCGTGTGCTGGTATTGGTCTCCGATGATCCACGCCTGGACAATCGCCTCGACGCGGAGCTCCGCGTCGGTGGTGATGCCGGTGCCGCTGAAATCGTCGTCATGCACATGTCCGGTGAGATTGGTCAACACCACAGTTCGGTAGTAACTCCCCTGTTGCTACCGGACACGCCGGTTGTGGCGTGGTGGCCGTCCGAGGCCCCACAGGTACCGGCGGCAACACCAATTGGTCGGATTGCACAGCGTCGCATCACCGATTCGTTGTGTGACCCGAATAGCAACGCCATCTACACGCGCCGCACGGGCTACACGCCGGGTGATTCCGATTTGAGCTGGTCGCGGCTGACGAACTGGCGCGGTGTGTTGGCCTCGGCCTTTGACCTGCCGCCGCACTCGCCTGTGACATCCGTATCCATCTACGGCCCACAGGAGTCCCCGTCGGTGGAGGTTGCCGCAGGGTGGTTGGCCGATCGCCTGGGGCTGCCGGTCAATCGGTACTCCACCGGTGAGAAGAAAATTCCGGTGGACGAAAAGGGGCGCGCTAAGCCGCCGGTAACCTCTGTGGCCTTCGAACGCGAAAATGGTCAGACCTTGCGTGTCGATATTGAAAGCGCCACCACCGCATCGGTCACAAACGGTGATCAGCCACCGTTCAAGGTCGCACTGTCGCGTCCGACGCGCTCCGAGTGTTTGGCTGAAGAGCTGCGTCACCTCGATCACGATACTGCCTACGGACGTGCTCTGCGCGGTCTCAGCCAGATCCACACCGTGGGTATGCAGCCTCCAACGTCCACAGCTACCAGCTTCGAGAACGAACCAGGAGTCTCTGACAAGTGACCACCGATAACGCCTCCAACACTGCCCCTGCCCCTCAGTTCCACCGCGCCGCAGACCAGGCCGGCATCGTCGACGCGGCACGTCAGCGCTTCGTCGATGCGGTCACTGCTGTCCAGAACGGCGATGCCCCTGCAGTTACCGATGACGGTTTCGCACGTGTCGTCCTCACCGGAGGCGGTGCTGGAACCGCGCTGCTCAGTGCGCTTGCCGACGACTCCGGAGACATCGACTGGAATCGAGTCCTGGTGTTTTTCGGAGATGAACGCTTCGTCGCTGCTGACTCAGCAGACCGTAATGCGCTAGCGGCACGTGAACGACTCCTGTCCCCTGTCTGCGTACCGGAGGAGAACATCTTCGAGTTTGCGGCCGCAGACGGCGGTGTGACCACCACTGAGGCTGCCGAAAGCTACGAGGCTATCCTCCGGGAAAAGGCTCCGAATGGCTTTGACCTCCATCTGCTTGGCATGGGTGGCGAGGGACACATCAACTCGATTTTCCCGCACACCGCCGCGCTCGCGGAGCAGGAACGCCTGGTCGTAGATGTCCACAACTGCCCGAAGCCACCGCCGACCCGTATCACGCTGACTATGCCGGCAATCGCCAGTTCGCAGCGTGTGTGGTTGCTGGTAGCAGGTGGCGAGAAGACTGAGGCAATTGCAGCTATTGCTACGCAGGATGATCCTGCTCAGTGGCCAGCAGCCGGTGTCCGAGGCGTCCAGGAGACCATTGTCTTTGTCGATGACGCTGCGGCTGCGGAGCTCTAAGTTGCCTCTGTTCTGCTAAGCCCAGAAACAGCGAATTCCCGTCGATAAGCGAGAGGCTATCGACGGGAATTTTATTACGTAAAGGCCCGCGGTAGGCGTGCTGCGTGCGGAACTTACCAGCCGAAGGTGTTGAACAGCAGCAACAGGACAATGCAGAGCAACCAGATAATCACGGTTACAATAGTGACGCGGTCGAGGTTCTTCTCCACCACCGTCGAACCGGACAGGTTCGACTGCATGCCGCCACCAAAAAGGCTGGACAGTCCGCCACCCTTACCCTTGTGGAGCAGGATGAACAGCGTCATCAAGATGGATGTGATGACCAGGACAATCTGAATGGCGAGGTACACGCGCACTTCCTTTTGAAACGTCGCTTCTTTAAGAACTCCAACTATACTAGCGCAATTACTCCGCTGGCTAGGTATCCCTAGCCGTATTGCTAGGCGAATTCCTACCCGGAGTTGCGCAGTGCAGTTGCCAGTCCATTCATGGTCAGCTGAATGCCCCGACGCACCTTGTCGCGATTATCACCGGCACGGTAGCGGCGCAGCATTTCCAACTGGATGATGTTCAACGGCATGAGGTACGGGAAGCGCATGTCCACCGAGCGCTTGAGCAGCGGGTTGTCCTCCAACAGGTGCTTGTACCCGGTTACCTTCAGGAACATCTTCAAAGTCAGGTCGAATTCGGCCTTGATGATGCCGTAGATACGCTCACCGTCGGCCTTGTCCTTGCACAGGCTGGCGTAAGCACGGGCCAGGTTCAGGTCGGCCTTGGACATCACCTGTGCCATGTTCGACAGCACCGAGTTGAAGAAAGGCCAATCTTCGTTGAGCTGGCGGAGCTCAGCCAGGCGAGAGCCGTCCTCGTCGTCACCTATCCACTGCTGCAGCGCAGTGCCGACACCGAACCAGCCCGGCACCATGGAACGCTGCTGGGACCAGGACAGCACCCATGGAATTGCGCGCAGATCAGAGATGGTTTGAGTCTGCTTGCGTGAGGTCGGGCGCGAACCGATGTTCAGGCTGCCAATCTCATCGACCGGAGTCGACGAGGTGAAAAAGTCGATGAAGCCGGCGTCCTCGTGCATAAGCTTCGAGTAGGCCTCACGCGACAGGTCGGAAATCTCCGACATGATTTCGTGAGCGCGAGCCGGGTTCTTCAGATCTCCGACTTCGAGCAGCGTCGACTCGATAGTTGCCGACACCAGCGCGGCGAGGTTCCTGCGAGCCGCAGCAGGGTGACCATACTTCGCTGAGATAATCTCGCCCTGCTCGGTGATACGTACCGATCCCTGGACTGCGCCGGAGGGTTGCGCCAGAATTGCTTCGTAGGAGGGTCCGCCACCACGGCCGACAGTACCGCCGCGGCCATGGAAGAGACGCAGGCGAATGTCGTTGTCCTTCGCGGCCGCCACGATGGCGACCTCCGCGTCGTAAAGCGCCCAGTTTGCAGCGAAGTAGCCACCGTCCTTGTTCGAGTCAGAGTAGCCGAGCATGACTTCCTGCAGGTCACCACGCGCGGAGACGTACGCGCGGTAGACCGGAATATCCCACGCGGCGCGCAGTACCTCTGCGCCAGCCTGTAGGTCTTCGATGGTTTCGAACAGCGGGATGACGTCAACAGAACCGGTCGGCTGAGAGCCATTCGTGCGAATCAGTCCGACTTCCTTGAGCAGAATCATCGGTTCCAACAGGTCAGAGACCGACGTACACATCGAAATGATGCAGTGCGGTACTGCGGCATCGCCGTACTTACGTACTGCCCGCGCTGCTGCACGCATAATCCCCAACTCGCGGGCTGTAGCTTCGGAGAGTTCTGCCGAAGCCGATACCAGAGGGCGGGAGGACTGCAGTTCCTTCGTCAGAAGCTCGACCTTGTCCGCCTCCTTCAGTCCCGCGTAGTTGTCCACGACACCTGCAGCGGCGAACAGCTCAGTGAGGATTTCCTCGTGAGAGTCCGAATTCTGTCGGATATCAATCGAGTACAGATGGAAACCAAATACCTCAATTGAACCGATCAAATCACGCAGGCGGTGATCAGCAATGAGGTCGTCATGGCTGGAGCGCAGCGAGTCGTCGATAATCGACAGCTCCGCCAGCAGTTCCTCGGCGCTTTCGTACGGAGTGAATTCCGACCAGTCGCCCTCAATGATGGACTCATCGAAGAAGTTCACAGCTGTTGCCGCCACACGACCACGGATGCCGTGAACCGCGCGACGGTAAGGCTCATCTTCGCGGTTCGGTACGTCATTGTGACCACGGCTGGCCAGAGCGACCAGATCCACGGTGACCTTGGTCAGGCGGTCACTCAGGCTGAGTTCGCGCTCCAGCAGATGCAGCTGCGCGAAGTAGTGGCGCAGGATGGTGCCGGCTGCCCTGTCCGACGCATAGCGCAGCGTCTCCTCTGTTACGAAGGGGTTGCCGTCGTGGTCACCACCAATCCACGAGCCCATGCGAATAGTCGGGTTTGCCGGCAGCTTGTCGCCGCCGAGCTGACGCAAGTGCTTGACGACGTCTCGGTTAATCTGTGGCACCGCTTCCAGCAGAGAAAGCTGGTAGTAGCGAAGACCAACTTCGACCTCGTCGCGAATATCCGGGCGATTCATGCGGATCAAAGCGGTCTGCCACAGCGTCAGGATGCGGCGGCGAATGTCGGCATCAATCTCAGCGAGTCGATCTGCAGTGCGAGCATTGACAGGTGCCGCCTGAATCTCGTGGCGCTGACGCATTGCAGCCGTGATGTGCTTCTGGACATCGAATACGGTACGGCGACGAGTCTCTGTCGGGTGCGCGGTTAGGACAGGCACAACCTCAATGTGGTCCATCATTTCAGCAATGGCGCTGCTGGAAACCTTGGCGTCGCGTAGCTTCTGCCATGTTGCCTCCAGCGTCGAGTCCTGCGGCGGAGCACCAGCATCGAGGGCAGCTTCGATGCCGAGCTCCTCGTGAAGATCCTCCGCGAGATTCGCTAGTAGAGCGAAATGTGTGAAAGCACGGATGACCGGGTTGGCATCGGCTGGGTCAATGTCGCGGAAAAGTCCGGTGAGCTTCTCGACATCGCCATCACCGCGGTGGAGCTCGAAAGCTGCTCGTCGCGCATTTTCGACCAGGTTAAAGACCTCGTCGCCCTCTTGCTCACGGATTACCTGGCCAAGAATTCGACCCAGGTGGCGAATATCCTCCCAGAGCAGGTCCTGCCGCTGTGCATTCGAGGTGGATGAGGATTGCTCATTGGCAGCTGTCTGTCGGTCAGTCTCACGATGTACTTGTTCGTTCATTGAGCACGTCCTTCAAAAATTGCCGGGCACGTTTCGCGACATGCCGCGGGAAATGAGTTGCGCTGAATTATTGCCAATAGGTGGTCCTGGGTTCGGTACGTCTAAAGGCAATAACCCCGAATCGGTTTTATGAGAATCAATAAAACCAATCCGGGGTCGCGCATGGCGCCTACCTTATCAGTTGCTCTGAATTTATACGTAGTTAGGCGTTCTGGGCGGCATCTGCAGCAAGTGCGCAGAGCTTCGCGAATGCTTCACCGTCGAGCGAAGCGCCGCCGACGAGGCCGCCGTCAACATCAGGCTTGCCGACAATCTCTGCGACATTCTCAGCCTTGACGGAACCGCCGTAGAGAATGCGCATCTCCTTGGCGATGTCCTCATTGCCAATCTCTGCGACAGTCTTACGGATGGCCTCACAGACTTCCTGAGCGTCTGCAGCCGATGCGACCTTACCGGTGCCAATAGCCCAGACCGGCTCGTATGCGATGACGGTTTTGGCAAGCTCAGCATTGGTCAGGTTGGCCAGGGAGCCCTTGACCTGAGCCACAACGTACTCGACGTGCTCTTCAGCCTCGCGGACCTCCAGCGGCTCGCCGACACAGACGATTGGTTTCATGCCCTCGCGCAGTGCTGCCTTGGCCTTCTTGGCAACGAGTTCATCGGTCTCCCCGTGCATGTCGCGGCGCTCGGAGTGTCCGACGACGACCCAGGTGCACCCAAGCTTTGCCAGCATAGAAGCGGAAATCTCGCCGGTGAAGGCGCCAGATTCGTGGATGGAGACATCCTGTGCGCCGTAGGTGACGCTGAGCTTATCGCCCTCTACCAGAGTCTGAACCGAACGCAGATCAGTAAACGGCGGGATGACAGCGACATCAACCTTGTCGTAGTACTCCTTCGGCAGAGCAAAGGCGAGCTTCTGCACCACACCGATAGCCTCGAGATGGTTCAGGTTCATCTTCCAGTTACCAGCAATAAATGGTGTACGTGCCATAGTGGTGGAATTCACTTCCCTATCAATAAGCGGATTTTTACGCGTTGAAAAATCCTGTGGTGGAAAAATCTTAGTCTTCCAGGACGGAGACGCCAGGCAGAGTCTTGCCCTCGAGGAACTCCAGCGAAGCACCGCCACCGGTGGAGATGTGGCTGAAACCATCCTCGTCCAGACCCAGGGTGCGCACTGCAGCTGCGGAGTCGCCGCCACCGACGACGGAGAAGCAACCGTTGTTAGCGGTGGCATCGATGATGGCCTGTGCGACCTCACGAGTACCGGCTGCGAAAGCCTCCATCTCGAAGACTCCCATCGGGCCGTTCCAGAACACGGTCTTGGACTCAGCGAGCACCTTACCGAAGGTCTCAGCGGAAGCCGGTCCGATGTCCAGCCCCATCCAGCCTTCCGGAATCTCGGTGGCTTCGACAACCTTGTGCTCGGCATCTGCAGCGAACTTGTCGGCCACAACCACGTCGGTCGGCAGAACAATCTTGTCGCCGTAGCGCTCCAACAGATCCTTACAGGTGTCAATCATTTCTTCCTGCAGCAGGGATGCGCCCACGGCGTAGCCCTTGGCAGCCAGGAAGGTGAAGCACATGCCGCCGCCGATGACCAGGGAGTCGACCTTAGGCGCGAGGGCCTCAATAACGCCCAGCTTGTCGGAAACCTTGGAACCACCGAGCACGACGGTGTACGGCTTCTCCGGAGTTTCAGCGACCTTGCGCAGAACTTCGAGCTCAGCCTGAACCAGGTTGCCCGCGTAGTGCGGGAGCTTCTTCGCTACGTCGAAGACGGAAGCCTGTGCGCGGTGAACAACGCCGAAACCGTCGGAAACAAAAGCTCCGTCCGGAACGAGTGCAGCCAGCTCTGCAGCAAACGCGGCGCGCTCTGCCTCGTCCTTGGAGGTCTCGCGCGGATCGAAGCGCACGTTCTCCAGCAGGA
This sequence comes from uncultured Corynebacterium sp., assembly GCF_946998835.1. GTDB lineage: Bacteria > Actinomycetota > Actinomycetes > Mycobacteriales > Mycobacteriaceae > Corynebacterium. The sequence goes on along the minus strand of NZ_CAMQAZ010000008.1, from coordinate 75,456 downwards.
GCACATCGCCGTCAGTCAGGCCGTTTGCACGCTCGTGTGCATCTTCACCGGAGACATCCCCAGCGAGAGCGACGTACTGGTCCAGGCGCTCCGAAAGAGCTTCAGCAACCGGGGCCAGGGAGAACTCGGACTTAACTTCACCCTTCGGGCGACCGAGGTGTGCCATAACAACGACCTTGGCACCGGCATCGACGAGAGCGGAAAGAGTCGGCAGCGATGCGTCGATACGACCTGGGTCGGTAATAACGCCGTCCTTCAGTGGAACGTTGAAGTCGGAGCGGACGAGGACGTAACGGCCTTCAATACCTTCGTTGATGAGGTCTTTGACAGTCTTAACAGTCATCTGAATGAAATCCTTGTGAAGTGTGTAAAAACGGGCCGTGGGTGGGGTGCCCAATTCAGGCACAACCACCCCGGCCCGTTCGGGGTCTGGGATTAACCAGGTGTGTTATTAGAGGCGCTCACCGACGTAGACAGCCAGGTCGACGAGGCGGTTGGAGTAGCCCCACTCGTTGTCGTACCAGGAGACAACCTTGACCTGGTCACCGATGACCTTGGTCAGCGGTGCGTCGAAGATGGAGGAACGCGGGTCGCCCTCGATGTCCTTGGAAACGATCGGGTCCTCGTTGTAACCCAGAACGCCCTTGAGCTCGCCCTCTGCAGCTTCCTTGATAGCAGCGTTGACGGACTCGACGGTGACCTCGCTCTTGGCGGTGAAGGTCAGGTCGGTGACAGAACCGGTCGGGGTCGGGACACGCAGTGCGTAACCGTCGAGCAGACCCTTGAGCTGCGGGAGAACCAGAGCGACTGCCTTGGCAGCACCGGTGGAGGTCGGAACAATGTTCAGAGCAGCAGCGCGGGCGCGACGCAGGTCCTTGTGCGGAGCGTCGTGCAGACGCTGGTCACCGGTGTATGCGTGGATGGTGGTCATCAGACCGCGCTCGATGCCGAACTTGTCGTCCAGGACCTTAGCCATCGGAGCTAGGCAGTTGGTGGTGCAAGAAGCGTTAGAAATGATGTTGTGCTTCTCCGGGTCGTAGTCGGTGTGGTTGACACCGACAACGAAGGTTGCGTCTTCGTTCTTAGCCGGAGCGGAGATGATTACCTTCTTAGCACCAGCCTCGATGTGGGCCTTGGCTGCGTTGGCATCAGTGAAGAAACCGGTGGACTCAATGACGATGTCGACCTCGTGCTCGCCCCACGGCAGGTTCTTCGGGTCGCGCTCAGCGTATGCGCGGATGCGCTTGCCGTTGACGGTGAGGGACTCATCGTCGTAGGTGACCTCTGCGTCAAGCTTGCCCATAATGGAGTCGTACTTGAGCAGGTGAGCCAGGGTCTTGTTATCAGTGAGGTCGTTTACAGCAACGACTTCCAGGTCAGCGCCCGAAGCGACCAGGGAGCGGAAGAAGTTGCGGCCAATGCGACCAAAACCGTTAATACCTACACGAACCGTCACAATAATCTCCTTAATGGATTGGCGAAACGATGCCACTTGTTGAGGCGCTGGTTGCGCTCCAACAGGTTCACTACAGAAGTGTACTTTGGGTTTTTCAATTGCGCAGCGCAGGTTTTTCCCGGCAATCCCAAATAAACGGATATTTATCCAAATTTATGCATTTGACTAGGCAAAACAGATGCTTTACTCGTCAACTTCTTTGTCAAAAAGTTCATCTGTAACGACTGCCGTTGTGGGGGGAATTCCGAGTTCGTTTGCTCTCTTGTCCGCCATAGAGAGCAAACGGCGAATGCGCCCCGCAACTGCGTCCTTCGTCATTGGTGGGTTGGCCAGCTGTCCCAACTCCTCCAACGAGGCCTGCTTGTGCTCTACTCGCAACTGTCCCGCAGACACCAAGTGATCCGGTACATCGTCACCGAGAATTTCCAGGGCTCGCTCAACTCGCGCCGCCGCAATAACAGCTGCTCGCGCCGAGCGTCGCAGATTCGCATCGTCGAAATTTGCCAGACGAGTGGCGGTCGCGCGCACTTCACGACGCATGCGCTGCTCTTCCCACTGTAAACGAGTAGTTTGGGCACCCATACGCGTTAGGAGTGCACCAATCGCATCCCCATCCCGAATGATTACCCGATCTCCGCCACGAGTCTTATTCTCCTTGCTCTTAGCCGTAATGCCGAGGCGACGAGCGCAGCCGACTAACGCCAGCGCAGCTTCCGCAGAGGGAGCAGTGACCTCCAGTGCCGAAGACCGCCCCGGTTCCGTCAACGAACCATGCGCCAAGAACGCACCTCGCCAAGCGGCTTCCTGGTCAACCTTCTGCCCCATAATCAACTTGCGCGGCAGCCCACGAACCGGACGCCCCGCCGAGTCAATCAGCCCAGTTTGCCTAACGACGAGTTCCGCGCCGTCGGTAACCCGGACAATGTACTTCGAGGTCTTTCGCAGCCCACCGGGAGACAACACATTGAGAGTGGCTTTCACGTCATAAAGATCAGCCAGCAGAGAGCGCAGTCGGCGTGCGACGGCACCGGAATCCAGCTCTGCTTCCAACACAATGGCACCTGCCACCAGGTGTAGTCCTCCCGCAAAGCGGAACAGCGTCGCAATCTCAGCTGCCTGAGCGCTCTCCTGCGATACTGACACGCGGGCTAGTTCGTCTTTGACTTTCGCCGTCAATGCCACGATGCTGTCCATCCTCAATTCATCTGTGTGGGCGGTTGATTGGGCTCGACTTATTAGGGTTAAGTGGCCCCTATTTGAGCTTTAGCAATAAACCTCAAGGATAGTATCCGAGCCCAATCAAAAAGCAATTACCCGAAATGCTTCGGGCATCGTCGCGGGAAAGCACGCACAATGCCGAGCTCACAGGCCGACTAGAGGAATTGGCGAAGTGCAACAGCCAGCTTCTCAGGTGAATGCCGGCCTGTCAGAGCTCCGTAGCCATCTATTTCCTGCACATCGGCGAAGACGACTTTCGCGTCGAGGCTGTCCGCAGCTCGCTGTAGGTATTCCCGTTCGGTGTCCGCGAGCGGCGTGTTGTCGTCGACAAGCACGTAATCGAGCGTCAAATCGGGTGCGTGCTGAATGAGCATGTGGATGTGTCGTTCGGACGAGAAACCTGCGGTCTCCCCTGGCTCAGCGACGAGATTCAGCACCACCACAGTCGTGGCATCGGTTTCCTGCAGTGCGTCTCGCAACCCCGGCACCTGCATATGTGGCAGGACCGAAGTGAACCATGAGCCCGGCCCCAGCGTTACCAAATCAGCATTGAGAATAGCTTCCACGGCTTCCTCGGAGGCTGGCGGAGCCTCGGGAATGAGGTGGATTCGGCGTACCTGTCCAGGAGTAGTTGCCACCGCGACTTGGCCACGAACCTGGCGAACGACGCGGGCATCCTGCTCGAGACCTACGACCTCTGCCTCAATCTCTAGCGGAATTGGTGACATCGGTACCACGCGCCCCTGAATCTTCAGGAGCCTACCAATTTCGTCAAGCGCGTCGACTTCGTTTCCCATCACGCTGGTGAGACCAGCAATGATGAGGTTGCCAATGGCATGTCCTGCCAGTGCACCGGTCCCGCCGAAGCGGTGCTGCAGCGTCTTTTCCCAAAGATCGCCTTTTTCTGTGTCCGCAGACAGTGCAGCGAGCGCCATGCGCAGATCCCCCGGAGGGATTTGGCCCAGTTCACGACGAAGGCGCCCTGAGGATCCTCCGTCGTCAGCAACCGTGACTACAGCGGTGACATGGTCAGCGACCTGGCGGTCTGCCCTCAGCGTGGCAAATAGACCATGGCCACCACCCAGGCTGGTAATCGAAGTCAATTTCTACACCTCCACGAAAACCGCTAATTGCGGTCAATATCGCGATGGACGACGTTGACGTTGATCCCGGAAACTCCATCGAGTTTCTTCGCCAGCGCCTCCGACATGGCCACACTTCGGTGATGGCCTCCGGTGCATCCCACAGCGATAGTCATAAATCCCTTGCCCTCACGGCGATACCCGGGCAAAACCAACTCAATCAAGTGTGTGACGTTGTCCAAGAACCCCTGCGACTCTGGCTGTGAGAGCACGTAGTCGGCCACAGCCGAATTGGTACCGCGGCCGGCACGCAGCTCCGGTATCCAATAGGGGTTGGGGAGAAAGCGAACGTCGAAAAGCATGTCGGCATCGCGCGGAGCACCGTGTTTGAACCCAAATGATTCGATAGTGATTTGCTGAATCTTATTTGCGGAGTCCGACAGTTGATGCTCCAGCTCACGCCGCAAATCGTGAACGCTCATGTCGGAGGTATCCACCACTAGATCAGACATGCCCTTTATCGGAAGCAACATCTGACGCTCAGCCGCAATGCCCTGCGAAAGTGTCCCATTTTCTTGCAGTGGATGGGTGCGCCGGACGGAATCATAGCGAGCGATAAGAGTGTCATCATTGGCATCAAAAAAGATGACATATGGCTGGCGTCCCTCATTGCGCAGGCCGTCGAGGACCTCCCCCAAACTGCCGGCAAATGCCCGTGAGCGCACGTCAGTGACGATAGCGAGACGCTCCACCGGTGAGTCCGCCTCAAATGACAGCTCGACCATTCGCATAATCAGCTCCGGGGGCAGGTTGTCTGCAACATACCAGCCCATCTCCTCCAAGATACTGGCAGCCGTATTGCGTCCGGAACCGGACATACCGGTAATCAACACAAGTGACTTTTCAGCCTGAGGGGAATAACCCGAAGTAATCATGCCCTCACTCTAATACACTTTCGGCCGCGCGCTCTCGGTTCGTGCTCGCAGTTTTAGGTGTGCTCGGCCGGATGCAGATAGTCGTAGACCGTTTTCGCGAGCATCGGACCGAAACCGGGAACTTCTTCAATCTGCTCGACGTTGGCCTTCTTCAGCGCTGCAACGGAACCGAAGTGTTTTACCAACTCACTTCGGCGTGCTGGCCCCAGCCCCTTGATGCCATCAAGTACCGATGAGCGCATCCGCTTGGAACGTTGCTGGCGGTGATAGGTAATGGCAAAGCGGTGCGCCTCATCGCGAATTCGCTGGATAAGGTACATCGCTTCTGAGTTGCGTGGCAGAATCAGCGGTTCATCGTCGTCGGGGATCCACAGCTCTTCCAAGCGCTTGGCAATACCAACCAGGGTTACATCGGTGACCTCGAGTTCATCGAGGACTGCCTGTGCAGCCGCGACCTGCGGCGCACCACCATCGACGATGAACAACTGCGGCGGGTAGGCGAACTTCCGGCTGTTGCGAGATTGCTCATCGACGGCATCGGTTGTTTCCTCCACGAACATCTCACTGGCATCATCGGGCATGGCGAGCTTGTCCTCGTTGTGACGCAGGAAGCGGCGGCGTACCACCTCGGCGATGGAACCGACGTCGTCCGAGCGGCCGTCACCAGCTGCATCCTTAATGCGATAGCGGCGGTAGTCGGATTTCTTTGGCAAACCATCTTCGAAGACAACCAAGGAGGCCACGACATCCGTGCCTTGAATATGTGAAATATCAGTGCATTCGATGCGAAGTGGTGCCTCATCCATAAACAGCGCGTCTTGAAGCTCGGAGAGAGCTTGGGAACGAGTAGTCAGATCTCCGCTCCGCTTTAACTTGTGCTGCCGCAGGGCTTCAGCAGCATTCTTCTGCACGGTTTCCATAAGAGTGCGCTTGTCACCGCGTTGTGGAACGCGAATATCCACATTGGTACCACGGATGTCGGCCAAAAACGCAGTGATTTCGTCAAGATCGTCGGGCGTAGCTTGGACGAGAATTTCGCGAGGCACAACCTGGGCGGCAGTTGTCGATTCATCGCCATCGACATCTGCGTGCTTGGCAGCATCGCCGTAGAACTGTGTGAGAAATTGCGTCAATAGTCCGCCCAGGCTGGGGTCGGGTTCTCCCTCGTGGAACTCATTGGTCGCGTACTCGCCTGACTTCTCCACTACCCAGCCGCGCTGACCGTAAATACGTCCTGCCCGAACGTGGAAAATCTGTACCGCTGCTTCCAATTCGTCGGTTGCTAGCGCAATAAAGTCGGCGTCAGCGGCGTCGGAAAGCACGACGGACTGGCGTTCCATGACCTTGTCGATAGCGGCGAGATTGTCGCGGAGGCTAGCTGCGCGTTCGAAGTCCAGCTCTGCGGCGGCTTCCTCCATTTCCTTCTTCAAACGTCTGGTCACTGGGCCCGTGTTACCCGACATGAAGCTGGTAAAACCACGAACGATTTCGCGATGCTCCTCGGCACTCACACGACCAACGCAGGGTGCCGAACACTTGTCGATATAGCCGAGCAAACACGGTCGCCCCAAGGCCTGCTGTCGGTTGAAAACGCCCTTTGAACAGGTGCGGGCAGGAAAAACTCGAGTTAGCAAGTCGAGCGTTTCCCGGATAGCCCACGCGTGCGAGTAAGGGCCAAAATAGCGCACCCCCTTACGGCGTGGTCCTCGGTAGAGAAAGAGCCGCGGGTACAGCTCTCCGACGCTGACAGCCAGCATTGGGTACGACTTGTCGTCGCGGTACATCACGTTGAACCGCGGATTAAAGCGTTTAATCCAGGTGTACTCCAGCTGCAGCGCTTCGACCTCGTTGTGAACAACGGTCCATGTCACCTTAGAGGCGGACTGCACCATCTGGCGTGTGCGGGGGTGCAGCCGAGTTAAGTCCTGGAAATAATTCGACAATCGGGCACGGAGATTCTTCGCCTTACCGACGTAGAGCACGCGACCGGTCGAATCGAGAAAACGGTACACCCCCGGCTCCGTAGGGATGGTGCCGGGGGCGGGACGGTACTGAGAGGGGTCAGTCACTTACGGTGTCCTTACAACGTGTCCTTGGGGCTAGTCCTCCGGCATGAACTTGTCTTCAAGTTCACGGAACCGGCGGATGTCCTCCACTACCCTGGCACCGTCAGCCGATTGAATGGCCAGCATCGGCACGAACTCAAAATCCGGCAGCTCCAGGCGGGCCCAGCGGGACTTCTTCGGAAAGCTCAGACCGTAGATATCGACCCACGGATAGAACTTGGCGTTAAGCAGATTGCGGACTTCTACGCCCTCGGCATTAACGCGCACGCGCGCGCGAGTGAGCAGCAGGAATACCCCGGCGATAATCAGACCGATCATGGGAAAGGCCAGCTGGTCAATGGTTGTCACCGAAGCGCCGGTGTCGCCAAAGTCCACCACAATACCCATGAAGATATGGATAGCGAAGACAACGACTGCGGCAATAATTGCCCACAAGCGCAGCTTCTGTGACGTGATTTCCAGCAGCCACTTGTCATCGCTACCGTTATTCGCGGTGGTCGAATTGCTTTGGCGTTCGGGGTTACCCATTCTTACTCAGCTCCACCTTCACGAAGAGACTTCAACACGGCGACGGTGTGCAGCGCTGCGGCCATGGCCTCACGACCCTTATTCTCCACAGCTCCCTCACCGCCGGCACGATCAATTGCCTGCTGTTCAGTGTTGCAGGTCAGCACACCATTGCCAACTGGCGTTTCGCAGTCTAGTGCAATCCGCGTTAGCCCCTCAGTCACCGAATCACAGACATAGTCGAAGTGCGGCGTGCCACCGCGGATAACGCATCCCAGTGCTACTACGGCATCATGGGTTCGCGCGAGCTGCTGTGCCACAACAGGAATCTCCAAGGCACCGACGACAGTCACGTCCGTCACCACAGCGCCGACCTCATCAGCTTGTGCCAGCGCTTCACGACGAAGCTGTCCGGTAATCTCCTCGTTCCAGTGAGAGGTGACCAAGCCGACGGTCACGCCAGTGGAATCGGGAACGGAAACGTCAGGAAGACCTGCGCCACTCATCTACTGTGCTCCTTTAGTCGAAATGCCGTGGGCCTCGATGTACTCATCCAACCAGGGAAGTTCATGGCCCATGCGCTCGCGCTTAGTCACCAAGTATTTCAAGTTATCTTCATTGACCTCAACTGGCACCGGTACTCGGCGACTCATTTCCAGACCATAGCCTCCGAGGCCAGCACGCTTGGTCGGGTTGTTCGTCAACAGCGCCATGGTTTTGACTCCGAGGTCCTGCAAAATCTGCGCACCGGTGCCGTATTCGCGAGCATCCGTCGGCAAGCCCAGTGCGAGATTGGCATCGACGGTGTCCGCGCCTTCATCTTGCAAGTGATAGGCCTGCAGTTTTGGCATCAGACCAATACCGCGGCCCTCGTGGCCGCGCATGTAGAGAATCACACCACGACCGGCCTCATGGACCATGCGCATGGAGTTGTGCAGCTGCTGACCACAGTCACAACGGCGAGACCCCAATGCATCACCGGTCAGGCACTCGGAGTGGACGCGTACGAGCACGTCCTGGCCGTCGTTGGAGGTGACATCTCCTACAACGAGGGCGACGTGCTCAACTCCGTCGATAAGGCTGCGGTAGCCGATGGCACGGAATTCGCCAAATTCGGTTGGGAGTTTAGTTTCAACGACGCGCTCAATAAGCTGCTCGTGCCGACGACGGTACTCGATGAGCTGCTCGATGGAGATTAGCGACAGTTCGTGCTTGTCACAGAACCGACGCAACTCCTCTGCACGCGCCATGCCCGTCGGATCGTCCTCAGAGACGACTTCGCAGAGGACACCTGCGGGACGCAACCCTGCAAGTCGGGCGAGATCGACCGATGCCTCGGTGTGGCCAGCACGCACGAGGACACCGCCGTCGCGAGCGCGCAGCGGAACCACGTGGCCTGGGCGGGTGAAATCGTGTGGATTCGAGGTCGGATCAGCCAGCGTACGAATGGTGTTTGCGCGATCGGTGGCAGAAATACCGGTCGTGCCGGTGTTGGCGTCAACGGTGACGGTGTACGCGGTGCCTCGGGCATCCTCGTTCTCCGACACCATCGGCGGGAGATTGAGACGCTCGCAGTCCTCGCCGGTTAGCGGTGCGCAAATGTAACCAGAGGAATAGCGAACCATGAAGGCAACAAGTTCAGGCGTTGCCTTCTCGGCGGCGAAGATGATGTCGCCTTCGTTCTCACGATCCTCATCATCAACGACAACCACGGCCTTGCCGGCTGCGATGTCCGCAATGGCCCGTTCTACGGAATCGAACTTAATCACAGTTTTGTAGCTTATCTTTCCAACATTTTCTCGACATACTTGGCTAGCACATCGACTTCCAAATTGACCTTGGTACCCACCGACGCCGAGCCGATAACAGAATCCGTCAGTGTGGTGGGAATAAGGCTGACCTCAAAGAACCCCTCACCTACTGCAGAGACAGTCAGCGAGGTGCCGTCCACGGCAATCGATCCCTTTTCCACGACGTACTTGTTCAGCTGCTCCGGCAGGCAAATGCGTACTACTTCCCAGCGCTCGCCAGGCGTACGGGAAAGAATCTCACCAGTGCCATCGACGTGGCCCTGCACTATATGGCCACCGAGGCGCTGTCCGACGGCAGTTGCGCGTTCGAGGTTGACCTTGGAGCCGACTTCAACCTGGCCGAGACTCGACCTGTCCAGAGTCTCCTGCATAAGGTCAGCGGTGAAAAAGTCATCGCCGAACTCCACCACGGTCAAGCAAACACCATTGACAGCAATGGAATCGCCGTGGTGAACGTCGTCAAGCACGGTGGTCGCGCGGATAGTCAGAGTAATGGAATCGGCTTCGCGGCTTATTTCGCGAATTTCGCCGAGTTCCTCAACGATTCCCGTAAACATTGTGGTCAGGCGGTTCCTTTACGTCGTGTTACAAATTCAAAAATTATTTGCAAAATTAACTTTAGCTGGTCTGTCCGCGATCTTTGCCACTACGGACAGCCGTAATCAAAACGTCATCCCCCAATGTTTCGACCGCTGCGGTGCGAAAGCGTGAGATATCAGTGATCGTGGTCTCATGGTTGGCAGAAGTCACCGGCAGACCGGCGCCGAGAAACGCCGGAGCGATGTAAGACTCAATCGCGTCGACAGCATCGGCGTCCAAGAAGGCGCTGGCCAGACGTGGGCCGCCTTCAACCAGCACGTCGATAAGCCCCATATCCGCCAGTGTCTCGAGTGCCACTTCCACGTCGTGTGTACGAATCTGGCGGAAGTTAGACCCTCTAATATTCGCATCGGCGGCAATCTCCGAGGTACCAATTGCGATGCGCAAAGGTTGCGCCGGCAGCTCTACTCCGTCTGGTGTGCGCGCGGTCAAACGTGGGTTGTCGGCGAGTACCGTTCCTGTTCCCACCACAATCGCTTGCCGACGAGCACGATCTACATGTACCCGCGCTCGCGCTTGCTCCCCGGTGATCCACTGCGAAGTGTGGTCGGTAGCGGCAGCGAAACCATCGAGAGTACCGGCGGTCTTGAGCGTGATGTGTGGGCGGCGTGTCCGCTGCCAGTGCATCCACGGGCGCAGGTAGCCAGCAGCTACGCGATCGCGTTGGAATTCTTCGATGACCTCGATCCCCTTGTATCGCAACCATTCGCTGCCGCCGGCGGCAACCGGGTTGGGGTCAGCGACTGCAAATACGACGCGGGAAACGCCGGCTGACGCAAGTGCCTCAGTGCATGGTGGTGTGCGGCCGATGTGGTTGCACGGCTCCAGAGTGACCACCGCAGTGCCGCCTTGAGCTCGTACGCCAGCCATCTCCAATGCCTGAGGTTCCGCGTGACGCCCGCCTACTGGCTCTGTTCCGGCGACGCCTACGGCAATGCCCGAAGAATCGAGGATGACGCAACCAACCGGCGGATTCGGGTAGGTGGTGCCGCGAACTCGCTGGCCGGCTTCTATGGCCAGAGCCATTGCCGCTGCATCAGTGAGCGGTTGTGCGGAGACGAGATCGGGAAACTGTGCCACCGTGCCTCACCGCCAACTAGTTAGCTGCAGCGGCAGTTGCAAGCGCACGCAGTTCATCAACGGCTGCTGCGCGATCTTCCGCACCAAAGACGGCCGAGCCTGCGACAAAAGCGTCGCAACCAGCAGCAGCAGCGGATTCAATGGTCTTGGCGGAGATACCGCCGTCGATTTCAATCAGCGTATCCAGCCCATCGGCATCAATGCGCTCGCGCAGCTTCTCGACCTTGGCCAGCTGATCTGGCATAAAGGACTGACCTCCGAAACCGGGCTCAACGCTCATCACCAGTACCTCGTCGAATTCGGCGAGGTGGTCCAACCACGGCTCAATTGGAGTCCCCGGGCGCAGCGAGAAACCGGCCCTCACACCCTGCGAACGAATGTGACGTGCCAGTGCAATGGCATCATCGGCAGCCTCTACGTGGAAAATAACGGAGCTCGCACCCGCCTTAATGTAGGTGTCGACCCACTTTTCCGGGTTCTCAATCATGAGGTGAACATCCAAGTACTTATCCGTCACCGCAGCCACAGCCTCCAGCACCGGAGCGCCAAAGGACAGATTCGGAACGAAGTGGCCATCCATCACGTCGATATGCAGCCAATCAGCGTTGGCTACAGCCTCGACCTCACGGTCGAGACGAGCGAAATCAGCAGCGAGAATGGACGGGGCAATAATTGGTGCGCTCATACCCTCTGAGCCTAGTCGTTTTTGCGCAAAACTGAGAAGAACATCGCATCGGTGCCGTGGCGGTGCGGCCACATCTGCACGGACGGATACGGTCCGACATCGGTCATCGGCGCTACCAGCTCGTGAGCATTCAACTCGGTCACCGGTAGTCCGGTCAACGCCGTATCGACGATGCCCCGGGTTTCCCGCAGATGTGGAGAACACGTGGAATAGACGATGATGCCACCCGGCCGGGCCAAACGCACAGCCTCGCTTAGCAGCTCAAATTGCAGCGCGGTCAATGAGTTGAGATCGGACGGCGACTTGCGCCAGCGGGCTTCCGGGCGACGGCGAAGTGAGCCCAGCCCAGAGCACGGCGCATCCACCAGAATGCGGTCGAAGCCCGCGTCCAGCCCGGTATTACGCCCATCGGCTACGGTTACCGTCACCGGGAGCCCGGCCGTGGCTTTCTTCACCAGTTCCGCGCGCGTCGCAGATACTTCTACGGCATCGAGCTGCGCGCCCTCTATAGCGGCGATACCACCAATGAATGCTGACTTACCACCGGGGCCAGAACACAGATCCAACCAGCGACCATTGTCTTCCCCGGTAACTGGCGCCATCGTGACGGCACGCGCAATGAGCTGAGAACCCTCATCCTGCACCGCAGCTAAGCTCTGTCGAACCGGCTCTAATTCTCCCGGGGCGCCGGAGTCCAACCGCACGCAGTACGGCGACCACGGCCCCTCCTCGCCACCGGTAATGAGAGCTAACTCTTCTGCGGTAATCTCGCCTGGGCGAGCAACTAAGTGCACCAGCGGGCGGGCATCATCAGCGGCCAGCGCCTGCTGCAACTCACCGGCCTGCGCGCCGAGTGCGCGGGCAAACTCCATCGCAATCCAGCGCGGGTGGGCGTGCTTCATCGCCACGTAGCCAATCGGGTCAGTTGCGGGGTCCGGCGCGATCTCAGCCACCCACTCGCTTTCAGTCTTCGTGGAGACTTTCCGCAAGATGGCATTGACAAAGCCGCGCGCACCGGGACCAGCCACCTTCGCTACCGCACGCACCGAGGTATCGACCGCCGCATAGGCATCGACACGCGTACGCAGCAGCTGGTAGGTGCCCAGGCGCAGCACGTCCATCACCGGGCCGGCAATATCGCTCAATGGGCGTGACGACGACACCTCAATCACGGCGTCCAACAGGCCTTCCGCCCGCAGTGTGCCGTAGGTCAACTCCGTTGCAAAAGCGGCATCCCTGCCCTTGAGTTTGTGTGCCTTCAGAAGCTTGGGCAGCAGCAGGTTCGCGTAGGCATCATTCTCGCGGACTTCAGCCAGCACCTTCAGTGCAACCTTGCGCGGCTGATCAATACCACCGCGATTGTCCTCACGGTGGTTCCGGCGATTATTGCGGCCTTGTCCGCCACCGGTGCGGCGGGGTTTATCGTTGCCCATTTACTCGCAGACCTTTCCACCCGGTTGGCTTCCGCGCGCCCAATCGGACGCATCCATCATCTTCTTACCCTGTGGCTGCACCTTCACCAGCTGCACATAGCCATCGGCGCAACGCACGGATACCCGGTGCTTTTCCACGACCAATTCACCAGGCGTAGCAGCTGCCGTCTCCGGAGCGTTTGCCTCTCGCACCTCGTCGACTGCGGCGCTGTCCTCGTCGGAAAGCGGAGTGAGTTCTCCTACCTTCAAACGTGCGCCGTCGAATGTCGTCCATGCACCAGGTGCAGGCGTGAATGCGCGAGCACGGCGGTCGAGAAGATGGCGGGGCTGAGTCCAGACGATTCGGGCATCTTCTGGCCCAAACTTAGCGGCGTAGCTGACGTCCTGTTCCGGCTGAGCGGTGGGACGAAGTGCTCCCGCTTCAATACCGTCCATAGTGGCGGCCAGGAGATCAGCGCCGGAGTAAGCGAGGCGAGTCAAAAGATCGTCGGCATTATCGGTCGAGCGGATCGTTTCCGTGACAGTGCCAAAGACCGGTCCGGTGTCCAGGCCCTTCTCAATCCGGAAAGTGCTGGCACCCGTGATTTCATCACCGGCGGCGATAGCTGCCTGTACAGGAGCGGCACCTCGCCAAGCTGGTAGCAGCGAGAAATGCAGGTTCACCCAACCGTGCGTCGGTACGTCGAGCAGCTCCTCCGGTACGAGATTGCCGTAGGCAACTACCGGGATGCAGTCGGCGCTCAAATCACGAATTTGCTGCTGGATTTCTTCGTCGCGCAAAGTGGTCGGGGTGAGAACGGGAATGTCGTGCTCCATGGCCAGAGCCTTCACCGGCGATGGCGAGAGCGACTTGCCGCGACCACGGCGGGCATCGGGGCGGGTAAGCACAGCGACGATCTCGTGGCGGTTATCCGCAAGCAGTTTCTTCAGTGCAACGACAGCAGGTTCCGGGGTTCCGGCAAAAATCAGGCGCACAGTAAGCGGCTTCCTTCCTGGTGGACCAAGTTGTTGTAGTTAATCTAGTGATGAAATGCGGCATTCACGCCCTTGTTGAGCACGGGGCGGGCTAACCGCGGTTAATGAACCAATCCTGCTCACGCAGAGAACGCATCGCAGCCTTGCGCTCGTCGCCCTCGAGACGCTTTAAAAACAGCACACCGTCCAAGTGATCACTTTCATGCTGTACGCAACGAGCCAGCAAATCGTCTGCCTCGAAGCTCACCGGAGTGCCGTGGCGATCTTGACCAGTGACACGCACACGTGCGTGTCGAGTCACCGGCCCATTAATCCCCGGGATAGAAAGGCATCCTTCAATCTCGTGGACCGTTTCCTCACCGACAGCTTCCCACTCGGGATTAACGATATGCCCACGGGTGCCCTTGCAGTCGTAGACAAAAACGCGCTGCAACACGCCCACCTGATTTGCCGCGAGACCTACGCCCCGTTGCTCATCCATCGTGTCGAACATGTCATCAATCAGGTGCGACAGTGTCGCATCGAAATCAGTGACGGTATCCGCCTTGGACAGCAACACCGGATCGCCGAAAAGACGTACCTCACGAACTGCCATGAACTTTGGGCCTCCAAGAAAACTGATGTGAATCAAGCAATAACGGGCTCATTTTAGCAGCTAGCCAAAATTAATCGGATCGACGACAACACGCACCGTAGTCGGGTCCTTCCTCGTCGCTCGAACGACCTGGGCTGCCTTCAACGCCGCTCCCACTGCTCGTGCTTGACGACGACCACAGCGCACCAACATCCGCTGAATAGGTGTGCCTGGCTCCACGCCTGCCGGTGGTCTGGCACTGCGGGGAAGATCGACCGGCCCAAGGATCTCCGCTCCTTGCGGAACTTCCAAGGATTCCATGAAGTTACGCAGCCCATCCTCAGTGCCATCCACTGCCGCCACGTGAAATGCCGGAGGTAGAGCTGCCGCCTCGCGATCGGCCAGTTCCCTATTCGCGGCACTCACAGCGTCCCAGGCCAAAAGATCCGCCACGGTCGGAATTGCGGCATCGGCATCTATGACCACTGCCCCGCCCATTGTCCGTGAGCGGGCGAGAGTTGCCGCGCGCGACCAGTGTGCATAGGCCTCTTCATGGGCGCGCAGGTCCTGCCGACCCAGCATGGCCCAAGTGTCGAGCAGCATCACCGCGCCGTACCCCTCTGGAGCGGTGGGTTCGGCACCCGGTGTTGCTACCACAACGCGCGGACCTGCGGGAACATCGTCCACAATGCGCTCGCCGGAGGAAGCCACGACCGGGAAGGGACTGAAAATGCGGCCAAATTCCTCCGCCGTGCGTTCACTGCCGACCACCACTGGGCGAATCTTGGTGGAGCCACAGCTGTGACAACGATGGTGGATGTCGATGCGACCGCACCAGCGGCAGGTGGGCGGCGCCGGATCGTTCGGATTGTCCGACGGTGGAATGCCCAGCGGACCGTCACACCAACGGCAGCGCGCAGGCGCGCCACAGGAGCGACACGACAGTGTTGGCACGTACCCCTTCCGAGGCACCTGGACCAAAATAGGGAGTTCTTCGCGCAACGCGGCCTTTGCCCGTCGAAAAGCAATGGCGGGAAGACGCCCCCTACTGATGTCCTCCGGGTCTTCCGAGGTGTCCGTGGAGGCAATCATCTCCGGCATCGCCTCTGCGAGCACATCGGTGTTCGCGACCAAGTTGTGTGCCCACCCGGAAGACACAAGCAGCTGCACCTCTGCAGTGCGGCTATACGACGCAAAAATGAGCGCACACCTCTCCTGCGCACTGCGCGTGACCAGCACTTCGCGCGAGTGCACATAGGGAGCTCGGGGGTCGACGAGGTTGTCGTCGCCATCGTCGACAATCACTGCTAAGCGCAGATTCTTCACCGGCGCGTACGCTGCCGACCGTGTCCCGACGACGATGCGGCCCTGGCCGTGCAAAATATCCAGGTAGCGGCGATAGCGGGACTCGGGGCCGAGACCGGCGCCGAGAAGAGTGAGCTGACGGGCAGAAATGAGGCTGCGAAAAGCCGTCTCAAAACGTGCCTGAGTACGGGCATCCGGAACGATGATGAGAACGCCGCCACCATCGCGGGCGACCGCGACGCTGAGCGCAGCGAGCATGTCGGCTACCTGCTCCCCCGGAACTGGCTGCCATGCTGCGCGCGCCGGGGCTCCCTGGCGGACCGAATCGACGAAGGATTGACCGTAAACATATTTTCCCCATGCGGAGAGATTCGGATCGTCTGTCGCCAGCTTTCCCAATTCCTCCCACGTCGGAGGCGTTTTCTCCTTGCGAGCACGCTCGGCCCGTGCATGGCGGGTGGGAATGGCGGAGCGGATGATGTTTGAGCGCGTTGCGCCGTAGTACTCCGCGAGAGAATCCACTAGTTTTCGTAGCTGCGGTGGATAAACCACTTCGGAGCTGATTACGTCCTTGAGGTAGGACAGTTTGCCGTCGTGAGTGGGAATCGCGCAGCGCTCCAACACCAGTGCATTGACCAATTGGCCGTGGAAGCGAATCCGCACACGACAACCAACCACGGCATCGTCCGCCAAAGCGCGCGGTACCAGGTAATCGAAGGGGCGATCCAGTTGAGGTAGCCCCAAAAGCGGAAGCACCCGCGCGACTGGCAGCTGTTCTGCTGCGGCGGCGGGTGCAAAGGGGGCATTGGTCATAGAGTCTTACTCTACTTCCCCATCCTTTAGGGCTGCTGTAGGGAGGCCATTATCCCAGGCCGGCGGCTGCGCGCAGTTCGTCAACGCGGTCGAGACGCTCCCACGGCAAATCCACATCAGTGCGGCCAAAGTGACCGTAGGAAGAAGTCTGCGCGTAAATCGGTCGCAGCAAATCCAAGTCGCGGATAATGGCGGCTGGACGCAAATCAAAGACCTTGTTAATAGCCTCGCGGATAATGTCATCCGAAACGTGACCGGTACCGAAAGAGTCGACGTAGAGACCAACTGGACGAGCGCGGCCGATAGCGTAAGCTACCTGAATCTCGAGGCGGTCGGCCAGACCTGCAGCCACGGCGTTCTTCGCAACCCAGCGGGTGGCGTATGCGCCAGAACGGTCCACCTTTGACGGATCCTTGCCAGAGAACGCGCCACCGCCGTGACGAGCCATGCCGCCGTAGGTATCGACGATAATCTTGCGGCCGGTGAGGCCAGCATCTCCCATCGGGCCACCGATAATGAACTGGCCGGACGGGTTGACCAGCAGCTTCAACTCGTCGGTAACAAAGCGCTCGCGCAGGTTTGCGTCGTCGAGCACCCAGTCGACCACTTGGGTTTTCACCTGTTCGGTAACCCACTCCTGGCTCACGTCCGGGTCATGCTGCGTGGACACCACAACGGTATCCAGGTAGACGGGGTTATTGTCCTCGTCGTAAGCAAAGGTGACCTGAGTCTTACCATCCGGGCGCAGCGACGGGACGATGCCCTCCTTGCGCACCTGCGTCAGGCGGCGAGCCAGACGATGAGCCAGCGCGATTGGCAGTGGCATGTACTCCGGGGTTTCGTTGGTGGCGTAACCGAACATCAAGCCCTGATCGCCTGCGCCCTTAAGATCTTCTGCTTCGACTTTACCGTCGGAGCTGCGTGCTTCGAGCGAGGTAGTCACACCGTCGTGGATATCTGACGACTGCTCACCAATCGAAATGGAGACACCACAGGTCTTGCCGTCAAAGCCCTTCTCAGAGGAATCGAAACCGATTTCCTTCAGCCGGCTCCGGACAATGCCGGGAATGTCGACGTAGCTCTTTGTACGAACCTCGCCAACAACATGGACTAAACCGGTAGTCACCACAGTTTCTACGGCGACCATCGAATCGGAATCCTGCGCGAGCATGGCGTCCAGGATGGAGTCCGAAATCGAGTCGCAAATCTTATCCGGGTGCCCCTCGGTAACGGATTCACTGGAAAAAAGCCGAAGATTTGAGGCCACGAGCAGTACAACTTCCTTCTAGATTATTTCCCCACCCTGTGGGTTAGCTGCTCAGCTGAGCGTACTCCGCACGCTGCGAACTTGCCACGGTGGGGTTTTTCGCTTGATTTAATAATTATAGACCAAGCGGTTCAGTTGATGTACCAAGGCCCCACCGTCTCCTTCTGAACTGGTGAAACGACGGCAGATTAAACTATTCGCTTGGCTGGGGCTCCTGT
This sequence comes from uncultured Corynebacterium sp., assembly GCF_946998835.1. GTDB lineage: Bacteria > Actinomycetota > Actinomycetes > Mycobacteriales > Mycobacteriaceae > Corynebacterium. The sequence continues at coordinate 57,431 of NZ_CAMQAZ010000008.1, read as the reverse complement.
CGGAGTTCGGAGACCGCATCCAAAATCGAACCGGCCACAGAGAACTTCGACCCTCGCGGCACATCCCACTGTTCTCCGTCGAGCGATAGCAGCCAACCGACATTATCCGTCGCGCCGAAAGTCTGTCCGCCCGACACATCGTTGCACATGAGCAAATCGCAGCCCTTGCGCACAATCTTTTGTTTCGCGAGTTCAAGGGGCGTTGTCTTCTCGTCGCCAGTCTCGGCAGCAAAACCCACCATCGTCGTGGTCACCGGAATCTCGCCCGCTTCACGACGCTGCACAGTGGTAGCCAGAATGTCTGGGTTCTCCACGAGTTGGATGTTGCTCAAAGCGTCATCTGCGACGCCCTTCTTCATCTTCGATCCGGCCGCTGATGCCGGCCGGAAGTCTGCGACGGCAGCCGCGAAAATACAGACATCGGCGAACTTCGCATGCTCGTAGGCAGCTTCGGCCATGTCCAACGTGGAGTCAACCTGGACAAGATGTGAGCCCAGCGGGGTCGGCAACTGATCTGTGTGGCCTGCTACGACAGTGACCTGGGCACCACGCTGAGCGGCCATCTCAGCGAGTGCGTAACCCTGGCGGCCAGAAGAATGATTACCAATAAAGCGAACCGGATCAATTGCCTCGCGGGTACCTCCGGCAGTAATCATGACACGTAGACCCTCGAAATCACGGCGGAAGTGGCGAGGGTTCTCGACTGCAGCCAATGCCAACGAGACGATTTGCTCCGGCTCGGGCAGGCGACCTGGGCCAGTGTCCTTGCCTGTCAAACGACCATGTGCCGGATCGAGCACGATGGTGCCGTGGCGTCGAAGAGTGGCGACATTGTCCCGCGTGGCTGGGTGGTTCCACATTTCGGTGTGCATGGCAGGAGCTAGAACGACCGGGCAGGTCGCTACGAGCAGCGTTGCGGTGAGCAGGTCGTCGGCACGCCCATGTGCAGCACGCGCCATGAAGTCAGCTGTGGCGGGAACTACAACGACGAGATCGGCCTCCTGGCCCACCCGAACGTGCTGTACTTCATCGACCGCGTCAAAAACCGTCGTCGAGACAGGGTTTCCCGACAGCGCCTCAAAAGTAGCCGCACCGACAAAGTTCAATGCGGATTCAGTGGGCACGACACGAACGTCGTGACCGAGTTCCTTGAATCCACGGATGACATGGGCAGCCTTATACGCAGCAATGCCGCCGGCAACCCCGACGACAACCTTTAAACATTCGGATACGTCAGCATTACCGGCGGCATGCATACAGATATCTCCCCTTAAGGAAATGCTCTAGCCCTCAGTGTGGTCCAGCAGACCAGCGTTGATTTCACGAAGGGCGATGGATAGAGGCTTCTCAGCGACCCCCGGGGTAACCAGCGGGCCGACGTACTCCAGCATGCCTTCGTCAATCTGCTGGTAGTAGTCATTGATCTGACGTGCGCGCTTGGCGGCGAAGATAGCCAAAGCGTACTTCGAAGAAGCCTTACCAAGCAGCTCGTCAATCGGCGGATTGGTAATACCAATCGGCGGATCAAACACTGCCTCGGTGGCGGTATTTTCCTGGGTCACGAGAAATCTTTCCTCAATAGAACGTGAGTTACTGGGGTGATAGTAGAAATTGTAGTAGCGATAGAGACACCGTTACTCGGTGTGTTTCTACTACCTATAATGCGGAGTCGACCTGTTACTTTCCAGCGGTCAGCGCTCGAGCGATAGCTGCAACAGCCTCATCGACATTGTCATTGATAACGACCTCATCGAACTCGTGCTGAGCATCCATTTCTACTCGCGCGGTTTCCAGGCGACGCTTGACTTGCGCCTCGGTTTCCGTGCCACGACCGGTGAGCCTGCTGACGAGAATTTCCCAGCTTGGCGGGGCCAAGAAGAGCAGGTGGGCATCCGGAGCTACCTTGCGAATGGAACGGGCTCCCGCCAAATCCACCTCAACAAGTACTGGACGCCCCTCGGCGAGAGCTTCATCCACCGGGCCGCGTGGCGTACCAGAACGCTGCAGGCCACCGTGGATATCAGCCCACTCGAGCATCTCTCCTGCGTCAATATGCTCTTGGAACTTCTCCGGGCTCACAAAGAAATAGTCGCGGCCATGAACCTCACCCGGCCGTGGGGCTCGGGTGGTCATGGAAACGCTGAAGTACAGTCCGGGAACCTCGGCACGGAGCCGACTGACAACAGTGGACTTTCCCACGCCGGCAGGGCCGGCGAGGACTACCAACTGAGCGTTTTCATTCCCGGTCACGGCGACTAGTCCTCCACTGCGTAGCCGAAGCGCTCCAGCAGAGCGCGGCGCTGACGGTCGCCCAGGCCACGCAGACGGCGGGTCTGAGCAATTTCCAGGTCATTCATGATGTCCTGCGCCTTGACCTTGCCCACCTTCGGCAGAGCCTCGAGCAGAGCGGAGACCTTCATCTTGCCAATGATTTCGTTCTCATCAGCCTGCTTGAGAACCTCTGGCAGGTCGATAGCGCCACGCTTCAGCTTGTCCTTGAGCTCTGCGCGCACCTTGCGAGCCTGAGCTGCCTTCTCGAGTGCTGCTGCACGCTGCTCCGGGGTCAACTGCGGAAGGGCCACGTGTTCCTCCGTAAAAATAGATTGGTTAGCTTCTTATTTACTAGCACGAGTCTCACGTCCACCTGCGGCGGTACCGAGACCGTGCTTAACGATTGGAGACCGTACCGCACTTGCCACTTGTTGGTGCAAATGCAGTCGGGGTGTCGATAGAAATCACACCAGGGCTTGATCCGCCCCACCTTTCGGTCGTGGTCAACCAACTCCGGCGATTGTAGCACCGTTTGCCCAGGAGCTTGGAAATTGACCACGGCTTTTGCATGAAATGTCCTTTATGCAGTGGCAGTTCGCTGCGTATGCCATTATGAATGATTTCCCAGGTGGTCGCGTCCGTAAGATATGCGCGTTAATCACCAGCTAGCAAACGATGCAAAAAGAATGAGTAAGGGCGAAAGCAAGGTAACCAGCGCAAGTACGCCTAGCGCCGAGCTCTTCCTTGTTACTGCGATAGCTGCGACCGTTATCGTCGCTATCACTACCATTACCGTAGATACGATGCTGACCACTCGTTGTTCAGGGCCGCCAGATGACCACACAAACGCTGAGCATAACCACCCGAATGCGGCCGCCACCCAAGCAATCCACTCGGCGGGCTGTCGTGTCTTGTTCTTGACCATTATTCCTCCGCTCCTCCCCTTGAATAAGACGGCTGAATCGTTCCGTTCGAGATCACCCAGGAATCGGGCAGCCGTGATATCGGGGTACAGCCTGAATCGCCGCCTCGATATAAACGCGATCGGCACCAGAATATTGGTCCCGAACGCGACGAAGGTCGTAAACAAGCTGCGAATCACACCAACAGACAGCAGTACCAGCAGCTAGGCATTTATCGTGGCGCCTACATGCTTCGTCTGCCGAATTTAACGGCTCGCCGGGACCGGAATTGTATTTTCCGCAATACCGCCACCTATTCAATGGATTCGCCAAGCGAGTATTGCGAGATAGCGGCGGAAATTTCCTGTTCGGTTGCAAATGCTCCTATCTTGTAGTCGTCATAAACCTCAGCATTTGCAATAGATACAGGTAAAAGGCCTACAAACCCCATTAATGATGCACACAAGGCATTAATGCACTTTCTATACATTTTGCGCCTCGGTGTTCAATTGACTACGGAATTGACCTAATTGTCTTAAGCTGTTTATAACACGTTGTCCCGCTAGTAACAATGATTAATAAACACATTTATGATTAATCCCAAATTGGTTGCAATATATTTTTAACGTGTCAAAATACTCACCATCAGATACGCAGGAAGCCCGCAGGGATACCTGCTTACTAGGCAGGCCCTGCGGGCTTCAGTAGGTTAGATGTACTGCCGCTAGCTCACGTTCCGGAACGGAGCCGCAGCTTCAATGGTTGCGCGACGCAGCGCCACGACATCGGGTCCTGCCGAGAGAATCGCACGGGAGATATTCGGCAGTGCAAGCCCCCTGGACTCCCCTGCCAGACGATCTACATCGGCCGGGGTTCCCCCCTGAGCTCCCACACCGGGCATGAGGATAGGACCGCGCAGGTCGCCGAGGACCGGGGCGTCGTCAAGCGTTGCGCCAACAACGACACCAATGCTGCCAGCGCTTGCGCCAGCTTCAATCTGGCGAGCGTTAATTGCAGCGGCCTGATCGACCATCGTCTGAGCGAGGCTTTCACCCGAAACAGTCGCCTTCTGCACTGACGCACCTTCCGGATTGGACGTTGCGGCCAGCACAAACAAGCCGCGTCCGTTCTCCAGCGCCAACGACACTGCTGGATCGAGTGCGCCGAACCCGAGGTATGGAGATACCGTCAGCGCGTCGGCTGCCAGCGGCGAGCCATCCGACAGCCAGGCCTCAGCGTAGGCAGCCATTGTTGATCCGATATCGCCACGCTTGGCGTCGGCAATCGACAAGGCACCGGTGTCCTTCAAATCAGCCAACGTCCGCTCCAAAACGGCAAAGCCCTTGGAACCGTACGCCTCGAAGAACGCCACCTGGGGCTTGACGACGGCGACGATGTCACCAAACGCTTCGACACATGTAGCGGCAAAGCGCTCTAGGCCTTCTGCCGATTGCGGCAACTGCCAGGCATCCAGCAGCCCCGGGTGCGGGTCGATGCCCACACAGAGCCGGCCGCGCTCGGCGACAACCTCTCCGAGGCGATCGCCGAAACCCTTGACGGTCTTCACTGCGGAATCTCCAGCCTTCGCGGTCATGTTAGGCCTGCTCCTGGGCAGCCAGTTCTGCCGGGTGGAGTTCCTGCAGAGCCTTGACGCTCATCTCGCCGCCCCGCAGCGCCAGAATGCCCTGCAGCGCAGCAACGGCACCCTGAGCGGTGGTCACACAGGTGACACCCTGGCTCACAGCAGCGGCGCGAATCTCGTATCCGTCGGAGCGAGCACCGGCAGAACCCGACGGGGTGTTGATAATAATGTCAACCTCGCCGTCGCGAATCATGTCAACAATGTCGCGCTCGTCAGCTTGTGCATCGGAGTCAGTCGTGCGTTTTGCGACGACCTCACATTCAACACCGTTGCGACGCAGCATCCCCGCAGTACCTTCTGTTGCCAGAATGCGGAAGCCCATATCGGCCAGCGTGAGAATCGGGAAGACCAGGGTGCGCTTGTCGCGGTTGGCCAGCGAGACGAAGACAGTGCCTTCGGTCGGCAGCTCACCGAAACCGGCCAGCTCCCCCTTAGCGAATGCCGCACCGAAGTTGTCGGCCAGGCCCATGACCTCACCGGTGGACTTCATCTCCGGGCTCAGCAGGCTGTCGAGGGCGCGGCCCTCGAAGTCGCGGAAACGGTTGAACGGCAGGACAGCTTCCTTAACCGCAATCGGAGCGTCGGCAGGAAGGGAGCCACCGTCGAAGTTGGACGGAACCATGCCCTCTTCGCGCAGTTCCGCAATGGAGGCGCCCATCATGACACGGGACGCGGCCTTCGCCAGCGGAACCGAGGTTGCCTTGGAGACAAACGGCACGGTGCGAGATGCACGCGGGTTGGCCTCGATGACGTAGAGTGTCTCGTCCTTCAGCGCGTACTGAACGTTCATCAGGCCCTTGACGCCAATACCGTGTGCCAGTGCCTTGGTGGACTCACGCACCTTGTCGATGATGCCTCCGGACAGGGTCATCGGTGGCAACGCACATGCGGAGTCACCGGAGTGAATACCGGCTTCCTCGATGTGCTCCATAACACCGCCAAGGTAGACCTCTTCCCCATCACACAGTGCATCGACATCGATTTCGATAGCGCTGTCCAGGAAGCGGTCAACCAGCACCGGGTGCTCATTGGACAGCTCGGTAGCGCGGTTGATGTAGTCCTCCAGTGTGGCTTCGTCGTAGACGATTTCCATTCCACGGCCGCCGAGAACGTAGGACGGACGAACCAGTACTGGATAGCCGATCTCAGCCGCGACCTGACGAGCTTCTGCGAAGGAGGTAGCGGTACCGAACTCCGGTGCCGGCAGGTTGGCCTCAGCCAGAACCTTGCCGAACTCACCGCGGTCCTCAGCCAGGTCGATAGCCTCTGGGCTGGTGCCAACGATCGGGACACCTGCAGCCTGCAGACGCTCAGCCAGCCCCAGCGGAGTCTGACCACCGAGCTGAACAATAACGCCTGCGACCTTTCCGGACTGGCTCTCAGCGTGGTAGACCTCGAGGACATCCTCGAAGGTCAGCGGCTCGAAGTAGAGACGGTCTGCGGTGTCGTAGTCGGTAGAGACGGTTTCCGGGTTGCAGTTGACCATGACGGTCTCATAGCCAACGCGGGAGAGCTCCAGGGCCGCATGGACACAGGAGTAGTCGAACTCAATACCCTGACCAATGCGGTTCGGACCGGAGCCGAGAATAATGACCTTTTCCTTCTCGGACTGCGGAGCGACCTCAGACTCAGCAGCCGGATCCAGCTCGTATGCCGAGTAGTGGTACGGAGTCTGTGCCTCGAACTCAGCGGAGCAGGTATCGACGGTCTTGAACACCGGGTGGATATTCAGGCGCCAGCGCAGCTCGCGCACGCCATCTTCCCCGGCCAACTCCGGACGCAGCGCAGCAATCTGAGCGTCGGACAGGCCCCAGTACTTGGCCTCACGAAGCAGGTCAGAGGTGAGCACCGGAGCGTCGATAAGCGCCTTCCGGATGTCCTGCAGATTCTCCATCTCGGCGATGAACCACGGGTCCAGACCGGAGGCCTCGTGAATCTGCTCGATGGAAGCACCCAGGCGCTGAGCCAGCTCGACATCATAAATGCGGCCCTCAGTCGGACGCTTCAAGTCCTCGAGGACAGCGTCGACATCGTTTGCACGCTCACCTGCAAAGTTCTCATCCGGAACAGTCCAGAAACCAGCTGGCTTGTTTTCCAACGAGCGCATGACCTTACCGAGCGCGCCGATGTAGTTACGCCCAATAGCCATGGCCTCACCGACGGACTTCATAGTGGTGGTCAGGGTGTCGTCGGCACCCGGGAACTTCTCGAAAGCAAAGCGTGGAGCCTTGACAATCACGTAGTCCTGCACCGGCTCGAACGCAGCCGGGGTTTCACCGGTGATGTCGTTGGTGATCTCATCGAGGGTGTAGCCAATAGCGAGCTTGGCGGCAATCTTCGCAATCGGGAAGCCAGTTGCTTTGGAGGCCAGAGCGGACGAGCGGGAGACGCGCGGGTTCATCTCAATGGTGATGATGCGGCCGTCATCCGGGTTGATGGCGAACTGAATGTTACAACCACCGGTGTCGACGCCGACCTCGCGCAAAATAGCGATGCCCTGGTCACGCATGGTCTGGTACTCGCGATCGGTCAGAGTCATCGACGGAGCGACAGTGACCGAGTCACCGGTGTGAACACCGAGGGCATCAACGTTTTCAATGGAGCAGACAACGACGACATTGTCATCGCCATCGCGCATGAGCTCGAGCTCGAATTCCTTCCAGCCGAGGATAGATTCCTCAATCAGGACGTTGGCCTCAGGAGATGCGGCAAGACCGCCACCAGCAATACGGTCGAGGTCTTCCTGGTTGAATGCCAGACCGGAGCCCAGACCGCCCATGGTGAACGACGGGCGCACAACGACTGGCAGGCCGAGCTCAGCAACAGTCTCATGGACTTCATCCATGTTGTGGCAGACGCGGGAACGAGCGGATTCGCCACCAATCTTGGCGACGATGTCCTTGAACATCTGGCGATCCTCACCGCGCTGAATGGCCGGGATATCGGCACCAATCAGCTCGACGTTGTACTTCTCCAGAATGCCTTCGCGGTCCAGCTGGATAGCTGCGTTCAGTGCGGTCTGGCCACCGAGCGTTGCCAGGACAGCGTCAATCGGGTTGCCCTCTGCAGCTTCCTTAGCCAGGATCTTTTCGATGTACGTGGTTTCAATCGGCTCGATGTAGGTGGAGTCCGCGAACTCAGGGTCAGTCATAATCGTTGCCGGGTTGGAGTTGACCAGCGTGACTCGCAGGCCCTCTTCGCGCAGCACACGGCAAGCCTGGGTGCCGGAGTAGTCAAACTCGCAGGCCTGACCGATAACAATCGGGCCGGAGCCGATAACCAGTACGTGGTTGATGTCTGTACGACGTGGCATGGTGTTAGGTCCCTTAGCCCTTTCCTACTTGTTCGAGTTCTCGGTTGCGGACTTGTTGAAATCGACCTGCTGGATCAACTCCAGGAAGTCATCGAAAAGAGAGTGCGCATCGTGTGGGCCAGCTGCGGACTCTGGGTGGTACTGCACGGAGAAGGCCATACCGTTCTTCAGTGCAACGCCCTCCACAACATCGTCGTTAAGGCAGGTGTGCGTGACCTCTGCCTCGCCCCACGGAGTATCGAAGCTCTCTCCGGCCTTGCCTTCCAGCGCAAAGCCGTGGTTCTGAGCGGTGATGAAAATGCGGCCGGTGCGGTGGTCCTTCACCGGGACATTGACGCCGCGGTGACCGAAGACCAGCTTGTAGGTGTTCAGGCCGAAAGCGCGACCCAGAATCTGGTTACCGAAGCAAATACCAAACAGCGGCATGCCGTCATCGAGCGCAGCCTTGGCAACAGCAACCATCTCATCGGCAGTTGCCGGGTCGCCTGGGCCGTTGGACATGAAGACACCATCCGGTTGGTATTCCTTCTTAATGTCCTCGTACGGAGTGTTAGCCGGAACAACTACGACTTCCAGACCACGCTTAGCCAGCTCACGCGGAGTGTTGGACTTAATACCCAGGTCGTAAGCGACTACGCGGGCCTTCTTCTCCCCCTGTGCCTCCACAACGTAAGACTTATCGGTGCTGACCTCGCGAGCCAGGTCCGCGCCCTTCATCGCCGGCTGTGCGCGAACGATTTCCAGCAGCTTATCGACGGGCTGCTGCGCGTCCTCTCCGGAGAAAATACCGGCGGCAATCGAGCCGTTATCACGCAGATGACGAACCAGTGCGCGAGTATCAATCTGACGAATACCGATGATGCCCTGTGCCTTCAGCTCATCTTCCAAGCTCCGCTCCGAGCGCCAGTTGGAGGGAATGCGCGACAAGTCGCGAATAATAAAGCCAGCTGCCCAAATCTTGTTTCCACGGGACTCGTAGTCCTCGTCATTCCAACCGGTGTTACCGATCTGTGGTGCAGTGGCCACAACCAGCTGGCGGTGGTAGGACGGATCAGTCAGGGTCTCCTGGTAACCCGTCATAGCGGTGGTAAAAACAGCCTCACCCAGGGTCGTACCGGTGGCGCCAAAACCGCGTCCGCGGAACACTCGGCCATCTGCCAATACCAGGACTGCCGCTGTAGCGGCCGCGGCCTGCGACTCGTTGCTCACGTTATTGCCTTTCAGTTGGGTAGCGTGCGAGGAATTTACATTAATCATACGGGACGCATGTGAATTAATATGCGTTGACATGAATATTATCCAGCGACCTCTCCATTGAGAGCGGTTACCTTACCGCGCAGCACGGTGGCTGCTACGGATACGGCCATCTCCATGTCCTCATAAGGAGTGTTCTCAGACTTCGAGGCCAAGTCTTCGCCTCGGACCGTCCACTTCTTGCCCGGGTCAACGATGGTGAGGTTTGCAGGTTCACCAACGGCAATCGGTCGACCGTGGCCCGGCAGCTTTACAATCTGAGCCGGACGCTCACTCATAACCTTGGCCAGCCAACGCCAGTCACAATCACCCTTCAAGACAAACTCTTCGGCGATAATCGGCATGGAGGTCTCCAGCCCCAACATGCCAGGCTTGGCGTGTTCGAACTCGCAGCACTTCTCTTCCGAACCGTGCGGGGCGTGATCGGTGGCGACGCAGTCGATAGTGCCGTCGATAAGTGCCTGACGCAGAGCCAAAGTGTCACTGTGCTCACGCAGTGGCGGGTTGACGCGGTAGACGCCGTCGTAGGTCTCGAGCTTCTCATCAGTGAGAATCAGGTGATGCGGAGTGACCTCGGCGGTCAGTGGGATGTCATGCTCCTTGGCCCACTTGACCAGCTCAACAGTGCCTTCGGTGGATGCGTGGCAGATGTGCATGCGTCCGCCGTAGTCGCGAGCCATGATGGCATCGCGGGCAACAATGGATTCCTCGGCGACGCGCGGCCAGCCGGTCAGGCCGAGGCGGGCAGCAGTAGGGCCCTCGTGGGCAGAAGCATCCGAGGTCAGACGCGGATCTTCGCAGTGCTGCGCCAGAAGGACGTCCTCGCCCCGCGCGTATTCAATGGCACGACGCATGATCAGCGGATTATCAACGCACTTACCGTCGTCGGAGAACATGCGCACCTTGGCCTGCGAGTCGGCCATCATGCCGAACTCGGTCAGCGTCTCACCCTTCAGGCCCTTAGTAATAGAGCCGACCGGGTGAATATCACAGAGGTTTAGTGCCTGGCCCTTGAGCCATACTGACTCCGCGATCGATGGATCGTCGGTGACCGGTGCCGTATTCGCCATAGTAAACACTGCGGTGAACCCCCCGCGCGCCGCGGCGGCAGAACCGGTGGCCAGGGTTTCCGTATCCTCACGGCCTGGCTCGCGGAGGTGCACGTGGATGTCAACCAAACCGGGCAGAAGCACGAGGGAGTCGAATTCAAGAACCTCGGCGCCGGCGTTGGCTTCGAGGTCGGTACCAATTTCAGCGATGATGCCGCCCTCAATCAAAACGTCGACGTCTTCGCCCTCACCGTAGGGACGCACACCCTTGAGCAGCAACTGGCCTCGTGCGGACGCAGCCAGTGGCCCTACCTCGGGGTACGAGGCTTCGTCATACTCATTGCGATTCGACATTTATGCCTGTCCTTCCAAATTGGCGGAAACACCTGAGGTCAGCAGTGTGAAAAGAACTGCCATGCGGACGTGGACGCCGTTGGCAACCTGCTGCAGCACAGCGGTTCGCGGCAAATCAGCGACGGCATCGTTAATTTCCATGCCACGAAGCATCGGTCCTGGGTGCATAACGATGCAGTCGTCGCGAAGCATTTTCTCGCGAGCCTTCGACAGGCCGTAGCGCGTGGCGTATTCGCGGTGCGACGGGAAGAAGCCGCCATGCATGCGTTCCTGCTGAACGCGCAGCATCATGACGGCGTCGGCATCGCGAATCTCGTCTTCCATGCGGTACGCAACGCGAACCGGCCAAGTCTCGATACCGAACGGGAGAAGCGTCGGCGGAGCAACGAAAACGACCTCAGCGCCGAGCTTGCTCAGCAGATCAGCATTCGAGCGAGCCACGCGGGAGTGCAGAATATCGCCAACAATAACGACCTTGCGCCCTTCAATTCCGCCGAGACGCTGTCGCAGAGTCACCGCGTCCAGGAGAGCCTGCGTGGGGTGCTGGTGCTTGCCGTCACCCGCGTTGATGATCGATGGGCCGTTGCCAAACTCCTCAGTCCACTTGGCAATCAGCTGTGCCGCCCCCGATGATGGATGCCTAACGACGATGGCATCGCCGCCGATAGCATCCAAAGTCAGCGCGGTATCCTTCAGACTCTCGCCCTTTTTCACTGAGGAAGAAGATGCCGAGATATTGATGACATCAGCACTCATCCACTTACCGGCAGTCTCGAAAGATGAACGCGTACGAGTGGAGTTCTCGTAAAAGAGGTTGTAAATGGTGCGACCGCGCAGGGTCGGCAGCTTCTTGATTTCGCGTCCCCGGATGACCTCCTTGAAACGGTCAGCCTCATCCATAAGGCCGACAATCTCATCTTTGGTCAGATCCGAGATGCTAATTAGGTGTTTCACTGTTCCTCCGCCCGAGTGAGAATGACCGCGTCACGGCCGTCCAGTGCCTCTACCAGCACGTCGACGTCTTCGTCGCGGGAAGTTGGCAGATTCTTACCGACGTAATCGGCGCGAATTGGTAGTTGACGGTGACCACGGTCGACCAACACAGCAAGCTGGATTGACCGCGGGCGGCCGATGTCAGCAATAGCGTCAAGTGCAGCGCGAATGGTGCGGCCGGAGAAAAGGACATCGTCAACGAGGACGACGGTCGTGCCATCGATTCCGGAATTCGGAATGTTAGTAGGTTGCAGGGCTCGGTGCGGGCCCTTGCGTAGGTCATCCCGATACAGGGTGATATCCAGCGATCCAGTTTCAGGGCGGATGCCAGAGAATTGTTCAATCAAATCGGCCAGTTTCTCTGCCAGCGGTACGCCACCAGATGGAATGCCGAGGAGTACTACGCGCCCAGCATGTGGGCTATCCAGCGCAGTTTTTTCAATAATTTGGTGCGCGATGCGCGCGACGGTACGTGCAACTTCGTCTGCATTGAGCAGCTCAGTGGTTTGCGGCGTTCCTTCGCTCATCGTGACCTCCTTCCCCGCCTCTCAGTGCGGTCCGTTAAAGGATGTCTTGATTGTGAATATTTGATTATCAGCTTGTACGCTCCGCAACCGCAGTCGCGGGGCAAACTTCCGCCAATCAGAATAGCACTCGCACTCTAATTGCCTCTAAATGCAACAAAACTCCAAGCCCCCAAAATGGGACTTGGAGTTTTCTAGAACAGACGGTTCTCGTGTGGAACCCACCTCATCGGCAGCTCGTCTAGTCGGCTCGGCCAACCGCAGTTAACCGCTAGGAATCCTGCTCGCTCTTAGCCACGTCTAAAGCAACCAGCTTGGCAATATCGCTCATGTCCAGGCCGGTAATCTTAGCCATCTCATCGGAGTCAGCCAATGCCTTGTCAGCTTCCTCATTTGCAGCAGCCTGTGCCTGGATAGCCTCGTCGAACTGGGACTCGCCCACCGAAGTGCTCACAGCTGCGGCAGCCAGGCGGGCCTGGTCTGCAATCTTGGCCTCGGCATCGAGTACAGCATTGATGTACGGTGCTGCCACATCTGTGGAGTATTCCGATGCCAGCTCAACGCCTTCCACCACGGCCACGCGTGGAGGTACGTCGGAGTTGTAGAACAGCTCCCAGGTGGATAGGCGCAAAATGGCGCGGTCTACTGCTGGCAGACGGCGCAGCGGCCATTCCTCAGTCAGATATGAAGAAATCGTCGAGTCGATACCAATGATTTCCGCAGCGACACCGCGCACAATCTGCTCGGTGTACTCCGCAATCGGATTCACATCCAAATCGGGGTTACGGACCATTTCCAGCCGCTCTTCAAGAAGCTTGACGACGTCGACGCCCCGCTGCTCGGCCTCAAAAAGCAGATCTACCGCGCGACGACGCGCACGGTAGCGCGCGCCATGGCGTTTGTAGTTGGGTTCGCGAACTTTCGCGGACTCGTGCGCATCCGAGGTCTCGACGGACTTGGAATCCTTTTCAGTCATGGATGTGTATGTATCGCTCTCAGCAAAAGGGTGAAATAGATGAGGGAATTAGTGGTTGACGCGGGAGAGGTAAGAACCGTCGCGGGTATCGACCTTCAGCACGTCACCGGTCTCAATGAACAGCGGCACCTGAATCTCAGCGCCAGTTTCCATGGTTGCCGGCTTGGTACCACCGGTGGAGCGGTCACCCTGAAGACCCGGGTCCGTGTGTTCAACCTTCAGCTCGACCGAAACAGGCATTTCGGCGAAGAGGACGTTGCCCTCGTGGAAGGATACCTGGCAGGTGGTCTCCGGAAGCAGGAACTTAGCACCTTCCGGCATCTGAGCGTCCAGAATGGAAATCTGGTCGTAGGTCTTGTCGTCCATGAAAACGTAGCCGTCACCGTCGTGGTACAGGTAGGTCATGTCACGGCGGTCGACGTTTGCAGTCTCGATCTTGACGCCAGCGTTGAAAGTCTTGTCAACAACCTTGCCAGTCAGAACGTCCTTCAGCTTGGTGCGGACGAAGGCCGGACCCTTACCTGGCTTGACGTGCTGGAACTCCACAATCTGCTGAAGCTTGTTATCGTGCTTGATAACTAGACCGTTTTTAAAATCTGCGGTGGTAGCCAACTAAACTCTCCTGAAATTGTTAAAAAGCTCTCTGACGAAACCACGATACTCCGTATCTCATCGAGAGAAAAATAAAACGCCGCAATACTAAGCTCGCGGCTTAGGCAGCTGTGTAATGTTTTCCGGTTCGCCATCAGTAATAATCAACGTGTCTTCGATACGCACGCCACCGAACCCCGGCACATAAATTCCAGGTTCGATTGTCAATGTCATGCCTGCAGCCAGTTTTCCTTTGCCTGTACGAGCAGCAAACGGTGCCTCGTGCACCTCAATACCGATCCCATGCCCGGTGGAATGGACGAAAAACTCGCCATAACCAGCCTTTTCAATAATGCCACGGCACGTCGCATCTACATCGACCACATCCGCGCCCGGCACTGCAGCCTTAACACCGGCCAGTTGCGCTTCCAAAACGACGTTGTAAAGCTCGCGGGACTTCTCGTCTGCGAACTCGACACCGGCAACGATTGCATCGTCCTGGCTTGACGACGTTTCCGCCACACCCGCAAAAAGTGTACGCGTCATATCGGAGTTGTACCCCTCGGCGAAGGCACCAAAGTCGATTGTGACCAGGTCGCCTGCCTCAATAATGCGATCTTCCGCGCCGTGGTGGGGCTTCGCCGAATTTGGGCCACTGGCGACAATCGTGTCAAAGCTTGGCCGGTCTGCGCCATGCATGCGCATGCGGTATTCCAGCTCGGCGGCCACTTCGCGCTCCGTGCGGCCTGCCACCACAATGCCGTCGTTAAGCAGATCTTCAAATGCGCGCACAGCGATGTCGGCAACGTGGCGTAGTGCGACTAGCTCAGCTTCGGACTTGACCTCGCGAAGCCTAGCCACGATGCCCGTGGTCGGCATCAGCTCCAGTGCCTGCGGCCGCGCATCATCGAGTTCCTGGTAAGCAGCCATGGTGAGCAACTCGGATTCGATGCCTAAGCGCGCGATGTCCAACTTCCGCGCTTGACCCACGAGCGCCACACCGGTGTTGCGAGCTGTGAGCAACTCCACGTCCGGCGCTTGCTTGCCAGCCTGAACCGTATAGCGGCCGTCGGTGGAAAGCAGCGCCTCCCCACTCGCCGCAACAATAAGACCAGCATTCGAGCCGTGGAAACCAGTAAGCCAACCCACATGCGTCGGGTCAACAGTGAGGAAACCATCGCAATCGTTATCGGACAAAGCAGCGACGAGGGCGGCTCTGCGGGCGGCGTGATCCGTGGAGTTGTCTGTCATAGTGTCGTACTTACCCTTCTCAGTGCCATCGAATAGCCATCAGTTCCACATCCGACGATAACGCCAGCGGCGAGCGCGGAGAGATACGAGTGGTGGCGGAACTCTTCGCGAGCGTGGATATTGGAAATGTGAACCTCGTGGAAGCCTGCTCCGTCAGCGATTTCGGCAAGCGCATCACGCAGGGCGACGGAAGTGTGGGTCAACCCGCCAGGGTTGATAATGACTGGCCAGTCGTAGTCTGCAGCTTCGTGAACCCACTCAATCAGCTGTCCCTCATAGTTGGATTGGCGGCAATCCACCACGACACCGAGTTCCTTGGCTAGGGTGCGAAGTTCACCTTCAACATCGGCTAATGTAGTGGCTCCGTAGATTTCCGGTTGCCGTTTTCCCAGGCGGTCAAGGTTTGGGCCGTTGAGGACCAACACGGTTGGCATCACGGCGGTGGCGTCAGTTGCTGCGCGAAGTGAAGTCATGAGCGTGCAGATTCCTCCGATGCGACCTGACCGTTGCTGCAGACCAGCTCGTAGGCACTCTCAAGGTCTCCGATCTCCGGTCCTTCAAGGCGAGCGGTTTTGCCTGCGCCCTCCAGGATGACAAAGCGGATTGCACCGTCGCGATTCTTTTTATCCCTGGTCATAGCATCGTAGAGGTCATTAAAACGACCTGCCTGGTAGGTTGTTGGTAGGCCCACAGACTCCAGGATGGCTCGGTGACGGTCGACGAGCTCCTGATTAATGTGCCCGGTGAGCTTAGCCAGTTCAGCGACGAAAATCATGCCCACAGCGACCGCATGACCGTGACGCCAACGGTAGTTTTCAAAGTGCTCGACGGCGTGACCGAAGGTATGTCCATAGTTGAGGATCTCTCGGAGGCCGGATTCCTTCAAATCCTCAGCGACGACACGGGCCTTGACAGCAATTGCACGCTCGACCAGTTCTGGTAGGTCACCGTCGACGTCGAGGCACGCCTGCGGGTTGGCTTCATAAAGGTCGAGGATCTTCGTGTCCGCGATGAAGCCAGCCTTGATAATCTCTGCCGAACCCGCAATCAGCTCAGCCTCCGGCAGGGTGCGCAGAACATCGAGATCGCAGAACACTGCCGCTGGCTCGTGGAACGCCCCGACCAGGTTCTTGCCTGCTGCAGTGTTGATGCCAGTCTTGCCACCGACCGCCGCGTCTACCATGCCAAGCAGCGTTGTCGGAACCTGAATTACCTTCACACCACGCATCCACGCCGCAGCGACGAATCCGCCGAAGTCCGTGGCAGCGCCCCCGCCGATGGCGATGACAGCATCACGGCGTCCCAAACCGCGCTCACCAAATGTATCCCACACAGTTTCGGCAACCGTGAGGGTTTTGCCCTCCTCGGCATCCGGAATCTGGATGCTGAAGGCATCAATGCCCTTGTCCTCCAGTGCCTTGATGACACCGAAACTCAGCTCTTGAACGCTGCCCTGGTGAATCACTGCGACCTGAGAGGCAAAGGTAGCAGCCTCCGCAATCTGCTCGGTGAGTCCATGCCCCATCGTCACGGTGTACGGGGAAGGGCCTTCAACACGGATGGTGCGGGTTGAGTTCATTGTCAGTCCCTAGTCGTTAGCGTAGAAAGTGTAGGAAATTACTGGTTATGCGGCTAAATGATTGGGGCCCGCCATGCGGGCGGCAGCAATTATGCTTCGTCGCAGGCCTCGTCTAGGTAGCTGAGAATCTCAGCTACGACACGCTGCGGAGAACGCTCGTCGGAACGCACCTTGAAACTGGCCGCATCTTCATAGAAAGCACGGCGGGCATCGTAGAGTGCCCGGTAATGCGCCTCAGGGTCATCAGCTTGCAGCACCGGACGCGAGTCGTTGCCGGAAGTGCGGCGTACTCCCTCGGCGACGCTGACCTCTAAGTAGACGACGTTGTGATCTCTCAGTAGCTCACGGGTCGCCGACGAGATCACAGCGCCGCCACCGAGCGAGACAATTCCATCGTGGGTCAGGGCTTCCGCCACAACCTGTTCCTCGATACGGCGAAACTCCGGTTCACCCAGCTCAGAGAAGACCTGCCCGCAGGCCTTTCCCATTCGCTGTTCAATCATTTCATCGGTATCGGTGAGTCTGGTGTTCAAGGCCCGGGACAGCCGACGGCCGATGGTGGACTTTCCCGACCCGGGAGGCCCGACAAGGACAATAGTAGGAACAGACATTCCCCTCGTTTTACCCTTCTTCGTGTGCGCGCCTTATGCGCTAATTCCAATCAAGGCGGCGTTGAGTCTGCTCCAGGTAGCCCTCAACGTTACGCTTGGTTTCCTCCAGACTGTCGCCACCAAATTTTTCCATCACGGCACGTGCCAAGACCAGCGCGACCATTGCTTCCGCTACAACTCCGCCAGCTGGAACAGCGCAAACATCGGAACGCTGGTGAATTGCGGTGGCGGCCTCGCCGCTGGCCATATCGACGGTCTTCAGAGCGCGCGGGACAGTCGAAATCGGCTTCAACGCAGCACGAACAACGAGCGGTTGTGCGTTGGTCATGCCACCCTCCAGGCCGCCGGCGCGGTTAGTTTCGCGGTCGACACCGTCGTCGGTACGTACCATTTCATCGTGTGCCTCGGTGCCACGGCGACGAGCTTCCTCGAAACCGTCACCGATTTCCACGCCCTTGACGGACTGAATACCCATCAGTGCGCCCGCGAGCTGCGAATCTAAACGAGCATCGCCAGAAATGTGCGACCCCAGCCCCACCGGGAGGCCATGCACGACGACCTCAACGATGCCGCCGAGGGTATCCCCCTGCTTCTTCGCGGCCTTGATTTCCTCAATCATCGACTCTTCTGCTGCTGCGGAGAAGGCGCGCACCGGTGATTCGTCAATTTTGTCCTGATTGGCGAAGGTCGGCAGCGGCCCTTCGTAAGGTTCAGAGCGACCAATAGAGATAACGTGGCTGACGACCTCCACACCGAGCGTCTCACGCAAAATCGAGCGGGCGACGACCGAAGCCGCCACACGTGCTGCTGTCTCACGAGCCGAGGAGCGCTCCAGAATATTGCGGGCATCGGTGTGGTTGTATTTCAGCATGCCGTTGAAATCGGCATGGCCCGGACGCGGGCGGGTCAGAGTTGCACCACGAGCGGTGTCCAAAGCGGCCGGATCGACCGAATCCGGGCTCATCACCTCGGTCCACTTGGGCCATTCAGAGTTACCGATCATGATGCCGATTGGCGATCCCAGCGTTTCACCATGTCGAATGCCAGTCAGCAGTGTGACCTCATCAGCCTCAAACTTCATTCGCGCCCCACGCCCATAGCCCAGGCGGCGGCGTGCGAGGTGGCGTGATACGTCATCTGTATTCAGGGGAAGTCCGGCCGGCGCACCCTCTACAAGAGCAATGAGCGCTTTGCCGTGAGATTCACCCGCGGTAGTCCAACGAAGCATAGGTATCATAATGTCACGTTTCCGATATTTCTTGTGCATTTGGGGGCATTGAACATTCAAATGTTGCGCATTTCGTCGCACCTGGTCGGCCCCCTTCACACACCGCTTGCCCAACCCCCACTAAAGCCACATACGATGCCCGCTGCTAAAAGCATCGCGGGCCCATGCGGGACGCTGTCAGATATCGACGTCATTATCGTTTTACGACGATTGCCGTGATTCCTCCTCCCCGCGATAAATCCGGCTATGAGGAGAGTTAGAACTGCGGCCAGCACGATTGCAGCCCCAATGAAAACTGCTGCGGCCACAGCATCCCCTGCAGCCATACCGACACCGCCACCGAGGATAGCTGCGAGCTTTACGTCTCCTGCCCCTATGGACCGCGGAACCAGCAAGAATGCCAGTAAGTAGGCCCCAAACCAGAGTCCAGCACCTGCTCCCACAGAACTAACTACGGTGGCGGGGTCGCCACTCGTCGCGGCGGCTCGTAGGAGCGCCACCCCGAAACCCATGGCCAGGCCTACCGCTCCCCCTAACAACCACCAGTTCGGCAGCCGCCGCTGCGTAAGATCGAACCAACAGCCAATGCCGCCCCAGCTGAGTGCAATCGGCACACATAGTAAAAAGAAAACCCGGTCCAGGCTGACCGGGTCCATTGGGTGCTGTCCACTTCGAGACAGCACTAACTCAGTTATTCCCCACCCCATAGAACCGGAATTGTAGCCGGTGTCGGCTAGTTCGGCAGTGCCGCACGCATCGCTTCGACATCCGGAGTGCGCCCGGTGAACTGTTCAAACTGTCCAACCGCTTGATGTAGCAGCATAGAAAGGCCGCCTACCGCCTCTGCTCCACGACGTTGCGCTGCCTTCACCAGAGGTGTCGGCCAAGGATCGTAAATGACGTCGAGAATCTTCGGGGCCCGAGCTAGGTAACCTGTAACCGATTCAACTGCGGTTGACGGCACCGTGGAGACCAACACATCGGCATTGCCCGCAATATCCGCCAGATTCGGAACGTCGAAAGTCACCCAAGCAAATTCGATGCCCAGCGCGGCAGCAAGCGGTTCGATATCGAATGCACGCTCCGAACGCGCGACGACGGTCACATGATTCACGCCTAGCTGAGACAGCGCCCAGAGCGCCGGTCGAGCCGTACCTCCAGCACCAACAACAATGGCTCGGCCACGTGGTGCACTCGTGCAGTCAATCTCGCGCAAAGCCCCCAACACACCATCGCCGTCAGTGTTATCGGCAAACCACCCCGAACCGCGACGGACCAAAGTGTTAGCTGAGCCGATTAGGCGTGCGCGGTCACTGGCTTCATCGGCAAAGTCCAGTGCAGCAAACTTGCCCGGCATCGTGACAGAGAACCCCTGAAAGCTGGTGTCTGCGTTCCCCACGACGTCGGCAAGCTCTTCGGCGTTGCAACGAATGCGGTCGTAATGCCAGTCATCCATACCCGCAGCACGATAGGCAGCGTTGTGAATCGCCGGTGAATACGAATGCTCGATGGGGTCTCCGAGCACAGCTGCACGATGAGTGATGGACATGGGAGCTCTACCCCTTAGCGGTTGGAATCAAGCACGCCGTTGAGACGCGACTCTTCAATAGCGGCCTCGTGCTCTTCGAAGGTCGTGCTGAAGACGGTGTTGCCTTCCTTATCAACAGTGACGAAGTACAGCCAGGTGCCATCGGCAGGATTTTCCATTGCTTGAATTGCCTCGATGGATGGCGAAGCGATTGGGGTCTCCGGGAGTCCATCCTTCGCGTAGGTATTCCACGGGGTCTTACGTGCGCGGTCCTCATCCGTCGTCGCAATTTCCTGGTCCGGTAGGTCGTAGTTGACGGTCGAGTCGAACTGCAGCTGCATCGGCTCATCCAAACGGTTAAGAATCACGCGAGCCACCTTGTCGAAGTCACCGTCTGGAGATTCCATCTGAATCAGCGAAGCCGCGGTAATCAGCTCGTAGGGAGACAGACCGACCAAATCTGCGGAAGCCGTGAGACCGGTGTCCTCGTAGTTCTTCACCGATTCCTTGACCAGCTTGGCCAGCATTTCTTCTGCCGTCAGCTGCGGGTCGAAGTGGTGAATACCCGGGGTAATCAGTCCCTCGAGACGACGGGGATCGTTGCCACGAGCTGCCACGGCATCCTGTGCCCAATCTGGGACACCGAGTGTATTCAAATCAGTCTCACCCGCGGCCCGCTCAAGATCAGCCTTGGATACGCAGTGATTATCTTCGATACAGGTGGCCTCGGAAATAAGAGTGAAGATGCCCTTGCGCACGTCAGAGGACGAAACGATGCGGGTGTCGGCAAAGCGGGCACCAGTCGGAATGTCAACCGTACCGACCTGATTCTCAACATCCAGAAGCGCATCTACGGTCTCGTCGGCGCTCATACGCTGATGGAGCCTATAGAAACCTGGCTGCAACTCGTTGGAATGAGAGTTTGCATTCGCAGCCTGAATAAATGCCCGAGAAGACTTAACGACCCCGCTATCGACGAGATGGTTGGACAAGTCGGTGAGAGACGTGCCCTCGGCGACCTCGACAATAGTTATTGACCCATGAGCCTTGCCATCGTAGTCGTCGACAATGCCACCACGGTTCCACACGATGCCGATTACTCCAAGGACTAACACGCACAACAGGACTGAAGTCACATTGATTGCCACTGCCGTTTGACGGTGACGAACCCGAGGCTTTGCCCCACCGCTACGAGCACCGGAGCGGTTCCGATTGGCAACGCTGCTGTCAGTGCGGCGCGCGGTCTGCGCGTCTTTACTCATCAATAATCTCCTCGAACGTGAATCACTTTCATCGGTATCAGTTCGAGTCGAAAAAACTAGGTACGACACGCATCAAACGACAACTGGCGCAACAAGGCTTATACGATTCCGTCGTAAAGCCGCGCTGCAATCCAGATGTGATTCACCATTTTAAGTTCTTCATAATTCCGGGCACGACCCGGCGTGCTTAGGCATTACACACTTAATAATTGCGCAAAGCAGGGGGAATTGTCACCTTTTGGTAACTTTTGTGTGCCCCCTAGTCGGTATTATCGGCCAATAACTTCGAACGCTGATCCAACCAGGACTGCAGAATTTCTACTGCAGCGGCCTGGTCGATGATCTGACGCCCCGACTTGACGTCAATGCCAGCTGCATGCAGCCGCGACTGTGCCATCACTGTCGTCATACGCTCATCTGCATAGTGCACGGCGACGCGGTCACCAAGCCGACGCTTCAATCGAAACCCCACGTCAGTGGCCTTACGTGCAGACGTACCGAACGAGCCGTCAAGCATCAGCGGCATGCCGACGACAATTTCTACGACCTCCAACTCAGTGGCCAACTCTACGAGTCGATCGATGTCAGGGCCGTCCGGATCCTTGCGGCCGGTTGCTCGCGCCACCGTCTCAACCGGTGTCGCGAGAATACAGTCAGGGTCAGAGACCGCTACCCCAACGCGGACATCGCCAACGTCGATTCCAAGCCGTCGCCCCCGTCCGGGATCATCCTGTCCGGGGACATCAATACGGGGCTTAGCCATGTTTTATCGTTCTCCCGATAGGACAGCCACTTTTCAGCTACTTAGACAGCTCGGCCTCGACCGCAGCCAACGCGGCATCAATACCTGCGGCATCAGAACCGGAGCCCTGTGCCATTGCCGGCTTACCGCCGCCCTTGCCGCCGACCTTGGCGCCCATCAGCTTAACCAGGTCACCCGCCTTGATACCGCGATCGACAGCTTCGTCGGAAACAGCGACTACGAACGGGACCTTGCCTCCTGCGCTGGAGATCAGAGCAATGACGCTCGGACGATCTGCAAGACGCTTCGACAGGTCGTTTGCAAGCGAACGGATGTCCTTCATCTCGGTGCCTTCAGGCAGCTGGAGCCCGAGGTATGTGACATCACCGACAGTCCGAGCGGACTCGAGGTGGGAAGCCGCATTAGCCAGCAGTTGCCCCGCCTTGAAATCAGCGAGCTGCTTCTCCGCAGCCTTTAGCTTCTCAGCTAGTGCCGCGATGCGATCTGGCAGCTCGGCAGACGGAGCCTTGAATTCAGTGGCCAACCGCTCCGCCAGGAGACGCTCAGTGGATAGGTACCGGAAGGAATCAATACCCGAGTAAGCCTCAATACGACGTACGCCGGAGCCGACCGAGGACTCACCCAATACCGCTACCGGGCCAATCTGCGATGAGTGCGAGACGTGGGTACCGCCACAGAGCTCAATGGAGAACGGTCCACCAATCTCCACGACGCGGACAATGTCACCATAGTTCTCGTTGAACAGTGCCATCGCTCCGGAGGCCTTTGCTTCTTCCAGCGGCATCTCGGCGGTATTGACAGCCCAGTCGTTATCAATAGCCTCGTTGGTAATCTGCTCAATCTCGCGGAGCTGCTCCGCAGTGAGCTGCTCGCCGTACTTGAAGTCGAAACGGAGGTAGCCCGGCTTATTCATAGAACCAGCCTGGGTTGCAGTATCGCCCAAGACCTGGCGCAGAGCACCGTGAATCAGGTGAGTTGCAGTGTGTGCCTGGCGAGCACCGTGTCGCCACTGTTCATCAACCAATGCTTCAGCGGAAACACCCGGGGTGAATTCACCGGCAGTGACGATGCCCTTGTGCAGCCACAGCTTCTTGCCCACCTTCTGGACATCGTTAATGTGAACCACGGCGCCGGAATCAGTCACGATGCGACCGCGATCAGCCAGCTGGCCTCCGGCCTCGGCGTAAAGTGGCGTGCGGTCGAGAATGACCTCAATCTCGTCGCCCTCAGCGGCAAAAGCCTGCTTCTGACCATCGGCGATGATACCGAGAATCGTGGACTCGTCGGCAAGCCGATCGTAGCCGGTGAAAGACGTCGGGTGCTCGTCGATGAACTCGCGGTAGACGTGCAGGTCAGTGTGCGACTGCTTCTTGGCCTGGCTGTCGGCCTTTGCACGGGCCTTTTGCTCTGCCATCTCGCGGTCGAATTCATCGCGGTCGATGGTCAGGCCAGCTTCTTCGGCCATTTCGATGGTCAGATCGATTGGGAAACCATGCGTGTCATGCAAGGTGAAGGCATCGTGACCGGACAGGACAGTCTTGCCCTCCGCCTTGGCCTTGGAGGCAGCGCGCTCAAACAGCTCTTCACCGGCCGACAGGGTCTTGGTGAAGGTCTTCTCTTCGGCGACAGCTACGCGGCGAATGCGGTTCCAGCTCTCGGCAATCTCCGGGTAGGACGGAGTCATGGTCTCGGCAGCGACACCAATCAGCTTTTCCAATACCGGACCGTTAGCCCCAAGAAGGCGCGCAGAGCGGATGATACGACGCAGCAGGCGACGCAGAATATAGCCACGATCGGAGTTCGACGGGGTGACACCGTCGAGCATCAGCATCAAGCCAGTGCGGCTGTGATCAGCGATGACGCGGAAGCGGATATCGTCCTGATGATTCGAGCTGTATTTCGAGCCGGTGAGCTTCTCGGCCTCGTCGATAACCGGACGCAGTAGGTCAGTTTCGTAAACGTTGTCGACACCCTGCAGCAGGAACGCAACGCGCTCGATGCCCATGCCGGTATCGATGTTCTTTTTCGGCAGTGGGCCGAGAATCTCGAAAGCGTCCTTGCCCGTGCCCTCGCCACGCTCGTTCTGCATGAACACGAGGTTCCAAATCTCGATGTAACGATCCTCGTCAGCCTCTGGGCCACCATCGGCACCGTACTCTGGGCCACGGTCGTAGAAGATTTCCGAGCAGGGACCGCACGGGCCTGGAACGCCCATGGACCAGTAGTTGTCCGCCATACCTCGGCGCTGAATACGCTCTTCTGGCACACCGACCTTTTTGTGCCAGATGTCGTGGGCTTCGTCGTCATCGAGGAAGACTGTTACCCACAGCTTCTCAGCCGGGATGCCAAATCCGCCGTCCTCAACAGCTCCGGTCAGAAGGCTCCATGCGTGAGTGATGGCACCTTCCTTGAAGTAATCTCCGAACGAGAAGTTACCCGCCATCTGGAAGAAAGTGTTGTGGCGAGTGGTGATACCCACCTCTTCAATATCCAGCGTGCGCACACACTTCTGGATAGAGGTCGCGGTTGAGAACTCCGGAGTCTCATTGCCGAGGAAGTAGGGCTTGAACGGCACCATGCCTGCGTTGACGAACAGGAGGTTCGGGTCATCCAAAACCAGGGAGGCACTGGGGACCTCGGTGTGTCCCGCCTTCACGAAATGCTGGATAAAGCGATTTCGAATTTCATGAGTCTGCACGGTGTTCTACTTCCTCGTTTCACGTCGAGCGTCCGAGATGTTTAATACAAAACTAGCAGTCTACCCGCTAGGTTCGGGCAACTTTAAAACCACCCCATCGACGACACGTGAAACCGTCGAGCCCGCCTACTTCGACTTCCGACGGATGCCTCTGACAATCCGGCGAATACGTCCTAGGTACTCCGCCATCCCATTTTCTCGGCCATGGTTCGACGGGACAAAGTAATCAGTGCCCACCAATTGATCTGGCGGATACTGCTGAGCAACAACGCCTATCGGATCATTGTGCGGGTAGATATAGTCCACCGCGTGGCCGAGGTCCTTGGCCCCGCTGTAATGTCCGTCGCGCAAATGCGGAGGAACTGGCCCGGTTTTTCCGGCACGAACGTCCTTCAGCGCCGCATCAATCGCGTTTATGACCGAATTGGATTTCGGTGCTGTGGCCAGGTGAATAGTTGCCTGTGCCAACGTCAGGCGGGCTTCCGGCATACCAATTAATGCAACCGCCTGCGCCGCGGCGACGGCAGTTTGCAGGGCTGTCGGGTCTGCCATGCCAATGTCTTCGCTGGCCAGGATGACGATACGGCGAGCAATAAACCGAGGGTCTTCCCCACCTTCAATCATCCGCGCCAAGTAATGCAGGGCAGCATCGACATCAGATCCACGCACGGACTTAATAAACGCGCTGGTGACGTCGTAATGCTGGTCCCCATCGCGGTCATAGCGAACTACTGCCCGGTTAATCGAATTGGCAAGCGATTCCGCGGTAATCTGCTCGCCGTCTGCCACGGCCTCTGCGGCGGCCTCCAGATAGGTAAGTGAACGTCGGGCATCACCAGCTGCCAGCGCAATAAGTTGCTTTCGGGCATCGTCTGTCATGCTGACGCGACCACCCAGCCCCCGCTCATCAGTAAGCGCTCGATCAATGAGCGTGCCGACGGCATCGTCATCCAGTGGCTGCAATTGCAACAGAAGTGACCGGCTGAGTAGCGGGGACACCACTGAGAACGAGGGGTTCTCGGTGGTTGCCGCAACGAGTAGGACAATGCGGTTTTCCACGGCACCCAGCAAGGCATCCTGTTGCGTTTTGGAAAAGCGGTGCACCTCGTCAATGAAGAGCACAGTTTGAATACCTTCGTTGACGAGCGTGCGACGAGCAGTGTCGATAACCGCGCGCACTTCCTTCACTCCAGCATTGAGTGCGGAAAGCGCTTCAAAATGTCGGCCGGTCGCAGCGGAAATCAAACTGGCAAGAGTGGTTTTGCCCGTCCCCGGAGGCCCAAACAAAATCACGGAGGTGTCACCGCCGCCCTCAACCAGACGGCGCAACGGTGCTCCAGGTGCTAGCAGGTGGTCTTGACCGACGACTTCATCAAGGTTGCGCGGTCGCATGCGTACCGCCAACGGTGCGTGCGCACCTGGATGAAAGTAGGCTTTGGCATCAGAGTTTGCACCGCTGCTGCTTGAGCCCGCACCTCGACCAGTCGTCTTCGCCTCCGTGGGGCGTGCGACCGAAGGCTCGTCGAAAAGCCCTGGCATGGCATCGGCGGAGCCGTCTGCATCGCCTGTCGGCAGCTGGTTCGGATCCGCCACTGTGTACCCTAGCCTTCCTCTTCCTCTAAGAACTCGATGACTGCGTGCGCGAACTTCTCCAATTCGGCGGCGCGATCATCCTCACACTTATGCGCGAACTGTGCGATGGCGCGGGCAGTGTTGGCCATGTCTCGCTTTTCCAGCGCTGAACCTCCCACTTCTGGGTTCAGGTCTGTCCGTCCCTCATGACCCACCCACAGGGCCGCCTTCGGTGAACCGAAGAACGAGACCGTAGCGGAGATGAAAAGCCATCCGAGCAAAGCCGCCGCGATGAAAGCCATCATCCGGCGGTCATTAACGCCGCGATACCAGTGGTCGCGAATCTCCTCCATCCACGCGCGGACAAAGACGTCGACCTCTTCCTCCGATGGCCTCTCGACGAAAACATGCAGCGGGAAGCCTGCAACCACACTGGCCACATCGAATATGACATCGCGGTAACCAGCCCATTCGTAGTCGAGGAACTGGACCTTGTCCGCCAGGAGAATATTGTCCGGGGCAAGATCAAAAGGTGTGAATGCCCGGTGCGTGCCCTTTTCAATACGGCGGGCAGCGTCATCGCCGAAGGAGCGCACGGCATCGGAAACGGGAATCCCCGAACCCTCAATCGCCCGCATGCCAAAGCGAATCGCCGACACAATGCCGTGATCACGAGCCTCTAGTGCCTCGCGATCGACCTTGTTTTTCGACCACAGACGGCGACGCAGAGTCTCAAACCCATCTTCGCGAGTATGCGTGTGAATGTGCATTCGCCCAAGTGACGCGCCGAGGCTGCGGAATGCCCGCAAACGACGTTCTTCGTCACCGCGAATCAGAACGTCCGCAAGCGTCTCCACAACACCGACATCGCTCAGAACCAGCAGTTGCTTGGAAACATCGTAAGCAAGGAGCTGAGGCCCCGGACGGACGTCGTCAGGCAGCGTATTGATGAATTGGTACGCCACGACTTCCCGTAGTACAGCAGGATCGACATCGTCTGTAGTTACGGGAATTTGCTTTACGACGACCGTGCGTTCCTGCATAAACGGGTTCGACGCGACCCGGACGCGGACAACAAGTGCGTTGGACTGACCCGAGAGTACTTCTGGATCCGACAACATCGGGGTGCCGCCGAACCGGGCGGAAAGCAGTGCCTCCGCGTCTTTTACTACGCTGTCAACTTCTGCTGCAGCGTCGTCCGAGTACTCCATTGAATGCCCTTTCAATGAGCCAGTTACAGTCAAGCGTTTACTTGTCCTCGCCGGCGCCTGCCGCTGCCTTGCTGTTATCGGCCTTCTGCTTCTGCTTCGGCTTGAAATCGATGCCGGTCTCCTTGCGCTGTTGGGCGGTAATCGGAGTAGGAGCGTCGGTCAACGGGTCGACACCGCCACCGGACTTCGGGAAGGCAATAACTTCGCGAATGGAGTCAACGCCGGCCAGCAGGGACACGATACGGTCCCAACCGAATGCGATACCACCGTGCGGCGGGGCACCGTACTGGAAGGCATCCAGCAGGAAGCCGAACTGCTCCTGTGCCTCTTCCTCACCGATGCCCATGACGTCGAAGACCCGCTTCTGAACATCCGGACGGTGGATACGAATGGAGCCGCCGCCAATTTCGTTGCCGTTGCAGACAATGTCGTAGGCGTATGCCAGTGCGTTACCCGGATCCTTGTCGAAGGTATCCATGTGCTCCGGCTTCGGTGAGGTGAAGGCGTGGTGGACGGCGGTCCACTGGGAGTGGCCCAAAGCCACATCGCCGGAAGCGGTGGCATCCGCAGCCGGCTCGAACAGTGGTGCATCGACGACCCAGGTGAATGCCCAGTCGCCGTCCTTAATCAGGCCGAGCTTCTTGGCAATCTCACCACGAGCGGCACCGAGCAGCGCGCGGGAGCTCTTTGCGTCACCTGCTGCGAAGAAGATGCAGTCGCCCGGCTTGGCACCGACGTGTTCCGCAATACCTTCGCGCTCTGCGTCAGTGATGTTCTTGGCAACCGGACCGCCCAGGGAGCCATCTTCGCCGACGAGGATGTAAGCCAGGCCCTTGGCACCGCGCTGGCGGGCCCAATCCTGCCACGCATCCAGCTGACGACGAGGCTGCGATGCGCCACCGTCCATCACAACTGCGCCGACGTAGTCGTTCTGGAAGACCCGGAAAGTGGTGTCCTTAAAGAACTCGGTGCACTCCACCAGCGGGATGTCGAAGCGCAAATCCGGCTTATCCGATCCGTACTTCTCCATGGCCTCCTTGAAGGTCATGCGCGGAATCGGCGTCTGAACGGTAACACCGGCCTCTGCAAAGATAGCGACCAGGATTTCTTCCGCCAGTGCAATGACATCGTCCTGCTCTGCAAAGCTCATCTCGACGTCGAGCTGAGTGAACTCCGGCTGGCGGTCAGCACGGAAGTCCTCATCGCGGTAGCAACGAGCAATCTGGTAGTAGCGTTCCATGCCCGCGACCATCAGCAACTGCTTGAATAGCTGCGGGGACTGCGGCAGAGCGTAGAAGGTACCCGGCTTCAGACGAGCTGGCACCACGAAGTCACGAGCACCCTCCGGGGTGGAACGAGTCAGCGTCGGGGTTTCAATCTCAGTGAAGTCGTGGCTGTCCAGCACCTTACGTGCCGCGCGGTTGACAGCGGCACGCAGACGCATAATCTTGGCCGGGCCTTCGCGACGCAGGTCCAGGTAGCGGTACTTCAGACGTGCTTCTTCGCCAACCGTGCCGGAAGTTCCGACATCCTCGAGCTGGAACGGCAGCGCTGCCGACTCGTTGAGGATGGTCAGCTCCGTGACGTTGACCTCAATCTCACCAGAAGCCAGGTTCGGGTTCTCGGAACCCTCCGGGCGCTTCTCCACGACACCGGTGACCTGAATGCAGTACTCGCTGCGCAGGTGGTGTGCGCGCTCAGCAACTTCGCTATTGCGGAACACAACCTGGGCGTAACCAGAGCGGTCACGCATGTCAATGAAAATCACGCCACCATGGTCGCGGCGGCGTCCAACCCAACCGGTCAGGGTTACTGTGCTGCCGGCGAGGTCAGCGCGGAGGTCTCCGGCAAGATGCGTACGAAGCACTGCGAATTGGTCCTTCCAAAATTGGTGCTATTGGGATTAACGCTTCAAGAGAGCGGTTTCGTCCGTGTAGTCTACCTTGAAGCCATAAACGTGAGAAGAAGACCCCGCTTTAATTGGTTTCTGCCGGCCTTCAATAATCCGCTTTTTGTAGCTTATGCCATAGTCTTAGTCCTATGACCTTCCGGAATGATTTCCAAAAGAGCTCGGCACGGGCCGAACGACGCTCGGGCGGTGGCCGTGCTGTTGCTATAGGTGGCGGTGGTATCGGCGGCCTTGTACTCATTGGCTTGTATTTACTTCTCGGCGGCGATCCGGGGCAGCTCGACCAGTTGACTGGCACACAGGGCAACCAGTCTTCCCAGACAGCGCAGCAATCCCCTGGTGAAGATCCCTGTAAGACAGGCGAGGATGCCAACAATCGTATCGACTGCCGTATGGAATTCACCGGTATTTCCGTCGACCGAGTTTGGGAGGAGCAGCTTCCCGCACAGGCGGGCATCAAGTACACGAACCCGGGGCTAGTTCTCTTTGAAGGATCTACTCGTTCGGGGTGTGGTGCGGCATCATCGTCTACCGGCCCCTTCTACTGCCCCGCCGACCAAACGGCGTACTTCGACACAGAGTTCTTTAGCACGCTGGAGCGTATGGGCGGAGGCAACGGTCCGCTGGCACAGGAGTATGTCGTGGCGCACGAATTCGGCCACCATATCCAAAAGTTGGAGGGCACGCTCGGCCGCAGTAACTATAACGAGCCGGGCCCCGAATCCGATGCCGTGAAGATTGAGCTGCAGGCCGACTGCTACGCGGGTATCTGGGCTTACTACGCAGACAAGGGGCCGGACGCCATCCTCGAGCCGCTTTCCGACGAACAGGTCGCCGATGCCCTGAAAACTACGAAGGCCATTGGTGATGACACCATCCAGCAACATTCCGGCGGCGGGGTCCAGCCGGATTCCTGGACCCATGGTTCGGCCGAGCAGCGTACGAAGGCATTCCTAACCGGCTACAAGTCCGGGAAGATGTCACAGTGCGACACCCTTGGCCGCGGCGTCTACCGCTAACCCCTTCACTCAGCAGCCGCACGTCTAAAAGCTACACGCCTAGTAGATGTGCAACTGCTTAGATACGCGACTGCAATTCCTGCACCAGCGCATCAAGTGCTACTGCGTGCTGCTCGTGGGACTCCAGATTCTTCAGCTGGACCTCGCCTGCGGCCAGCTCCGACTCACCGAGAACCAGTGCAAATCGAGCACCAGCACGATCGGCGCCCTTCATCGCGCCCTTCAGGCCGCGGCCGCCGTAGGACATGTCAGCGCGGATACCGGCGTGGCGCAGCTTATTAATCTGCACCGCCAAGGCGTGAGCGGCCTCTTCGCCGAGCGCAACACCATAGACATCGACACGGCGACCATCGCTGGCCTGCTTGCCCTCGGCCTCCAGCGCGAGCAGGGCGCGATCCACACCCAAGCCGAAACCAATACCGGATAGCTCCTGGCCACCGAGCTGAGCCATTAGACCGTCGTATCGACCACCGCCGCCGATTCCCGACTGGGCACCAAGACCGTCGTGTACAAACTCAAAGCACGTCTTGGTGTAGTAATCCAAACCACGCACCATGCGCGGATTAATCACATACGGCACCTTCATGTCATCCAACAGGCCAGTGACTGATTCAAAGTGGCTGCGAGCGCTGTCGGAAAGGTGGTCGAGCATCAGCGGCGCGTCGGCAAGCATGTCCTGCATTTCCGGTCGCTTATCATCGAGGACACGCAGCGGGTTAATGTCTGCCCGGTGGCGTGTTTCCTCATCCAGCGGCAGGTCAAATAGGAATTCCTGGAGCTTCGCTCGGTATTCCGGACGACAGGTATTGTCACCGAGACTGGTCAACTCAAGACGGAATCCCTCCAGGCCGATGCCGCGGAAACATGCGTCGGCAAGCGCGATGACCTCGGCATCGAGTGCTGGATCATCAACGCCGATTGCCTCGACACCGACCTGCTGCAGCTGACGGTAACGGCCTGCCTGCGGGCGCTCGTAGCGAAAGAAAGGCCCAGCATACGACAGCTTGACCGGCAGCTGGCCGCGATCGAGATTGTGCTCGATGACGGCGCGCATTACGCCGGCGGTACCCTCCGGACGCAGGGTGACAGAACGATCGCCGCGATCGGCGAACGTATACATCTCCTTAGTGACGACGTCCGTCGATTCGCCTACACCGCGTGCAAAAAGACCAGTTTCCTCGAAGATTGGCAACTCAATGTGCTCATAGCCCGCAAGCCGCGCACGGTGCTGGAAGGAGTTCCGCACCGCCTCAAATTCGCGGGAGACCGGCGGGACATAATCCGGCACGCCCTTGGGCGCAGAAAATGGCTTTAACTTCTTTGGCTTCTGGCTAGAGTTCACTCCGCTAACTCTACCTGCCGGCTCCTACAACGTGTCAGCCAGGTCAGCCGAGATTTTGCAGGAACGGGTTGGTCGCGCGCTCCTCGCCTATCGACGATGCGGAGCCGTGCCCCGGAAGGATCATTAGATTGTCCGCCAGCGGGAGGACCTTATTCCTCAGCGACTGCTGCATCTGCTCCGGGCTGCTACCCGGCAAATCAACGCGACCGATAGCGCCCTTGAAGAGGACATCGCCACTGAAAATAATCTCATCTTCCCCATCGGATGCGCGCAACATCACACATCCCGGAGAGTGTCCGGGCGCATGAATAACCTCGAACTTCAAACCTGCCCACTTTACTTCTTCGCTATCGTCAAAGAATTCAGCCGTGGTGTAAGCCTGCATAGCGTCCACATTAAATAGATGGCCGAAGGAGGAACCGCCAAGTTTCGGGTTGGCCAGCAATACATTATCGCTTTCGTGAATGAAGACGGGGACATCCCAGAAGTCAGCGGCCTCAGCGACATCGCGGATGTGGTCGATATGACCATGCGTCAACAGGATTGCCTCCGGCTTCCAATTGCGCTTTTCGACCTCAGCGCGCACTACCTCGAGTGCCCCCATGCCCGGGTCAATAATGACGCATGGGGTGGCTAGCTCATCCATCTTGGGAGCGCCTGTTGCCACATAGCAGTTGGTCTGAAAAGGGCCAGCAGCGAAACCAAAAATCTCCATGGCGCCCTATTGTATCGATTGCCGACATACCACGGTGCCTAAAAGAGCATTCCAAGAAAACTCGTCAGAGTCCTCCCCACATGGCAAGAGCCCTTTCCACATGGCACCTGGCCTGTCATCTCGCAAATGGGAAGCAATTCCGGGCATAATAGTCGGTTGTGTACGCGACAGTGACCGATTGGGCTCGCACCTCTATTTCGGCCACTATCGATGGGCAAGATTGTCTGCTGATGTTCCGTCACCAGCAAATGATGACTAAGAGATACGGAGAATGACTAGTGGCCAATAATGAGCAAAGGCGCAAAGATGCGATGCGGACGCTCGAGCGCGAATTGAAGCGCCGTGCGCGTGCTGAAAAGCTAAAGCCACTCGGCGTTGTCGTAACCACCTTGGCAATTCTGCTCTTCATTGCCGGCGGCATCTACCTCCTGACCACCGCCGGTGGAGCTGACGACAACGAGGCCGCTGAAGAATCGACGACTTCTGTCGATCCGGCTGCTCTCACGGCAACTCCCGTCAGCGGTGAAAAGGTTCCGATGAAGCGTTCTGCACCACTTCCGCACACCGTCACGTGTGATTACCCGGATGATGGCGAGGCTTCGAGGGATATTGACAAGCCAACCACCGACGACGTGCCCGCAACCGGAACTGTCACCATCACGCTGAAGACTAATCAGGGTGATATTCCGATGGAACTGGATCGCTCTATTTCCCCTTGCAGTGTCAATGCCATTGAGCACATGGCCAAGTCCAACTACTTCAACGACACTGTATGTCACCGTATTACCGGTGGTGGCCTGAACGTTTTGCAGTGTGGTGACCCAACTGGCACTGGTACCGGCGGCCCGGGCTTCAAGTTCGCCGGCGAATGGCCTGTCAAGGACTCCGACCTGGATCAGAACACCCCGCTCGTGTACCCGAAGGGCTCCATTGCCATGGCAAACCCGAACGATCCGGATGCTAACGGTAGCCAGTTCTTCCTCAATTGGGCGGATTCGCAGCTGCCCCCGCAGTACACCGTACTCGGCTCCATGACTGACGAGGGCACCACGACGGTTGCAGACATTGCCAAGAACGGAATTGAGGGCGGCGGTACCTCTGACGGTAAGCCAGCCAAGGAAGTTCGTATTGAAAAGGCAGAAATCAAGTAGTTGATTGAGAAGCTAATCAACTAGGAAAAGGGCCAGGGGGTACCCTGGCCCTTTTTGCGTTGGTGTGACTACTCGCCTAGTTCGGTCCCACTTATCGACGGCGCCACAATTGGCGGGACCGTGATTTAGGGGGCCAAAGGACTAACCAGGTAACTGGTGACACTGCCCCCGTCGTAAAACGACTACTGACCAGAGGTAATGCGGTAGACATCGAAGACTCCCTCGACACCGCGCAAAATGTTGAAGATATAGCCCATCTGTTTAGTGTCCGAGACCTCGAAGCTAAACCGCATTACAGCGACGCGATCGTCGGAGGTATGCGAAGACGTCGACAGAATCGAGACCTTCTGGTCGGAGAACACACGAGTAATCTCTGAGAGCAGACCATGGCGGTCAAGTGCTTCGATTTGCACCGTGACCATGAAGACTGCACCCGAGGAATCCGTTGCCCAAGAAACCTCGATAATGCGCTCGGGTTCCTGATGCAGTTTCTCCGCATTAGTGCAGTCCGTCCGGTGCACACTGACCCCGCCGCCGCGGGTGACGAAGCCAAAGATGGCATCGCCAGGCACTGGTGTACAGCATTTGGCCAATTTCGCGGCCATATCCGCGCTGCCTTCTACGAGCACACCGGTGCTATCAGCACGACGAGGAGTGTTGTGCACACTCATCTTTGAAATCGGAGTGCGTGCGACCAGCTGTTCTTCGGCATCGTCCGTGCTGGAGAATTGTGCCATCAGGCGGTGCGTCACGTGCTGCGCAGAGACCTGTCCCTTACCAATTGCGGTGTAGAGCGCGTCGACATCCGCATAGTGCAGCTCGGAAGCAATTTGCTTGATTGACGCCGGAGTGAACAGTCGGTGCATTGGCAGCCCGCCGCGCTGAACTTCTGCAGCCAGCGCATCGCGACCGGCATCGAGTGCCTCCTCGCGGCGTTCCTTGGCAAACCACTGACGAATCTTCGCCCGCGCGCGTGGGGTTTTCACGAACTTCTCCCAGTCCTTGGACGGACCGGAATGGGCATCCTTGGAAGTGAAAATCTCAACACGGTCGCCGGTCTTCAGCGGTGATTCCAAGGCCACCAACTTGCCGTTGACTTTGGCACCAATACACCGGTGTCCAACCTCCGTGTGAACCGCATAGGCAAAGTCCACCGGAGTGGAATCCGCCGGCAGAGTGATGACATCGCCCTTAGGTGTGAAAGCGAAGATCTCCGTAACTGAGAGATCGTAGCGCAGAGAGTCCAGGAACTCGTTGGGGTCGGCGGCCTCTCGCTGCCAATCAAGAAGCTGACGCATCCATGCCATCTGATCGACTTCGGCGGAGTCGCCCTTGTGAGAACCCTTCGTTTCCTTATAACGCCAGTGCGCGGCAATGCCGTACTCGGCGTTGTAGTGCATCTCGTGGGTGCGAATCTGCACTTCCAGCGGTGAGCCGCCAGGGCCAATCACCGTTGTATGCAGTGACTGGTAGACACCAAAACGGGGCGAGGAAATATAGTCCTTGAACCGCCCTGGCATGGGCTTGAACAGTGAGTGGACTGCGCCCATGGCGGCGTAGCAGTCCTTCGTTGTGTCCACCAGAACTCGCAGTCCAACCAGATCAAAAATCTCATCGAACTCGTGACCGCGGACAATCATCTTCTGATAAATCGACCAGTAGTGCTTCGGCCTGCCCTGCACTTCGGCGGCGATGTGGGACTCCTTCAGATCCTTCTGGATCATCTCGGAGACTTCCTGGATGTATCGGTCGCGCTGTGGTGCGCGGTCTGCAACCAAGCGCACGATTTCGTCGTACTTCTTCGGGTACAAGATGGCAAAGGAGAGGTCTTCTAACTCCCACTTCACGCTGGCCATACCCAAACGGTGCGCCAACGGCGCAATCACTTCGAGAGTCTCGCGGGCCTTCTTCGCCTGCTTCTCGGGCGGCAGGAAGCGCATGGTGCGCATATTGTGCAGCCGGTCAGCTACTTTGATCACCAGGACTCGCGGATCCTGGCTCATCGCGATAATCATTTTGCGCACGGTCTCTGCCTCAGCGGCGGAGCCCAGCGCAACTTTATCCAGCTTGGTCACGCCATCAACAAGGCGCGCGACTTCTGGCCCGAAGTCGCTCTCCAGCTCTTCCAGCGTGTAATCGGTGTCCTCGACCGTGTCGTGCAGCAGTGCCGCCACTAGTGTGGTCGTGTCCATGCCAATCTCGGCGGCGATGGTGGCAACTGCGAGCGGATGGGTGATGTAGGGCTCACCTGACTTTCGGTACACGCCCTCGTGAAGGCGCTCGGCCGTATCGTAGGCGCGCTGAAGTACCGCTAGGTCTGCGCGCGGATGCACCTGCCGATGTACCGCCACCAGCGGATCGAGCACTGGTCGGGTCTTTGTCCTGTTACCCGTAAGACTTCGCGCTAGTCGAGCACCATATCGGCGTGCGGGCCCTTCAGCCATCGCTCATTCACCCCCTATTGACCACGAACAGAGGCAGATCAGCGAGCTTCTCCCGAGCTCCCAAACCTTCGACCTCGAGAACAGTGCACAAACCAGTTACCTCCACGCCGGAGGCTTCCAGCAGCGCGCGGGCTGCACACAGGGTGCCACCTGTCGCCAACACATCGTCGACAAGCACGGCCTTTTTGCCCTTCAGCTCAATCCCACTGGCCGGAATTTCCAGTGACGCCGTACCGTACTCCAGGTCATAGGTCTCCGTCAGTACAGGCGGTGGCAACTTGCCCTTCTTCCGAATGGCCAGCACCCCCAGCCCCAGTTTGTATGCCACAGCGGAGCCCAGCAGGAATCCACGCGCATCAAGGCTGCCAATGACATCAGCCCCAAACTCTTCTACCTTGGCGGCGATCTCGTCCACAATCAGGGTGAAAGTCGGGCCGTCGGCAAGCGCCGGTGTCAGGTCCTCGAAGAGTACGCCCTCAACTGGAAAATCGGGGACGAAACGAATTTGATCGGCCAATGCCTCTCGCGCGTGTGCATATGACACAGGTGCAGGCTCCTTTTCGACAAAAAGAAAAAGTGCGGGTACCTGTCAACGATACCCGCACTATGCCCTTTTAAAGTAGTTTCACCCCAACCGCTGGGGTCCGCTACCTTCTACTGCCCCGGACGCCAGGACAGAGGCTTGTCTTCATCCCCCTCAAGCTTCGGAGTTGTCACCGTTCGTTTCGGTGTCGACTGCTCCATCTCGCTTGCCGACGCGTCTTCCGCGGCCTTGTCCTCCGCAGCATCAACGGTGCCGTTTTCGGTGTTCGAGCTAGCACCAACAGATGCCTTTGCCCGTGCGGCGGCTACCGCTTCGTCGTGCTTGCGGTATTTGCGCTGACGCGACTTGAGCGATACCAACAGCGGCGAGGCCAGGAAGATCGAGGAGAATGTGCCCTGAATAATGCCGATGAGCTGAACCAGTGCCAAATCCTTGAGCGTACCGACACCCAGCATGCCCACGGCGATAATCATCAGTGCCAGAATCGGCAGCAGAGTCGACACGGTGGTGTTGATGGAACGCATGATGGTTTGATTCACAGCCAGATTCACCAGCTCGGCGTAGCTTCTACGTGTCGACGAGCGATAGCCCGCCGTGTTCTCGTCGACCTTGTCGAAGACCACGACGGTGTCGTACAGCGAAAACGACAGCACAGTCAGCAGACCAATAATGGTGGCCGGGGTGACATCTAGGCCGATCAGCGCGTAGATGCCCATAATCACGATTGCGTCCACAGCCAGAGCGAGGATGGCAGAAATAGCCATGTCACGCTCGAAGCGAATGGTGATGTAGGCAAAGACCAAACCCAGGAATACCACTGCGGCCAGCAACATTCGGTTGGTAATCGACGAGCCCCAGGACTCGGAAACGGTCGAGTCACCAATCGCATCCGGGGTCTGCTCCCCCTGTGCGTCGACGGGCTTGAATGCGTCGTTCAGTGCAACACGAGCATTATTAATCTCGTCCTGAGTCAGCTTTTCAGACGTGATTTCCAGGATACGTCCCTCACCGGAACCGATAATCTGCACCAACTCCGGTGTCACACCAGTGGCATCGGTGAAGACCTCTTCAGCCTGTTCAGTGGTCACTGAGGCCGGCGGCATGGTCAACTTAGTGCCGCCTTCGAAGTCGATACCGAAGCTAAAGCCTCGAATCAGCATTGACGCCACAGCAATGACAATGACGGCAATTGCAATCTGGTACCAACGCTTCCGCTTGCCGACGATGTTAATTCCACCCTCGCCGGTGTAGAGGCGGCGGAAGAAGGAGTCGTCGTTTGCGCCGTCAATATCCGTGGTTAGCGCCGGATTCGTCTGAGTAGTATTCATGGATTCCTACTTCCCCTCAATCGCGCCGGAGTTAGCCGAACCGGATTCGGTGCCGGCACTGGTCGCTGTGCTGGGAGCTGCACTAGTGGCGACAGCCTTCTTACCGGTAGCTACGGACTTGTTCCTATTAGCGACCTCCATGACCGAACCAAAACCGTTCATGGACGGTTTGGACAGTGCCGGCCATTTCCGGGTAGCCAGGATGACCAATGGTGCGGTCACCAGGAAGGCGGTCACAATATCGAATGCCGTGGACAGGCCGAGTGTAAACGCGAAACCACGGACATCACCGACGGCCAGGATGTAAAGAACCACAGCCGCAATGATGGACACGAAGTTACCCGACAGGATGGTGCGCCGTGCTCGTCGCCAAGCGTGCGGAACTGCAGAGCGGAATGTTCTGCCCGCGCGGATCTCATCCTTGATGCGCTCGAAGAAAACGATGAACGAGTCCGCCGTCACACCAATGGAAATGATGATGCCGGCGATACCAGCGAGATCGAGCGAGTAGCCAATCCAGCGCCCCAACAGTACGAGCACGCCGTAGACCATCGCACCAGCTGCTGCGAGCGAAACCAGCGAAATTGCACCGAGACCGCGGTAGAGAACCACCGCGTAGACAACAATCAGAGCGATACCGATGATGCCTGCCAGCAGACCGGCCTCCAGGGATGCCGAACCTAGCATGGCAGGAATGGTCGTGGTGGTGCCTCCCGGCTCACCGTCCTCACCTGCGAACGACAACGGCAGTGCGCCGTAGCGCAGATTATTGGCCAGGGCCTGGGCCTCATCGATAGTGAAATCACCAGTGATGCGGGTGGCGGAACCGACTGGGGTGGCCTCCTGAATCACCGGAGCGGAAATAACCTTCGAGTCCAAGACAATTGCCACCTGTCGCTGCAGGTAATCATTGGTCAACTTGGTCCACGTACGAGCGCCGGTATCGTTCTTACCGGACTTGAAGCTAAAGGACACCTGAATCTGGCCAGACTGCTGGTCGTAGCCACCGCTAATCGGGGCATTGGTGTCAATGGAATCACCGGACAACCGCTGGCCGTCGGCTTCGTCCTCCTGGCCAATCAGCAGCGGAGCCTTGCCCAGGAAGATTGCCTGACCTCCCTCTGGCGAACAGGTGACCAGTGGCTTGGCCGGGTCATCAGCGCCCTGCAGCGGATCGACTGCGTTGCGGTCATCGCAGGTCATCAGAGCAGCGGCCGCAAACTGTGTCGTAGGGTCTTCAGACTGGCGGGTTGCCAGCAACACGTCACGAACCTTCGTGCGCAGCTCCGCCGCCTCAATAGAGTTCGCCGGTTTCGCCGGAGCAGTAGCTTCCAACGTCGGGGCTTCGCCGAGCGACTTGGACAGTTCCTCCGGAACCGGCTGGTCCGGATTCTGCTGCTTGAAGGCGTCGACAGCACGCTTCTGGGTCTCGTTCATGTCCTTGTACAGGTCATCAACGCGCTTGGTGGCCTCCTCCTTCGACAGCACACCAACAGACACCCAATCTTCGGCGGTCTTCTTGACTACCTCACCAAAGGTAGCTTCATCGGGGCCCTGCGTAGGCTGCTCCACTGGACGGAAGAAGAGCTGCGAGGTCTGGCCGAGAGAACGGGCCTCCTGTGAATCTTCACCCGGGACAGTAATGACCAGGGTGTCACCGTCAGTGACGACCTGAGCGCCACTGACACCCATGCCATTTACGCGATTTTCCAGAATCTTACGAGCCTGATCGAGCTGATCGCGAGTCGGCTTTTCGCCCTGCGGCACC
Organism: uncultured Corynebacterium sp.; assembly: GCF_946998835.1. GTDB lineage: Bacteria > Actinomycetota > Actinomycetes > Mycobacteriales > Mycobacteriaceae > Corynebacterium. The sequence goes on along the minus strand of NZ_CAMQAZ010000008.1, from coordinate 17,639 downwards.
AGAGTAACGCGGGTACCGCCCTGCAGGTCGATGCCCAACTTTGGCTTGGCTGATCCGCCGCCAGTGAAAAAGACGAGTGCGTACGTAAGAATAAGGAAGCTGACGAACAGCGCCAACAGCCACTGTGGCCAGTTCCTCTTGAATGTATTCGCACCGGATCTGGATTTGCTGTTCAAAGCAAAGTCTCCTGAATCGTGACGTTTAGGTACTAGAACGCTTCGGGTAGAAACGCGTGTCCATAACCGCACCGCGAACTCGTGCAAAACCCGCTGGAGGCATTGCGGACGTCGCAAAGCAAAGCTATAAACACCAACCGCTAGAGAATAACCGATTTAGCGTGGCGTGCCGGTTTCGACTTGTACCAATTTATTGAAAATTTTTCCCACGCTTGCCGACGGCGAAACCTGGGTCGTATGTCTTGTCCTATGACGCGCACGCAACCAAACGCGAGCGCGCCGGAAAAGTGCGGACTCTAAAGAGTCATTGCTACTTCTCGGTAGACGTAGAGCCGTCGGCTCCCGGATTGTCCAGGTCGCTCGGTGCATTCGACGTACCCGACTCCGGTGCCGCATTGTCAGCCGAACTGCGGCCAGTGATTTCCTGCACATCGCCGACATGATCGTCCTCGGCATCGGAGACCCGGCCGCGCTGGTCACGGTGAGCGTAACTAGCTCCAGTGCCGGTAGTGAGGTTGCGGGCAATAGCACCCTTTTCCCAGCGGGTGACGATTCCGTCCGCGATGATCAGGTCGACTGTTGTATCGGTGGTGTCAACGACCACACCGTGCATGCCCGATCCGGTGATGACCTCCGCGCCCGGGGCCAGCTTATCCTGCATGTCCCGGATAGTGCGCACCTGCTTGTTCTGCTTGATGATCTGCCAAATTGGCAGCGCCAGGAACAAGAAAATAAGTAGGAGGAGAATAGTTTGATTCATGTCTGCCGAGTTTAACGAATTGCCTGCTAGCAATTCCACACTGCCCTGGGCGGAACTCCAGACCACGCGGACTCAGTTGCAGGAAACTACTCTCCGATCGTCCCCTCCGGCGGCTGCAAACCCAAGTGTCGCCATGCGCGGGCAGTTGCTACACGTCCGCGGGATGTACGCGCAATCATGCCGGCACGTACTAGATAGGGTTCACACACTTCTTCCACCGTCGAGGGTTCCTCCCCCACTGCCAGAGCCAGGGAATTCACGCCCACCGGCCCGCCGCCATGTCCCTTGACCAGGGCGGTCAGCACTGCGCGGTCCAAACGGTCGAGTCCCAGCTCATCGACATCGAAGACAATCAGCGCAGCCTTCGCCGCCCCGAGATCAATAACCCCACCGGAATGAACGTCGGCGAAGTCACGGACGCGGCGCAGCAGGCGGTTGGCGATTCGTGGTGTGCCCCGCGAACGCGAAGCAATTTCTACCGCTGCCTCTGGGCTGATATCCACGCCCAGGATTCCCGCAGCACGCGTCACCACCTTGGTGAGGTCTTCAACCTCGTAAAACTCCATCTGCGCGGTAAAGCCAAAACGGTCACGCAGCGGGCCGGTCAACATACCTGAGCGCGTAGTCGCGCCTACAAGCGTAAATGGCGGAATCTCGAGTGGAATCGAGGTAGCACCCGGGCCTTTACCCACGATGACATCGATACGGAAATCCTCCATTGCCATATAGAGCATCTCCTCCACTGGCCGGGCGATCCGGTGGATCTCATCGATGAAGAGGACATCGCCCTCTAGCAGGTTCGACAGCATTGCTGCCAGATCACCCGCACGAATCAGCGCCGGGCCAGACGTCATGCGCAGAGAGCTTCCCATCTCCTGCGCAATAATCATGGCCATGGTCGTCTTACCCAGGCCAGGAGGCCCCGACAGCAGAATATGATCCGGCGTGACGTTTCGACCCCGCGCTCCGGCCAGCACCAAGTCCAGCTGTTCTCGAACCTTGGGCTGACCGATGAACTCCCCTAGCGACTTAGGGCGCAGGTTCGATTCCGCATCGACTTCCTCGAGCTGAGCACGGGCATCAACATCGCGCTGCGCACCGTTTCCCGCACCACCGAAGGGATTATTGGTGGGTCCGCCGAGGGAACCCCCGAAGGGGTTGTCTGACACGTTAAACTCCGTGCGCTCGATATCGCTCATAGTCCCCTCATCCTAGTGCACTGCAAACTTTCACCATCAATGTAGTTGCAGGTTGCCGACCTGCTTCTACTTCTCGCCCAACGTCTTTAGTGCCGCCTTCAGGGCCATCGACGTATCCAATGTCGGATCAATCCGAACGACGGTCTCTGCCGCTTCATTTGCATCAGCCTCTGGGAACCCAAGCCCGATTAGAGCGCCAACAACCTGATCGAGATCTGCCTTCAAAACAATGCCAGGTGCCGCCCCACCGGTGGCTTCCTCTGGTTGGGATACCGCACGGTCGGCAAAAACCTCGACCTTGTCCTTCAGTTCAACCAGCAGGCGCTCCGCCAATCGCTTACCGACGCCGTTTGCGACCTGCAGCGCCTTGGCGTTCTTTGAGGCGACCGCATTGGCAATCTCAGCCGGTGACAACGCAGAAAGAACGGACATCGCGACCTTTGGCCCAACTGTGGAGACCGTGCGTAAAAGCGCAAACATCTCACGTTCCTGCGAGTTGGCGAAACCGAAAAGCGTGATTGCGTCCTCACGAACTGCCATAGTGGTCAACATGAAAGTCTGCTCATGCCGCACCAGTTGGGAAGCCAGCCTGCCGGTAATGGTGACCAGGTGGCCCACCCCACCGCATTCGATAACGCAATAGTCCGCACCGAGGTCAATGACCTCACCGCGCAGAGATGCAATCACTTCTCACAATTCCTTTCCATACTGACCATCACAGACCCCGATAAGCACAGATTTCACAGCTAATCCCTCTCCGGTCATAGACCTACCGCGAAGTCTCCTCGCGCCGAGAAAGCTCCAGCTCTCGCGCCTCGTGCTGTTTTGCGAGCGCCTCCAAAGTATCCCGCTGCCGTTGCAGCACCGGGCCACGCCAACAATGACAGATGGCAATAGCCAACGCATCTGCCGCGTCTGCAGGCTTAGGCGGAGTTTCCAACCCGAGAATTCTGGTTACCATCATGGTCATCTGCTTCTTATCCGCACGGCCATTGCCGGTAAGCGCCTTTTTGACCTCCGATGGCGTGTACATATGCACTTCCAAACCACGTCTCGCCGCAGCGAGGACAAGCACACCGACCGCATGCGCAGTCTGCATAACGGTGGAGACATTGCCGCGCTCAAAAACCCTTTCCATAGCAACCACGTCCGGTTGATATTCATCCATCCACTGCTCAGCTGCATTAGAAAGCCGCAAGAGGCGATCTTCCAACGATGCCGTGGTTGGTGTGCGGGCCACGCCGACTGCGATGGGAACGACTTTCCTGCCCTGAGCGCCTTCGGCAATGGAAAGACCGCAGCGAGTAAGGCCCGGGTCAATGCCCATCACCCGCAGAGAACCAGCTCGATAAGTCACGTATCCACTAATACCACATTTCGAACAGCTGTTTGCATTAGATTCTCCTGAGGCGGCCACCCATAGTTCTGCTAGGTTTGACACCATGAACTCACCGAAGAAGCTCTACGGCATTCTCGCTGCAGCTGAAATGGTCACATGGGCCCTGTTGCTTATCGGTCTGGCGCTAAAAAACCTTTTCAAAGTCACTGACGTTGCCACCACCATCTTCGGCAGCATTCACGGTTTCACATTCCTGTGCTACGTGGCCACCACCATCATGGTGTGGATTAACCAGCGTTGGAGCTTTGGCCGTGGCGTAGTCGGTCTAGCCTCTTCAATCATTCCGTTCGCAACTTACCCGTTTGAACAGAACACCCTGAAGGCCGGACTGCTGGACCAGCCCTGGCGCTTTACTGATGAGTCTGAGCAGCCACAGGATATCTTCGAATGGGCTCTCGCCATGGTTATTCGCCGTCCGTTTATTTCGGCATTCGTCATTCTAATCGTGCTCATCGTGGTCTTCACGCTGCTGCTGATGGCAGGTCCTCCGACGCAGTGGTTCTCCTAGAACCGTACGAATCCTCAGAGACTAAGAATCCCCATCGGACAATCTTCCGATGGGGATTTTTCCGTTCAAACCAGGTCACCGGGCAATCCAGCGCCTCGGGCTAACCACATCCAGGCACCCGCTGGCACCAGAAGCCACAGAACAACCCGTCGCCAAGCAGACGCTTAGTCGTCAAGTTCTGCCAAAACCTCGTCGCTGATGTCGGCGTTGGAGTAGACGTTCTGGACGTCGTCGGACTCTTCGAGGGCATCGATTAGACGGAAGAGTTTACGTGCGCCGTCAGCATCGAGAGCGACAGTGGTTGCAGCACGGTAGTCCTGATCTGCGGAATCGTACTCCATCTCAGCGTCGACCAGAGCTGTACGAACATTCATCAAATCGGTGAAGGCGGAGACGACCTCGAACTTCTCGCCCAGGTCGTTAACCTCTTCCGCGCCAGCATCGAGCACTGCCATCAGCAGATCGTCCTCGGTCAGCTCGCCCTTCGGCAGCTCGACGACGCCCTTCTTTTCGAACAAGTACGCCACGGCACCGTTGTCAGCCATGTTGCCGTTGTTCTTGTTGAAAGCCGAGCGCACATCGGATGCAGCACGGTTGCGGTTATCCGTCAGACACTCCACAATCAGGGCGACACCACCGGGCGCGTAGCCTTCGTAGACGATGGTCTCCCAGTCAGCACCGCCGGACTCCTCACCGGAGCCACGCTTGCGAGCACGCTCAATGTTGTCGTTGGGAACCGAGGCCTTCTTGGCCTTCTTGATCATGTCATCGAGGGTGGGGTTACCAGCCGGATCGCCGCCGCCGGTACGAGCCGCGACCTCGATGTTCTTGATCATCTTTGCCCACTCTTTGGCGCGCTTGGCGTCATTAGCAGCCTTCTTGTGCTTAGTGGTTGCCCATTTTGAATGACCCGCCATGTGCTAGTTCCTACCAATCCTCTCGTCAATGCCCATGTAGATGGGAATTACTTAGGTGTTCATTATACAAACCAGCAGTTTAAATGCCGACAAGCTCTCGCAGAAAGAACTCGTGAACCCGTGTCTCCCCCGTCGACTCCGGGTGAAAACTGGTTGCCATCGCTGACTTTTGCCGCACTCCGACGACCATGCCAGCTGCCTCCCCTGTAGATTCTGGAACGCGTGCCAGAACCTCAACCCCATTGCCGACTCGCTCAACCCACGGGGCACGGATAAAAGCGGCATGCACAGGTGGGTGGTCGCCGCCAATTGCCAGCTGCGGGATATCCAAGTCAGTTTCAAAGGAATCGACTTGCCGGCCAAATGCGTTACGACGAACCGTGATATCAAGCGCCCCGAGGCTCACAGCATCCGGTCGGGTGTCGAGCACTTCGTCGGCAAGCAGAATCATGCCTGCGCAGGTGCCGTAAGCCGGAAGACCATCTCGGAGCGCCTCTCGCAGCGGCTCCACAAGCTCGTTGAAGACCATCAACTTGCTCATGGTCGTGGATTCACCGCCGGGAAAAATCAGGCCGCTGAGTCCCTCCAGGTCTCGCGGAAGCCGAACCTTGCGATGAGCGACACCGAGTTCGTCTAGAACATAGCCGTGTTCCGCGACGTTGCCCTGAAGTGCGAGGATACCGATAGTTTCCTGCGCCATTAGTCGAGGTTTTCGCTTTGCGGATCGAAATTCGCCGCCACTGGCACGGGCTCGACACCCGGCGTCAGGCTTCGGGTCAGCCCCTCCTGCGTGACGACGGCCACGAGCTCACCCTTTTGGTTGAAAATGCGTCCGTGAGTCAGTGCGCGACCGGCATGTGCCGACGGCGAAATCTGGTCGTAGAGAAGCCACTCATCAGCGCGGAATGGGCGCATGAACCACATAGCATGGTCGAGGCTGGCTTCCTGTACCTCCACACCTGGATGCGGAACCAGAGCCGATGACAACAGAGTCATATCGGACATGTACGCCAGAGTGCACACGTGGAAGGTCTCATTGTCCGGGAGACGATCCTTGCATCGGAACCACACCAACTGTTGCGACGGTGTGTACTTGTTGTGTTCGAACTGATCATCCGGGACTACCCGAATATCCCAGTCTGCCCACTCGCGCATGAGTAGGCGTCGGGTATTCGTCATCGCAGACGTATCCGTGACCACATCCTCCGGATCTGGCACCTTGCGCATCACGTCAGAGTGCTCGAGCCCCTCATCCCCCTTGCGGTGGAAGCTGACCTGCATGACGAAAATCGTGCGGCCATCTTGCACTGCTTCAACGGAGCGATGGCAGAAAGACCGGCCATCGCGAATACGCTTGACCAGGTACACCGTGGGAATATGGGGGCGGCCCGGGCCTACGAAGTAGGCGTGGAGGGAGTTCACCGCGAAGGTATTTCCCACCGTGCGCGTCGCCGCGACGAGGGACTGGCCGGCAACTTGGCCACCGAAAGTGCGCTGCAGAATTGACTTAATGACGGGGCCACGGAAAATGTCCCTGTCAATCTGCTCCAGATCTAATACCTCGCGGATGTTAGCCATTTTTACCAGCCACGCTCAGCGAGTCGGTGCGGCTGCGGAATCTCATCGACATTGATGCCGACCATAGCTTCGCCGAGACCGCGGGAGACATCAGCGACGACCTTCGGATCATCGTAGTGCTGCGTTGCCTGGACAATAGCCTTTGCACGCTTTTCCGGATCACCGGACTTGAAGATGCCGGAGCCAACAAAGACACCCTCAGCGCCGAGCCGCATCATCATGGCAGCGTCAGCCGGAGTAGCAATGCCTCCTGCGGTGAACAGGACGACCGGCAGCTTACCGGTCTCTGCAACCTCACGCACCAATTCGTACGGTGCCTGCAGCTCCTTGGCAGCAACGTAGAGCTCGTCCGGAGCCATGGAGCGCAGACGGTTGATTTCAGCGCGAATGGTGCGCATATGTGTCACAGCGTTGGAGACATCTCCGGTGCCGGCCTCACCCTTGGAACGGATCATGGCAGCGCCTTCGTTGATGCGGCGCAGAGCCTCACCCAAGTTGGTAGCGCCACAGACAAACGGCACGGTGAAATCGAACTTGTCAATGTGATTCGAGTAATCGGCCGGGGTCAGAACCTCGGACTCATCGATGAAGTCAACACCGAGAGACTGCAGAACCTGTGCCTCAACAAAGTGGCCGATACGGGCCTTGGCCATAACCGGGATGGAAACGGCATTGATAATGCCCTCAATCATGTCCGGGTCGGACATGCGCGACACGCCACCTTCGGCGCGAATATCGGCTGGGACACGCTCCAGCGCCATCACGGCAGTTGCGCCGGCATCCTCAGCAATCTTGGCCTGCTCCGGAGTAACGACGTCCATGATGACGCCGCCCTTCATCATCTCAGCGAAACCGCGCTTGACGCGCGCAGTGCCCTGACCGGAGTTGTTTTCAACCGTGCTCAACGAACCCTACTTCCCTAATAAAACTGGTGAATATGACTGTTGGTAGTCGTTTAACACTATAACGCCTCAACTAGACCGTGCTGTTCATAGACTCGGAAAATACGGCAAAAATCCAGCACAACAGCGGGTTTCTACAGCCTTTATGCAAGCCTAAGCTGAGGTCAGCCCGTCTGCAACGTCGAAGTATTCCGGTTCAGGTGCGGTACCGGCCAGCCGCAGCACGCGCACGAGAGGCCGGGCGCGCAGTGCCTTGGTATCGGTCACTGCATCGTTGTAAAAACGACGGGCGAGCTCGAGTCGCGTGTGGGCATCGGCAAGTTCAATGGCCATTGTTTGTTCCACTGGCTGGTCCTCATACAGCGCCGTTATTTTCCTAGTCAGCTCGTTTTCCACATCTGCGCGTTGCCCGGTGGAGTTAGCTCGAAGTGGTGTTGCTTCCACCTTCGCCACTACGCCGGCGAGCTCCGGGTACGCAGCACGAGCTACTGCTGCCCGTCTCCCCAGTGCCGCTTCCAGTGAGGAACGCGCCAAATCCGTGCGAATATGCATACGGTTCAGCCGCGTCGCTGTCGATGAAGCCACCAGACCGATTACAAGTACGACAATTAGCGCGATGACCAGAACAACAACCCAGACCGGTACGGTTACGTTCACCGAATACCCACTTTCACTCCATCGTTTTCACTACACTGCCCTGACGGAATGAGCTACGGCGCAATGACGACTTTTTCGCCCTCCATGCGCACAGTATCGTACACACGAAGCACACTATCGGCGACCTTCGACCAGTCATACTCCCAGGCCCGTCCATGCCCGAGAGTGCGAAGCTCCTCCCCCAACTCAGGACGCTTCAAAAGGCGAACAACTGCACTCGCAAGGTCTGCGGAGTTGCCGTTTTCAAAGTGAAGTCCGTACCGGCCGTCGTCAAGCACGAGTCTGAATGCGTCGATGTCGCTGGCGATGACAGGCGCACCTGCCGCCATCGCTTCTACCAGCACAATGCCGAAGCTCTCGCCGCCACGCTGTGGAGCAATATAAGCATCGGCATCAGCGAGAATCGCCGCCTTTGCATCCTCCGACAAACGTCCAACAAAGTGGAGGGAATTCGCGTTGCTCCCAGCTTTACGACGAGCTGCCGCGGCATCACCATCACCCACAACACAGACCTCAAGCTGTGGAACCTCTGCACGAATTGCAGGCAAAGCGTCTAGCAAAACGTCGAAGCCCTTCCGGGATTCGTCAAAGCGACCGAGAAATACGAGGCGAAAAACGCCCTCGCGCCGCCGCGGGATTTCAGGTAATGACGCGGCAGGAGGACAGGACTCGAAATCTCCGACCCGGACACCGTTGGGAATCAGGACTGGATCGCCACCGAGCTGCTCGACCTGCCAGCGACGAGCAACTTCCGAAACCGCAATACCTCCGCGGATACGCTCTAAATATTTACGCAGGAATGGAGTGGCCAGCTTTAATGCCAACGAATCCGTCGCCGCAGAGTGATAGGTCGCGACAATTGGACCGACCGAGTTGACCAGCGAGAGCATCGAGAAACTGGGCGAATTCGGCTCATGGATATGGACGATGTCAAAGTTGCCGTCCTCTATCCACGCGCGGACTCGACGGCTCGTGCGGGGACCAAATGAGAGCCGAGCGACGGATCCGTTATACGGAATGGGGATGGCAGCGCCGCCGCGCACGACAAAGCCTGGCACATCTGCTTGTGCACTGGCCGGACCGATAAGACTTACCTCATGGCCACGACGGATGAACTCCTCACACAAGTCAATCGCGTGAGCTTGAACACCGCCTGGGACATCGAACGAGTACGGGCACACCATTCCGATTCGCACTACTACTTTGACCTCTTCTTATCCGCTGGCCACAGTGGCTGCATCATGTGCCAATCCGCTGGATGCTGGGCAATATCAGATTCAAAAACAGTAGCGATGTCCTGGACAATGTCAGCTAGATTGCGCCCCTCAGTCGGCACGAATGGATGTGCCACAAAACGCCAGCCATCGCGCGTGTAGGACAGGCCCGCGGGCATAAGCCGAGCGCCAGTGTCCAGTGCTAGCTTTGCTGCACCGACCGGCATGGTAGTCTGCTCGCCGAAAAAAGTGACCGGGACCCCGTGGCCGCCGAAATCACGATCAGACAGCAGGCACACAACGCCACCGTCTTCCAATCGCTTCTGCAGTTCCGGCAGCGCGGGTTTGCCACCGGTCAGCGGGAGAATGCGGAATCCGAGGGATTCGCGGTACTCCACGAAAGCGTCGTAAAGCACCTCTGGCTTCAGCCGTTCCGCCACGGTACTGAACCGGCCATGCCGGGAAACGAGCCACATGCCCGCCATGTCCCAGTTGCCGCAATGCGGTAGTGGAATGACGATGGATTCCCCCGCGTTAAGGGCTTCAGAGACGCGTTCGAGACCAACGCTGGTGGACTCAACCGTATTGGCCAACTCCGGTGACGCGATGGAGGGAAGCCGGAATGCCTCCACCCAATAGCGCAAATAAGAGCGCATAGAGGCGCGAATAAGTCCCTGCGGGACCTCGTCCGGGGAACAACCCATAACCCGTGCCAAATTCTTGCGAAGCTGGCGCGTTGTGTCGGGATTCATCGCAACACGATCCGCGGCCAGATTACCGAGGCCATATGCCACTCGTTCTGGTAGCAGACCAAAAATCTTCCACCCGGCCATATATCCGAGTGCAACCACATCGTCTTTAGAACGGGGAAGGAAGAAACCCGACATCGTATCCTCCTTTAGTTGCTGGGTTCAGCCGAGCCCGCGGACTTCGACGAAGGGCCGGAGCTGATAGTTGAGCTATCAGTTGCGCCCGCTGGCGGTGCAATCGGATCTAGCGCACCCGGCTGCTTTGCCACCATGTACAAACGCTGGACGACGGTAAATACCGAACCGAGTGTCAAAAGCCACATCGCGACATAGAGGGCATAGTCCACACCAAGTCCCTGGAGGCCAACACCGACCAGTCCAATGATGAGTCGTTCGGCACGTTCGACGAGACCACCGTTGACCTTGAGGCCACTGGCCTCTGCGCGAGCTTTGACATAGGAGATGACCTGGGAAGACCCCATGGTAACCAAAGTCAAAATAAGCAACACCGCATCGGCATCATGGTGATACACCACCCAGTACGCAATCGAGCCGAAAAGCGCTGCATCGGTGATGCGGTCGCAGGAGGCGTCCAAGGTCGCCCCATACCTTGTGCCTTGCCCCTGGAGTCTGGCCATCGTGCCATCGAGCAAATCAAACGCCGTAAAGATGGCAATTGACACCGCGGCGGCAAAGAGATGGTTAGTCGGAATCAGGATTACCGCAAGGAACACTGAAACCGCAGTTCCCACGAGGGTGACTATGTTCGGGCTAATGCCGATGCGCAAAAGTGCAGCGGCTACCGGTTCGACTACTGGGCGGATTGGAGCCCTACCACGCACGCTCAGCATGTTGCCTCGTCCTCCTGCTCTAGGTCACGCCAGCCGTCGGCAAGCAACGTGCGGGTCTGACGCAGGGCCTGCGGGAGAACCTTGGTGCCATCGATGACGGTCATAAAATTGCTGTCGCCGGACCAGCGCGGGACGACGTGCATGTGCAGGTGATCTGCGACGGAACCGCCGGAAGCCTTGCCCAAGTTGAAACCGACGTTCACGGCATGCGGGCGCGAAACTGATTTGAGAGTGCGGACGGCGTGCTTCGCAAAACGCATCATCTCGGAGGTTTCTTCCTCAGTCAAGTCCTCAAGATTGGCGACTTCGCGGTACGGAACCACCATGAGATGACCGGGGTTGTACGGAAATAGATTCAGAACTGCGTATACCCACTCGCCGCGAGCGATAATGAGGGCTTCCTCATCGCTCTGTTTCGGCAGATCAACGAAGGGGTTACGGGATGGCTTAGAGTTGTGCACACCACGCTTAACGATGTAGTCCAGCCGGTACGGTGCCCACAAGCGCGTGAGCCGGTCCGGTTCGCCGTAACCGCTGTCGACGTACACGCCATCAGACGAGTTCTGTTGACCGTCATTGCCCTGCTGCTGCGGAGGCAACTCTTCACTTCCCGACTGATTCACTGCCATCCCCTTCGTTGCGTGGCCGCGGACCTCTCGGCCCTCGACCACAATTAATTCTCTGCTGTAGTTTACGACCTTGCTGCTGCATTCTTAGGATTACCGCGCGCGGTTTACCAGATAAAACAACCCGGTCGAGTTAGAGAGCGTCAGCGAACCCTAGAGAGCAGAGACGTTTTCCTTATTCGGCTGTTCGTTATTCCGCGATGCGACCCAGTCACAGATGATGTCCGCAGCCTTCTCAACTGCGACACCATTGATCTGAGTACCGTCGAGGAAACGGAAGCTGACAGCACCGGCCTCAATGTCGCGAGCACCGGCCAGAATCATGAACGGAACCTTTGCCTGGGTGTGGTTGCGAATCTTCTTCTGCATACGGTCGTCCGAGGTATCCACGTGAACGCGGATGCCACGAGACTTCAGCTGTGCAGCGAAGTCCTCCAGGTGCGGGATACAGTCGTCCGCGACTGGAATACCAACGACCTGCTCCGGAGCCAGCCACGCGGGGAAAGCGCCGGCGTAGTGCTCCAGCAGGACGCCAAAGAAGCGCTCAATAGAACCAAACAGCGCGCGGTGAATCATAATCGGGCGCTTCTTAGTTCCGTCCGGCGCAGTGTATTCGAGCTCGAAACGCTCCGGCAGGTTGAAGTCAAGCTGAACCGTCGACATCTGCCAGGTTCGACCAATCGCATCGCGGGCCTGGACAGAAATCTTCGGACCGTAGAAGGCGGCTCCACCCGGATCCGGAACGAGATCAAGGCCGGAAGCGTCGGCGACACGCTGCAGGATAGCCGTGGACTTCTCCCAAATCTCATCCGATCCGACAAACTTCTTATCGTCCTTCGTGGACAATTCCAGGTAAAAGTCATCCAGACCGTAGTCACGCAGAAGCGAGATGATGAAGTCGAGGACGCTGGTTAGCTCTTCTTCCAGCTGCTCTTCGGTGCAGTAAATGTGAGCATCATCCTGGGTGAAGCCACGGGCACGAGTCAGACCGTGGATAACACCTGACTTCTCATAGCGGTAGACGGTACCGAACTCGAACATGCGGATAGGCAGTTCACGGTAGCTGCGACCACGCGATGCGAAAATCAGGTTGTGCATCGGGCAGTTCATCGGCTTGACGTAGTAGTCCTGCGGAGCCTTGGTGCAGTTGCCGTGCTCGTCGTACTCACCGTCGAGCTGCATCGGCGGGAACATTCCATCCGCGTAGAAGTCCAAGTGACCGGACTTCTTAAACAAATCCCCCTTGGTCACATGCGGAGTATTCACAAAGTCGTAGCCAGCTTCGATGTGACGACGACGGGAGTGCTGCTCCATCTCGTTGCGGATGATGCCACCCTTGACATGGAACACCGGGAATCCGGAACCAATCTCGTCCGGGAAGCTGAACAAATCCAACTCGGAGCCGAGTCGACGATGGTCGCGCTTTTCCGCTTCCAGCATGCGATCCAGATGCTCGTCGAGAGCTTCCTTGGATTCCCATGCAGTACCGTAGACACGCTGCAAATCATCACGGGACTGGTCACCGCGCCAGTAGGCAGCAGAAGAACGCGTGATTTTGAAAGCCGGAATGTAGCGGGTGGTCGGCACGTGCGGACCACGGCAAAGGTCGAACCACTCAGTCTCGCCAGTGCGCGGGTTGACATTGCGGTAGCCGGTCAAGGTCGTACCTGCACCACCGACGTCAACATTGGCCTCATCGTCCTCAGAGACCTTTCCGGCCGACTTTTCTACAATCAGCTCGAGCTTATAAGGCTCGTCGGCAAGCGCCTCCTGCGCCTGATCGGCAGAGTCGAACGCGAAGCGCTCGAACCGCTGACCGGACTTGATGATTTTTTTCATGCGCTTTTCAATGCGCTTGAGGTCTTCCGGCGAAAAAGGCTCTTCGACACGGAAGTCGTAGTAGAAGCCATTGTCGATGGCTGGACCGATACCCAGCTTTGTTCCTGGGAACTCCAACTGCACGGCCTGAGCCATCACGTGAGTCGCGGAGTGGCGGATGACATCGCGACCATCCGGGGTGTTGGCCGGAACTGGTTCGAAGACGGTTTCCGCCTCTGGCTTAAAGGACAAGTCCTTCAAATTGCCTTCGGGGTCGCGGACACAAACGATGGCATCAACGCCCCTATTCGGGAAACCCAGGTCTCTCATCGCCTCACCCGCAGAGACTCCTGCGGGTACGGAAAACGGTGCTGGGGTTGCAAATTCTTCTGACACGGCGCGCGTGTACTCCTTTTCAAAGTGTCGTCGAAAGTCACATACCTGGTGACTTTCGTCAGTCGCACACACACTTTACCGCACGGTCGGAACTTAAGCTTCGAGGAGGTCTTGCGCCCAGTATTCCTCTTCAGAGGTTCCTCGAGGTATGACAAACACGGCAGAACCGATGTGGAAAATCCATTGATTCAGTCGATCGTTCTCCGACAGACGCTCTTGAATCGGATGGAACTGTTCCAATGGATTCTTCTGGAAACAGACGAACACCAGCCCTGTATTGGTCTCAAATCGACCGTTCGGCTCCGGTGGCAGGTCGTAGTTGTACACCCTCCGAAGGATCCGCTGGTTCGGATATTCCTTCGGCGGCATCGACAGCGCGACGTGACTGTTTGGATCTGTCAGAGGTAAGCCGTACTCATCTGTCTTTGATAGGTCCACGGTCTCAAATTCATCAGTGCCGCCAATCGGCGCACCAGTGTCGATTTCCCGACCAGTAACAACGGTGCGGCTCTCACGGTCCAACACGTCCCAGCCCGGCAGGTCCATCTCAATACGGCGAACGACCATCGCTGTACCGCCCCGCAGCCAGTCGGGACCACTGTCAATCCACACTTGCTTATCGAATTCAGCGCGACTGCGTGGGTTAACCGTGCCGTCCTTTTGACCAAAGAGGTTCCGTGGGGTTTCACCTTCCTGCCGTGAACCATTGGCATGTTGGAAACCCGCCTGCACCCAGTGGACATCCAAATACGGAGCTGCATTTCGAGCCATCATCCGGGCTGCATGGGACAACATCACCGGATCGTCTGCACAAATCTGCAGGCAGATGTCTCCACCATTCCACTCTGGACGAAGCTCATCGTTCACATACTTTGGCAGATTGCCCAACCAGTCCGGCTTCTGGTCTTCCTTATCAATGACCTTGAAGAAGTTCTCACCAAAACCAACAGTAATAGTGAGATTCGCAGGGGCGCCCATGAGTTCCGGCTCCAAGTCGGTGCGGGTGGGCTGCCCCGCGGTCATCCGGCGTGCGTCATCTGTCCACACTCGCATTAGATTTTGAAGGCGTTCGCGATTAACGTCCTTCTTCGCATTGAAGGCAACGAGCCACAGATTCGCTTGTGCGGGACTTTCAATCCCCGCTTGATGAGCCCCATCGAAAGGCACAGTAGCAGTCTGCAATGGAGGCTTGGGGGGCTCTTCATTCTGGCGCTCCAGCCCGATTGCATGGGCGTCCGGTGCCCCTATGGCTACTGCTGAAGCTCCCGCCGCAGCACCAAGCCCTCCAAGAAAACGCCTTCTGGAAAAGCCTTCGGACATGATGTGACTCTTACCTTTCTGATTACTAAAACTAGAGCACCTGCGGTGGGTGAAGGTCCGCCAGTGTTTCGACCTCTGAATTGCCACCACCCGCCCATCTATTTCGACCTTCGCGAAATATTTTCTCATGAAATAGCAGAAGCGCCGGAGTTCAATGCAATTGTTGCAATAACCTGCCAAACTCCAGCGCCTCTGACACCATCGAGTCACCGTAGGTCGACCACTCACCGCCGCTGGGTTCACATCCGCTTTACGACGAGTCGTTGACCGAGGTGCCCTTGAATAGAACTAGTGGCCTTCGTGCTCCATGGAGCCGTGATCCATATTTTCGTGGTCCATCTTATCGCCACCCATGTGCTCTGAGTTCTTCAGCTCCCCGTCCTCACCGTAGTCCTCTTCACCTGCTGGCTGAACACGAACCTCGATGTCCTGGGTGATGCTGGAGCCGTCGGAAAGCTCAATAACGAGCTTGTACTGAGCGCCTTGTTCCATAGCCTCATCGTTGTTCATAACCATGAGGTGCGTGCTGCCTGGCTGCAGGGCAAGCTCACCGTTAGCTGGAATGGTAAGGCCTTCCGGCACCTCGAACATCTTGCCATCCTTGGTGTCATGCTGCTCGAACTTGGTGCCTTCCTTCAGACCCTCAATCTTGAAGGATGAGATCTTAATGTCCTTGTCAGTGGTGTTAGAAAGAACACCGAAAATGCCAGTCATCTTCTTATCGGCTGGTTTTTCCTTGATGTAGGCATCAGTCAGCTGCACAGCAGCGTCGCTTTCCTCCATCGCAGACGAAGCCTCGGTTGCGGCGGAAGTCGCGGACTCAGTCGCTTCAGCGACAGTATTATCATCCGACGAGCAGCCTGCAAGGACGAGAGTCAGAGCTGCTGAGCCGGCGATTAGAGCACTTGCAGTGCGGTTGAGCTTCATGGATCTATTTTGCCTTTCGATTAATAACGGTGACGACAACGGCGATGATTACAATCAGCCCACCACCGAGCCCGTAGGCCCATAGGGGTAGAGACTTCGTTTCTTCGGCGTTCTCACCGATCTGACGAGATTCTGCCTCAGCTTCGGCTGCGCCTGCAGCATCCGGATCCTCCACCGAGAAAGTGGTCTTCCCCCGGGTGGAGTGCCCATCCGAGGACGTTATCTGGAAACCAATGATGTAGTTGCCAGGGCCCGGATTGATGTCTTCCGGAATGTCGAGGGAGACCTCATTGCCCACTACCTCTGGCTCGTGGGAGTATAGGACTTCCTTGGCATCTGCATCACTGATTGCAACGGTGTTGAAGTTGTCCTTGGGGTTGCCGGAGAACTTGAGCGAAACGTGGTGCGGAAACTCCTTGAGTATCTGCTTGTCACCTGGATTTGATGACACAACGGCGTCATGAGCACTTGCTGGCGCTGCAGTAAAGACTGAAGCACCCACACATACAACAGACGCCGCTACAGCAGCTATCGCGCGCCGGTAACCAAGCTTTTGCCATCGACGCGTTTCGGCTGAAGCGACCCGGGAACCCACTAGAACAGTTCAACTCCTTAAAGCGTGACAGTTCGAGAAGACCAGCAGTAGGTTGACTACCGGCCTTACACCTATTGTCGGATGGTATCCCGAAAAAGTTCCCGAAGATTTAAATATTTCCTTCGTTGAGGTCAATACCTAAGATTCTGGACTGCCCTCATGGATGCCTTTTGGATGACGTTGCAGCAAGGATACTTAACAAACTATCCGCAGACCGTTTTTTGTGCCAGGATTTGCGCAAAGATTCATGCCAACATCACGGCCACTCTACCCTTTGCTCCCCCACCGGTACGCGAGGAAAACCGTTAAACAGCAGAAATAGCGAAAGTCCTGGGTTGGATGAAACCCAGGACTTGCCAATTTTGGTAGTCCCAACTGGGTTCGAACCAGCGACCTTTCCGGTGTGAACGGAACGCTCTTCCACTGAGCTATGGGACTGAGACAGGAAAGCTACGCGGCTTTGCCTCTCTGCGAGTTAAATTAGCACGCACTTCCCGAAATACCCTAATTGTGCAGTTCGGCGATTCCATCACGGAGGGGCTATGCAACCCTGATTAACCGCAGGGCCACCGAACCCCGAACCCCATAAAATGACAAGGGTGAAATTTAACCTCTTCATAAATCTGGCTTTACCTCGAATCCAGCCAGCACAATAGAGCCGTTCACCAGCGCATTTGTAATCAATCACACAATCACGCTAAAGTATCTTTCGCACCGCGAGAGAGCCTTCCAGCCCTCTTGCAACGCAATGCGGATGTAGCGCAGCTGGTAGCGCATAACCTTGCCAAGGTTAGGGTCGCGGGTTCGAGTCCCGTCATCCGCTCTGGTTTCCCAAGGAGTTAGGCTCTATGGTATAACTTCGAGGCAACCACTGAGGCGGCAGCCTCACGGTGGAATGGCCGAGTGGCGAGGCAACGGCCTGCAAAGCCGTGTACACGGGTTCGATTCCCGTTTCCACCTCAGCAGAAAATCCAATCCAGGATTTGATGTAAAGCGCGTTTAGCTCAGCGGGAGAGCGCTTCCCTGACACGGAAGAGGTCACTGGTT
>NZ_CAMQAZ010000007.1 GCF_946998835.1 uncultured Corynebacterium sp. | reverse complement strand
TGTCATCGTCGGAAACGGACAGACATACCGGCAGTGCCGACTCTGCCAAACGGCCAATCTGGTCGCTGACACCGTCGTAGGAATCAGCCGGCAGACCATCCAGCGAATTGCGTGCCGCTGGCGAGAGATCATCCGGCGTCATGATGTGGCAGTTGACCTTCTCCTTCGGGGTGCCTGCCGGAGGAAGCTGAACCTTGTTGTCATCAGTCAGACAGATGAACTGGTGCGGCTCCTGCAAATCAACACCCAGCAGACTTCCGGGCACGCCGTGCATCAACTGCACCTGCTCATCGACCACCGCGAGGTGGTACATCGACTCTTTCTTCTGCCAGCCCCAGATACCGACGCCGACCAAACCGGCAACCAGCAACAGAACCACAGAGACAACCAGCCACTTGCCCTTGGAGGCTTTCTCCTCCGGCTCTGACGTCACAGCGATTTCCTGGGACTTCCGCGGCCGCAGTGCCGCGGCGCGCCCCGCTGCGGTGTTGGGGCGGGGGAGCTCTTCCTCCGCGCCCTGCAGGGCACCGGCCAGGGCGGGCTCGTAAGGCGTGCGTGTCGACGAATCGACAACATCGGCAATCACCACGGTGACGTTATCCGGGCCACCGGACTTCAATGCGTAGTCAATGAGCTTGGTAGCGGCTTCGTCCGGAGTGCCCTCCGAGAGCACGTCCTTGATGGTCTCCGCGGACACCGGATCGGACAGGCCATCCGAGCACAGCAAGTAGCGATCGCCCTCGTGGACATCGCGATACGACAAAGTAGGCTCCACCGGACGACCGGTAAGAGCCTTCAAAATCAGTGAGCGCTGCGGGTGAATTGCCGCTTCTTCTTCGGTGATATTGCCCTCGTCCACCAGAGACTGCACATAGGTGTCATCCCGGGTAATGCGAATGAGCTCCCCGTCGCGCAGCAAATAGCCACGTGAGTCACCGACATGGCACATGCCCAACCGGGTGCCGTCGAAAAGCAGAGCAGTCAGCGTGGTGCCCATGCCCTGCGTGGAGGGGTTCTGATCAATTTCATCGGCGATGGAGTTGTTGCCCTCGATGCAGGCGCGGCGCAGGGACTCGAGTAAATCGGCATCGGGCTGATCATTGTCCAGCCGAGAGATGGCCGCAATCATCAGCTGGGATGCGATTTCTCCGGCGGCGTGGCCACCCATGCCGTCGGCAAGCGCGAGCAGACGCGAACCCGCATAGGCGGAGTCCTCGTTGTTCTGTCGAATGAGGCCGCGGTCAGAGCGGGCCGTGTAATTCAGTGCAAGACTCATGGTTGCAACCTCAAAGTTGTACGGCCAATGCGAAATTCCATACCCGGTGCCAGGCGTTCCGGCTGTTCCACGCGCTGGCCATTGAGGAATGTGCCATTGCGAGAGTCCAAATCCTCCAAGTACCAGATGCCATCGCGGTTGATGACGCGAGCGTGCTGGCCCGAGGCGAAATCATCGTTGAGAACGAAAGCATTCGACTCCGAACGGCCAATAGTGATGTCCCGTTGACTATCCAAGTTCATGCGCGAACCCGCCAGCGGCCCCGAGGTGACAAGGAGCTGATGCGGAGTCTGCGAGCGCTGGAAACGCTTGGCCGGAGCGCTGCTGGTTTGGCGAACCGGGCGCAGCGGAGCCGAGCCTGTTGTTTCTGTACGCAGGGTGCGAAGTGTCATCCAAATGAAAAACCACAGGACGACTAGCACGCCGATGCGCGAAAGCAGAAAAACGATAGCTTCCACGTCCGAGGAACCTCCTTATATAGAGCTGGTGGGTCCGCAACCGAACACACGGACGCAATTATTCCAGGAATGTGCTGACAAACATAGGGGCAGTGGCGTTTGAACCTGGTGAACCTCACTACTTAGCGGATCTGAATCAGCGAATCTGAACTTCGAGAACAGAATGCCCGAGCGAGATTTCGTCGCCATCGGCCAGCAGCCAGTTGTCAATGGGTTCGCCATTGACAATGGTTCCGTTCGTCGAATGCAAATCGACGAGCACCGCGTCCTGGCCATCCCACGTGATCTCAGCATGCTGGCGGGAAACACCGGTGTCCGGGAGGCGGAAGTCGGAAGCGGTGCCGCGGCCGATGATGTTCGAGCCATTGCGTACTTCAAACACGCGCGAGGAGCCGTCCTGCAATAGCAGGGTGACAGTGTTTTCCCGCGGCTGTTCCTCGCCCACGGCTGCGTTGCTCAGCTCAGTTGCAGCCTCAGGGTCAGCGGCGGGGACGGGACGGGAAGCAGTGGGGAACTCTTCGGCTTCCGGCTGCGGGTGGTAGGCGGCAGAGGTCTCTGCGGCTTGGGGTTCGTCATCGCTTTGCGACGGGGCTGCGTCAGTGTCGGCATCATCAGCACTGTCAACGAAAGGCACGAACTCCGAAGTGCCCACGGTGTCCTCGGTGAAAGTACTGGCCGTCTTCAACTGGCCGGTGTGGAGCGACTCCACTGCCTGCAGGTGGACGCTGATGGAACCGGTGAAACCCCAGCCGTTGTTTCGGCAGTAGCGCGTCATGCGGTCGGCCAACTGATTCGGCAGGTTCGGCTCGGAGACAGAAAGGTTCTTGTAATCGGCAGCGCTGATTCCAATGCGGAAATCATTGGGGGCCAAGTACTGACCGTTGGCGTCCTGCATCAGGAAGTCTTCAATTTCCTGCTTCAGGCATTCTTCTAACTCATTCGGGACAACCTTGCCGCCGAACACGCGCGCAAAGCTGTTGTCGAGCCCACGCTGAAGCGAGCTATCGAGCTTGCGGATGCGTCCTAGGAAATCCATATGACTAAAGAAATTCGCCTTCTCCCGCCAAACCGCGGCGGGTTACGTGAAAATGTGCACAAATAATTATCGATACTTAAGAGACAGTATAAGGCCCTGCACCTTCAGTTGAAGACAAGGAACTGTTCAGGTTTATCAAATAGTGATGCTGATTGTGGAGTTTGTGGCTGGTACTGAGCAACGAAAAGTGGCTTAAAAACCGTTGAAAAGTGGTCAAAAACGCACCCTGGCCTGCCGATTTGGTGGTGTATTAGCGCGGGGTGTTATAGTTCTATTCGTTCCCACGGGCGAGTGGCGGAATGGCAGACGCGCTGGCTTCAGGTGCCAGTGTCCTTTACGGACGTGGGGGTTCAAGTCCCCCTTCGCCCACAGCGAAGATCCTCGGAAGTGTAAAAGCTTCCGAGGATTTTTTCTTTTGTGGTGATGGTTGGAGTGGGGTGGGGTTGAAGCAGAGGCAGGTTGTTGGCATGTCCTTTAACCCTCCTTTAACCCTGTCCGGGACTTATGGCCAGGTTTCGGGGACTTATTGATGTTTTTTCAGCACTTATGCGCACGCTGTGGGCCAGGCCCTCTCACTTGTCGATGCGCTATTCACTTGTGGCGACGCTGCAGCGCATCGATAGGTGAATAGCGTGGCCATAAGTCGTCGGATGTGTTGGCCAGCTGGCATTGCAACCGGTTCGCAAGAAGAGAAGTATAAATCTCAAAAACTGATTTTGTATTGAAAGTGGAAGAAAATATGAATAGTTTTGAGATGTGCATGGGGTACCCGGACCCATCGATTAGCTGGCTGAAGTGCGGTGCGCGCCTCAGCTGGACATTGATATAGCATTATTTAATTACGAACTTGCTCTACGGTCATGCTTCGATGATTATTTTCTATATGTTTATATCGGGGAAAAGTGAATACGCGAATATGTAAGAAATGTTAAGGGAAAGTTTGCTTGGCAAAGAATCCCTGACTGAGGAAATTCTGCCGATTTATAACTGGAAGACAAGTATGAAAATTATATTCAGAACAATTCTGGTTACCGCAATTATTTTTGAAGGAGTTCTTTTCCTTCTTATGAAAGTGGTATCTGGTTTGCCGGGTTGGGTATTCCTGTTACCACTTGCCGTTGTAGTTGCGGCTCTTCTCTTACTGTTTGGAGGTATGCGGCAAGACTATCTCAGAAATGGTAGGTCATGGGCTGCTTCGCTGTCCGAGACGTCAAAGAATTTTGGCGTACCTCGAAAAATACTAGCGCTACTTGTTTCGGAAGTTGGTTCGCTGCTAGCTGCTTTCACCTTCTTTAGACCTCAGAAGAATGTCGACAGTGAAGTCAGGGCCTTCACTGTACATAAAAACCTTCGAACTGTTGTTTTTATGATACTGGCGCTGAGTGTTGCAGAAATCAGCATAGTGCATTTTGCTATTTCTAATGCATTTTGGCGATATTTATTGCTGGTAATTAGTGTTTATGCCGTAGTTCTTTTATCTGGATTTTACGTAACTGTTCGGGACCATCCACATCTCATAACACCGCAGGGACTCGTACTGCGAAATGGGCGAAGGCTTATTTGCGAAATTCCGTGGTCACACTTACGTCATGTGAGCTCCGTAACGGCAGGTGAAGGAGGGGACGTAGCAATTGACGAGGACGGCAATCTCAGGGTGCCTGTTTTGAGTGAAGTGAATGTTAGGTTAGAAGTGGATTCGCAAGTCATGGCAGAAGATTTTTACAAGGGACCAATGATGGTTTCCTCGATTGAGATTTACTGCGACGACAAAGACACATTCCTGCGCGATCTCGCTGAGGAAAGGAATGCTCATTAAGTGCGTGACAGCTTCCAGGCCTGGCAATCGACCGCGACCTATCGCCAGAACTTGGTCATCCCGCGCTTGTCCTCCATGTTGAACTCAATCATCTTGGCCAACAGGTCGAGCGGCATGGGCTCGGCCTTGCCGTCCTTCGACCAAGGGAAGCGGACTATCATTTTCCCGTAGGAGAGGCCGCGGGCATCGAAGTCGTCGGAGAACTTCACAATCCCATTACGTTCCGGGGCAATCGATATGTGCTTTTTGGCGTAGGAAAAACCGATGATGAAAGTGCCGTCAACTAACATGACTCCGAGTGGCTACAGATTTGAATACTCAGTTTGATCCCAAAAAGGCGTGGCCAGCGCTGTGGACCGTTTTGCTCGGCTTCTTCATGATTCTGGTCGACGCCACCATTGTCACCGTTGGCATCAACACCATCCAGCATGAACTGGGCGGTGAGCTCAACCAGGTCATGTGGGTGACCAGTGGTTATCTGCTGGCCTATGCGGTGCCGTTGCTTATTACCGGCAGGCTCGGTGACCTCTGGGGAGTCAAGCACACCTATGTAGCGGGCCTGGTTATCTTCGTGTTGGCATCGCTGGCGTGTGGGTTGGCGCCGTCGTTAAGCATGCTGATCATTGCCCGCGTGGTGCAGGGACTGGGGGCCGCGCTGCTGACACCGCAGACGATGGCGCTGATTACGCAGATGTTTCCACCGGCGCATCGCGGTGCGGCGATGGGCCTTTGGGGAGCGGCGGCCGGAATTGCCTCGCTGACGGGGCCGCTGGCCGGTGGCGTGTTGATTCAGCTGCTGAGCTGGCGTTGGATTTTCCTTATTAATGTGCCAATCGGCGTAGTCGGGCTCGTCTTCGCATTTCGCTATCTGCCGGCTTTCGAGACGCACCGCAACAAGATCGACTATCTGGGCGTTGTGCTCAGCGCGATTGGTATGTTCCTGCTGGTCTTCGGTATCCAGGAGGGGGAAAGCGCCGGTTGGTCCGGTTGGATTTGGGCACTGATTGCCGGTGGTGTGGTGGTTCTTGGCCTGTTCACCCTGTGGGAGGCCAAAACGACGGCCGAACCGCTGATGCCGCTGTCCCTTTTTAAGGATCGCAACTTCACCATTTCCTCGCTGGCCATTGCCGTGATGGGAGCGCTGGTGGTCGCGGTTGGTTTCCCGATTATCCTCTTCGCCCAGAATGCCCGCGACCTGTCGACCATTCAAGCCTCACTGCTGCTGGTGCCACAGGCACTCATTTCCGGTGTCATGGCGCCGTGGACCGGGCGAATGCTGGACCGCCTGAAGTTCCGTGAGTTCGCACTAATCGGTTTTGGGTCCTCTCTGGTGGGCATGCTCGGGTTCCACTACCTCATCCACGAGGACCTCTCCGTGCTGTGGCTGCTACTGCCGGGTGCTGCGTTCGGTGTGGCCAACGCGTTTATTTGGGGCACACTGTCGACGGCCGCGACCCGCAACATTGATCCGTCCCTCGCCGGTGCCGCCTCCGGTGTGTACAACACCATCCGCCAGATCGGCAGTGTGCTGGGCAGCGCGCTGATTGCCACCGTCATGGCTGCGGCGCTCAGCAGCAACCGTGGCGACTTCACCACCGCAATGAGTAACGCCATGTGGTTGCCGGTAGCACTGTCGGCCCTGGGTGTTATAGCGGCGCTGGGGCTTAAGAATCCGAAGTAAAACGCTCCACCATGTAGTCCGCGATACCGACGGGATCAGCTAGGAAATCCCTGGTCGCCCGTACCGCGAGGGTGTCTTCGAAGTGGGTGGTGTCGGCGTCGTCAAGCGAAATGATTGTTGCTTCCGGTGCGGCGAGCAGGATGGGGGAATGCGTCGCCATGATGATCTGTGCGCCGGCTTCTGCGAGCGCGCCGAGGCGGCCGAGGAGTTCCAGCTGGCGCAGTACCGACAGGCCGGCTTCGGGTTCGTCGAGGAAGATCAGCGATTCGGCACCGAAGCGGCGTTCGGCCAGCGCCATGATGGATTGGCCGTGGCTCATCTGGGTGAGGTCGGACAGGGAGGGATCCCCAAGCGACTCGTAATAGCGCGCGAGGTTCAGGTGCGCGTCGCCGCGAAAGAAGAAGGTGTCCGGGGGATTGCGCCTGGTCAGCACCAGGGGAACCGGGGAGGTGCGCTCCTGCGTCTTGTACCGCGAGCCGCCGTCCGTATCGACACCCATCGCCGATGCCAGCGCCTCCAGCACCGTCGACTTTCCCTTGCCGTTTTCGCCGGTCAGGATGGTAATTGGCGTGGTGAAGGTCATGGGGAAGGGCAGGGCGAGCTTTACGACGTACGCCGGGAGCTCGGCATCATCGTGAATACGGGCATGGCGGAGGTAGATCATGGTTGCGGCAGCTGGTCGATTTGTTTGAGCAGCTCAAAGCCGTCGGCACCCTCGATGAACGGAACCTCCTTGTTCTCCAGTTTTTCAATCGGCACTGTGGTGCCGTGGGAGAGCACGTGCTCGCTGGGAGTGAGGTTGCGGATCGCGATGGCCGCGACCTTGTCCGGATGCTCCGCCGCTGCCGTGCCGTAGATGAGCGGGTCGTACTGGCCATCATCGCCCACGAAAATCCAGTTGATTTCGGGGAAGTCAATAAACAGGTCCCGCAGTCGCACCTTCTTGTGTTCCTTACCCGAGCGGAACAGGCCGGTGGGCGTTGGCCCCCAGTCGGTGAGCAGTAGTGGACCCTTCGGCAGCTTGTTGCGGTGCAGGAATTTTTGCAGCGTAGTGAAGGTATTCCACGCGCCGGTGGAGAGGTAGATGACGGGAACGTCCGTGTCCTCGTCAGTTTTGCTCGCGTAACGACGGCGAAGTTGCGCATAGAACTCGCTGAATCCAGCGACGGCCTTGCGCTCGTCCGTCTCCTTAACCCAGGAGTTGTAGGCAGCGATGAGGGCGCGCGGCAGCATGGTGACCAGCACCGTGTCATCAATATCGGAGACGATGCCGTATTTGGTCTCCGGGGAGAGGATGAGGACCTCGGCCGGAGTGTCATTGATTTTAATCTCGTGCCAGCCGGGTTCGAGGCCGTGATTCCTAATCAGCACCTCGATATAGCCGTTGCTATCCGTGGTGGTTTCCACCGTGCGGTTGCCGGCCGTGATGGTGACTGGAAAGTCCGCGAGTTCGACGGTGAAAAACTGCCAGAAGCCGCGTTTTTTGTTTTGTTCCTCGTCTCGTTTTTTGGCTGGATCCTTCATGAGGACACGGCCGAATACACGGATGCGCTCTGCGTTTCCGTACCCGGTGTATCCAATGATTTCCGGTTTCCAACCAGCGTTTTTGGAACGCTTGGCGGCCAGTGCGTTGATTCTTCTCTCGGTCTTGCGGACGACATCTGCCACGGACATACTTTCCAGGATACGGGTTGACAGCGTGGGGGACCCGCTGGGTTAATCCTCCCCATCATCAAAGACCAGATCTGGCACCGCCGCGAATGACAGCCACCACTTCATGTAGTGGTCATGGCGTGCTTTCGTCTTCTGGGTTGCGCGTTTGTCAAAAGTCTGTCGCCCGAACCCGGCTAGCGGTCCGGCCGGGACGGTCGCCGCGGTAACGCCGTCGGTTGAGGACCACAACTCTGAGCCGTCCTCATAAGCGGTGATATCCCAGAGCTTGTGGGTTTTCAGGTTGTGGTGCTTCCGGCATAGGCAGTGCAGATTCTGCGTGTCGGTGGGGCCACCGGCTTCGGGGTCTTCCTGGTTGTACGGCGCGATATGGTCAATATCGCACTTATACGCTGGGACTTCGCAACCGGGGAAGCGACATGTGCCGTCGCGACCGTGGACGCGCGCAACCTGCGCTGGGGTTGGGCGGTAACCATTGGTGGCGCTGTCTGCTGAGAGGCGGATATGTGTCACCTTTTGCATCCACTCTTCCGTGACTAGTGCGCCGAGCCAGCCGGCGCCGTCCAGCCAGGCATCATCACTGTGGGGCTCGCGGAAAACATTGAGCACCACTTCCGCATTGGTGCGCTGGTGGATCAGTTCCACGAATGCATCCGCCTGCGTCATTTCTTCATTCGCGCGGAAGACCGTTTCAATTGCGCACATGGCGAAATAGGCGCGGTCCGGCCGCAGTGTGAGAATGATTTGGGAGTAGTTGTCGGGACGTTCCACCAGACTCACCGATTCCGTATCGGTGATGGTAGGAATTGTGCCGTCGGCGCGAGCACGGTCATCCAAGTCCGCAGCAATATCACCAATTTTGGTGGTGAGCGTACGAGGGCCAATCATCGCTTGACGACGCTTCCGTGGCGTAACCAATGCCAGAATCTTCTTCTCCGCATCGGGTATTTGATCAGGCTCGATGCCGACCACGCCATGTGCAATTATGCCGAGTTGCCGCATAGATAATGCGCAGCTTTCCCGGGCGTAGGCCGCCAACTGCGGCATTTGCTCCAGTAACAGGCCAATGTCACAGATACGCAGTGCTTCACTGCGGGTGATTCCCAGCCGAACGCTGATGCGAGCGGCATGGTTTTCAACGTCATCATCGCCTGCAGGGCAGCAGGCTTCAATCAACTCAAGGTGGGCGCGGTTGGTAGCCCGCGCGAGCGCTGAGAGATCATCTTCAGGATTTTCATGAGCCCAATATGGTTCGGGTACTTGTTCGGACTTCATTGGATCCCCCTGGTGTTCCAATGGTTGTCGGTTTTCTTTCGAACTTACTTGCTATCGTACAGGCGCGCCTCGGGCCTGTAAAGGGGTTTGAAAAAGGAATTTTGAAAAGATTTTGACGGTGGTGGGTGGAGGCGGTAAAGCGCTATCTATCTGCATATTTAAGGGAGGAGTGCGAGCTGTATGCGAGCTAGCGGACAGAAAAATATAACTAAAACACCCATTCGAAAACGAAAGCTTGGTAATCTCGCTCTCATAAAAGCGGAGTGTAGAAACCAGCGCAGAAAACGGGGCAAAACCATGATCATCCGGCAAGCAACGCGGGAGGACGTCGCGGCAATCGCGGAAATCTACAACGAGGCCGTAATCAACACCGTCGCCATCTGGAACGATGACACGGTCAGCGCGGAGAATCGCATTGCATGGATGGAAGCTCACTGGGGCAAGGGCTACCCGGTTTTCGTCGCCACGCTTGACGACGAAGTCGCTGGGTATGCCACCTTTAGTGACTTCCGTGACTTCGATGGGTTTCGGTACACGGTGGAAAACTCCATCTACGTGCATCCGAACTTTCAGGGCCGGGGCATTGGTGGGGCACTATTGAACAAAACCATTGATGCTGCCCGGGAGGCGGGAAAGCATGTTTTGGTTGCAGCAATTGACGGCAGAAATGAGGGGTCAATTGCGCTGCACGAAAAGTACGGCTTTCAGCGTGTTGGACTGTTGCCACAGGTGGGGACGAAGAACGGGCGTTGGTTGGACATGATGTTGATGCAGGTCATGTTGACAGGCGGGCAGCCACCCGCTCAGCCGCGCGCTTAGCGAAGGGGCCAACACCCATAATCGTGGCTGCACCGGGGCCAACCCAGTCGCCGTAGCCGACGAACTCGATGAGGTCGGAGTCGACGCTGCGGAAGGGGCTGAGCGCGGGGCGGAAACCGGTGCACCAGATGAGGTGGTCCGCGTGGACGTCGTCAAGCGAAGAGAACATGGGTGTCCAGGTGAGGGCACCGGAGTCGCGGGCTTTGCGGACGGACGGCAGGACAACGATGTCGCCGATACTGTCGGAGGGGCCGGGGTCAGGTTCGCCACGTGCGATGGCGAGTGCTCGCTGACGGTTGCGTTTGAACAGGACGCGGCCGTCGACGTCGTCGGGCATCCAGCGCGGTTCGTGGCGGGTGAACCAGGTGGCGTCGATACCGGAAAGTACCAGTTCAGCGGCGATTTGGGCGCCCGAGTTCGCCGCGCCAACGACGGCAACGCGGGAACCGTCGAAGGGTTCGGGGCCTGGGTAGTTGGCCGAATGCCACTGCTTTGCGGAGGTCGTGCCGGGGTAGTGCGGGACGAAGGGGCGGTTGCCGGTGGCGGCGATGAGCTGGCGGGATTCGAAGTCACCAGCATCGCTGGTGAGGTGGAAGGTGCCGTCGTGAGTGACATGGGTGACGTTAATCGGGCGCTGAACGCGCAGTTCGTAGCGCTTTTCATAGGAGCTGAGGTAATCAATCACATGGGAAGCGGGCGGGAAGCCGTCACAATCGGGCATTTGGATGCCCGGAAGGTTGGAGAAACCTGGGGTAGAAAAGAGTGTCATCGAGGGCCAGACGCTGCGCCAGGAGCCGCCGGGAGTGGGCTGATTGTCCAGGATGAGCGGATCAATGCCGTGTTTGCGCAGGTAGTAGGCAGTAGCGAGGGCAGCTTGGCCGCCGCCGACGATGATGACATCCTCAAGCATGCCTCCAGCTTAACGACGAACGCTGTGGTAATCCGCCGCAGTAATTCTGTGGCAGTGAAGAAAAGTTTTTAAATATTGGCTTTGGCGGTTTGGATGATGGTTAAGCTTGCCCCATGGATAATTTCGATAAAGAAACGAATGTGTTAATTGTTGGTGGGGGCTTTTCCGGCATGGCAACAGCCGTTGCGTTGCAAAAAGAGGGGATTAGCGACTTCCACATCATTGACCGAGGTCATGATTTCGGTGGCACGTGGCGGGATAATTCCTACCCGGGAGCTGCCTGCGATGTTCCGAGCCATTTGTATTCACTCTCGTTTGCACAGGATTTCGACTGGTCACGCAGCTTCGGCACGCAGCCTGAGATTTATGAGTATCAGCGTGAGGTCGCAAGGAACCATGGGCTGTACAGCAGCGCTCACTTTAAAACCGAGATGGTCGATGCCCGCTGGGATAACGACGCTGCCCGCTGGGTCGTGGTAACTGAAGACATCGACTCTGGTGTCCGAACCACATGGGCGGCCAAGGAGCTGGTGCTGGGAGTGGGCGCTCTATGCGAGCCGCGTATGCCTGACATCCAAGGCATTGAGACCTTTGCTGGGGAGGTTTTCCACTCCTCGCGCTGGGATCACGATGTTGATCTGCGCGGAAAGCGAGTCGCCATCATCGGCACTGGTGCCTCGGCAATTCAGATTATCCCCAAGATTGCGCCCATTGTTGGCCGCCTCGATGTCTATCAGCGCACTGCGCCCTACGTGATTCCGCGCCTGGATCGGAATTACACCAGTATTGAACGTATGGCGCTTCGTAAAATCCCTGGGCTACGCCGAGTTGTGCGTGCTCAAGACTGGTTTTTCCGCGAGCTCCAGATTCCCGGGTTAACGCGGGACAGCCGTTTTATGGCGCCGATTAAATTTCTGTCGCAGGGGATGCTGCGCATGCAGGTAAAAGATCCTGAGTTGCGCGAAAAACTGACGCCGAAATTCACTATCGGCTGCAAGCGGATGCTGATTTCGAATACGTATTTTCCAGCAATCGCTCGGGACAATGTGGAGCTTGTCACGAGTCCGATCGACAAGGTCGGTCCGCATTCAATTACTACTGTCGGCGGCACTGAGCGCACGATCGATGTGCTCATCATTTGCACCGGATTCCATGTGACGGACTCGCCGGCGTTTGACCTGGTACACGACGGAAAGGGGCAGTCCCTAGCCACCAAATGGCAGCGTGAGGGTATGAGCGCCTACAAGGGTGCCACCGTGCCTGGTTTCCCCAACATGACAATGATCATGGGACCCGCCACAGGGCTTGGGCATTCGTCCATGATTTATATGATTGAGTCGCAGGTGAAGTACTTTGTCGAAATGCTCAAAGCCAAAAAGCACGCCGGTGTGAAAGTCGCGGAAGTCCGTGAGCAGGCATTTAATAAATGGAATGACTGGGTACGGGAGCGAGTGAAGACGACAGTCTGGATCACCGGCTGCGGTTCCTGGTACCGCGATGCCCATGGCAATGCCCCGGCCGTATGGCCGAGCTGGACTTGGCTATTTAGGGCCAAGACCAGGAAGTTCGACGATGAAGCTTACGTGCTCAGCCGTTAGTTCGAGCTCAGCCGGTAGCTACGGTCGCGGCTGTGCACTGGCCATAATGGCAGCCGCTACCTGCCGAGCATCATCAACCATGGGCACGTGGCCGAGCTTGGGTAATAGGTGGAGCTCAGCGTTGGGAAGCACGTCATGATGACGCTTCCAACCGCGAATGAGAGTCAGGTCCGTGGTACCCCAATAGCAGCTCTGAGCTGCCTCGCCGGTATCGGCGGAAAAAGAAAAGTTCGTGCCAAGCGCGGACAGAAAAATATTATTTTTGAGCATCCCCGCGGCATCCCGGCTGACCTGCTCAGGCGACAATTTCCAGGGGCGCGCGGAAAACATGCCGAACATCGCTGTACGGCCCACTTTAGTTTTGGCCATCGTCGGAAGCAGCTTCCGAAGCACCTTGGCGGTGCTATATAGAACAACGAATTGGCCGGCGGTGCGGATTTGGTCCAGTTTGCTGTGGAAAAAGCCGGCAGGGTTAAAAGCTACCGCTGATGCGGCATATCCCTGACGCGCAAGTTCAAGGGCAAAGTAACCGCCGAGGGAGTTTCCTGCAATATGTGGTTTTGTATCGGCGTCGGGAAGCGTGGCGGATAGCTCGTCTAAGAAAGCGCGCAGTTCGGCCAGCATGCGCTTGCCCATGTCCTTGTCTGCGGAGGTTTCGACTGTTGGTCGCCCCGATTCGCCATGCCCGGGCAAATCCACAGTGATGACGCGAAAGTCGTTGACCAAGTGCGTAATCACGTCATCCCAGGCATGCCGCGAATGGCACACACCATGAATTAGTACTAAGACCGGGAGGTTGGAACCGTGCTGCTGGTGTAGCGAGTAGACAATCGCTGTTTTATCCGAGTGGTGATTCGTGGTGAGGAAGTTATAAGACGTGGAATCCATTCACCGATAATACACTGGGCAAAACTAAAAATTCCCCGGTTTTCGCGAAGTCAGCTGTACTACCGTGGAGAACCATGAGCTCGCTGTTTGATCTTTCGGACAAGCCCATCGACGAACTGCCCGGTTACCAGCGCACATTCGCGCCGGGCCGACTCACGGTGGGGCTCAGCCTGCCCATCGAACAGGACGCCGAAGCCGAACCCAAGGACGCGCTGAGCAATCAGATTCGGCTGATTCAGAAAGCCGAACGCGCTGGCATCGCGGCGGTGTGGGCACGCGACATTCCGCTGCGCGTGGAAACGTTCGGCGACGTCGGCCAGGTCTACGACCCCTGGATGTACCTCAGCTACATCGCCGCACACACCACTGACATCGCACTCGGCACCGGCGCAATCGTCGTGCCCTTCCAGCATCCGCTGGTGATGGCCAAGCGCGCTGCCACGCTGGACAGGCTTTCCGACGGCCGTTTCCTCTTCGGCATCGCCACCGGCGACCGACCCGAGGAATTCCCCGCCTTCAACCAGGACAAAGGCAAGCGCGGTGAGCGTTTCCGCGAGCACATCGAGGTCTATGAAAAGGCCCTCAGCACTACCTACCGGCCAATCCGGTGGTCCGAGGGCAAGATGGGCGGATCCGATGTGGTGCCCAAGCCGCTGGCACGTCGAGTTCCGCTGTTGGCCACCGGCTCCTGTCAGCAGAGCCTGGAGTGGAAGGCCGCGCATACCGACGGGTGGTTCATGTACCACAAAGGTCTGGAGATGCAGAAGAAAAACATCGCCAACTGGCAGGAGGCGGTGGCCAAGGAGTGTGGTGAGGACGTGTTCAAGCCCTTCCTGGAATCACTGTGGATTGACCTGCATGAAGACCCCGACGCACCCCCGCAGGGTGGCCACTTCGGGTACCGTCTTGGCCGCAACAAGCTCATCGAACTGCTGCAATCCCAGCGACAGCTCGGCATCAATCACGTCAGCATCAACTTCCGCACCTCTAAACGGGATGCGGAAGAGCAGATTGATGAGCTGATTGAGTATGTGCTGCCGGAGATAGTGATGTTGTAGTGATGAGTCAGAAGACGACTTCTTGAAGCCGTACACGAATATACTCGGAAAAATCTGGACAACCAGCGCTTTTGAGTCTCTTTACGAGGTTGAAAGGCTTACCTTTATCGCGGTAGTAATTCAATTGCTGATGTAAAACTTTATCGATCGCTCCAGGTGTCGACTCTGCGGCTAGCATCAAAAATTCATCGGCAGTATAGACCTCGTAAGGGCAGTCATCAGGGTCGTCATAGATATCGACGAAGCCCTTTCGGTCATTAGTAACTATGTATTGGATTTTTATATAAATTGCGGCGCTGTGAACGTGGGCGTCGTTTATATCGGGATAATTGACGGAAGCGCCGTGCGGAAAATTCGATATTTCATTGTCTGGTATTACCGACATTAGTCGCTTGCGAATTGCTTCAATTTGAGCGCTGGATGAGTCTGGATACTCTCTCCGCTTGTGGTAAAGAGTCTCAGCAAGAATGTCCTCTGTCCAGTGAAAACTCCAACTGCCGAGAGTTTCGGCTGCGAGTAATCCGAACCAGGCATGCAATGTTGCGGAAAACTAAATATTGGCATCCGGGAGGACGGAGTTGGGCACAGGAGTGTAGTTATCAGTGGAATCCCCAGGGCGAATCATAGTTAACCTCCTGTGCCGCTTAAGGCAATCTAGTTCTCTAAATCGAGGACTTCGAAAACCGATTCCCGCATTTGCTGTTTGCGCCGCTCCTGAAAGGAAAGTACTTCAGATGCGCTAAGGCGGTGGTGAGATCCTACTTTCGAAGCGTTAAGTTTGCCCTGGCGGATGTACTTCATAACTGTCGGGCGAGATACTCCGAGGAGGGAGGCTGCCGTGCTGGTAGTAATCTGCTCCGGTAGCTGTGCAATGCTCACTGTTCTTCCTTCCGCTACTGCACGCAGAACTTCATTCAGAATCTGAATAAGTGCGTCGGGCGCTTCGGCGCCACTCTTGGAAGAAATCTTCGCGGGAGCACCATTGAGCTGGCGGTGAAATGCGTTAATAACCTGGGCGTCGTCAGCGCTAAGGTGAAGCGTGTTGGCTGTCATGGTGAGCTCCCTTCTGTGTGCATCGTCCGGTTATCTCGGACACTACGGGGTTGCGAATATAAGTGCAACCCCCAAGTTGTGTGGAAAAGGTCTTACACAGAATCCGTAGCGCCCTGCCACTGATTAATCCCGCGGTCAACGGCCCACTTGTCGATCTCCGCGAGTTCTTCAACGCTAAACGGTGCAGCGTCCAGAGCTCCGAGGCTGTTTTTCAGCTGCTCCACCGACGATGCACCAATCAGGGCCGAGGTCACTTCGTCACGGCGGAGAACCCACGAAATGGCCATCTGTGCCAGGGACTGGCCTCGTCGTAAAGCAATGGCGTTGAGCTTGCGGATGGCGGTGAGCGTGTCGTCGTTGAGGAACCCCGAGTTCATCTTGTGCGCCCCGAGACGCGAGGACTCCGGCACGCCGTCCAAGTAGCGGTCGGTGAGAAGACCCTGCGCAAGCGCGGAAAAGGCGATGACGCCCATGCCTTCGTCGGCGCAGGTTTCCAGCAGCTCGTCCTCAATCCAACGGTTGAACATGGAGTAGCTCGGCTGGTGAATGGTCAGCGGTGTGCCCAGTTCACGCGCGATTTTCTGTGCACGGCGAGTGAGCTCGGGGGAGTAGGAGCTGACGCCGACGTAGAGCGCGCGACCCGAGCGGACGAGGAAGTCGAGGGCGGCGATGGTTTCCTCGATAGGCGTATCCGGGTCGGGGCGGTGGTGGTAGAAAATGTCCACATAATCCAGGCCCATGCGCTTCAGCGAGGCATCGCAGCTGGCCACGAGGTATTTCCGCGAGCCACCGAAACCGTAGGGGCCTTCCTGCATGTACCAACCGGCCTTGGAGGAAATGATCATTTCATCGCGGTAGGGAGCGAAATCCTTGGCCATAATGCGACCGAAGTTTGCCTCCGCAGAACCCTGCGGTGGGCCGTAATTGTTGGCGAGGTCGAAGTGCGTGACGCCGTGGTCGAACGCAGTGCGCAGAATCTCGCGCTGCGTCTCGAGCGGCCGGTCATCACCAAAGTTATGCCAAAGCCCCAGCGTAATGGCTGGAAGTTTCAGGCCCGTACTGCCGGAGCGGTTGTACGGCATCGTTTCGTAGCGGTTGTCATCGGCGCGGTACACGTCTGGATAAGCCATGTGTTCGAGGGTACGCGGGCTTGACGACGGATAGTTGCGCACGAGGTGGCCGGGAATGGGCGTGGCTGTAGTGTAGGTCTTATCGCCTTGGTTTTCCCCGCGTAAGCGGGGATGTTCCTCAGTCTGGACAATCCCGCTCAGGACACAGACGGTTTTCCCCGCGTAAGCGGGGATGTTCCGAACTCTCCGACATCGCCCGGCAGTGGCGCGCAGTTTTCCCCGCGTAAGCGGGGATGTTCCTTTGTCTGGCAACGGCCAAGTGCCGATGGAGCGGTTTTCCCCGCGTAAGCGGGGATGTTCCGAGCACCGCACCGAAAAAGGCAACGATTTCGCCGTTTTCCCCGCGTAAGCGGGGATGTTCCGTGAAATCCCGGCCACGAGAAGGGTGGCCGGGGTCTCACCCCACACGCTACTAAAAGGAGTTCACCATGACAGCACTACTCACAATCCTTACCATCACCCTCATAATCACAGGCGCCGCACCATGGGCCATCGGAATTGTCTCAGCCTGCACAATCTGGGCCCTCATACTCGACACCCGCGCCGCTATCATCAACCGAAAGAACATCTCCTAATGCGCCCCACCATCATCGACACCGATACCGGCCGTGAACTCTGGCGCGTCACAGACTGCGCCACCCACGTCGGCATCACGCCACGCACCTGGACAAACTATGTAGCCAACCACCGCACCCCAGAACCAGTCGCCCACCTCGACGGCAGAACACCACTCTGGGACGCCGAAGAAATCAAAACCTGGCACCAAAACCGACCAGGCTCACCCGTCAAAAACCACCCCACCAGCCATGGCAAGCATTAAAAAATACAAGAAATTACGCGGTTATGGGTGGCGCGTCGTTTTCCCCGCGTAAGCGGGGATGTTCCTGGGCACGGGTGCCAATCTGCAGCGTTGGGCGGGTTTTCCCTGCGTAAGCGGAGATGGTCCGATGACTAATCACCCCCCCGACACAGAGCGGGGCCTACTCATATCTTAGGAGACCTCATGACACCGACAGAGCTACGCATCCAGCGCAGAGCCCTGGGGCTCACCACAGTCGACATCGCGCAAATTTTCGAAGTAAACCACCGCACCGCACAGCGCTGGGAATCCACCCACACCCCGCCCAACGATGTCGCCGAGTGGGTGACCGACCGTATCGGGCTCTACGTCGACCGAGTAGCAGATGTACTCGATATGGCCGAGCAGCTAGGAGCGGCTACCCTGGTCCGCTATGCGGACGACGCGGAGTGCATGGCAGCCACCGGCCTGTCACGGTCGGAGCATGAAGCGCTGCTCGGCCACTGCTGTATCGCGCTGACCGCTGCTGGATTTGGCTTTCAGATTCTGTAGCACCGTTTCCGAGTTTTCTCCGTGTCAGCGGGGATATTCTTGTGCGCCCTTTATTGTTCATGGCATTGCTCCTTTTGGGGTATCGTGAAGGGGAAACCCCGTAGGGCTGGGTAATTTGGGTATCCAGTCCCGCTGGGCTATTTGCGGTGTTTTATCCTTGTATCTCGGTTTCCGTTTCTGCCAAACTTGGATGACCTGGAAGACAACCGTGATGGTTTCCCGCGTAAGCGCGGAATGTTCCCAATGTATTCACTCAACCGAAAGGGCAAGCGGTGCGAGACATCGTCTTTTACGTCGTTATCGGTGCAGCGCTCATTTACTTCGATGCCAGCCCACTAGCATGGACGATCTTCGCTGCGGGTATTACCTATGCCGTAGCAGTAAATATTGTGTTTCCCCACTTAGATAGGGGTATTTCTTAATCGTATAGCGCTCGTAAAGCAGACATGAGCGCAATTCCATCAGGGGCGTTCACCTTGAAAATCTTGGGCAGCAGGTGCTGGACTTTCTCGACGGTATTGGGCTAGTCGCCAATCGCAGAAGGCCGAATTAATACCTACTCAGCGCCTGCGAGTGTCTGCGCTACGTAAGCATTGAGCGAGACTCCTTCGCGGGCAGCTGCCATTGCCAGTTTCCGGTGCAGTGAACTGGGGATTCGGACGTTGAATCGCCCCGAGTAGGAACGGTGACCGAAGGGCTCTGGGACTGCTTCGTCGGAGGCTTCCATATCCATAAGAACTTCAGTAACGAGGTCTCGAAGTTTTTGTTCCGCTTCCGACGAGTTTTCAGCTACCCACGACAGTGAAGGAAACTCCAGTACCGTCGCCACATATTCTTGATCAGATTCTGACCAGAAGACCTGGTAGGTGTACTTTTCAGCAGGATAAGACATTGTTATTTTCCTTCGAGTAGATGTTTGTCGACGGCGTCTAGTACTTGATTGACCTGGTAGGGCTTTGCTTTCCCATGTCGATTTTGAATGTTGACTCGAGGGTCGCCGCGCCATGGTGTTTTGTATGTTTCATGATTGCCCCGCGCTTTTTCTATTTTGTCCCCACACCTTTGATGGTACCGCCTGTAGTACCACCTCGGTCAAAGGGGTAAACAGCAACCAAACCTCCAAATTCCCCAAAACATCCCGGTGCCAAATCTGCCCAATCTGTTACACTTAGCAAAACGAAACTCAGGAGCTTGGTGTGCAGTACTTTTTCACGGTTCATGGCCGCAGAGATATCAACGCGTATGACTCTGATGAGGAAATGCACGCTGCCTTCGAACGCATTGGGCGCTTCAATCAGAAGCTGCAGGACGAGGGCCACTGGGTTATGGCCGGCGGGTTAGTTCCGCCGGAGCAGGCCATGACGGTGTTGCCGGATGGTTCGCACAGCGATTTGCCGTACTACAACTCGATGACGTTCCCCTCGGCTTTCTGGATCGTCGACGTTGCAGACGAGCAAGAGGCCATCAATCTGGCCTACGAAGCCGCGGAGGCGTGCGCGCAGGCCGTCGAAGTGCGTGCCATCGCGGAATAGCACGCCGAATAACTCATCGCAGCCCGTGCACTCGGCGCATGATGGTCAGCATCGCCTGCGTCGGGATTCGGCGCATCAAGGGCACCGCCACGCTTGCCGACGACCCCCGCGCCACCAGCGCCAAAGGTCGCTCGGCAGCAACCTCGCGCATCACTACCTCCGCAATCTCGGAAGCGGGAATGCCACCTTCCTCATTGGCATTCAACTTCGTCAGCATGCGGTGGACATCGCTCGCATAGACAGAACCTTCATCGCTATACGTCGTCCGCCGTGCAGAAATCCCCGTGTTGATGGCACCCGGCTCGACAACGGTCACGCCGATACCGAACTGTGCGACTTCACCGCGCAGCGAGAGTCCAAAGCCGCGGATAGCGGCCTTGGTCGCTACGTAGGAAGAACGGTAGGACAGCGGCAGCCCGCCGAGCATCGAG
The DNA here is from genome assembly GCF_946998835.1 of uncultured Corynebacterium sp. Taxonomy (GTDB): domain Bacteria; phylum Actinomycetota; class Actinomycetes; order Mycobacteriales; family Mycobacteriaceae; genus Corynebacterium. The sequence goes on along the minus strand of NZ_CAMQAZ010000007.1, from coordinate 81,558 downwards.
CCAATCAGCACGATTCGGCCACGCCCGGCCTCACGCATGCCAGGTAGCAGTTGCTGCAACAGCTCCACCTGTCCCAGAACATTGACCTGGAAGAGGCGCTCCAGCGCCTCGCGGGGTAGCTCCTCGAAAGCGCCCGACTGACTCTCGCCGGCGTTGGCGACGACGACGTCGTAAGGCCCGTGGGCGACTACGCTTGCGATGTCGTCTGCGCTGGACATGTCGAGCGCAACCATCTCCACGCCTTCGGGGTGTGGTGCCTCGGCGCCCCTGCGGGAAGTGCCAATGACCTCGAAACCGACCCTGACCAGTGCCTCCGCGCATGCCCAGCCGATACCGGAGGAAGCGCCGGTCACTAACGCGCGACCGCCACCTACAGCTGGCAGCTTCGGTCCGCGGGTGAGATTCGCAAAAGCCCCGGTCAGGCCACTAATCATCGAGCCTGCACCGCCTCAATGGTCATGCCGCCAGCGCGGAGACGGCGGGACAGGGCGTCGCCAAGCGCGACAGTAGGAGTGAGCACGCCGGTGGTGTCCGGCAGATCGTCGTGAACGAGCGCGAGGGCGGCGCTGGAAATCATCATGGCGGTGCCGTCGTATCCGGGGTCTTCCTCAAGGGACACCCTGGAGCGCCAGTGAATGCCAGAGGTGTCGACGGTGTAGGCCTCTATGGTGAAGCGGCCCTCGGCGCGTGCTTCAGCGCTCGGGCCCTCGCCCGGCTTCGGCAGCTTCTTATCAATGAGCTTGGCCGTCGGGCCAAATGCCATCGCCGCCAGCGCCAACCGTGAGACAGCCGCGAAAACATTTGCGCGCACGAAAGCTTTCGGACCACGGCCGACATTGAGCAGTTCGCGGTAGCGGAAGGAATCGCCGTAATCCGCCAGCATTGCCGAGCGCTGAACAACGCGGGTGTTGAAAGGCGACATGAAGAAGGGTGCTCGCCAGTGGCGGCGGAAGCGCGCCGGGCGCAGATCGACGCCGAACTTACCCTGGTCGGGGCCCGGCTCGGCCAGTGCGTACTGATCGGCGATGATGCGACGCAGCTTGGGGTCATTCTTGGCCTGTGCAAGCTGGATGCGGACCGAATCGATAGTGCCACCAGAGAGACCACCGTTGACGTGCTTGAACAGCAACGTCGTCTCACCGAGCTTGGTGTGGGCCGCCTCGTGGAGCTCCCGGACAGCAACATCGGAGGGAATTGAGTCGAAGCCACAGGAGTGGACAATCTTCGCCCCAGTCTGCTGCGCTACCTGGTGATTATTCGCGATGGAGTCGTGGACGAACAGCACCTCGCCACACAGATCGACATAGTGGGTGCCGGCCTTGGCGCACTCGGCCACCAGGGTGGTCCCGTACTTCGCGTACGGTCCAACAACGGTCAGCACCACCTTTGTACTTGCCGCAAGCTTTGCTACCGCCTGCTGGTCGGTGGCATCCGCAACGATGACCGGCCAGTCCGATACGCCTGCGTTCTCCGCGACGTCGGCAAGCTTCTGAGCGTTCCTGCCCGCGAGCGCTACCTTCGTCTGACCAGCGTGTTTAGCCAGAAAATCCACAATCAAGCGGCCCACGAAACCCGTGGCACCGTAGACGACGATGTCGTACTCGCGGTCGTGGTTGCGACTTTGCGGCTGTGCGGAAGAAGTAGTCATGCCTACGAAACTAATAAAACGAACGCGATACCGCGCGCGAATTAAAAAGGTTTTTCAGATCCGGGTATCCAGCGAAGGGCCTGACAAGGGGTCTAACGTAGGACAAGTGACTAGCGCTAACGAAAACCCCGAACAGATCGAAGGACTACGGCCAGAAGATCCCGGATTCCGCCGCGCGCTTATCGCTGTGCTTTTCGCCGGCTTGGCATCGTTCCAAGCGCTCTACGCAACGCAGGCGCTACTGCCCACGCTTTCCGACGAGCTATCGGTCGACCCCGCCACCGCCGCACTGACGGTATCCGCCACCACAGGTGGTCTGGCCTGTGCGATTATCCCGGTATCCATATTGTCCGAACGCTTTGGACGCAGACGTGTGATTGTCATCAGTGCATTTGTGGCAACGCTACTGGGGCTCGTGGTGTCCATCGCGCCGGGCATCGGTTCGATGATTGCGCTGCGCCTGCTGCAGGGCATTGTCATTGCCGGTGTTCCCGCCGTGGCTATGGCTTATGTCAGTGAGGAAGTCCACGCCGACCATGTCAGCCGCGTGATGGGGCTGTATATCTCGGGTACTACGGTCGGTGGTCTGCTCGGCCGTATTATTCCGTCCATTGTGTTGGAGTTCGCCTCCTGGCGGGTGGCGATTGCGGTCTCGGCGACGGTTGCGTTTGTTTTCGCCATTCTGACCTGGTACTTCCTGCCGCAGCAGCGCAGGTTTACGCCGAAGAAACTGTCATTTGCCGGGGAGGGGCAGGCCATTGCGCGGCACTTGCGCGACCCGCGCATCCTCGCGCTGTGTGCCCTGGCGTTCCTGTTCATGGGCTCGTTTGTCTCCCTGTACAACTACCTGGGTTTCCGACTGGGCGATAAGTTTGGGCTCTCCCCGGCGCTGGCAGGGTTCGTATTTATTCTCTATCTGTCGGGTACGTGGTCGTCGGCACGCGCGGGTGTGTGGGCGAAGACGGTGAGTCGCCGTCGCCTCATTGCCATTGCGACTCTGGCCGCGTGCGTGGGCCTGGGGCTGGCGCTGCTGCCGTGGCTGCCCGCACTGATTGTGGGCGTGCTGATTTTCACGGCCTCGTTCTTCGTGGCGCACTCGCTGTCCTCGTCCGGCGTGGGGCTGGTGGCGCAGCGCGACCGCGCCGAGGCGTCATCGATGTACCTGTTCAGCTACTACGCGGGCTCGTCCATTGTCGGTTGGGTCTCCGGCATGGTGTTCAGCCACTTCGAGTGGGCAGGGCTGATTCCGTGGCTGGTGGTGCTGTCCTTCATCGCTGGTGCATGTGCCGTGGCGGGGTTGAAGCCGCGACGGTAGGGGCACAACCGGCAGCGAAGTGCATTTAGACACCACGAAAAGAAACCTTAATGTAAAAAATCGCTGTTTTTTACATTAAGGTTTAGTTTTTAGGGCACTATATGTAGAAAGCATCATGTAAAAAGCATTGGAAAGAGGGGGGAGACTCGTCGTGAAGCACTATCCGCTTAAGAGGATCTTCCACATGTCTGCGAATGAAGCGGAGCAGGCAGTGGAGAGCGAATACCAGTCACGCAAAGACTCCCCGTCGACGATTCAGTGGAACTTTCCGCTGGGGCAGTGGCCGCTCTTTTGCTGCATTACAAGCGATATCGCAGCCAAGGTTGAAAAGATTCTGTCTCTGGAGCTGCGGATTTCACAGTTGTGGAATCGCCTGCCGGGTGCCGCGCGGACTCACTATCTCTTCAATCTTCTCCTGGCCGAGGTAGTAGCCACCAATGAAATTGAGGGGATTCACTCCACACGTCGAGAAGTCGCCGAAGCGTTGGACAACACTTCCGGAACCCAGCACAAGCGGTTCCATGAGTTCAGCCAGCTCTATTTCCGGCTGGCCAATGATGAGCGGATTGAGTTTCCGACAACGCTCACAGGAATCCGTCAGCAGTACGATCAACTTCTCGGCGATGAAATTGCCGCCGAGGATGAGTTAGACGGTGAACTCTTCAGAGCATCAACGGTCACGATTACCGATGGGCAGCGACAGGTTCACCGCGGTGTTGAGAGCGAAGCGGCCATTCACCAACTTCTCAATGAGTTCCTGGAAACGATGACTTCCTCAGAGGACAATCGGCTCATCCGACTCTTGGCAAGCCATTTCATGTTCGAATTCGTTCACCCGTTTTATGACGGCAACGGCCGGATGGGACGTTTCCTACTGTCAGTGGCATTGCGGGAGACACTCTCAACCGCCACAGCGCTGACTATTTCTCGCCAACTCGCTGAGGATAAAGCGAAGTACTACAAGGCTTTTACCACTACGGAAGACCCGATGAACCGGGGCGAAGTCACGTTCTTCGTCGAGGTGATGGCTGATGTCATTCTGAATGCACAGCAGTATCTACTGGAAGAGCTGCAAATTAAGTCCCACCAGTGCGAGAGGCTTGAACGGCGGATAGCGGAGCTAACCAAGTCGCCCGAGCAGGCACTGTCTGTGGCACTGACAGACAACGAAATTGGCACGTTGTTTGTCCTGGCACAGGTTCGGCTGTTCGGACCCGATTATGGGATCAAGCTCGAACACGTCGCCGACACCATCGGCAAGGAAAAGCGGACAGCGCGAAAGTATCTCGCCGAATTAGAGGCGAAAGGGTTGGCAACGCCGACGAGCCGCCGCCCGTTGCGATTTCAGCTGGCACCGGCAGGCGCAGACCTTTTAGGCCTTGACTCCACCGATTACTAATCTGCTTCCGGAGCCTACTTCTGACCCACAATCAGCTCAGTGCCGTTGGCCGATAGCGGAGCCTGACCAGCGGGCTTACGCGACGGGCCAGAAACAACCTGACCAGTAGCGATGTCAAAGTGGGAGTTGTGGTTCGGGCAAATCATCACACCATTGCTGACCTCAGAAATACGACCGTTCTGGTGCGGGCATGCAGTGGAGAAAGCGGCGAACTTTCCTTCCTCTGGCTGCGTGACGACGTAATCGCCGATAACCACACCGCCGCCAACCGGAATGTCGGCAGCGTCAACCTTCTCCACCGCAGACTTTGGTGCACAAGCGGCTACGAGTGCGCCAGCTGCAGTGGCGGCAGTTCCCAGGAGGAAACGACGACGGGAGCACGGGGAGACATCAGAACTCATGGCACTGAGATTACCTCTATTTCGCGGCCTCTATTTGCGATACACGCGTTCCCCGAAGATAGCGCGTCCCACACGCACGGTGGTCGCTCCCTCGGCGATGGCTTCGCGGTAGTCGCCGGACATACCCATTGACAGTTCGTCGAGGCTGACACCCTCCGGCACATCACCGAGCAGACTGTCCCGCAGCTCCCGCAGCTCCGCGAAGGTCTCGCGCACATTCGGATCATTCTGGGCCGCGATGGTCATAAACCCGCGCAGGCGCAGGTTCGGGTAATCGCCATCGGGGCCGAACATGCGGACAAACTCCGCCGCGTGGCTCGGCGCCAGCCCCGACTTCTGCGGCTCGCGGGAGACATTGACCTGAATCAACACATCAAGTGTGCGCTCGGCATCAGCCAAGCGACGCTGCAGCGCCCCGGCCACCTTCGGGCGATCCAGAGCCTGAAACTCATCGGCACAGCTGACCAAGTGGCCGGCCTTATTTGTTTGCAGCGGACCAATGATGGCCATATGCGGTGCCTTTTCGCCGAAGGCCTCCCGGAATGCCTCCGCCTTGGCCACCGCTTCCTGGACGCGGTTTTCCGCCAGGTCAGCGCAACCGGCTGCCGCGAGCTCCGGCCAGGATTCCACCAAGGCGTCGACAGGCACAGTCTTGCTGACGGGCAGCAGACGAACCTCGGAGGGCTGGCGCCCGGCTCGTCGGCAAGCGTCGTCGATCTCGGAGCGGACCATGCGATAGTTTTCCACGAACATACCTCCCACTCTAAGGCCTGAGTAGGAAGAACAGTGCGGTAGTGTCGAATCATGCTCATCGACAGACTCTCGACGCTTTCCGTCATGCAGCGACGGATTTTAGCAATTGTATTTGGGCTGGTGTCGCTGGTCGTTGTCATCGACTTCATCTATCTTGCGGCAACTGCCTACATGATGGACCTCGAGGTCTTCCAAGACGCCGGCTGGGCTTTACGACGAGACCAGGATCTCTACTCCCCAGAGTTTCCCACCAGATCGGGTTTCCGCTTCATCTACCCACCGTTTGCGGCGCTGCTGTTTTACCCGCTGACCTGGGCGGGGCCGGTGACCCTGCAGATCATCTGGACGCTTGCCACAATGGCAGCGGTGTGGGCGATGCTGTGGATGGTTTTCACTCGCCTCGGCTCTGAACGCCCGAAGCTGATGGCCACCTGCCTGCTCGGTGTTGTGTTGCTGCTCGACCCGCTGCGCGCCAACGTGCTCTTCGGACAAATCAACGTCTTCCTCGCGCTGCTGGTGGTCTCCGATGTGCTGGGCTTTTTACCCAAGAAGCTGCGTGGACTCGGCGTGGGTATCGCGGCGGGAATTAAGATCACCCCCGCGGCATATGCGCTGGTGTTCCTCATGCGCCGTGACTTCGCGGCCGTGGCCAAGAGCTTCTGCTGGTTCCTGGTGACCGTCGCTATTGGTTTCGCCGTGCGCTTTGAAGAGTCCATCTACTTCTGGACCGATGAGTTCTTCGCCGGCAACCGCGGTGGCGCCCCGGCCTATGAGGCCAACCAGGCGTTCAGTGGTCTGCTCGCCCGCGCCGGGGTGGAGGGCACCGCGCTCGATGTCGGCATTTACGGTTTCTTCCTCTTTGGTGCCATCGCCGCCGCTTTCGTGGCGTGGATCTACCACCGCAATGGCTATGAGGTCGCAGCCCTCGGTTTCGTTGCGCTGGCAGTCAGCTTCGCTGGACCGTACGCGGTCAGCCACCACTGGTCGATCGTGATGGTCTTCGTGCCGCTGGTGCTCTTCGTCCGTGAGATGGGCCACATTATTGTCGGCGTCTTGTTCCTGATCGCCAACTGGTGGGCACCGTACAAGGTCTTCGTCGGCAATGACTTCGGTTACGCCGCGAGCGTGGGGCAGTGGTTCTACGGCAACATGCAGGGAATCATGGGCGGCGTGCTCTTCTTCACCTGCCTGGGCTACGCGATCTACCTCTGGCGCAACCCCAGTCGCGTACGGCTTAACGACGGCGCTTCGTTCTCGCAGTAGCCTGCTCCTCCCACGGGTTCTCGGGCCATGGGTGCTTGGGGTAACGGCCCCGCATCTCGGAGCGGACCTGTGCGTAGGCCCCATTCCAAAAACTTTCCAAGTCTCCAGTGACCGCGAGCGGTCGCTGAGCCGGTGACAGCAAATGCATTGTCACCGGCTTTTCCAATACCTGCGGGGTCTCCGCCAGGCCAAAGCACTCCTGCAGCTTCACCGCCAACACAATCTGTGCCTCCGGATCGGTGGGGTCCTCCGGGTACTCCAGGCGAATCTTCGAACCGGAGGGGACCTCGATGCGCTCAGGTACCAGGCGGTCGAAGTCCGTGGCCTCTGGCCAGGGCAGTAGGCGACGTAGGTGCTCGGCATCTAGCTTGGGTGGGGTCGGACAATCCAGTTCGCCGGCGAAGAGGAGCTCGGCTTGAGCCGCCAGCCCTGCGGGGGAGACATCCGGCCACGGATCACCGCGATGAGTGTGGAGAAAAGCCATGCGGCGGCGGAGCTGTTCGGTGTCGCGGTCGAGGTTGGGGGTGGCGTCGGCAAGCGCGTCGGTAAGCCAGGCGGAGTTGGCGGCGATGCATTGCTCGGGCGTCGGGGAGACCTGGCGGGAGGATAGTTCGATGGCGCCGAGCAGGTCGCGCTCGCGGGCGCGAACGCGACCCTGTTCGACGCGCGCCGTGGTTTCCGTGCGGGCGAGGTGGCCGGCGGCGAGCATGGCGATTTCCAGGTCAATCGCCTCGCCTGCGCGGATGAGCGCTCGGCCGTGGGAGAGTAGCGAGATGTCGGCGGCCGCAATCCACTCGTGGCCGTGCAGGTTGGAGCCGCGGGCGAGTTCGGCCGCGGTGCCACCTGTGAAGAGGTATTCGTCGGAGTTTGCGCTGCGGCGTCGCCCGATGAAATCCGGCCAGGCAAGGGTGGTGACCAGCGCGGGGATATCCGAGGGCAGCAGGTTGGCGGGTGCTTCAGTTTCGAGCTCAATGCGGCGCACCTGCTTGGCCAGACCGCGGGCATCGGTGAGTTTCTCCACCGCGCGTGCAACCTCGCCGGCGTGCTCCGGCATCATGGCCGTGGCGGTCAGCAGTGCGCGACCCATGCGCGGATGCACCGGCAGGGTGGCCAGGGTGCGGCCGAGCTCCGTGATGTCACCGGTCTCATCAACAGCGCCCAGACCAGCGAGAATTCGGGTTGCGGCCTCCGCGTGGTGGGGTGGTGGGGCGTCGAGAAGCTTCAGCCCCTGCATCCCCGGCGTGCCCCACGCGGCGGCATCGAGGAGCGCTTGGGTAAGGTCGGCGACTTCAATCTCCGGTGCGGGCCAGGCGGGCAACGATGCGAACTCGGACTGGGAAACGCAGCGCACCACGATGCCCGGGCCCTCACGTCCCGCACGGCCCGCGCGTTGGTTCGCCGAGGACTGCGCGCACGAGCTGGTGACCAGCCCGGAGAAACCGCGCGCGATGTCGAGTCGCGGTCCGCGCGCGAGGCAGGTGTCGACGACGGCGCGCACGCCGGGCACGGTCACGGATGATTCTGCAATCGCAGTGGACACAATCACGCGCCTACCGCCCGCTTGCCGACGGAACACGCGGTCCTGCTCCTCGGAACTCTGCTGGCCGTGCAGAGTCAGCACCGTCGCGTCCGAGGAGTCCGCAATGTAGGCTGCGCAGCGCTCCACCTCGCGGATACCGGGGAGGAAAACCAGCACATCACCGGCGGCCTCTTCCATCAGTGCGCTGGCCTGCGTTGCCACGTGCTTCAGGAACTCATCGGTGACACCGCGAGCATCCAGCCGCCGCGGGAAGGGCGCGTAGCGGATGTCCAACGGGAAGATCTCCGCCTCCGCCGCCACGATGGGAGCCGGGGTAGAGCCGCCGAGGAGAGTTGCGAACTTCGGCGCGTCCACCGTCGCCGACATCGCGACCAGGCGCAGGTCATCGCGAATATCCCGTAGGTCGCGCACCATCGCCAGCACCAGATCGGTGTCCAAGCCGCGCTCGTGCACCTCATCGATGACCACCGCGCTGGCGTCCACGTCGCCATCGCGCAGTAGGCGACGCAGTAGCACTCCGGGAGTGACGAACTCCACGCGGGTGGCGCGGGAGGTGCGGGAGTCGCCGCGCACCGAGTAGCCGACTTCCTCACCCAGCTTCGTACTCGACAGCTGCGCCAACCGCCGCGCTGCCGAACGCACCGCCACGCGCCGAGGGGCCGTGACCACAATGCGGCCGCCCAAGGCGTTGGCCACCGCGGGTGGCACCAGCGTGGTCTTGCCAGTGCCCGGTGGAGCCTGGACTACCACGTCGTGGTCGCGCACGGCGTCGGCAAGCGAGGAAAGCTGCGACGCGAACGGCAAGCCTGCAGAAATGTTCTGCAAATTGAACTGAAATGCGGTGCTCATAGAACTGGTAGTGACTCCGGGAAGACGGGTAAAGTGCCTGCATATGCAGGACTTGTCTCGTTTTGGTTGGCTTTCAGTGGGTGCGGCGGTCGTCACCATCGCGCTGAAGTTGTGGGGCTACACCCTGACTGGTTCGGTGGGCCTGCTTTCCGACGCGACGGAATCGATTGTCAATCTGGTTGCGGCAATTGTCGCAATTATTGTGCTCAAGGTTATCGCGCGCCCTGCAGACCGCGACCATGAGTTCGGCCATTCCAAGGCGGAGTACTTCTCTGCCGGGCTGGAAGGCGCCATGATTTTCGTGGCGGCGGCAGCAATTATCTATGTCTCCATTGAGCGTCTGGTGAACCCGCAGCCGATTGAGCAGATCGGTCTGGGCCTCATCGTGACCGTCGTGGCCTCGGTGATTAATGGTGTGGTGGCGTTGATTCTGCTGCGGGCGGGGAGCAAGCACAACTCGCTAGCGCTGACCGCCGACGGCAAGCATCTGATGACCGATGTGTGGACCTCCGCCGGCGTGCTGGTAGGCGTGGCGCTGGTGTGGGTTACTGGCCTGTGGTGGCTCGACCCGATGATTGCGCTGGCCGTGGCGGTAAACATCCTGATCACCGGGTACAAACTGTTGCGCGATTCCGGCAACGGCCTGATGGACAAGGCCATGGAGGGCGAGGACCGCGAGGCAGTGGACGAGATTCTGGCTTCTCACCGCGACCGAAGTCGAGGTATCGATGTCCACGAGATCCGCACTCGTGTGTCGGGGCATCAGCAGTTCATTGAGTTCCATGTGCTGGTGCCGGGCGCGTGGAGTGTGGAACACGGCCACGATGTGCTTACCGCGATGGAGGATGAGCTGCGTGAGCGCTTCCCAGGTGTGCACATCTCCTCGCATCTGGAGCCAATCGAGGATGAACGCGCCTATGGGGATGTGCAGTTGTAACGCGCGCGAGGCCGCTCGGTAGAACGCTCGGTAGGGGAGCAAATAACTCAGCAGTACCCAAAGTGAGCTAAATTCCACGAAAGTGCTGAAAGTGATGCGTCTTACACTTTAAGATTGTGTATACAAAATCATGCACTGTTTAAGTCCACTTGAAGGAACTGCATAAATGACCTCCGAAGCCTCAACTACTCCCACAGGAAATATCGGTTTTTCCGCGAAGAGCCCAAAGTTGCCGGAGCCGTGCCCTCGCCAGGACATCATTATTCCGGCTAATGACCGCGTCCTGCTGCGCGGAACCATGTTCCGTCCGAAGGAGAACCCGGAGAACATTTCCAATGGCATCATCACCGTTCACTCCGGTACTGGTGTGCCGCAGGGTTTCTACCACCGTTTCGCTGAGACCGTGGCAGAAAAGGGCTACGGCGTCATCACCTATGACTACCGCGGAATTGGCCAGTCCGCTCTGAAGACTGACCTGAACAATGAAGACATCCGTATGTCGGACTGGATCACCAAGGACATTCCGGGTGTGATCGAGTGGGCCAAGGAGACCTACCCGGACGTGCCGCACTTCGCTGTCGGCCACGCGGTTGGTGGTCACGGCATCGCCTACGCCGGCTCCGAGGGCACCTACGATGCAGCTGCGCTGGTCAACTGCCGCGGTATGCGCATTTCCAAGGTGCCGTCAGTCACTGGCAAGATTCGCGCATTCTTCATCTTCAACATTCTCGGCCCAATCAGCGGTTTCATCACTGGCCATATCCCGGCGTCGGCATGGAACCTGGCAGTGGAGCCGCCGAACGGTGTCATGCGTCAGTGGGCTCGCTGGGCTCGTAAGGAAGGCTACTTCTTCGACGACTCCGAGTTCGACTTTGCCAACCGCTTCTCCAAGGCTCCGCAGCCGTTCCTGTCCATCCGCGTTCCGGATGACTATTGGACTGAGGAGTCCTCGGCAGACCTGATCACCAATGTGATGAGCTCCGCTGAAAAGATTGAGAAGCGCCAGGCTCAGCCGGCTGGCGGTAAGGGCGTGGGGTACGGTGGTTACTTCCGCTCCGGTCACGAGAAGGAGTGGGACGAGCTGCTGGACTGGTTCCAGGCCAACAAGGGCTAAAAGTAGGAGGTCTCATGGCGATTGCCCAGGTGGAAACGCCTTTCGGCGCGCTTGGAATCGCCACCTCCGCCCGCGGGGTCGTCGAAGTCAATCTGCTAGGCCCCGTGCTTGACGACGACCCCAGCGCCGCCGGCCCCGAAGCGCAGGCGGTGGCGGAACTGGCTGCGCAGCAGTTCCGCGAGTACTTTGCCGGGCAGCGCCGTGAGTTCGCGCTGCCGCTGGACTGCGATTTTCTCACCCAGGATTCTTTCCGCGCCCGTGCGCTGGCCGCACTGCGCGATGTGCCGTATGGCCAGGTTGTGACCTACGGCGAGCTCGCCGAGATGGCCGGTTCTCCCCGTGCCGCCAGAGCCGCCGGGTCGGCCTGTGCCACCAATCCGCTGGGTATTCTGATTCCCTGTCACCGCGTGGTTCCCGCCAGCGGGGGAGTGGGGTCTTTCGGATTCTATGCCGGTGGCCGCGAAATGAAGCGCTGGCTACTCGAGCTCGAAGGTTGGCAACCCGCTAACCTCTAAGGCATGACTTCGCATTCACCGCGCGACCAGTTCGCCACCGAATTTGAGAACATCATCCGCAACCGCCGTGCCACGCGCGTCTATGCTGACGAGCCGCTTGACGACGCCGACGTGCGCCGCCTCCTGGAGCTATCTCTGGAGGCTCCCAGCGCCTTTAACATTCAGTCCCGCGCAATCGTGCGTATCGAGGACCCTGAGGTGCGTCAGAAGGTAGTGGAAGCTGCCGGTGGCCAGCAGCAGGTTGCCAACGCACCGCTGCTACTCGCCTTCATTGGTGAGCCGACCGGCTGGAAGCGTGGCATTCCACGCCTGGTCGAAGCCAACAAGGCCACTGGCCTGTGGGATGAGGTTGCCGCCGCCGAGCGGGAGGCCACGATGACCTCCTTCCATGAGGCTCGCGAGGAAAAGGGTATCTCCCGCGAGTTCGCTATCCGCGACGCGATGATCGCCGCCTCCTTCGCAATGGTGACTGCCAGCGCCTTCGGCTGGGCCAGCTCCCCGATGACAGGCTTCAGCGAGCAGGGGGTCAAGGAAGCTATCGGTGCCGGTGACACCGACGTGACGGTGGCGCTGCTACTGGCCATCGGTGTCCCGGGCGAGTTCCCGGCTCACCCGGGCCGTTTCGAGTTCGAGCAGCGCGCCTACACCGACCGTTACGAGGCGTAAAGCCTTGCTAGTGCTGCCTACAGTGCTAGCGCGACCTCGACAGCCTGGCGGATGGCACGCTTTGCGTCCAGCTCAGCGGCCACGTCTGCGCCACCGATGATGGTGACATTGGAGTTATCACCGGTGACGCTCTCGCGGTCCTTACCGCCCAGGCAGTCCAGATTGGATACCTGACCAGTACAGACAATCACGTTATCGACTGCGATGACCTGTGGCTTTTCATCGATGGTGATGTGCAGGCCCTCGTCATCAATGCGGTTGTAGGTCACGCCGGTGTACTGCTTGACACCGGCCTTTTTAATCTCTGCACGGTGCACCCAGCCAGTGGTCTTACCGAGGCCCTTACCAATGCGGGAGGTCTTTCGCTGCAGCAGGTGCACCTCGCGTTCGACCTCGAACTCCTCAGCCGCGCCGGAGACCGTGCCCGGCTCGGTCAGGCCCGCGCGGAACTCCGCCGGGTCACCGACGCCCCAGGCGTCCTTCCAGGCCTCGATAGTCTGGTTCGGCTTGCGAGTGAGGTACTCACATACGTCAACACCGATACCACCAGCGCCGATGACGGCCACCTTGTTGCCGGCCTGCTTCGCACCCGAGAGCAGCTCGTCGTAACGAATGACCTTCTCGTGGTCGATACCGTCAATGCCCGGGATACGTGGGGTGACACCCGTGGCCACAATCACGTGGTCGAACTTGGCCTTGAGCTCGTCGACGTCGGCACGCGTGTTCAGGTGAACCGGAACTTCGAGCACCTCCAGGCGGCGGGAGAAGTACTTCAGCGTCTCGCCGTAGTCCTCCTTGCCCGGGATCTGTGCGGCGAGGTTGAACTGGCCACCAATCTGGTCGGCGGCCTCGAAAATCTCCGGGTGGTGACCGCGCTGAGCTGCGGCTTCCGCGAAAGCGAGTCCGGCAACACCAGCGCCGATGACGGCGATGCGCTTGGCCTTGTCCTTTTCGACTGGCACGGAAACCAGTTCGGTTTCGTAGGCTGCCTTCGGGTTGACCAAACAGGTGGAGCGTTTGTTAGCGAAGGTGTGGTCCAGACAAGCCTGATTACAGGCGATACAGGTGTTGATCTGATCAGCGCGACCATCGCCGGCCTTGATGGCGAAGTCCGGGTCAGCCAGCAGCGGGCGGGCCATGGAAATCAGGTCCGCGTTGCCGTCAGCGAGGATCTTCTCCGCAACCTCGGGGCGATTAATTCGGTTGGAGGCTGCCACCGGGACGTCGACAAGCGAACGGAGACGACCCGTCAGATCTGTGAATGCGGCGCGCGGCACGGACGTAACGATGGTGGGCACGCGTGCTTCGTGCCAGCCGATACCGGTGTTGAAGACGTCGACGCCAGCCTCGACCAGACGCTGGGCCAGCTCGGTGGTCTCGGACCACGTCTGGCCCTCTTCTACCAGGTCAAGCAGTGAGATGCGGTACTGAAGAAGGAAGTCTTTGCCCACTTCGGCGCGAATGCGGCGGACAATTTCGATGGGCAGACGCATGCGAGCCTCGGCGCTGCCACCCCAGTTGTCCGAGCGGTGGTTAGTGCGCTCGGCCAGGAACTGGTTGAGCAGGTACCCCTCAGACCCCATAATCTCGATGCCGTCGTAGCCGGCGCGCTTTGCGAGCTTGGCAGCGCGGACATAAGCGCGGATGGTGCGCGAGACATCAAAGCCGGTGAGGCGGTGAGCCTTAAACGGGCTAATTGGCGACTGGCCGGTGTCAGCGGAACGAGCCAGCGGGCTGTAACCGTAACGACCGGCGTGCAGAACCTGCAGCACAATGTGGCTGCCGTGGGAGTGCACGAGGTCAGTAACGCGGCGGTGATTGTCCGCCATGCGCTTCGACGCCATCATCGAACCGGCTGGAGTCAGCCAACCTTCGATGTTGGGAGCATAACCGCCGGTGACGATGAGCCCCACGCCACCTTCGGCGCGACGACCCAGGTAGGCGGCCAGCTTGGGAATGTCACGGGTGCGGTCTTCCAGGCCGGAGTGCATTGACCCCATGATGATGCGATTGCGCAGAGTTAGAGGACCGACATCGAGAGGAGAGAGGAGATGCGGAAAGTGAGGCTGGTCAGACATGAAACCAGTATCGCGGTTTTCGTGGCGATGCATGGGGTGAATCGGAAAAATTCCTCAACAGTTTTAAATACGTTTCACGTGGAACATCAGGTGTGAAGCATCCGCAGTCTCCAGCGGGGGAGGGTGGCGTATGACTACAGTCGGGAATATCAGTAGACGCATGCAGCAAGGAGATGAGCCCTCATGACTTCTGAAACTTCAACTAATGGCAAGAAAGTAGCTGTAGTTACCGGTGCTTCCTCCGGCATTGGTGCAGCTACTGCCAAGCAGTTCGCAGCCGAAGGCTTCCGCGTTGTGCTGGGAGCCCGCCGTGAGGACAAGCTAGAGGCTGTCGCGGAGGAGATTCGCGCAGCCGGTGGTGAAGCGGCGGTCTACAAGGTCGATGTCACCTCTGACGAGGATGTCGCGGCGTTGGCGAAGGCCGAACCGCGCGTCGACGTGCTGGTTAACAACGCCGGTGGCGCCTGGGGAATGGAGTCGGTGGAAGGCGCTGTCGAGGAGAAGTGGCGCTGGATGTACGACGTCAACGTGCTGGGCACACTGCGCGTTACCCGCGCGTTGCTGCCCGCGCTGAAGGCCGCCAGTGGCATTGTGCTCACCGTTGGCTCGATTGCGGGCCGTCAGGTCTACACCGGTGGTGCCGGCTACAACGCCGCCAAGCACGCGGAGCGCGCTCTGGTGGAAGTCCTGCGTCAAGAGGTTGCCGCCGACGGCGTGCGCGTCACCGAAATCGACCCGGGTCGCGTCCACACTGACTTCTCACTCGTGCGTTTCGACGGCGACGAGACCAAGGCCGCAGCGGTCTACGACGGTGTTGAGTCGCTGACCGCCGATGACATTGCCGACATCATTGTGTTTGCAGCTACCCGCCCGAGCCACGTCAACATCGACTTCCTGCAGGTCACTCCCATCGACCAGGTGGGCGGAGCCAAGCCGAAGAAGTAAACAAAAGGAGCTGTACATGAGCATCGATATCGCCGCTGATAGAAGGATTGCCCTGGTCACTGGCGCAAGCCGTGGTATCGGCCTGGCAGTGGCTAGGGATCTCTCCCGCGATCACCACGTCATTGTGGGCGCTACCAGTGCTGAGTCTGCCGAGAAGGTGGCGTCGCAGCTGCCGTCGGCAAGCGTATTTGTTGCTGACCTGGGTGATGCCGACACCGTCGACGCGGAAGTGGCAAAGTTGCTGGAGGTGCTCGGCGAGCGCGGGCTGGACGTGCTCGTGCACTCGGCGGGCGTGTACGTCGATGGGGATGTGGCAGAGGTTTCGCGTGCGGACTGGTCGCGAATCTTGGATGTCAACGTCGTCGCCGTCGCCGACCTGACGCGCCAGCTGCTGCCGGCGCTGCGCAAGGCGGAGGGCACGTTGGTCACTATCAATTCGGGCTCGGGATTCCGCGCGTCAGCTGGTACTTCGCCGTATGCTGCATCGAAGTTCGCGCTGCGTGCTTTCACCGATGCGCTGCGCGAGGAAGAGCGTGGCGCGGTCCGCGTCAGCTCGGTGCACCCCGGGCGCGTCGATACCGATATGCAGGTTCAGCTGCAGTCGAATTGGCACCGGGATGATGCGGATTGGCGTTACGACGGCACGAAGTTCATGCGGCCGGAATCGATCGCAGCCGCAGTACGTCTGGCCGTTGATACCGGCGCGGATGCCAACGTGGATGAGATTCAGGTGCGCCCACGCGCCTAGGCGTGTAAGCGCTTCCTACCGAGCGTCGAGGTTGAGGCGCTCGTGCATTGCCTTGACCTCACGCGGGACCACCTTGCCGATGGCGTTGCGTGGCAGGGAGTCGACGAAGAAGACGCGGTCCGGTGTGGAGTGCTCGGCCAGGGTCTCGCGAACGTAGTCGCGGAGCATCTCTTCGCTGAGATTCTTGCCTGCCTCATTGTCTTCCCGGACAACGTAGAGGAAGAGGTCAGCGAAAATTTCATCGTTCTCGTTGGAGCCATGGCAGAAGACATCAGCAATGCCCGGCACCGGGCCCAGGATTTCTTCGACTTCGCGCGGGAAGATGTTCTCGCCGCCCTTGATTACCATGTCGTCGGAGCGGCCGCAGATATATAGGTAACCGTCCTGGTCGATACGACCGAGGTCACCGATCTGGTAGAGGCCGTCGACGGTAGTGAACTTGTCCTTCTTATTCAGGTAGCCGATGAAGGAAATTTCCTGGGCGGTGTGAATCATGCCGATTTCACCCGGTTCCACCTCGCGGCCGTCATCGCCCAAAATGCGGACCTTCGCGCCGATTGCCGGGCGACCTGCGGAATCCGGTCGGGCTGCAAGGTCAGTGCCGGAGGCAATAGAGCATAGGCCGGCCTCGGTGGAGCCGTAGAAGTTGCAGACCACTGGACCAAAGCGGTGGGTTAGCGACGACACCAACCAGGCTGGGATTGCGTTACCGGATGAGACGATGAAGTGGAACGGACCAATCTTGCGGTTCGGCTGCTCATCCAGGACGTCCTTGATCTGGCGCAGGAAGAAGGCCGCGGAAATCATGCCGTTGCAACCGTACTTTTCGCACTGGTCGACGGCCTTCTGTGGGTCGAAGACACGCATGGTGACGATGGTCGAACCGGTGGCCAGGCCAATCAGCACATTTGCCCAGCCCCAGGCGTGGAACATGGATGCGGACTGATGGATGACCATGTTGCGGCGCCACGGAATGCGGTCGGCGATGGCGCCCAGCGTGGCCGGGGTCTTTGGCTCATTGCGCAGGACACCCTTCGGGATGCCGGTGGTGCCGGAGGACATGATGATAATGCGACCCTGGTCCGGCTTGGGGTCGAACTGAGTGGTCGACGTGCGGCCTTCCTCGATGAGGTCTTCCATGAACAGGAAGTTCTTGCGCGCGTTCTTCCGAGTTTCCGGATTGGTGATAGAGGTAACCACGACCGTGACGTCGTCGATATCCTCTGGCAGATTGTCCAGGAATTCATCATCGACAAAGAGGAACTTTGCCTTGTTCTGGTCGATAACGCCACGAATCTGAGTCGGGCCGGAACCGATGTTCATCAGCATGATTTCCGAGCCGATAAATGCCTTAATGGCCATCGGCAGAATGATGCCGCGACCGTTGCGGGCGATGACACCGAAGCTGGACTTTTCAGTCATGCCGCGATCCATCATGGCGCGGGCCAATGCGTGGGCGTTGTCCAGCAGCTGGGTGTAGGTCAGTTCGCCGTCATCATCTACTAGGGCCAGGCGATCTGGGTAGCGCAACGCGCCCATCGAAATCAGGCTGGCGACGGAGAACTTCAAGCGACGCAGGTAATCGAGCATCTTTGGGGCTTGCTTCGGCGTCATGTGTAGGGCGCCGGTGCGCATGAGAGGTGCAACCGATTGGAAAAGAGCCTTGATTTGGAGACCTCGCGGTACTTGCGGAGCCTTCATTTCAGCTGCCATGAGTGGGAATCCTCCAAAATGATGAACTATCGAAATTAGCAACACTACGCAACATCGGTCACATGAAAAACATCTGCCACGATAGTGCCCTTTTGTAACAATGAAACTCTAACAGAGCATAGCCTCGCTAAAAAATAGTTTTCACAAAGAAATCGAAATAATGCGCAAATTATGTGCGCACTGCCTTACGACTGACGACCTGCCGAGTGTGAGCCAAAGGATACAGTGTTACCAGGCGGCGATAAACAGCCAAGAGGGCCAAGTGTAACGAAATGATAACGGAGTGGTGTCGAAAATAAACCTCGACATTGGTACCTCCGACGCTGTAGGGCTCGAAGTTTTCGCCTGGATCGTGTTGATTGTCGATGAGGGAGTGAATGTTGCTCGCCCCCAAAAATTAGGGGCCAGGAAATCTCCTAGGAATGGAAAGGTGTCGGCTGCCGGGGAGGAATGGGTTACGGATGTGTAGTCATATAGTGGCGCGCTCCCTGCCGCTTGGCCGGAAAAGGGATCATGGTGGCTGCTGGGAAGGTCTGCCCTAATTAGGGGTTAATGCGGCGAGTGCCGGCTCGTCTTCTGGTGTGCAGGTGGAGAGCCAGCGGTCCATGGCATCATGCTCTGCTTGGGTGACCCACAGGTTGTACTTCCGCTTAACCGCTACCTGGCGGGCGACGTACTGACAGCGAAATGGTTTGTTGGCGGGCAGCCATGATGCGGCATCGCTATCCCGTTTTTGTTGATTGGCTGGGCCGTCGACCGCCAGGAGGTTGAGGGGGTCATTGGCGAAGTCCTGTCGAACCTCCGGCGGGAGTTGCTGGGCGCCTTTCTGCCAGGCATCGCTTAAAGCCACGACATGGTCAATCTGTACTGCCGAAGAGGTGTCGCGGCCGCGCTGGAACTCAATCGTCGCTCCGGTGTAGGGGTCCAGCAATTGCCCCGAAAGTACGACGCAATCGCGAGTATTTGGTTTGTACTCCTTATTAATAAGGTCACGATTCAAAATGTCATTCCGCGTGTCGCAACCGTTATGCCCGAACTCCGCCGAGACATCATCGCTCCAGCGCTGCCCAAACTGGTCGCGCGAGTAGCCAGTTTTTGGCGCACGCCCCTTTATTTCCAGCTGGGTGAGGGCGCTGCGGATGCCGTCGATAGGCAGCAGTTCTGGCGCTTCGGGGACCTCGGGGACTTCGGAGACCTCGGGCGCGGGCTCCACGGGTTCCGGCGTGAATGCAGGTGTCGGTGCCGGGGCGGGGCTGTGTGACTGGCTCTCTGAGGTGAGGGGAGTGGGGGTTGTGCAACCGCTGAGGATTGTCGCAGCGCCGACGAGGACGCTGCCGGCGAGGAGGGCAATGCCGTGTAGGGGCGAGTGGGGGCGACAGTTGGCGAGCATGGAGCTAACCATAGCGGCGAAGGCGGATGGGACGCTGGCGGATTCGGGTAAGTAAATCGAACATTTGTGCACAGTTTGCGGGGGTGGTAGCTCGATTAGGGGGAGTTGAAGTTAAAACCGGTAGTAAAAGCCCGGTTTTTATCGAATGGCACTGTCAACCTAGCTCCTTCGGGGGTGGGCAACTATGGCTAAATCCCTAATTACGTATTGCGATACGCCTAGATGAAAGTGCATTGTTAAAGCAGTTGGAAATATAGATAACCCGTGTCCCCCAATTGGCACATTGCACCTATAAGGGGAAAACAGCTATGACAGCCGAGACAGCCATGACGCTGAACGAAACAACGACCACATTGCCTCGTGGTCACCAGAGGGAAGGCCTCTATCACCCGGCAAACGAGCACGATGCGTGTGGCGTGGCCTTTGTTGCCGACATTTACGGTCGCCAGACCCACGACATTGTGGAAAAGGGTATCCAGGCGCTGGTCAACCTCGACCACCGCGGTGCTGCTGGCGCTGAGAAGACCACCGGCGACGGTGCCGGCATTCTCATTCAGGTGCCGGATGCCTATTACCGTGCTGAGCTGAGCAAGGAAGGCATCATTCTGCCGCCGGCCGGCACTTATGCCACCGGTATCGCATTCCTGCCGCAATCGCGCATGGCCACTCTCGACGCCATTCGCGCCATCGAGGACATCTGCGCTGAAGAGGGCATTGAGATCCTGGCATGGCGCGATGTGCCAATCAACGCTGAGGGGCTTGGGCAGATGGCTCGTCAGGCCATGCCGGTGCTGCGTCAGCTCTTCGTCACCGCGAAGAACTACGAGGGCCGTCAGCTCAGCGACATTGACCTCGACCGCAAGATGTTCTTCCTGCGCAAGCGCTGCGAGCGCGAGCTTGGTGAACAGGGGGCTGGCGAGGGCTCCGGTGGCGACACTGTGTACTTCCCGTCGCTGTCCAGTCGCACAATCGTCTACAAGGGCATGCTGACCACCCCGCAGTTGAAGGATTTCTACCTTGACCTGCAGCAGAAGGAAGTCACCTCTGCGCTGGCTATCGTGCACTCGCGCTTTTCCACCAACACTTTCCCGTCCTGGCCACTGGCGCACCCGTACCGCTACGTCGCCCACAACGGTGAAATCAACACCGTGCGCGGCAACGAGAACTGGATGCGCGCCCGCGAGTCGCTGATTCGCTCTGGCAAGCTGGGCAATATCGACCGCGCGCTGCCGGTGTGCGACCCCAACGGTTCCGACACCGCGCGTTTCGACGAGGCCCTGGAGCTGCTACATCTCGGTGGTCGCAGTCTCCCGCATGCGGTCATGATGATGGTTCCGCAGGCCTGGGAGCATGACGATAACCTCAGCCCCGAGGTCCGCGCCTTCTACGAGTACCACACTTGCCTGATGGAGCCGTGGGATGGCCCTGCCGCCATCTGCTTTACCGACGGCCAGGTCATCGGTGCCACCCTGGACCGCAATGGCCTGCGCCCGGGGCGCATCTGGGTTACCGACGAGGGCCTGGTGGTCATGGCTTCCGAGGCCGGTGTCCTGAACATCCCACCGGAGCAAATTGTGCAGCGAACTCGCGTGCAGCCAGGCCGGATGTTCTTGGTCGACATGAAGGCCGGTCGAATCATTGAGGACAAGGAGATTAAATCCACACTGGCCGCCACTGGTCCGTACGAGGAATGGGTCAAAGAGGGTCTGGTCGACATCACTGATCTGCCACGAGAGCGCTACCAGTACATGCCGCATGCTCGCGCGGTGTTGCGCCAGCGCGTCTTCGGTATCACCGAGGAGGACGTTGACCTCATCATCCGCCCGATGGCTCTCACCGGCGCGGAAGGTTTGGGTTCGATGGGCTCGGATACACCGATTGCGGCTCTATCCAACCGCCCTCGCATGCTGTTCGACTTCTTCTCACAGCGGTTCGCACAGGTGACCAACCCGCCGTTGGACTCCCTGCGCGAAAAGTCCATTACCAGTATGAATACGTTGCTGGGTGCGGAGACCAACATCCTGGAGCCCACCGCTGATGCCGCCCGTCGCATCCGGCTTGAGCACCCAATCCTGGATAACCACGACTTTGTCACCCTGTGCCGTGCAGGCAAGAATGAGGAGTACTCCGAGTTCCGTGCAGAGGTCATCTCTGGCCTGTACCCGGTCGCCCGTGGCGGCCGTGGCATGCGCAACGCTATCCGCCGGGTCCGCCGTGAGGTCTCTGAGGCCATCGACCGCGGTGCCCGTCTGATTGTGCTGTCTGACCGCGAGTCCAATGAGCGTTTTGCGCCCATCCCGTCGCTGCTTTTGACCTCCGCGGTTCACCATCACCTGGTGGAGGAGCGCACTCGCACGCGCGCCAGCCTCATCATTGAGGCTGGTGATGCCCGCGAGGTGCACCACATGGCCATGCTCCTGGGCTTTGGCGCCGATGCCATCAACCCGTACATGGCTTTCGAAACCATCGATGAGCTGCGCATGAAGGATCAGCTCGGTGAGCTGACACTGGATCAGGCCTGCTCGAATTACTGCAAGGCAGCCTCCAAGGGCGTGCTGAAGGTCATGTCTAAGATGGGCATCGCTTCGCTGCAGTCCTACCGCGGTGCTCAACTGGCTGACACCGTCGGTTTGTCGCAGGAGTTCCTGGACGAGTACTTCACCGGCGCTGTTTCCCCACTGGAGGGAATTGGCCTCGACGAGGTCGCAGAAGATGTCGCCGCTCGCCACCGCAGCGCATTCCTGCCGCGTCCGGAGGAGCAGGCGCACCGCGAGCTGGATCTCGGCGGTGAGTACAAGTGGCGTCGCGAGGGCGAGTATCACCTGTTCAACCCGGAGACCATCTACACGCTGCAGCATGCGACCCGCACTGGTCAGTATGCGGTGTTCCGCGACTACACCAACAAGGTCGATGAGCAGACGAAGCAGCTGGCTACTCTGCGTGGCATGCTCGAGTTCGCCTCGGACCGCGAACCGATCGACATTGAGGAGGTCGAGCCGGTCTCCAGCATCGTCAAGCGTTTCTCCACCGGTGCGATGAGCTACGGTTCCATCTCCGCGGAGGCGCACGAGACGCTGGCTATCGCCATGAACCGCCTGGGTGGCATGTCCAACTCCGGCGAGGGCGGCGAGGACCCGGACCGCTTCGAGATGGAGGCCAACGGCGACTGGAAGCGCTCTGCCATCAAGCAGGTCGCATCGGGTCGCTTCGGCGTGACCAGCCACTACCTGTCCAACTGCACCGACATCCAGATCAAGATGGCCCAAGGCGCAAAGCCCGGCGAAGGTGGCCAGCTGCCACCGAACAAGATCTACCCGTGGATTGCGGAAGTCCGCATCACCACCCCGGGCGTGGGCCTGATTTCGCCGCCGCCACACCACGACATCTACTCAATCGAGGATTTGGCGCAGCTCATTTACGATCTCAAGAACGCCAATCCGCGCGCCCGCATTCACGTCAAGCTCGTCTCCGAGCAGGGCGTGGGTACCGTCGCCGCTGGTGTTTCGAAGGCGCATGCCGACGTCGTGTTGATCTCCGGCCACGATGGCGGCACCGGCGCTTCGCCGCTGACCAGCCTAAAGCATGCCGGTGGTCCGTGGGAGCTGGGGCTCGCTGAGACTCAGCAGACCCTGATGCTCAACGGTCTGCGCGACCGCATCCGCGTGCAGTGCGACGGCCAGCTCAAGACCGGCCGCGATGTCGTGGTCGCGATGCTGCTCGGCGCAGAGGAGTTCGGTTTCGCCACCGCTCCGCTGGTGGTGGAGGGCTGCGTCATGATGCGCGTCTGCCACCTGGATACCTGCCCAGTCGGTATTGCCACCCAGAACCCGAAGTTGCGGAGCAAGTTCACCGGCCGTGCCGAGCACGTGGTCAACTTCTTCACCTTCATCGCCCAGCAGGTCCGTGAATACCTCGCTGAGCTAGGCTTCCGCACTATCGATGAAGCGGTCGGGCATGCCGAGTGCCTGCGTCCGCGCAAGGATCTGGACAACCTTCCGCGCGTCGCAAAGCTAGACCTGGAGCGAATCCTGCACGTTGCTGAGAGCCCCTTCTTTGCGGACCAGGATTCCTACTGCACCAAAGCGCAGGACCACGGCCTCGAGGGTGCGTTGGACGAGCGCCTCATCGACGAAGCGCAGCCTGCATTGCGCACGGCACGTGCGAACGGGTTGGCGCCGACACCCGTGGCGCTGCACCACGCCATCAGCAATGTGAACCGTTCCGTGGGCACGCGGCTGGGATACGAAGTCACCAAGGTCGCAGGGAAGCAGGGGCTTGCCGACGATTCCATCGTCGTCAACCTGCTCGGTTCCGCCGGTAACTCGCTGGGTGCGTTTCTTCCCGCCGGTGTGACCATCAAGCTGGAGGGCGATGCCAACGACTTCGTGGGCAAGGGCCTGTGTGGTGGTAAAATTGTGGTCCGACCTTCGCGTTCGGCCCCACCGACGGCGGATCTGGCTACCGACACCATCGCCGGTAACGTCATCGGTTTCGGCGCCACCAGCGGTGAGATTTTCGTTCGCGGTACCGTTGGTGAGCGCTTCTGCGTGCGTAACTCCGGCGCGACGGCCGTAGTCGAGGGCATCGGTAACCACGGTTGTGAGTACATGACTGGTGGCCGCGTCGTGGTGGCAGGGCCGGTCGGCCACAACTTCGGTGCCGGCATGAGTGGCGGCATCGCCTACCTGCTGGATACCGAGGCAACGCGGGCAAACATCAACACCGAGCTGGTCGACATCATGCCGCTGGGTGATGAGGACATCAGCTGGCTGGAGGCCACGCTGTCGAAGCACCGCAAGCTCACGGGTTCCAAGACTCGGTTCCCATCCGCACAGTTCATCAAGATCATGCCGCGTGATTACGCCCGAATTCTCGACGTAGTCGCGAAGGCAAAGGACAACGACGCCGATATCGACGAGGCAATCATGGAGGCAGTAAGCAATGGCTGATCCGAAGGGTTTTATGAAATTCCAGCGCGAAGAGCCTGCTCATCGCCCGGTTCCGCTGCGCCTGATGGACTGGAAAGAGGTCTATGAGGAGCAGGACAAAGGGCAGCTGCAGCAGCAGGCCTCCCGCTGTATGGACTGTGGCGTGCCGTTCTGCCACTCAGCCTGCCCGCTGGGCAACATTATTCCGGAGTGGAATGACCTAGTTCGCCAGAACCGCTGGCACGAGGCTTTTGAGCGCCTGCACGCTACCAACAACTTCCCCGAGTGGACCGGCCGCCTGTGCCCGGCGCCGTGTGAGGGCGGTTGTGTGCTCGGCATCAACGACGATGCCGTGACTATTAAGAACATTGAGTTGACTATCGTCGAGCGCGGTTTCGACGAGGGTTGGGTGCAGCCAATCGTCCCGACTTTCGACACCGGCCAGCACATCGCTGTCATCGGCTCCGGTCCGGCGGGCCTTGCGGCTGCGCAGCAGCTCACTCGCGCCGGGCACGATGTCACGGTCTTCGAGCGCGATGACAAGATCGGTGGTCTGATGCGCTACGGCGTACCGGATTACAAGATGGAGCAGCGCTTCCTCGATCGTCGTCTCGAGCAGATGGAGATTGAGGGCACCGAGTTCCGCACCAACGTCTCACCGACCGCCGCTGAGCTGGCCGAATTCGACGCGGTTGTTCTAGCTACCGGTGCGTCACTTGCCCGTGACCTACCTGTCGATGGTCGTGACCTTCAGGGTATCTATCAGGCTATGGAGTACCTGCCGGGTGCCAACCGCGTTGCCGTAGGCGAGCTCGACACCCCGCCAATTGATGCCAAAGGCAAGAAGGTCGTCGTCATCGGCGGCGGCGACACGGGTATCGACTGCTTCGGTACTGCGCTGCGTCAGGGCGCTGCGTCCGTCACGCAGTTCGATATCCGCCCGCGTGCTCCGAAGTCCCGTGCGGCATCGACCCCGTGGCCGATGTACCCGCTGGTCTGGCGTGTGGCAACTGCTCATGAAGAGGGCGAGTACACTATCACCGGCTCTGAGCCACCGGAGGTCACCGAGGCACTCGGCCTCAATGCCCGTGTCACCGGCGAGACCCTGGGCAAGCGCGTCTTCAACGTCAACACCGTCTCCTTCCACGGCGAAGACGGTCACGTGACCGGCCTTTCCGCTAACGAAGTTGAGGTCATCGATGGAAAGCGCGTGCCCATGGAGGATACGGACTTCGAACTGGATGCCGATCTGGTTCTCATCGCCCTTGGCTTCTCCGGCCCAGAGCGCGGTGGTCTGCCGCACGAGCTGGGCATTGAGTTCAATGATCGCGGCGTGATGATGCGTGACGACGACTACCTCGCCGTGCGCAACGATATCGAGCAAAACTTCGACGGTCCGGTGTTCGTGGCCGGCGACAATGGCCGCGGTGCCAGTCTGATTGTGTGGGCTATCGCCGAAGGCCGCGCATGTGCCGAGGCTGTTGACCGTTACCTGATGGGTGAGTCCAATCTGCCCCGCGCAGTGGAGCCGGAGGATGCGCCAATCAGGATGTAAAAACAGTTACCTATCTGGGAACTGATTACTTGGGGAGGTCTACGCCGCTGGCGTAGGCTTCCCAGAACTGTGCGGTCTGTGCGGTCCAGGCCACATTGATGCCATCGCTGGCAGCCCTTGTTGGCAGTGTCGCGGTGGATACGGGCGTGGACGCGGCGCGTTGTACCAGATTGCGGACTTCATTAAAACTGAGGGTGGTGGCCGTTCCGTTGGTCACGGATGTAAGGAGGGCCTTGAACTCTCTCACTGAGTTCACTGTGCCACTACTGTCGATGATTCCTTCGTTGCGGTAGTAGTCCAGTAGGGCACCCAGAATCTCTTGCTGGTGGTTAATGCGTGAGAGGTCACTGCCGCCTGCTTCGGTCTTGCGAGTACGAATCTGCGTGACCACGCTTTGGCCGTTGAAGTGCTGAGTATTGGCACTATCGCGGACAATACGGCCGTCACTATCAACAGGCAGGTCTGCTCCCTCGAGGCTGTCAATGATGTCGGCAGCGCCCTTAAAAGTTGTGGCGATGGTGCCATCGATGGGAATCCCCGATGCGGCGGTAATGGTCTTGGCCGCACAGTCCATGCCTGCCTGGACTGCCCCTAGGTTATTGGCGTCAGCGACCGTCCCGTAGGAAAAGGCGGAATTCAGCTTGTCCTGCTCGCCGGTGTTCTTGGTGGCGTTAGAGCCAGCGCATTCGGGCAAGTCCACCAGGGAGTCTCGCGGAATGGAGACAAGATCAATCCAGGGTGGATTCTCGCGCATACGCATTAGCATGATGACATCCGAGCGGTGTCCAACCATGGAAGAATCTGGGCTATCGATGCCGAGAATTAGCAGTGTCTTTTGCTGTTTGGTTGATTCATTCGCGCTGGTGGGGGACTGCCCCACTCGGGTCTGGGCCAGCATCAGGGCAGCAAACAGCACACAGATGACTGCTAATACGGTGACTGCAGTAATCAGTGCTGAGAGGAATGGCTTTCGGATAATGAAAGCGCGTATCCGACTGGTCGAGGTTTTGCCCATGTGGAAAGTGTAACCCTTTTATCAGTGATTATTTGAATGCCTTACGGGACGCCTAGGCAAAAACTTACCTAGGTGTTAAGTGCGTTTACCGCTCTAGCCCGGAACACGCCACTTTTAGAGGTTTGTTTGGCATGGGGGTTGCGCATCGGCGAAGGCGCAAAAGAGCGTTTAAAGGTTCAGTATAAATACACACGAAGAACCTATTAAATGTAAAAGGTAAATGAATCAACTACCCCCGCGGTAGGGGGGGCGTTCCACTGGAAACGTGAATATAGTTCAGGTTGAATATCATGTTAATTCTCAGGGTTTTATTACCCTTTTGAAAAATTTGAAAATCTAGCCAGCAGTAAGAGGCATGAATTGTTTATCAGAGACTGGAGGCAGCTCGCCTGGTGCGTATTTGACGTCCTAGCTTGGTTAGTTGCGCTATCTGCAGCAAATGGCATTTTCCGCGGTCAGCTGATATCTATCTCTCAGATATCCGGTGCCAATTTCATCGTTATTGGCGTCGCAGTTGTGGTGATTGTCCTGTTGGGCCTTCTCCTCGGCGAATACACTAACCCGCAGCGCGTATGGCCTGGAAGTCGAACAGAAGACATTGTCCTGCTGACCATGAATGTCAGCGGTGCCATTGCTCTGCTGGCTCTTGACCAGGTTTTTAAGACTGACCCAGTTATTCCGTGGCATGCACCTTTCGCAGGTGCCTGTGCCGCCACGTTGGCGGGTATCTACACTCGTACTCTCGCCCGCTGGATCAGCAACAACTTCGGTTCCAAACAGACGGCAAACCGCTTGATTATTCTCGGTGCCGGTCGACGAGCCAAGTTCTTCATCAACAGTCTCGCGGATTCCGGTATTTCTCGCGAAAACCGCTTCCACGTCGTCGGAATCGTGGATCCTGACAAGAGTGGCAAGAACCATATTTCCCGTATGCATGGTTTGCGTGTGATTCGCGGTATTGACCAGCTGGGTGAAGCCGCATCGCGCACTATGGCTCAGTCAGTCATCATCGCTACCGATGAGCCGCTGTCTACCGAGTACATCAACGTCCTCAATCACATCTGTGAGGAAGCCTCGCTGCGTCTGCTCATCCTGCCTCCCGTGGAGGAGTATGAGCGCCACCGCGGCGCCATTGCCGCTTCACAGGTGCGCGAAATTAACATCGCTGACCTTATCGGCCGCCAGCCGTTGCACTTGGACGAGTCCAAGGTCGCTTCCATCATTCAGGGCAAGAAGGTTTTGGTCACTGGCGCCGGTGGGTCTATCGGCTCCGAAATCTGCCGCCAGGTACATCGCTTCGGGCCAGCAGAACTCATCATGCTTGATCGCGATGAGGGGGGTCTGCACGCCACGCAGCTATCTCTGAAGGGCACTGCGCTTCTCGACGGCTCCGATACCGTTCTGGCCGATATCCGTGATGCGGAAATGCTGAAGCAGATTTTCACGGAACGCAAGCCCGATGTGGTCTACCACGCTGCGGCTTTGAAGCACCTGCCGCTGCTGGAGAGCTACCCAGCTGAAGCAGTACAGACCAATGTTATTGGTACGCAGAATGTGTTGGAGGCATCTGCTGCGGCCAACGTTTCGACTGTTATCAATATCTCCACAGATAAGGCAGCGAATCCGGCTTCGATTCTCGGTGAGTCCAAGCGTGCTGCTGAGCGTTTGACCGCACACATGGGACAAATCCATGACGGCGTTTGGGCATCTGTCCGCTTTGGCAATGTGTTTGGATCGCGTGGCTCGGTCATTACGACTTTCCAGCGCCAGATTAAGGAGGGCGGCCCGGTCACGGTGACCCACCGTGATGTCCAGCGCTACTTCATGACTATTCCGGAGGCTTCGCAGCTTGTTCTGCAGGCTACGGTCATCGCTGAGTCCGGTGAGACTCTGGTGCTTGAGATGGGTAAGCCGGTCAAGATTGCTGAGCTGGCAAAGAACCTCATCAAGCTTTACGATGCAGACGTTGAAATCGTCTACACCGGTCTTCGTGACGGTGAAAAGATTTCTGAAGACCTGGTTGATGACACCGAAGATCCCAAGATTGGTGACCGTCACCCATTAATCACTGAGGTCCGTGTCGAGGCGGAGGAGATGGACCCGCAGATTGGCTCCTGCACCCATGATCACGACGCAGCTCGCCGCTGGCTTGCTGAGCACGGCAGTTCATCGAATTCAGTAGTTGAAGAAGCCGGAGATAACTAATGAGCATTCCTTTCTCTCCACCAGATATTCGCGAAGAGGACATCCAGGCTGTCGTTGACGTTTTG
This sequence comes from uncultured Corynebacterium sp., assembly GCF_946998835.1. Lineage (GTDB taxonomy): Bacteria > Actinomycetota > Actinomycetes > Mycobacteriales > Mycobacteriaceae > Corynebacterium. The sequence continues at coordinate 52,516 of NZ_CAMQAZ010000007.1, read as the reverse complement.
AAGAGTGGATGGATTACAACTGGTCCAGTTGGTGCTCAATTTGAAAAGGAGCTTGCATCTTACACAGATGCCGCAGGTGCGCTTCTGACAAGTTCTGCAACCACCGCTGAAGAAACCATTTTCCGATTCCTGGGGATTGGCCCTGGTGATGAAGTTATTGTTCCTGCGTACACCTATACGGCAACGGCTTCTGCAGCGCTGCACGTCGGTGCGGATATTGTGATGGTGGACAACGCTCCAGACAGTTTCACCCCAAGTGTCGATGCCATCTTGGAGAAAGTCACTCCGAAAACAAAGGCAATTGTCACTGTCGATCTCGGTGGCGTCATCTATGACCACGGCCAGTTAGTTTCAGCCCTGGAAAAGTTTGCTGCTGGTGAAAGTGCTGAAAAGAAGTTTTCGCCAAGCAATAGCGTGCAAGAGGCTCTCGGACGAATTGCAGTAATTAGTGATGCGGCCCATTCGCTTGGCGCAAAACTCCCAAGGGGGTTGGGTATCGGTGCTAATGCTGATTTCTGTTCGGTTTCCTTCCACGCAGTTAAGAATCTGACAACAGCGGAAGGCGGCGCCGTACTCTGGCGGGATATTCCTGGATTGGATAACGCCAAAATCTACCGCGATCTCCGCGTCAGCATTCTCCACGGGCAGTCAAAGGATGCGCTTGCAAAAACGAAGCTCGGTGGCTGGGAATATGACATCGAATTCGCCGGTCACAAGGCGAACATGCCCGATGTGCTTGCGGCGCTGGGGCTGTCACAGCTTCAGCGTTACGATGAGACGCTCGCTCGGCGCCGTGAGATAACACAACGCTATGCCGAAGCATTGAAGGAACACGGCGTAGATTTTCTGCACCACGATAGCTATCCAGAAGCTTCAAGTTGCCACCTCTTCTTGGCGGTCCTGCCGCCAGCGGAAAGTGATAAACGAAATCAGATCATCGATGAGATGGCAAAACGTGGCGTAGCAGCAAATGTTCATTACAAGCCGCTACCAGCACTGACTGCATATAAAAACTTGGGCTTTAAGCTCAGTGATTTTCCGAATGCAGCAGCATTGTCGGACCGCGTTATTTCGTTCCCCTTGCACACAAAGCTCTCGGATGAAGATGTCCAAACTGTCATTGATGTCTTTGATGCATCGAGGAAAGCGGTAGGAGCATGACCAACACCTGCGCTAGTGATAAAACCCTATTGATTCTCGGCGCTGCCGCGGTACAGAATGATGCAGTATTGGCGGCACAGGAGATGGGCGTCAAAGTGCTGGTAGCGGCGCAGGCCGCTGATGGGCCGGCAGCTGAGTCTGCTGATAAGTTTGTGGAAGCGAACTTTATGGATCTCGCCAAGATGCGGGAGCTTCTTAATTCCCAAAAGATTGATGTGGTCTATTCCACCGGATCAGATTTAGCCATGCCTGTGTCGATGGCTCTTTCAGAAGAGTTCGGGCTACCTCACTTTGTGAGCAAAGAGACGGCACTTACTTGTAATAACAAGATTGCAATGCGTGAGCGCACGCAAAATCTTCCCGGGGCCGTCGGCTTCTCGCACTGTTCTTTTGCTGACCAAGAAAAAGATGGCAACGGTAAGCCAAACGAGCCGACGGTGGTAGCACCGGGTTCTGGACCGTGGATTGTTAAACCTGCGGACGCGCAAGGGCAGCGGGGAATTCAGCTCATCGATGATGAGAAGCAAATTCCTGCAGCGGCAGCTGAAGCAGCAAGTTTTTCTCGGACAAGCAGTGCAATTGTCGAAGAGTACATTGGAGGCACAGAAGTCTCAGTCAATGGCTACCTAGTCAATGGCGAGATTAAATTCCTCGTAGTCAGCGACCGTGTCACGTGGCCACAATATACCGGCCTTATTCGTGCTCATACCGTTCCGTCTCGATACAGCGGCGATGCAAACATTACGGCGCGGTTGCATGAGAGTATTACTAAATTTGCTGATCGCTTAGGCATTGTGAATGGTCCGGTGTATGCGCAGGTCAAGATTGACCAGGGGGATGTACGAATCATCGAAATTACGCCCCGACTTGATGGTTGCCATATGTGGCACTTGCTCTCTTACTCGACATCCGTGGACTTGATGAAAATCACTTTGCGCCACCTTGTTTTTGGTGAGCAACCAGAGTTTCCCGACGAGCTGCAGATTCATCCTGCTACCTTGGAGTTTCTCTGCCAGCAGCCGAATACGCCCGCTGAATATCCGGAACATTATGCGGAAGTCGACTCGACTGCTAACTCGGAGAATCAGCCAGTCGCCGGTTTTCGGTACTACCAAGAAGGCCAGAATATTCGACCAGTTAATGGCCGTTTTGACAAGATAGGTTATGAAATTCGCTTTGACCCTGTCAGTTAATCAGGGCAAGAAACTGGCAGGCAGGAACACACGATGCGAGTCTTAATCACGGGAATTACCGGCCTCCTAGGTGCCGAAGCCGCAGCAGTGTTGACATCTCGCGGGCACCAGGTTCTTGGGGTGTCTCGTTCATACAGTGGCGAAGTTGCTGGCTGCCGCGTAGTCCCTGCGGTGTATGGCTCTGATAGCTTCAACGGCCTGCTCGCAGACGTGGACGCGGTTGTGCACCTTGCAGCTCGCCGGGGCGGCCAGGAACCAATTGAGAATTTTGTTGCCGACATAACGACAGCCGACAACATTATTCGTGGCTGCGAAGCAGCTGGTGTCCAGACCTGCGTACTCGCATCATCTATTTCAGTATATGACCCGGCATTGACACTCCCATGGAGTGAAGATCATACGGGTACGCCACGCAATTCGTATGGCATTGCGAAACTTGCGATTGAACAACTGGGCTCTATTCATGCGCGAGAAGGCAAGACGAGGGTCGTTTCCCTGCGTTTTGGCCACCTCTACGGTGCTTTCGAAAATACGCCTCACATGATTAATACTTTTCTTAAAACAGCTGCGGAGGGGAAACCGCTAAAGGTTTGCCCCCCAAGTGAGAAACGTCGTGATATGACGTACGTAGCTGATGCAGCAGAGGCGATTGCGCTGGCATTGGGCGATGAGAATCAGCCGATGGATAACGTCGAAGGTTCTTTTAATATTGGTTCCGGTGCGGCGGTTTCAAATTTCGAAATCGCGCAGATTGTCAGCGAGGTATTTAATATCCCTGAGCCCACGATCGTCGATGAATGGGCTGACACCTCAATTCCAAGTCTTATGGATCTCACACGGGCAGTAGAGGTACTGAAGTATCAACCGGCATATGACTTTGTTTCGGGTGTCACCGATATTCGGAATCGACTTCTCGCGGCCTCGAACTTATCCAACAGTTGAGTTAAATCCAATCTTCTATCAGACAAAGGAATCTTCATGCGCAAATTGACTGCCGGCGGAAAGCGCCTATTTGATTTGGTGGCATCGGGTCTAGCCCTGCCAGTGGTCGCGCTAGTTGGTGTGCCCGTCGCTGTTGCGATTAAGGCGGACGATGGCGGTCCTATCTTTTATCGATCGCGGCGACTGGGGCGTGGCATGCAGCAATTCGACATGCTCAAGTTCCGGACGATGAAGGTCAATGCTCCGGATATTCGCAACGCTGATGGTTCTACCTTCAACTCTGATAACGACTCTCGTGTTACTCGTGTTGGAAAGTTCCTCCGCAGCACCAGTATCGACGAACTGCCACAGCTGTGGAACGTGTTCAAAGGTGACATGTCACTAGTCGGGCCGCGGCCTTCGCCAACTGGAAATGTTGACACATATCCGGAGTGGTACTTTGAAAAGTTCACCGTACGGCCAGGCGTTACTGGTCTAGCGCAGGCCCGCTACCGAAATTCTGCAAACTTGGACCAACGGTACCGAACTGACATCGAGTACGTACAAAATTTGAGTTTGCTCAATGACTTTAAAATCTTGCTCTCGAGCGTGGATAAGGTGCTTCGTCGATCGGGCATCAATTCAGACTCAGCAGCTAAAACCAGCAGCAAGCAGTCATCGTCAGAAGATTCGCACGATGAGTCGACGTTGGTGATGTTTACAAACTTCTTCCCTTATCACCGAGGTGAAGAGTACCTGGAGTCTGAATTCCCGTATCTGCAACAGCAGTTTTCTAAGATTGTTATTGTGCCCGTGATGTACGAAAAGGGCATGAAGCGCTCATTTGATACCGGCCCCGATACAGTCGTTATTACTTCGGCTCTCCCGACCGGGAAGATGGCGAAGCTGAAGTACACGCTGGCTTGGCTTCCGAAAATGCTGCTGAAGCGACAACTTTCGCCCCTCAAGGATATGCGTTGGAACCCAGCGGCACTCGCATTTGATGCATACTTTACAGCTCGTTCGAATCAGCTCTGGAGCCAGATCGAGCCAAAGCTTCGCGCTGAACTTGGTTCCGAGAAAGTGGCGGTCTATGCATATCGGATGTATGTGACCGCATTCCTTGCAGGTTTGCTTGTCGACGCCCAGTGGTCTGACACTACTCGCATGATTACTCGTGCTCACCGGTATGACGTGCTACCCGAGCAGAATAGGCTAAATTACCTGCCCCAGAGGCGCTTCATCGTCGAACACAGCGACAAGTTATACGCAGTCTCCGAAGAAGGCGCAGATGTGGTTCGTGCGGAGTTTCCCGAGTACGCAGATCGGGTATCAGTAGAGCATCTCGGCGTAGCCGCGAATGCAGTGGAACCACGTAAGCTGCCAGATACGGCGCGACTGGTTTCAGTTTCAACCTTCAACGAGGTAAAGCGCCTCCCGCTAGTTGCGGCAGTCGTCAAGGAGCTGACCAATCGAGGACACGACCTTGAATGGGTGCACTTTGGTGCCGGTCCAAAAACGATGGAAGACAAGATTCGTGCTGAGATTGATTCACTAAATATCCCTCATGGGGCAGTGCGTTTTGCAGGCTATATTGCAAACTCGGATTTGCTTTCTTGGTACCGAGGAAATGATGTGGCTGCTTTCATAAACCTTTCCAGTTCTGAAGGTGTGCCGGTGTCCATTATGGAATCGATTGCTGCTGCTATTCCGGTTATTGCAACTGATGTCGGCGGTACAGCAGAACTCGTTCATGATGGCGAAAATGGCCGACTCGTTGCTGAGAACGCGTCCGTTACCGAGATTGCCGATGCGGTAGAGTCCGTCTTATTCACTAGTGACGATGATTATGCACGGTTGTCTGCTGGCGCATTTGAAACGTGGGAAAAGGATTGGAATGCAGCCAAAAATTTCACGACCTTTGCGAAGAAGCTGAAGGGTTTCTACGATGAGTAGCACTGAACTGGGCGCTAGCCTTACAACCAATACTATTTCGTCGCCGACTGAGGTTGCCTCGCACACGGAATCAGAACGAGGTTCTGCAGGTGTGCCGACGAAGGTTGAAAAAACTGTAGCTGTAATTCGGATACTCATTGCCGTATTTGCATTGGTGGCTGCCGGGGCGATTTCTCTTTACTGGTCTAGCCAGCAGCCCGAGGCAATGGCGAATTGGTCTATATACTTCTCCTTTGCCATTATGCTGTGGGCCCTTTTGGCCTGCACCAAGCACAGTGTGCTTCTGGCATTTGAGTTGGGATACTTCATATTTATTTATGGACGTGTCTTTGCAGTGCAGTTTCTCGGCGCAAAAAACCTTCCCTATGGCCATAAAGGTGGGGAAATTGGTTTAGCTGGAACCTACGGCACAGATCCCGGGCACGTAATTAATTCTTTCGGACTCTACTTCATATTTAACGTAGTGCTGATTATTAGCTACTGCGTTGTATTCTACGGAGCTTCGTATTGGCGTACGAAGAAGCTGCCGACCCAGGAAGTTGCTAAAACACCCCGATACGCTCAGCCTGTTGCGCAAAAAGCCATAAAGTATGCTTTTTATGTTTCGGTACCATTTGCATTCATTAATGCATGGTATGCAATTTCATATGTTTGGGCGAATGGCTACTTTGCCTATGCACAAGTGCGAAATCAAGTTACTCCAGCGATATTTAGCTATGGTGCTGAGTTTTCGCTAGTCGCTTTCTTCGCCTTTTTGGCAACAATGCCCCGTATGCGAAATCTCTTTTTCCCGCTCGTACTGTTTTTCCTAACCCGCTCAGTTTTAATCCTGACAGGAAATCGAAATTCTGTCATGTTGCCGCTGCTTGCGGTGGTTATTTACCTTTTGGCCCGTGGGATTAACTGGAAGGCGATTCGCCAACATCCATTTGTTTCTGCTGGGCTTGCCACTGTTGTAGCGGTCTTCGCAGTAGTTGGAATAAACTCAATTTCTCGAGTAAATGAGGCACGTGGTACCCAGGTTCAGGGTGGCGATGCAGTCCCTGCAGCTCTGGTGGAGTTGGGTGTGACAGGAAATCTCCCAATCCTGTTGACTGAAAAGGGCTATTTGGAGCAAATTCCTGAGGGACGAGGCTATGCGTTCGGTCCTTTCATCACTTTCTTCCAGTCACGTATTCTAGGGCCAATCTACGGCGACGGCCGATTCGATTATCTACAGGGGTCATCGGCAGAACAGGCCCTCCATGGGCACTCTTTTGCGCATACGTTCTCTTATTACTACATGGGTGATTCGTACCTTAGCGGTGCGGGATTCGGGTCGTCAGCCCCTGTTGAGCTTTGGGTAGATGCGGGCATGCTTGGCGTTGCAATTGGTGCTCTCGTTTACGGAATTCTCTTTGTGGTTTTGCAGGGCTCTTTGACCCGCCCATTTTGGCCGTCACTTATTTCGGTACTAATTGTTCAGCGAATTCCCTGGACTCCGCGGGCATCCTACTCCGAACCATTCCTTTCATTTAACATTCGAGTGCTTGTCGGGTTAGTGGCTCTTGTCATTTTCTTGGAGGCTGTGCTTTACGCCCAGAAGAAGTGGTCTGAATCCAAGGCCCCTGTGGAAGTGGAGCCGTCCGCTGAGGAACTCAGGGACACTTCGGACGAGAATGTGGAGATTGCGGATCGTCAGGGCGCTGAGGAACTTGTTGCCGCTGGCAAACTGGATACTGCTGTGCCGGTGTTGGAGCCAGAGGCTCCGGAACAGACGGTCGAACCTGAGCCAACGGTCGATTCGTCTGAGTCCCTGGTTGAGTCTGAACCGACCGAAGAGTTTGAACCGGTGCTTCTAGAGAATCCGGCTGCAATACCGGCGCTATTGCCAGAGTACGAGCCCGAGCCCGAGCCTGAGCTCGAGCTTGAGCCCGAGCCTGAGCTTGAGCCTGAGGCGATAGAGGAACCAGCCTTGGTGGCTGCCGAAGATGAGTACCGTCAGGCTGAGCAGCTCCGTGATGCAGAGCCTGTCCTTGTAAGGGAACCGATTCTCACTAGTGAACCGTCTCGTATTGACGAGCCAGTTCATGCTGCAGAACCTGCCGCGAAATCTTCGCTCAGCATGAAGCTGACCGCCTTGGGTGAATCCCTCATCCAGTTGATGGTGGCATACGCGCTGACCCTCCTCGGAAAGGTCTTGCGGAAGATTGTCACCACGCTTGTGGATAAATTGACGAGACGCTAGGTAACGAGACGCTACGCAGAAGCTAGTAGAAGTAGGATCACATTGACAAAGAGTTCCGGAAACGCAGGGGCTGGGCTTCGGCGCAGCGTCTCGTGGATGATGCTGGGAAACCTGGGCGGTACAGCTCTAGTCGGCCTGATGGTTTTGGGTCTTCCGCGACTGCTAGCTGTCGAATCCTATGGTCACTGGCAGCTGTATCTCTTCTATGCGACATACCTCGGCTATGTGTCGCTGGGCATTGGCGACGGCCTGTACCTGCGATACAGCGGGACAGCGCTCAAAGATATGCCTTCAGCGCTCATCAGTTCGCATTTCCGATTCCTGATCCCAACAATTGTGATGTCCATGGCACTGTTGGCAGCAGTGGCCGTGGCCGTAGAGGACGATAGGACTCGTCTGCTGATTTTTGTATTAGCGGTAACGAGTAACGTTTTCTATATCCTGCGTGTCTTCATTACCTTTGTGTATCAAGCAGCCAATCATATGGAGCTGTACGCAAAGTCGCTTCTGATTGAACGAGCCATATTGTTCTTGGCTACGTTCGGTCTAATTATCGTCGGCGTCACCGATGTCATCGTGCTCGTGTCGATGGATCTACTAGCCCGAATAGTAGGGCTCGGCTACTGCATATTTGTCGCACGGTCATTGATTTTTGCCACACCTGTTCCGTGGCGTCAGGCCCGCTCCGAAATTTGGCTGACATTTGCAGGTGGCATTTTCATTGCGGCGTCATCCTTCGCAACGGTGCTGGTCGCTGGTATCGCTCGGTGGGGAGCAAACGTAGCTTTTGGCATTGCAGTATTTGCCCAAATTGCACTGGCTTTTTCCTTGGTCAATATGTTCCAGACCGTGCTGAACTCCGTGAGCCAGGCGTTGCTTCCTTCGATTCGCACGTATCAGGGAGATTTGAGTGCAGCATTTCTGCGAGCTCGCGATGTAATTAGCGTTGTTATGCTCGGCGCATTCGTAACCTACCCAATTCTCGCGTGGATTATGAAGTGGTGGTTGCCCGACTATGAAAGTCTGCCAATCTACCTGGCCGCACTTTTTCCGATGCTGCTGACTGAAGCTAAGTCGCGCTTGTTGGCAGTGCCGATTTTGCAGTCAACACGTAGAGAAAAGAGCCTGTCAGCTGCCACTATTTCCTCTTTGGTGCTGGCGATCATTGTGACGTGGATAGCCGCAGGTGTTGTCCAAAGTCCACTGTGGACAGTGCTCTCATTGACAATTGCAGTTGCATTCCGGGCTATCGTGCTGGAGATCATGGCAACACATGCATTACAGCTTCCAATAAACAAAAAGCTTGCTGCTGAAGTTGCGCTCTCAGTCATTTTCCTGTGGGCGACACTATTTAGCGAAACATGGGTTCCAACTGTGGTTTTTGCAGTGCTGTTGGCAATCTACCTGGCTGCATCTGTTATTGGTATGCGGCGCAGGGCCGTCGTAAAGCGGAGCGAAATTAGCGGCGTTTAATTTACTGTGGAGTTGCCCATCACCCATCACCACCAATATGTGGGATAGCGGAGGCCACGCAGTCGATTGGCAAGGATGCCCAGCACCACAATCATAATTGAGGACGCGAATACGAAGCCGAGAAGTCGCACGTCGCTGAAAATCTCCGAGCTGTGCGGCAACAGTACGGTGACTATGGCGGTGGCAGTGGCCGGGGAGTGAGCTGCCCGAGCAATGAGCATCAGCGCGAATGCAACACCGGCAGCAATCGCCGCAGTGATGATTGTGGAGCCCAAAAAGCGCGAGACCACAATGCCGGTTAGGCAGCCGATGAGGTGCCCAAGTACGACATTTCTCGGCTGCGCCAGAGGCAGGTTCGGGGCACCGACGATAAGCGCCATGGCGGCACCAATAGGGGGTAAAAACAGCAGGTCAGAGACTGAGTTTGAGATAAGTGCCAAGGTCATCAGCGGCAGACTCACGGCGACCGAAGCGGCGAGAATATGGCGCAGAGGAGGCCGAGGTGGCGCTTCGCTGGCGATGAGGGGACGCTTCGGAGACCGTGAATAGGGCATGGAAAGCATGTTAAGACGTGCCGCGCCGCCTGCGCAGGGGCTTCTAGGTTTTAATGAAAATAGAGGCTTTTGTGGGGTAGTGGAGGCGGGGTAGTAGCGGGGGCGGAAGCGTTGTTCCGTAGCATTCAGTTCAGGTGTTCCAAGCGCCCGAACGGAACCAAAACTCAACCATTTCCACTCGGTATGACACACTTGAGGGCATGGAGCCTATCGATGTCGCAATCCGAGATGAGTCCATCCGTCTTGGGCAATTCCTGAAGTTGGCAAACCTGGTGGAAACGGGCGGTCTGGCCAAGGAACTCATTGCTGAGGGACAGGTCAGTGTGAACGGTGAGGTCGACACCCGCCGTGGCAAGGTGCTGCGCCCGGGTGACGTTGTCTCGGTTGCCGGTATGTCGGCGCGCGTGGCCACTGCCGATGAAGTCGACGATGACTACTTTGATGAGGCCACCGCCGATGATGACTTTGATCCTGAAAAGTGGAGGAACCTGTAACTCATGCCCGCATTTCCCGCCGAATTTGGCATGCCCCTGCGCGTAGATTTGCTCTCCGCTGCACCGCGCAAGACCGAGCGCTTCTACCGCGGCGTTCTCGGATGGGCTTACCGCAACACCGCGCCGATTCATGAGGATGCCCGCGAAGCTTCCGTTGGTCGACGCATCGCCATGCTGTCCGGAATGCCGGTGTCAGTGCTGCTGGAGGCCGATAAGGACGCTGAGGACGCTTTCGTCAATCAGTGGCGTGTGAACTTCCATGTTGACTCCGCCGCAGGTGCCGTCGAAAAGGCGCGCGAGCTCGGCGCCGAGGTCTTCCAGGAACCGACCCCGCTTGTCGACGGATCCACGATGGCCGTCATTTCCGACCCCGCCGGTGGCCTGATTGGGCTGCTGGAACAGCCTGGAGAGCAGGCCTTCATCGCAGCGGGTGAGCCAGGCACCCCGGTGTGGTTCGAGCTGGTCGCAGGCCCGGAGGAGACCTTTGAGCAGGTCGCGGACTTCTACCGCAACTTCTTTGGCTGGGAAATCGCAGTGCGTAACAAGAATGAGCACGGCACTTTCGCAGTCGCGATGGAAGACGGCGCGCCGTTCGCTGGTTTGGTAGCCAGCTCGGTTGCCGCACAGACCGATGCGGCTGATAAGAGCTTCGTCGGCTGGCTGGCCTACCTCGGTGTGGAGAACATCGACACCGCTGTGGCCAAGGCTGAGGAGCTGGGTGGCTCTGTGCTCGTCGCCCCGCAGGCCACTGAGTTCGGCCCGCTGGCAACCGTGCAGGATCCGTGCGGTGCGGCTGTCGTGCTCTGTGAGGTGCCGCTGCCACCAGAGGAAGACATCCGCGAGTCCGACCCGCTGGAAGGCATTGACCTCAGCCAGTTCCAGTAGGAGCTAGAGCTCTTCTTCGTCGTCCTCGGGGTCCTGTTTTCCGGTGTAGTTAACGTGTAAAGGATCGTCTTCGTTTTTGGGTGGTTTGCTTACGCACTCGCGAATGCCATCAATGTGTTCGCTAAGGCTTTCGGTAATCGGGGCCCACATCGGGTCGAGAATGAAATCTATCCCAGATCTGCGGGCATGTTTGGCTGCAGGAACGAAATCGCTGTCGCCCGAAATCATGATGATTTGATTTACATGTCGTTGTTCAGCAAGAGAAGCGATGTCGAGACCGATTCGCATGTCCACTCCTTTCTGAGAAATATCAAGGGTGAAATCATTTTCGGTCAGCTGTGAAACATCGATTGCGCCACGGCAAAGCTTCTTGAGCGGAGCCTCTTTTAGGGTGTACCCACCTTGAGTTTCAAGAGGCTCTCCTCTTCTAATCGCAACCTTTCGTTTTTTAGTCAATGCAGCGAAGAAGTCATTGGTCCAGGTAAAAAGTTCACTTTTACCAAGGTTGACTTGTTGCCGGAGCAATGGGTGATAAACAACCCGTTGTGACGGTGGGCAGTCATAGTAAAAGATTCGGTACAGTCCAGCGCGCGATTCACGTATATGGCGATGGCAGTATTTGACCAGCTCATCAGCACGATTCTCTGCGTTCTTATGACCAAACAGTGTTGCCGCACGTTTGCGGTAAAAGCCACCATCAACAAGCACTGCTGTAGTGATTTCACGTAAAGGCACAGCCTGCGCAGCGTTATACCTGTTTTTACTCATACTTCTTGACCCTCCCCCTATGAGTAATCCCAGTCATCGGCGCTCTCCTTATCGGCGGAGGGTCAACGGCTGGGATTGATAGCGACCACTTTAATTGCGCTTCTTAATTGAGTCAATGTCTACAACCCCAGCTCTGCCCGCACTGCAGTCACAAACTCACTGGTTGTCGCGGTACCACCGAGGTCCAACGTCGGCGCGGTGCGAGTCGCGGCGTAGACGGCCTTGCGCAGCTTGGCTGCGGGCGCAAGCTCTGAGGCCGGTGCCCCAAGGTGCTCCGCGCACATTGCCGCAGAGAGCAAAAACGCAGCTGGGTTAGCAACGCCGCGCCCCGCAATGTCAGGCGCCGAACCGTGCACCGGCTCGAACACCGCGAAGTTGTCGCCCACATTTGCCGACGCCGCCAGCCCCAACCCGCCAATCAGTCCAGCACTGATGTCACTGAGGATGTCGCCGATAAGGTTCTCCGCGATGATGACATCAAAGCGCGCGGGGTCGGTCACCAGCTGCATCGCCACGGCATCCGCATTGGCAAAATCAAACGTGACCTGCGGATATTCCTCCGCCACCTCTTCAATCGCCCCGCGAATCACACGCGCAGACTCCCGCAGGATATTCGGCTTGTCCGCCACCGTCACCGTCGGCGTGGCCCCCGAATCCGGGTGCGCCGCCTGCTGTACGAGAGCCAGCTTGGCCGCCGCTTGCGCAAGGCGGTGCCACGCAAAGGACGTCGTCACGCGCAAAGAAACCGCAACGTCGACACGCTTATCGACGGCGCGAGCCACCGTCGAGTCCTCCGCCACCTCTGCCCACAGGTGGTGGTGCGGGGAGTCCGCCGGGGCATCGTGAGGCGGAAGGAGATAATCGTGGCTGTAGAGGCCCTCGGTGTTTTCGCGGACGATGGTGAAGTCGGCAGCCGCGCCGGGCAGAGTGACCGGGCGGATGTTGGCGAAAAGGTCGAGGCGCTGGCGCAGCTGGAGAACAGGGGAGCGGTAGGTCAGGCCGGTGCCGCGCAGATGCGGCGCTAGTTCTTCCTCGGCCTCGCGAGCGGGTTTGGAGGTAATCGCCGCGAGGAGTGCGGCATCGCTGCGCGCAAGAGTTTCCCAGGTTTCCTGCGGGACGGGATTGCCACGAGCGCACCACTGTGACCAGCCAATCTGCGCCTCGGTTAGTTCCCAGTGAGGGAAAATGTCGGCGATGAGCCCTCGGCAGGCATCGGTGATTTCGGGGCCGATGCCATCGCCGGGCAGGAGTGTGATGCGGCGCGGTGCCGCTTCTGGGGCAGTCGTAGGTTGAGGCGTAGGCTGGTCGGTTGTCATGGCACTTAGCCTATGACTGCAGCGTCTGCGCGTGTGTGGTTTGGTCTATTTTGGTAAGGACTGGGCTCCGAAATGAGGTGGTAAGCCTCGGGGCGAGCCTCAAGAAAGTGTGCGCGTTTATGACAGTTCGGGCACTAATTTTGGCTTCTTTTTGTCATAAACGAAGTCAGTAACTTATGAGCCGACCCGAGACGCAGGGCTGCATCCTGGCCAACCAGCGGCTACATCCCCAGAGTCCCCTTGAGCTCGGCCTTAATCTGGTCGAGACGTTCGGCAGCGGCTGCGTGAGGAATCGCGGCCTGGGTGCCAGTGTCCCCACTAGTGCCACCATCGCCATCAACCACCGGCAGCACGACCTCCAAGTAGCACTTCAGCTTCGGCTCCGTGCCGGAAGGTCGGGCAATGACGCGGTCGTTGGCCTCGGTGAGGATGAGGATGCCGTCGGTAGGCGGGATGTGGTAGTTCTCGCCCTTGGCATCGACCATGTCTAGGCCGTCATTCATGTCCGTGACCTGCGTGACCTTCGATCCGGCCAGCTGTGCAGGCGGGTTGGCGCGCAGGGTATCCATGCCCTTGGTGATCAGCGAGCGGTCCTCAACGCGGAAGGTCAGCGGGGCGGTCTTGTAGAGGCCGTGGGCACGGGCGACATCATCCAGCAGGTCTTGAATGCCCAGCCCATGGCCCTTCAGCCGCGCCACGGCATCGGCGACACGCACCGCCGCAGATACACCATCCTTGTCGCGAACGACTGCCGGGTCAGTGCAGTAGCCAATGGCCTCCTCGTAGCCGAAGATGAGCCCGTCCACGCCTGCGATCCACTTGAAGCCGGTCAGGGTAGCGCGGTAATTGAGCCCATGACCTGCGGCAATTTTGCCCAGCAGGCGCGAAGACACAATCGAGTTGGCCATCGTAGCCGGGAGCTCCGCACCTTCATCATTGGTCACGGTCACAATCCCGCGGGCCTCGGCATCCGCACCGATGACCTCACCCAGGAATGCGCCGATGTCATCGCCGGAGAGCTGTCGCCAGCCACCGTCGACGTTGCGGTCCGGAATAGCTACCGAGCAGCGGTCCGCATCCGGGTCAGCCGCGATGATCACATCCGCGTCTTCGGCACGCGCCAGCTCAAACGCAAGATCCAACGCGCCGGCCTCCTCCGGGTTTGGAAACGACACTGTCGGGAACTCCGGATCCGGTGCGAACTGCTTCTCGACCACGTGGACATTCGAGAAACCTGCCGCGTTCAGTGTGCGCACGATGGTTTCGCCGCCGACACCATGCATCGGGGTGAGGACAATCTTCGCCGACTGATTTTCTTCGCTTGACGACGTCGTTGCGAGCGCAGCCGCCCGTTTCACATAGGCATCCAGCAGTTCCGGGCCAACCTGCTCGACGGCATCGAAGTTGCGCGGGACCTCATCAGCTGGTGGGGCAGCGGCGATGGCTTCCGCAATTTGCTTGTCATGAGGAGCAATGATCTGGACACCGCGGCGGGAGTCCGACTCAACTGCGCGGCCACCGAGGTAGACCTTGTAGCCATTGTCCTTCGGTGGATTGTGGCTGGCTGTGACCATAATGCCGGCATCCGCGTTTAGGTGGCGCACGGCGAAGGCGGTCACCGGAGTCGGCAACTGCTGTGGCAGGGCCAGGGCCTTGCCGCCGGCAGCGGCGACAACGGCTGCGGCATCGCGGTGGAAATCAGCGGAGCCGTGGCGGGCATCGCAGCCGATGACCACGGTGAAGTCGTCGCCCACAATGTTCTTTAGATGCGCAACCAGGCCAGCGGTGGCACGGATGACCGTGGCGCGGTTCATGCGGGACTGGCCAGCGGCAACGACACCGCGGAGCCCTGCGGTACCGAATTTGAGTGGACCGGCAAAGCGGCTTTCCAACTCGGCAATCGCATCGGGGTTGGTAGCCTTGGCTTCGTCGTAAAGCGAGGAGAGCTCGGCGGCGGCGGCCTCGTCCGGGTCGTGGGCAATCCAGTCGGTGATGGTGGCTTGTAGTTGTTCGGAGAGCATGGGGGTGCGCCTACTTCAGACCGTCGAGGACGGCGGCGGTGGAGGAAAGGCCCAGGCGGGAGGCGCCGGCGGCGATCATTTCCTCGGCGGCTGCGGCATCGCGGATGCCACCGGAGGCTTTGACTCCCAGGCGGTCGCCTACAGTTTCGCGCATGAGCTTCACCGCGTGAGCGGAAGCTCCGCCGGCCGGGTGGAAGCCTGTGGAGGTCTTGACGAAGTCTGCGCCTGCGGCCTCGGAAGCCTTACAGGCGGCGATGATTTCCTCATCAGTCAGAGCGGCGGATTCGATGATGACCTTCAGGATCTTGCCCGGAATGGAATCGCGAACAGTCTTGATTTCGGCCTCGAGGTCGTCGAAGCGATGTTCCTTGGCCAAAGCGATGTTGATGACCATGTCGATTTCTTCAGCGCCATCGACTACAGCGCGGGCGGCCTCGGTGGCCTTGACCTCGGCCTTCACCGCACCGGAGGGGAAGCCGACGACAGTGGCGACGTGCAGACCCTCCGGGACCTCGACCGGCAGCTGCGAGGGGGAGATGCAGATGGAGTAGGTGCCAAGCTTCGCGGCTTCGTCGATAAGAGCCCTGACCTGGTCCGGGGTGGCCTCTGGCTTGAGCAGGGTGTGGTCAATCATCTTGGCAACATCAGCGCGGGAAGTCATGGGGGAAATCAAGTCCTTTCGGAGGTTTGAGAGAAAAACTAAAGGGGGAGTAGCGGAAATAGGCGGCGGGCTCGAGGTGAATTCGAGGGGGAGCCCCGGGGCCCGCCAGTAATTTTTTTAGGACACGCGATCGAGGATAATCTCACGCTCGCCAGTCGGCGCATTGTCGCCGATTTCAATGCCCGGCTCGATGGACTCTAGGGCGCGCTCGAACTTATCCGGAGTTTCAGTGTGCAGCGTCAGCAGCTTCTGGCCCTTGACCACCTTGTCGCCCGGCTTAGCGAAGATCTCAATACCAGCCGTGGCCTGCACCGGATCGTCCTTGCGGGCACGTCCCGCGCCCAAGCGCCAGGAACCAACGCCGAGTGCCAGCGCATCCAACTTGGTCAGGTAACCGTCGGCCTGCGCAACCACGTCGTGCGTGTGAGGTGCCACCGGCAGCGCGGCATCCGGGTCGCCGCCCTGAGCGCGGATCATCTTCTTCCACGAATCCATAGCGCGGCCGTCCTTCAGAGCCTGCGCCACGTCGGCGTCGTGCACACCAGCCAGCTCCAGCATGTTTCGGGCCAGCTCGCAGGTCAGCTCCACGACGTCTGCGGGGCCGCCGCCGGCGAGAACCTCCACCGACTCGCGGACTTCGAGGGCATTGCCGATGGTCAGGCCCAGCGGTGTAGACATGTCGGTGAGCAGCGCGCGGGTGTTCACGCCCGCGTCATTGCCCAAGTCAACCATGGTGCGAGCCAGCTCACGGGCCTGATCCAGGTCCTTCATGAACGCGCCCGAACCGACCTTGACATCCAACACCAGGCTGGAGGTGCCTTCCGCAATCTTCTTGGACATGATCGACGAGGCGATCAGCGGAATGCAGTCCACCGTAGAGGTGATGTCACGCAGCGCGTAAATCTTCTTATCCGCAGGTGCCAGGCCCGCCCCGGCTGCTGCGACGACAGCGCCGGAATCCTCCAGAATCTGCATCAACCGGTCATTTGAAACATCTGCCTGCCAGCCCGGGATCGACTCCAGCTTGTCCAGGGTGCCGCCAGTGTGACCGAGGCCGCGGCCGGACAGCTGTGGGACAGCCACGCCGTAGGAGGACACCAGTGGGCCCAGTGGCAGCGTGATTTTGTCGCCGACACCGCCGGTGGAGTGCTTGTCCGTGGTGGGCTTGCTCAGCGATGCGAAACTCATGGTCTCGCCCGAGTCAATCATCGCCTGCGTCCAATCCACAATCTCCCGGCGGTTCATACCGCGGATGAATATGGCCATGTTCAGCGCCGCCATCTGCTCATCGCCCACGACACCACGAGTGTAGGCATCGATGACCCAAGCGATCTCTTCCGGGCTGAGTTCACCGCCATCTCGCTTTACTCTGATGACGTCAACTACATCGAACTTTTCAGCCATTGTTCGCTCCTTTTATTAGCGATTGTGCTTAGCGATATTGGTCTTGTGAACTCTGCTGATTCCGATTATCATCAGCTGTAGAACAAATGTCAATAGCTAACTTTCCATTTGTACCTACATAATTATGTTTGCATAAAACACCTCGAATAGTCTCGGGGAGGGAGGGCACAATGTCCCACATCTCAGACGAAGAACTGCTGGCCAAGGCCTACGCTGCCACGGAAAACTCGTATGTCCCCTATTCAGGTTTTCCCGTCGGTGCCGCACTTTTGCTTGACGACGGCACGGTGGTCACCGGCTGCAACGTGGAAAATGCGTCCTATGGGTTGACCAACTGCGCAGAGCGCACAGCGGTGTTCCGCATGGTCGCGGAGCGCGGTGGCAACCACACGATTGCGGCCTGCGCCATTGTCGGGCGAAAGGCGGCCCCCTGCCATCCATGCGGTGCCTGCCGGCAGGCCCTGCACGAGTTCGGGTGCAAGCGCGTCATAGTGGAGTCCGAGCGTCCTGCAGGTGCCGGCTTGGGCGCTCCGATCAGCATTGACTTCGAAAAAATTCTCCCCTACGCCTTTGGTCCCGAAGACCTGTAGGCACCGTCACCACAGCCTCTTTTATCAGAAAGAAGACCTAAGCCATGGATAGATTGCAAGGCTTACTGGGCATCATCCTCATCATCGGATTTGCCATTGCTATCTCAAAGAACAAGAAGGCCATTAACTGGCGCACACTCGGCGTTGGCTTGCTGCTGCAAGCGGTATTCGCGCTGGTAGTGCTGAAGTGGGAACCTGGCTTCCAGGCGCTGAAGAGTGTGGCCGGTGCCATTGAGAAGATGATCGACTTTACAAATGAGGGCACCTCATTTGTCTTCGGTAATCTTTTCGACGGCACGGGTAAGAACTTCGTCTTCGTGCTCAACGTGTTGCCAGTGATTATCTTCCTGGGCGCCGTCCTCGGTGCCCTCTACTACCTGCGGGTAGTGCAGTACTTCGTCGAATATGTCGGTTCCGCGCTGAAGTTCATTATGGGGACATCGAAGGTGGAGTCCGTCTTCGCTTCCACGGTGATTTTCCTCGGGCAGTCGGAGGCTCCGCTCGTCGTCAAGCCGTATATTCCGAAACTGACCAAGTCGGAGCTATTCGCATGTATGTCGGGCGGTTTTGCGTCGGTGGCCGGATCGACGTTGATTGGTTACTCCCTGCTCGGCGCGCCGCTGGAGTACCTGCTGGCGGCATCGGTGATGAACGCGCCGGGCTCTCTGCTGATTGCGAAGACCTTCTGGCCGGAGACCGAAGAATCCGACCTGGATGCGTCGGTGAAGGATGTCCGCGATACCGAGTCGAAGAATGTCATTGATGCGCTCGGATCGGGTGCGCTGGCCGGTGGCCGGATCGCTGTGGTCGTGGCCTGTCTGCTGATTGCGTTTATCGCTGTCATTGCGATGCTGTCGGCGATGATTGGTGGCATTGGCGGTTGGTTCGGTCAGGACAACTGGTCACTGGAGGGGCTGTTTGGTCTGATCTTCGCGCCGATTGCCTGGCTGATTGGTGTGCCATGGGAGAACGCAGGGCTGGTCGGTAGCTTCATCGGTGAGAAGACGATTCTGAACGAGTTCGTCGGTTACACCTCGTTCTCTGAGCATGTCGATTCGCTGGATCCGAAGTCCATCATGCTGGCAACCTTCGCTCTGGCTGGCTTCGCCAACCTGTCGTCGATTGCGATTCAGATTGGTTCCTTCGGCGCGCTGTCGCCGGAGCGTCGCGGTGAGATTGCCAAGAATGGTCCGCTGGCGCTGATTGCGGGTCTGTGCACCAACCTGCTCAACGCTGCGATTGTGGGCGTGATTGCGCTGTAGCTAGACGCCGTGCGGTTAGGTACTTAACCCCACGTAACGGCCCTGCTAGTCAATCTTCTTGAAGGGATCGGTAGGAGGGTCGGTCTCAGCAGTAGGCTGCGAGGAAAGCTCATCGGTCGCTTCTGCGGGCAGTGTATCCAGGCTGTCGGGTTCCTCAGTTCGGAACTCGGCCGCCTGGTTTTCTAGGTTCTGGTGGATCTTCTGCTCGCCCTCAGCAGCCGCGATAGCCCGAGGTGGCAGCAGGATGTATCGCTCCGCGGGCAGGCCTGCGCGCAGTTGGCGCATCCGCTCAATTTCAGCATCCAGTTTGAAGCCGAAGACCACGACCACATTAATGCTCCAGAGTGCGGTCATCAGCGCGATAACCGCACCCATGGCGCCGTAAGGGTTCGAAGCCGCAAAGTTAAACAGGTACAGCTGCAGCGCTTTGCCAATAATCAGCGAGCTGATAATCGCCAGTGCCGAACCGGCGCTCAACCAGCGGAATTTGCGCATCCGCACGTTCGGCGTGAAGTAGTACAGTGAGCCAATCAGAATCATCGACATCAAGATAATGACGGGCCACCGTACCCAGCTCCAGACGGAGATGGAGAAATCAATAATCTGGCGCGTGGTTGACTCAATACCTAAGGGCCTGGCAATCGGCTCCACGATGGTGATAACCAGCTGGTCATTGACAATGATCGAAATGAGCAGCACCACCGTGCCAATTAGCAGTAACAGCGTAATGGCGATCATAAGCAGGTGGTAACGAACCAGTGTGCGGCCTTCCGATACGCCATAGATGGAATTAGCCGTGCGCGAAAAAGCGCGCGTATACGCCGACGAGGAAATCAGAGCAAGGACAATACCGATAGTCAGTGCGACAAGACCGCCGGTGGCGGAGCCGATAATCGTAGAAATGACATTGCGGATTGTATCGGCATACTCAGCCGGGACATAGCTGGTGATGAAGTCCTCAGTCAGACGGTTGAGATCGTCGGTATAACCGGCCAACATCAGTGTGGCAATCGAGTAAATCGCCAACAGCGCCGGTGCGAAGGTCAGCACCGTGTAGTAGGTCAACTTCGCGGCCGCGTCGAAACCGAGCTCCAAGAAAAATTCGATACCCGCACGCTTGAGGGCGTAAAGAGCCCCTTTCCACCCCACGGGCGGCAACTTCTTCGCGGACTGAGCAAACGATGCGTCCGCAGACTCGTAGGCCTGGAGCGTGTGCTTAATCTGCTGTGCTGGTGACACCTAAAGAATTGTCCTCTCCGACCGGGCAGCGGCTGCGGTACGTGTGCGGAATATGCACTGACATGCAGGCTCGCTTAAGTCTAACGGTCGAAGAGGACAAAGACGCTTCTCGGGCCCGGGTGTCAGTCCTTTGTACTGATGCGTCCCGGGACGGTTATTCCGTGGCAGTAAGAGGGGTGGAGCTATCAGGGGAGTCTGGCGAGCCTGGTGCAGCCGGTGCAGCCGGTGACTCCAGCGCAAGCAGCCGTTCTGCGGTCGCGTCATCGATGACCAGGTGAGTAGCCAAGTTCGTTCGGAGTGCCACATCGATGGCCTCGGCCTTGTGCGCGCCACCGGCGATGAGTACACGCGTTGGAATCCGGCGTAGATCCGTAAGACTGATTCCCACCGTGCGGGCATCGACCTCAGGCAGGGCGATACCGCCGTCAGGGCGATAGAACCGCGAACAGGCATCGCCTACTGCGCGCTCGACAAGCAATTCCTTTTCGACTTCCGACAACTGCCCCAAATTCAAGGCCAGCGAATCCTGGTCAACGGCACCGACAGTGAAAACTGCAATGTCTACCGTCCGACCGAGCGCCAACACGCTGGCGATGAACCGATCTTGTTCCACGATGCGCTTCGTCTCAACCGAATCGAAAATCACCGGTAGCGGCAGCGTACGGGCGTAGGCGTGGAAGGCATGGCAGAAAGCGCCAATCGTGCGGATATCATTCGTGGACTTATCGGAATGACTCATGCCACCCTTGAGCTGCACAATTTCCACGCCCGAGACATCCTTGGGCTTCAGCTGCGTGGATACGGAGTACATGGTCTTTCCCCACGAAACACCGAGAAGGGTACCGTCTACCACCAGCTCGTCGAGAAGCTCGGCGCCCACACGCCCCAGCTCGCGGAGCAGCACGGCATTGCCAGCGCGTGCCGGTTGCGCCAAGCGGACATCGTTGAGCTTGTAACGATCCCGCATCTGTGTGGCGGTCTCTGAGGCTTCTTCGCGCGGATCGTGGATTTCAATGCGCACATATCCGCGTTCGCGGCCGAGATTGAGCAGCTTAGAGACCGTTGGGCGGGAAACTCCGAGCTCTTCCGCAACCTGAGACTGCGTGAGCCCCTCGCCGTAATAGAGTTTGACAGCGGTGAGGGCTTGAATGTCGCGATTGTCCACGGCGGCTTCCTCCATCGAGTGCACTGAGCAAGCGCACTGACGAAAGAAGACCCGGTTGATGGGACTCCTGCCCGACTCTGGCTCTGCCCGACTGCGGCATCGGGAAAGTGTGCGCCTCACCTGTGATTTTAGTTCCACGTTTGCAAAAACAAAAAGTGAGCTTTTGCATTTGTAGTAAACGGTGAGACGTTGGGTTTCCTAGGAGCGCTACCAGATATTCACGCGCTCACTCGGCTCCCGCCACATGCCATCGCCCGCCGAGGTACCGAAGGCCTCGTGGAACTCATCGATATTGCTGGCAATGACGTTGCAGCGGAACTCCGCCGGTGAGTGCGGGTCAATCGCAAGCAGCTGGCGCGCGAACTCCGGACGAATCTTAGAACGCCAGACCAGCGCCCACTGCTTGAACAGGTCACGGTAGGTCTCCGGGGTGTCCTCCAGGCCGAGTTCGTCACCGCGGGCAGCGAGGAACCGTCGGAAAGCGACGACGGCAATGCCGAGGCCACCCAAGTCACCGATGTTCTCGCCCAGGGTGAAGCGGCCATTGACACCGGGCAGGTCAGCGTCCTTCTTGCGCTCTTCGCGCTCCTCAGCCTGCTCGCGCAGAGCCTGCGGCACCAGCCCCTCGTACTGATCCACCAGTGCGGAGGTCAGCTTCTCAAACGCTGCGCGATCCTCATCGGTCCACCACTGGTGGAGGTTGCCGTGGCCGTCATACTGTGAGCCCTGGTCATCGAAACCATGCCCAATCTCGTGACCAATAACCGCGCCGATGCCGCCGAAGTTCTCCGCCGGGGAAGCATCCGGCGAGAAGAACGGCGACTGCAAAATCGCAGCTGGGAAAGTGATGTCATTGACCACCGGATTGTAGAACGCATTGACCGTCTGCGGAGTGCCATGCCACTCATCGCGATTGGCCGGCGTGCCCAGCTTTGCGACCTCATAATCGTGCGCAAAAGCGCTGGCAGCACGGGCATTGTCCATCAACGAATCCCCGAGCTCCATCGCCGAGTAATCACGCCAGCGCTCCGGGTAGCCAATTTTGGCCTTAAACAACGACAGCTTCTCCAGCGCCCGTTCCTGCGTCGCCTTCGTCATCCACGGCAGCTTCGAAATACGCTCTCGGTATGCCGCCAGCAGGTAGTCCACCAGTTCCAGGACCTGTTCCTTGTACTCCGGCGGGAAGTGCTTTTCCACATACAGCTTGCCGACGTCATGTCCAACCGCCCCGTCCGCAAAGGCAACTCCACGCTTCCAGCGTGCACGCTGCTCGGTCGAACCCTGCAGGGTGCGGCCATAGAAGTTGAAATTCTCCGCAGAGAAGTCATCCGACAGGTAGGCAGCACGCTGGTGGAGAACGCGCCACAGCGCCCACAGGCGCAGATCTGCCAGGTCAGTGTCCTGCCACAGCTTGCTCAAGTGCTCGAAGTACGACGGCATCATCACCACGATGGTGTCGATGGCAGTCTGGTTCGTCTCATTCACGCCGGTAGCCGCGAGCCATTCCGCGACCGGGAAGCCGGTGGGGAGGTCTGCAATAGCTGTCTTGTTATAGGTCTTCAGCGCGTCGCGAGTATCGACCACATTCCAGTGACCAGCGGCAATGCGCTTTTCAAAAGCCACGATGCGCGCCGCCGCAGCGGCCGGGTCCACCAACTCGAATGCAGAAAGGGCGGTGGAGAGGTCCCCCGTGCCGTCGTCACGCGAGGAGAGGAGCTTCAACATAGTGGCAACATGCTGCTCATAGGCGGCAAGCGTGTCGGCGTGACCAGACTCGCGGTAGTAAGCCTCATCCGGGAGACCGAGGCCCGACTGCAGCAGGTAGAGAGCATCCAGATCCGAGCCGGAATCCTTCTCCACCCAGTACCCGAGCGCGCCGCCGACACCAAGGCGGTCGAGGCGGCCGAGTGCCAACGCCAGCTCATGCGCGTTCTCGGCGGAGGCAATCAATTCTAAATCCTGCGCGAGCGGAGCAGCGCCGGCGTCATTAATAGCGGCTTCGTCCATAAAAGAGTTGTACAAGCGAGCGACGCGGGAATTCGGATCTGCGTCGGCGGCAGTGGTGATGAGCTCGCGGACGTTTTCCTCGGCCTCATCCCTCAGCTTGTAAAAAGCGCCATCGATAGGGCGGTCAGCCGGAATGACGTGATTGCTAATCCACTGGCCGTTGGTGGCCAAGTAGAGGTCATCCTGCGGGCGAGGCGTCGTTGAGGATGGGGACGTTGCGGACTGGGGTTCCGTATTAGTGCTATTTGTCATGCCGCCAGTCTAGGGGCAAGGCCGGATTGAGACTGTAACTGGAGGGGTGGAATGTATTTAGTCTTACAAATGGGACTGAAGTGATTTCGGGGGTAAGGTGCAAACCATGAAATTTCTTCCACTTTCCGCGACTGCGGTGCCGAAGCGACGTCGGGGTCTCGCTGCTCTGGCAGGCATCGTGGCCGTTGCCCCGCTCACCTTGGGTGTTGTTACGCCGGCAGCAGCGCAACCACAGGATGGATCCTCCTACTCCAGCCCGTCCACTGAATCCTCGATTGGCTGGGTGCCCAGCTCTGAGTCTCAATCCTCTGAGGCCCAATCCTCCGAGAGCTCGTCGGTAGCAGCGCGCACCGGTTTCTACATGGGGCCGAACGGCGTGGACGTCTCCAAGTGGCAGCGTCCAGGTGGCGTCGCGCTGAACTGGGAAAAGGTTGCAGCCAGCGGCCAGAAGTTCGCTTTCATCAAGGCCACTGACGGCGTCGAGGGACACCAGAAATACTTCCTTGAGGACTCCATCGCAGCAGCGAAGGCCGGCCTGTACGTGGGCAGTTACCACAAGGCTCACCCGGATCGCTCCGCGATTGCGCAGGCCGACCAGTATGTGGAAGCACTGCAGCAGCGCGACGAGCAGGTCTCCACGGATAAAACCCTGCCGCCGGTTCTGGACATCGAGTTGGACAACGGTCTCAACCCGGCCCAACTGCAGAAGTGGACCAAGGATTTCCTCGAGCGCGTCGAGGAAAAGACCGGCGAAACCCCAATGATTTACACCTACCGCTGGTTCTGGCAGAACCCGATGGGTAACTCCACCGACTTCACCGACTACCCGCTCTGGCTGGCCGCATACGAAAACAATGCCCCGACCTCGCTTCCGGGCGGCTGGAAGAGCATGACCTTCTGGCAGCGTTCCTCCACCGGCCGCATCGACGGCATTCCAACCGTCGTCGATGAGGATGTCTTCAACGGCACCGAAGCAGAGCTGCAGCAGCTGGCTGCTGCGCACTAGTTGCGCACTAGCGCGTTGTGGGGGGCGGGCTAAAACTTCGTCCGCCCCGCACGCCACTGAATCAACGCAGGCAGGAGCTTGTCGACGTCGTCGACGACAATAAGCGCATCGAGAAGCTCAGGCCGCACAAAGCCCGCATCCACAACACTGCGAAGTAGCGCCAACAGCGGCTCCCAGAAGCCCGCGGGCCCCAAAAGTGCCACCGGCTTGGAGTGAATCCCCAGGTGCTGCTGGGTCCACACTTCGAAGAATTCCTCCAGTGTGCCCGCACCTCCGGGGAGTGCAACAAAAGCATCCCCGAGCTCATACATCCGCGACTTTCGGTCGGCCATCGTCGCGACAGTTTCCAGGTGAGTCAGCCGCGGATGGGAAATTTCCTTCTTGACCAGGACCTCCGGGATGACACCGGTGACGCTGCCGCCGTCGTCAAGCGACGCGTTAGCAACCGTGCCCATAAGACCGATCGCCGCGCCACCGTAGACGAGCTCCACCCGATTTTCCGCGAGTGTCTGGCCCAGGTGTTCGGCGGTGACGCGCCAAGCGGGGTCGTTGCCGAAACCAGAGCCACAGAAGACGGTCAGCGATGACAGTGTGCGCTGTGGCTGTTCACGACGGGCGGCGAGCTCGGTAAGCTCTTCACGGAGTTTCGGCAGCGTGGTTTCAGCCAGCATCGGAGCGATTTTTCCGGTCGGCAGCCAGGGGTCGAGCCAGCGAACCTCCTCGATTTCGGCGTGCGGCTGAACATTCGCCAATTCGTCGGTGAACTCGCCGACATAGCGCACATGATGGCCGACGACCTCGAAACCCGCCTCGTTGGCGGCGGCGGCACGGGCGACGTTCCACGGTCGCAACAGCGACAGATCAATGTCCACGCCGAGCTCCTCGGAGACCTCACGGGCGGCAGTGACCTCCGGGGCATCGACGGATTCGCCCGGCTCGAACTTGCCGCCGGGCAGCATGAACGTGTCCGTACCCCGCTTGCGGACGCACAAAACCCGCCCCACCGGGTCAGTCACAACCATTGCGGCGACGACGATGGAACGGGTTTGTGCAATCACTCGGAACTCCTTAAGCGAGGGAAGCGCCGAGACTCTTTCGCCTAGGGCTCCTTCACGAACATTTCTCCGGGCGAGTATAGACCCGAGTGAGTAACTTCTTCATACTGGATTTCGGCAAGATCCGGCTTCACATCGTCCTGATTCAGACGTGGCGTGAGCTTCTCGACGGAACCCCAGTCACGGCGCCAATCGTTCTTGAGGTAAGCCGGTACAACCGTAATCTCATTGATGGCTTCGGTGAATCCTAGCGGACCACCGCCGTCGGCATGCATCCAGATATCCGCACCGACAACCTTGAGGCCGCGGTCCGGGGTGATGCGGTACTTCGGAAGCTCCGCGACACCGGCAAAGTGGTCAAACGGACGCTGGCACGGGAACTGGAAAGCAACCGGCCAGTCCGGCAGGGTCGGAGTCTCCGGTGAGATGACATCGTTCATAGACTCCAGCTCCGCCAGGCGCGGCGGGGTCAGCGCCAACCACTGGTCCTCGGAGACATCATTGTCCTCAGCGACCAGGCGCACAGCGGTAGCGCCCTCCGGAATTTCATCGGTGACGAACCGTAGATTACGCCAGGTCGGAGCGGGGCCAATATCGATTGGCTCTGCCTCAGCGAGTACCTCGAATCCGTCCTCGTCACCGCCCGTGCGCCCGTACTGCGCCACGAGTTTGCGGCCCTGCTGAGCCACACCGTTGAAGTCGTGGTGGAAAATACGGCCGGCTGCCGACACGATGAGCAGTGGGTGATCATCATCAATCTCTGGCAGCTGGAACCAGGATGTTTCCAGGTACGCCGGACGCTGAATGTCCTTGGAGTAGGAGCCGAGCACCGGCACCTTGTCCGGGTCCAGGCCAAATGGCAGCTCGACCTGCGAGCCGTTAACACCCTTTTCAGCGCGCTGGCCGCCAGAGGTGCCGGACGTGGAACTGTCCTCAACAGTGATGGAGGAATCCGAAGTCGACTCTTCGTTGTCGGCAGTACTTGCCTGGCTCTGGCTGGTGCTCACAGCTTCGGCCTTCATATCGGACGGCACACCGTTCGGATCAAAGCCGCGGGCCTTGTCATTGCCCTGTAGGGAATTCTCCAGCGGGGTGCCGTCGACGGTGTTTAAGAAGCCGTTGTTCGGGTCGGTTTCCATCAGCACGTCGCTCGCCAGATTACAGGTCTGACCAGTCAAGGAGCGCAGATTACCCATAGCAATTGAGTATGCCGGGTACTGGGACACGGCGCCCTTGCCCAGTGAAGCGACCGAGAACAGCGTCACCAGGAGCGTGGTCACTGCAATTGGGGAGGACGCGAACGCGTTTATGCGGCGCATGCGTGACGATGGCTTCTGCGGCTCCGACTTCGTGCGGAATTCCTGGACGAAATTCATCACCGCACCCGCCAGCAGCAACAGAAGAGCCAGCACCATAATGAGGGATCCCAGCTGGTGACCGCGGAACTGAATGGTCTTGTCGAACCACGGCACTCCGTAGGACGACACGTACCACCAGCCGTTAATTCCCATCAGGGAGAACGCCAGGATGAAGGTGAAGGCACCGGCGAAAAACAGCTGGTTGCGTGGATTGCCCACGACCCAGTGGCTGATTGCCATGGCGGCCAACGCTGCCAGAGAGGCTGCGATACCCGCGTAGACACCGAAGTGGTGAGTCCACTTCGTCGGGGTGAAGGTCATGAAGAACATGGTGCCGATGTACATGAATACCAGGCGTGCCGACGGACCCGCCAGAGCCCCCGGGACAGTGCGGTAGCGAAGCAGAGCGGCAATCGTGATGCTCAAGCACGCCAGTGCAATAAGGACCGGGAAGCGACGCGGGAAGGCACCGTCGACAGACTGCAGCACCAGCCAGTAGTAGCGGACGTACTCGTTGTACCACGGTTCCGACGGGCCAATGATGCTACGGACACGAATGGACTCGCGTACTGTGGCCAGCGTCTGGTCGCCGAAGACGCCCACCAAGATAGCGGTGCCCGCTGCCAGGAACGGTGCAATCTGCATCAGTGGGGCCTGCCAACCACCACCGAGAGCCTTATGCCGCTCGACGACAATGCGCACCAGCATCGGCAAACCAGCGAGCAGGGCGGCAACTGCCATCAGGCCGGTCGGACCTGAGCCGAGAGCCAGCGTTGCAATAATGACGGCTACTGCTGCCGGCAGGAGACGTCGGGTCAGAATTGCGCGCTCAATGAAGATCCAGGTGAGCAGGGAGCCCAGGGCGATGACCGGCTCCGGACGCAGGCCGTTGTTGTACGGCAGCCAGAAGGCCAGCAATACGCCAGCAGCAGACCAGTAGGCCACCCGGCGCTGAGCGATCTTGTCACCGAGCCTTGGGATAACCATGCGGGAAATGATGAACCACACCAGCAGTGCAGACACCAGTGCGGGCAAGCGCATCCACACAGATGAGGTGGACACCTTCACCATCAGCGACAGGAGGTCGTAGTAGGGGCTGCCGAACGGTGACTCAGGGGCACCGAACCAGCGGTAGTAGTTCGCCATGTAACCCGAGCCCTCAGACACCCGCGCCATGGTGAAGATATAGCCGTCGTCAGAGGTGTTGCCGCCCATGAAGTGCCATACGACCAGAATTGCGCCAACCAGCCAGTCCAGCGGGGTTGGCTTCCACGTACCGCGCTTGAACAGCGGGGTGCGGGAAGAGCCGTCGATGTGGTCAATGCGCGCAAGCGCAACCAAAGAAGCCAGCGTTAGAAGCAGGCCCAAGTACATGACGATGTACTTCACTACCGTGGGGTGCGAGGTGTAGCGCGAGTCGATGTTCATCTCGACCTTGAGCCCGTCAGCCACGGCCTTGGCTGCGTCGCCGTCGACAGGCAAGTCGGTGTAGATACCGGTGACCTGTGGACGGACGTCGTTTTCCAACGTGGTGGCGAGTTTTTCACCATCCGAGCTCTTAGCGCCATCGATGCCGATGGTGGTCTTGTCCTCGGTGGAGCGGATCTTCAGAACCTTGTCCGTGTTAGCGGCAAGCTCCTTCTTATCCAGACTCAGTTCGACGCTGTCGCGCAGGATAACGTCAAGGCCGTCCTCGCCGGCGCGCACCATCAGGGCCCGCTCTGTCGGCTTCTCCGCGGTGGGAGGAACAGTCGACAGCAGGGTAGTCCGCTTCCCGGAAAGCTCTTCTGTCAGCGACAGGGGCAGATCGATATTCAGATCCAGCGGTGCCTGCGCCATAAGCGGTGCGTCCACTGAGTTCAGTGAGCCGTTCTGTGGCCAGGACAGCGACGACTGAGTATTCACCACCGGGAGGAACGGTGCGACGACAAAGCAAATGAAACCGACGATTCCCGCGATGATTGCTGTCCAGCGAGTCAGCGCCGTGGGAGAGGGCCCGTCCATGGGCGGACTCTCCACGCGGTCGATGGTCACGTCAGGTGAAGCATCGACGTTTCCCTTGATTTCTGTAGTTTCGGCAGTCACAAGGGAAAATACTACGGTAATTGGCGTTTTTCTTTGAGTTTGCAACGCGAAAGTTACATAGCAGTTTTCTCATTAGTAACAGGAATCACTTTTTCAAGGAAAATAAGCGCCCAATATCTACTGCCCAATATCTACTTCCGAACCGCCACCACGAACGGTCCGACCTGGTTTAGCTCCCAGTGTTTCTCAAATGCAGAGCGGGAAAAATTCAAGCTCCGGAAGACCACATTCGGATTGTTCGGATAGATATCATCCGCAATGTCCAGCGTCAGTGGCGTGGCATCCTCGTCGCCGGAATTTTCCACAGTGCCACGTAGCACAATGGCATCCGGTCCCTGCCACGGTGTCTCATCCATCGCGCGAACAAGCTCGTCGGGATCGCGGATCTCCGACCATGCCTCCAACGCCTGATTACGACGGTCAAACTCCCCCAAAGGATTGGCGTAATGGCTCGTCATCGCCTGGAATCCGTACCAGGGATAGAGTGCCTGGAAGTTCTTTTCATCCGACAGCACCACTGTCTGAGACGGTTCGAGGCCGGCATCCTTCAACGTATGATCCACCGCCGAGTACCAGGCCCCGGCATTCGGCGGGAAGCGGTCTGCGCGCTCGCCATTGCCGTCGGTGTCGGTATGCGCCAAGTCGATAGCGCCATGCAGCTTATTCGGAATCGACTGCGCGTAGCCAATGCCAGCCAGCAGCAGAACCGCCGCCATGACCGCGGAGACGCGCTTGGCGATATGAGGTGGTGTCGCCTGCGGCCAGTACTTCTCGATTCCGTTGAGACGGGCGTCGGCAAGCGCGACCACGCCAGCCGCGATCAGCATAAACGTAATCGGTGCGGTCAGACGGAACCCCAGCAGCGTGCGCCCAAGCAGTGTTGCCACCATCGACGCCACCACCCAGCCGTAGAGCACCAGCGTGCCCAGGCCGAGCGCGCGGGCATCCGGCTCCGTCGCGCTGACCAACATGCGCACAACGCCGATGAAACACAGCACACCAATCACGCTGGCGGCAAACATCGGCAACGGCAGCTGCGCACCCTCCGGTGGTAGGTAATGCGTCGCCGTCGCGCCCGAACGTGGCGCGCCCGTTGCAACTGCCAGCAGGTACGGAGCCCACACCGTCGCCGCAATCAGCATCGACCCGCCGCCCATGATGAGCAGGCGCATCGCGGGCAGCCACGAGCTTGACGACGTCCACGCGACCACGGCCAACACGACCACAATAAGCGCGCCTACGGCAGTGTAAAGAGTGTAGAAAGTCGCAGAAATGCCCAGGAAGACGAGCACTCCAAACATGGCGGACCAGGCACCGGTGAGACCGCGCCAGGCCATCACAGTCATGGCCGGAAGCCCCATAGCCACGACTGCGGCGTAGGGCTCATCGGCGACGGTGGCCAGGGCGACTGCTGTGGTTGTCAGTGCAATGCCAGCCGCCACGGGCAGGGAACCACTCAGACGCTGCCACACCGGAACGAGAACGCAGCCAGCAGCGGCCAGTGTTATCAACGCCCACGGCTGGAAGACCTCCCAGCCCGGGATACCCAGGATATTGGCCAGGCGTCCGCCCAGGAAGAACCAGCCGGCCGGGTAGAAGGACGGGATGTCGATGTACGACATGTCGTGTAGGCCCGGCTCCGCGGCCATCCTGGTGAGGTATTCGGTGCGGAATTCCTGGTCGACAGAAAGGCCGTCCAGCCATAGTTTGGTCGAGCCCAGCGGCAGGCCGACGGCAGAGACCACCAGAATGGCCGGTGACATGTAGGCCATCAGGTAGGTTGGCCACGTTAGCCACCGGGGGCGATTGTCTTTGCCCTTGATGGCGAAGAAATACAGCAGGACGGTGGTGAGTGTCAGCGTGATGACAATCAGCGCTGTCGCAACTGCCCTGGTCAGCTGCGAGCCACCGAAGGCCGGTAGCGACAGGCGGTGGAAGGCGAACCAGGACACCAGGGCAATAACTGAACCGCCCACAAGCGCTGCGACCAGGTAAATCAAGGCAGCCTTGAGGGAGAGCTGGTCGTCATTGAAGATCTCATAACGGTCTTCGTCGACCAGCCCACTGTAGGTTCGTGCGCCCGTGGTGTCAGCGCTCGGGGTTTCGGCCTGCTTGTCTACCATGCCCTCAAGTTTCGCACAGGAACCGGACTCCGACGAACCGACTCAACCCGTTGTTAAATCGGCAGCTTCTTGAAAATCGGGCGCGGGATGTGCTTCAGCACCATCATCACCAGCTGGAACGCTGGCGGAGCCCAAACCAGGGTCTTACCGGCCTCGACGGACTTTACTGCGAGCTTGGCAACATCTTCCTTGTTTACAGTCAGTGGCGCCTCGTCTACGTCCGCGGACATGCGGGTACGGACCTGACCCGGGCGGATAACCAGGGTCTTCACGCCGTACTCTTCCAGGGCCTCGCCCAGGTTCAGGTAGAAGCCGTCCAGGCCGGCCTTGGTGGAACCGTAGACAAAGTTGGAGCGGCGCACGCGCTCACCAGCGACGGAGGACATGGCAATGAACTGGCCGTGGCCCTGCGCCTTGAACTTCTGACCAACCAGAACACCCATAGACACCGCGCCGGTGTAGTTGATGTTTGCAGCCAGGACGGCCTTGCGCTGGTTCTGCCAGAGCTCCTCGGCGTCGCCAAGCATGCCGAACGCGACGATGCAGATGTCCACGTCGCCGTCGGCAAATGCCTTATCGACGACCTCCGGGTGGGAGTCGAAGTCCGTTGCGTCGAAGTCGAGGGTGACCACCTCGGAAGCGCCGGCGGCCTTCATCTTCTCGGCGGAGGCTTCGCGCAGGGGGTCGTTTGGCAGGGAAGCCAGGATGACCTTGGCCGAGCCCTTCTTCAGGAACTCGGCGGTGATCGCCAGACCGATTTCACTGGTGCCGCCGAGCAGCAGGATGGACTGGGCAGCGCCTACAGCATTAATCATTGGGGCTTAAATCCTCTCGGTTGTCTTAGTGCAGTTCCAGTCGACGCGACATGTCAGAGGCGAAGACACCGTGCGGGTCGATCTCATTGCGGGTGTCCAGCCAGCTCTGCATCTCGGGGTACATCTGGTGGAAGTTAGCGGCGGAAGTACGCGACTCCTTAGCTAAGTAGAGGCGGCCGCCGAACTCCATGACGCGGCGGTCGAGGTCGTCCAGGAACTGGCCGAGACCCGGCTTAATCGGGAAGTCCACGCAGACGTTCCAACCCGGCATTGGGTAGGACAGCGGAGCGCGGTTACCCTCGCCGAACAGCTTGAACACATTCAGTGCCGAGTAGTGGCCGGAGCGCTGAATATCGCGGACAATCTCCTTGAACGGCTCGACGGCCTCGCGCGGAACAACGAACTGGTACTGCAGGAAGCCCTTGGAGCCATAGCCGCGGTTCCACTCACCGATGAGATCCAGCGGCTGGTAGAACTGCGTGAGGTTCTGCACCTGGTTCCGGTAGGTACCGGACTTCAGCCACCACAGCTCACCAATGCTGATCATGGTCAGCTTGTTCATGGTGAAGGACGGGAAGATATCCGGCACGGTCACCAGCTGCGGAGCGTTGAACTTCAGCGGGTCCTTGGCCAGCTTCGGGGCGTATTCCTCCAGCTGAGCCAGGGTTGCCAGCGAACCGCGGGAGATTGCGGCGCGTCCCAGCTTCGGCTCCGGCGAGATGGCATCGAACCACGCGGAGGAGTAAGTGAAGTTCTCCTCGGAGCCATCGGAGTGGAACTCGATGGTCTCGTCCAGAGTGTGGGTCATGTCGCCATCGGCGATGAAGTACGCCGTCTCGGTCTTCGTCATCTTGATCCGAGCGCGGACAATAATGCCGGTCAGTCCCATGCCACCGACAGTTGCCCAGAACAGCTTGCCGTCCGGGTCATCCGCGGAGCCCTCCGGCTCGAGGTGCAGGATACGACCATCGGCGACTAGCAGCTCCATCGACAGCACATGGTCGCCGAAGGAACCTGCGGAGTGGTGGTTCTTACCGTGAATATCCGGGCCAATGGCACCACCGATGGTGACCTGGCGAGTACCCGGCAGCACCGGCACCCACAGGCCGTAGGGCAGTGCGGCCTTCATCAGCTGGTCCAGCGTGACACCGCCGTCGACATCAACAATCGCCGACTCCTGGTCAATGGAGTGGATCTGGTTGAGCTTCTGCATGTCGATGACAAGGCCGCCCGAGTTCTGAGCGGGGTCGCCGTAGGAGCGGCCCATACCGCGGGCAATCACACCGCGGCGCAGGTGGGCAGGCTTGTCGGAGTTCTGATCTGCGACAGCCTTGACGGCGTTAACAATTTCATCCAAGTCCGGCGTCGACAGCACCTGGGACTTAGCGGGGGCGGTACGACCCCAACCGGTTAGGGTCCTGGCTTCTGTGTGTACGGCTCCGTAGGCACCGTTCGAAGCATCGGTGCTGGACTTGCCGTTAGTGTTAGTGGACATCAAGGCTAGGCTACCCCTTTGTACGGGCCCCGTCGCCTGTGACGCTCCGAGGTGTTGGTCACGCTTGGGGCGGCACACGAGCCGTCGGCAAGCGAGCGAAATGTGCCGAAAGGCTATAGATCCATAATTTTTCGGATCTCTTCCGGCAGCATTTCCTGCGAGGTAATCTGCGGGCCATCGTAAGCTTCGAGGGCGCGGTAGACCTGGGCGCGCTCTGCGCTGTCGAGGATGGGCAGTTCCTCGGCGAACAGCATGACCATCTGGTTCGACAGCGGGGTGTTGGTGTACTCGGCGGCCATGTTGATGGTTTCGCGCGGCTTCTTCTTGAAAAAGTCGAACATGCGATACAGGCTACCCCGCGTGGGATCCGCCACCCGCGATACCATCAACCTCATGACGTCCACGCCCGCTGCCACGCCGCAGACCCTTGCTGTATGTAGTTCCACATCGCCCGTTGTCATTTGGCATGTGGAGCTCTCCCCGTCCTTTGCCGGCGAGAGGTTGTCGGGGGCATGGCTGGTGGGTCCGCTTGACGACGGAGCCCTGGAGACCGCCACCAATCTGCTCACCGGTTGCTTTGTTGCGCTGGTGACAGGGGAGGAAGGTGGCGAGGGGGCGGAGCTGCTGTCGCAGGCGATTGAGCAGGCGGGTGCCACGGTGGTGGACCTGTCGGCATCCGTGGCCGGCATTCGTGAGCACATCGGGCAGCTGCGCGCTGCCGCGAAGGAAGAGAAGGCCAAGCCGGGCAAGGGAAATCTGACGGAGCCGCGGTTTCCCAAGGTCAACGACGTGGAGGTCATTGACTTTCCACATGTGGGTGAAGAGGTCGCTGGCCCGGTACTGGGGCTCGCTCGTGGTGTGGAGGAGCTGGTGGCGCAGTGGATGGCCGTAGAGTCGCAGCGCCTGCGCCGCAAGTACTTGGCCGAGCCCTGGGGTGCGGAGCCGCGCCAGATTCCGTTGGTAAAAACGCCCGCATTGTAGCGAGTTTTCGCGCTCCAGCCCACCTTATTTTTCCTGCGTACGCTGTGGGGTATGGCAGCACAGACCGATAACGTTATCGCCTTCCCAGGCGTTCGCGTGGCCACGGAACCGGCCACGCTCATTATCGGTGCCTCTTTGGAGGAAGAACCGTGCAGTGCCCACCGCGTTTTCGGTGTTAATGACCAGATGGATTTGCGGAGCCTGTCCCATGTCTTGGCGGTGATTTTTGGGTGGGGTGATGAAAGCGTGCCGACGAAGTTTCACCTGCCCGGCTCCTCAGTAGAGGCAGCGGCGCAATTTGCGACCAGCGGCAAACCCGCAGCGGCCGGAGTCGTTGACGTTCCCCTGTCCACCACAGTTGCCGAGGTGCTGCAAAGCCCCGGCGATACTCTTATCTGGCAATGGGGTCTGTGGGAACATACGCTGCAGGTCAGAGAAGCATTTGCACGCGATGAGGCCACCCCGGATGCCCTGTGCATCGGTGGCTCGGGCACCATTCGCGCACTGGGGGACGTGGACGCGGAGGAATCGGTCGACATCGCCGCAATCAATAGGGAATTGACCGGGCAGGAATGTATCCGAAGCACGTTGGCCACCGCCCGTGCCGATGTTGTCGACATCATCGAGAGGTCAGGGGTGTTTGAATTCGTACCCCTGCTACAGGCTCTGGACCTGCAGAGGTCGGAATCAACCACGCTGGAGTTGAACGGGGAGGTGGGGGAGAGCGTCGTCAAGCGATTGCGTGCACTGCCGGTAGAGGATGCCGAGGCAAACCCAGCCGGGCACGATGCGGCGTTGGTGGAGCTGCTGTGTTTGGCGGCGCTGACCTCGGACGATTTGCGGCATGATGTGGCGGCGCATGTGATGGAGCGCCTCGGCTGGGAAAGCGATGAGGGCATTCCGCTGTCCGGTGAGGACGTCGAAGAATTGGCAGCGGCCAGCTGGGCGGAGATGTGCGCGCTGGGGCTGGCCGGGGAGGATGCGCTCTCGCCGGTGGAGCGACTGGACCTGCTGCGCGAGGCACTGCGGCGCTAGCTCTCTTGCCTCCCTCGATGCCCTCATAGTGCCTGCGCCGGCTGTTTGTGAATTGACCGGTGGCATAGAATTTCAAAGCGTGTCAGCAAATGAATCAGCAAAAGAGAACGCCAACGGCGAAACCCCCAACGGCGAAACCCCCAACGGTGAAACCGGCTCCTACGAAACCGGATTTGTCGTAGAGGATTCGGCCGCGGTGCCGATGGCGACGGATGTCAAGGACGAGCACGGTCTGAAAGTGCAAATGATGCGCTTTATTATCTCCGGCGTTATCGCGGCTGTGGTGGACTTCGGCCTGACGTTCATCATGCTCAACGTCTTCGGGGCGACCAACTTCTGGGGCAAGACGGTCGGCTGGATCTTCGGCACGATTACGGCGTACATCATCAACAGCCGCTGGACATTCAAGTCGAAGTCCTCGGCGAAGAAGGTGCTGGCAGTTGCGGTGCTGTACCTGATTACGTACGCCACACAGGTCGGCATCTTTAACGTGTTGCAGCCCTGGCTTGTGGAGACCTGGGATTGGAATGCGCAGTGGGCACAGTTCGGCGCATTCGTTGTCGCGCAGGGCGTTGCGACGGTAATTAACTTCATCATTCAGCGTGTATTCATCTTCCGTGTGAAGTAGCGCGATACGCTGGAGGGCGTGACTTCGACTGCTTCTAATAAGGAATCCACTCAGCTGACCGCCGAAACCGATGTTGACATGCTGACTATTCAGCGCGTGCTGTTTGCTCCGCCCGCAGACTGGGTGGAGCCGGATTTGTACTACCGAGTCGAAGGTGCTGGCGCCTACGACAGCTCCGTGCAGGCCACCCGTAACTCGATCACGATGGGCCGCCACACCGTGGTGCGCACCGACACCTACTTCGGTCGCTTCCGGGCTTCGTACTGGCAGCGCTGGACCTCGATTAAGCAGGTCGAAATCCGTGCGCGCGTGGTCGGTTCCGCGCGTGTGTTGGCCTACACCGAGGACATTGGTGGACACCTCCGCCTTGAGGATTCCTGGGCAGCCGGTGGCGCAGATGCCGATGGCAACTGGACCGGGGAGCACTCGCCGATGTCCGGCTCCGCAAATGAAGAGGTACGTCTGACTGTTCCGCTGGATCGCTTCGCCGACGGCGGTGCCATTCACCTGCGCTTCGACACCGAGGACGCAGGTGCAAAGATTTCCGATGTCCGCTATGTCGTGCCCAAGTCGGCTATCAAGCGCGATATTCCGACCGACCTGGTCATCTGCTCCTACAACCGGCCGGTTGACTGTGCTCGAACCGTCGCCACGCTGGCTGAGGATTTGCCGGCACTGGAACGCGTCCGCACTATCCGCGTCGTTGACCAGGGCGAACAGCACCCAGCTGACGAGGCCGATTTCATCCAGGCGAAGGAAATCCTCGGCGAGCGCCTGAACGTTGTCCACCAGCCGAACCTCGGCGGCGCAGGCGGTTTCTCCCGCGGTATGCGCGACGCCACCGCTGCAGGCGACTGCATGGTGCTGCTCACCGACGACGATATCCGCCCCGAACCCGAAACCACCCTGCGCCTGTCCGCTCTGGCCGTGTGTGCAGAAAAGCCGATGTTGCTCGGCGCGCAGATGCTTTTCCTGTTCAACCCGACCAGCCTTTTCCGTACCGGAGAAACCTACAACTGGAAGACTCTGACCGTCGAGGAGAACGACCCCAAGTTCGGCCACGCCGATGTTGACGTGCGCGAATACCACCAGTTGCGCCGCCTGGGTGTTGACTACAACGCTTGGTGGACCTGCCTGGTGCCGTCGGAGGTCATTAAGGAAATCGGCTTGGCACTGCCGCTGTTTTTCCAGTACGACGACATCGACTACGGCTTCCGCGCAGCTAAGGCCGGCTACCCGACAGACACTCTTCCGGGCGCAGCCGTCTGGCACGCCGATTTCTACTGGAAGGACATCGAAAACGCCGCCCAGTACTTCGGCCTGCGCAACTCCCTCATCGCCGCCTCTATGCACGGTGATGTCTCCGCGAAGGACATGGTCAACGTCGCTTCACGACGAATCCTCTCGAACCTGGTCTCCATGCGCTACGGCTTGGCCTGGACGCAGATGGAAGCCGTGCGCGATCTGCTGCGTGGCCCGGAGGTGCTGAGCAACGCATCGCAAGGTGACTTTGCCCGCATTTCTGCTGGTCGAAAGAACTTCCCGGAGACTGAGCTGCTGCCGATGCACGAGATGCCGGGAGGACTGAGCCCAGTTCGCCCGCCGTCACACGAAATTTCCAGCGAAAACAAGACCTTGGCAAAGCGGCTTGCGTACACCCAGATGGGCAAGAAGCGCCCGGGTCCGGTGGCTGTGGCCTTCGAGGACTCCTTCTGGTGGCACATTTCCACCTTCGACGATGTCTGGGTCACCGACGCCTCCCAGAACGGTGTGCGTCACCTGGTCCGCAACCTGGATAAGGAAAAGTCCATGCGCGCTGAGACCATCAGCCTCATGCGTGAGCTGTCCTCCAAGTGGGATGACATCGCTGAGCAGTGGCGTGCAGCAGTGCCGTCTCTGACCAGCGAGGAGAACTGGGATAAATTCTTCCAGGGAGAGTAACTTTTCAATCATGACAACACCCACGCCTACGCCTTCCACTAACGCAGGTGACAAAACGCGCAAACAGCTCATCACCATCGTGGTGCTGCTGACGGTCATCATTGTGGCGTTGGCTCTGTTCCTTTTCCTCCAGGTTTCCGGGGATCGAAACAGCGACGTGGGGGTTGCCGGGGGAGGGGAGTCGTCGTCAAGCCAAAGCAATGCCGGTGCTGGGGACGACGGTGGCCCGAATCCGACGGCGGGGCAGCCGGCATCGGGGTCGTCGGAGACTTCGAGTTCGCGCTCGAGCGCAAGTTCAAGCTCGGAACCCGCGGATACAGCGTCTGGAACCAACTCGATTACGGGAACTGTGAAAGTGTTCCAGACCAGAGCTGAGGTTCTTGCCTATGAACAGCGACAAGAGCCGAATCCTGGTGCGCAGGATAAAGGACCGTATGCAATCCTGATCTTGGATCAGCCGACCAAGGTTACGGCGCGGCTCGCGGGGCGAGGTGACCTGGATACGCGCGAGATTGAGAAAGCCGTAGTCAACCCGGCTCTGCACAACGATGGTGAGCACACAACAATTACCTTCGCCGATGATGAATACTATTGGCCATCGGACCCGGGAGTTCCTTCTGGAATTGTTCTCGAAAGTGCGCCGAGGAATTAGCCTGAACTAGCTTGCACTTGTTATGTCCATGAACATTTTGGACATGGAGTCCAAAAAGTCATGAGACATGACAGGGCTAGTTATCCACAGGGGTTTACCTGCGGGTTTCTTTATTTTCCCAGGTGGCTTATATCTATATACCTGTAGATCTATATCCCTAGCCAATCAATCAACAAAACTGTTCAATGTGGGTTACGGTTTATGCTCCCGCCTCGCCTTACGGCTCGTTGGGCTGCCGCCCAAATCAATAGATTTGGTTGCCGCCGAAAGTACAGGTGATACTGCTTTCTGAGAGACATATGTCCCGCCATATGGAAAGACATATGTCAGGGGCGACGGTGGTTAGTGGTATGCCTACAGGTAAATATTGCGCCGGTGGCCAACATCGATGACGTTAATGACTACGACATCTTCGTAAATAGAGGAAATTACCCGGTAGTCTCCTACTCTCCACCGCCACAAGCCAGACTTGTCTCCAACGAGTCCCTTACCGCGCACGCGAGGATCGTCTAACTCTGCTACCTCACGGAGAAACTTACCGATGTGTTTTTGTACTGGCTTATCAAGCTTCCGGAAAGATTTTGCAGCACGCGGAGTAAACCTAATCGACCAAGCCACACTCGTCCTCTAGTTCCTGGAGCGAAATTGTCTCTAGCTCGCCGCGTCGAGCTGCCTCAGCTTCTGCCTCAAGTATGTATACGTACTCAAGTTGATCTAAATAGGAATCAAGAGCCTTACGAAGATAAAACGCCCCAGATCGCCCTGTTCGAGAAGCAAGCGCATCAAGGCGCTCCTTTTGCTGGGCATTAACACGCAAGCTAATTACCGATCCACTCATGTAAACATGTTTACATGAGGTAGAGCGATTTGTCCACCTATAACGCCGTTATTCAAAATAAAATCCACCATGCTAAGAGTGTCCCCCTTCCGTGCACATGGTGGAGAACGCACTTATCACGCTTACAGGGCGTCTTTCATTTCTTGGTTAATCTAGAAACCCGCAGGTAGAACTACACGAAGTTCTCAGTGCGGCTGCCCGTGATTGTTTAATGGGGTATGTGTTTTATGCATCTCGTCTAAATGTAAAAATGCACCAAAACACCTGAAATCTATAGATGTAAGTGAAGGACTTTGAAAGCTTGTGGCTAGTTAAGGGCAAATCCCTGCATTTGCATAGTAATTTCGCGGCGGATGGGCGCGTCGATTTTTATGTGCCTCATCTGAATTTGATCATCGAGTTCGATGGGCTGACTAAGTATTCCGGTGGCGGGGTAGCAGCTACGGAAACTGTACTTCTGAAAGAGCAAGCTCGCGAGAAGCGTCTGAGGAACCTCCACTTAGATGTACTCCGCTTCCAATGGTCACAGGTCATTAATGGGGACTGCGTGGAGGTCTTGCGACAGTTCGCTATTCGGCAGAGTCAGCGTATTCAGGCAGGTGGGTTGGTATTTTCGTCCGAGGTTGGGCGTTTTCATCAAGCCACTGTCCCGTACAAAGATCGGCAGCTCCGTGAGTCCAGAATCCAGCAGCGTAAGCAGCGTTTGCAGCTCTTGGAAAACGCATCGACCTCACGCGAAGCCAGCTAAGTTCAGCTGCTGATCTGTTGCGATTGCGCTGACAAGACTTGGAACGATTTCGAAGAACGATTTCGAGCGGATTGGCTCGGATTTCCAGCGACTTATGGCCAGTTTCACCTCACTCATCGACGGTTTTTCAAGACTCATCGACGCTTTTTGTCCGTAGTGCTCACTTATGGCCGACTTTCCGCCACTTGTCGATGACTTTTCAGGACTTATGGCCATGCTGTTGGCCTGGCCCACGCACTTATCGTAGGACTATCCACTTATGCGCAGGCTGTAGCGCATCGATGAGTGAATACCTCATCGACATGTCAGTGGAGGAGAAGGGAACCAGGGGCTTAGTTAACACTTTTGCGCACTGAGAACTCGAAATGCGGACTACACGACCCGAGCGAGGTCAAATATGCAGGCCAGCCCCAGCCTCACCAGCCCCAGCTCGAGCTGTAACAAGCGCGAACTACTTCGACTTCGGGTCGAAGCGCTCGAAATTCTCCGCACGGCCCTGCTTCAGCAGCTTGAACCAACGGTAGAAGCCACGGACATCGCGACGCTGGACCAGGAAGAACCAGCCGAAGCGCAGGAACTCCTGTGGCATGAGCTTGCGCATGCCGGGCTGGCTCATCAGGTAGCCGCGGTTGCGGTAGGTGAAGTAGCGCTTGAAGTCATCGGTCGGGTACTGCGTGTGCATCTTGCCACCGAGAATGGGCACAAATTCTCCCGAGCCGGAGGGGTGCAGGTAGGCCGTCGTCAAGCATGTGCCGAAACGGAGACCGGAACGGGCGAGACGGCGGTGGAACTCGACTTCGTCGCCCCGGATGAATAGGCGGTAGTCGGGAACGCCGAGCTGCTCCAGCGAGTGGGCACTAAACAGCGCGCCGTTGAACAGGGATGCGATGCCGGGCAGGAGGTCGTGGTTGCCGTCGATGGTTTCGAGGTCGCTCGGCAGTTCGAGCCCCGTCGCAGCTTTCTGGTCTGCGAAGTTGGTGAACCACTTCGTGCCCTCGGCATCGTGCACGGCTGGGAGCTTGGGGTTGATGCCGCTTTCGAAAAGCTCCTCGCGCTGACGACGCCACACCAGCCCGCGGCGCAGGGGGAATGCCAGCTTGTTCGGGGCCTTGATATCGCAGACCACCGGCGAGACAGCGTCGAGCTGGTGGCGTCGCGCACAGCTGTGCAGCGCCTGCAGCACGTAGGAGTCCTCCGGCCGGCCGTCGTCGTCGGCGCACCAAATCCACTCGGCACCCAGCGACAGCGCGGTCAGCATGCCCAGCGCGAAGCCACCGGCACCACCGAGGTTCGTCTTGGAGCCGATGTAGTGAATCTCCGGTGCCGATCCGCTTGCCGACGACTGCCGCGCCGCCACCGCATCAGCGAGCTCTTTGACCTTTGGGTC
Organism: uncultured Corynebacterium sp.; assembly: GCF_946998835.1. Lineage (GTDB taxonomy): Bacteria > Actinomycetota > Actinomycetes > Mycobacteriales > Mycobacteriaceae > Corynebacterium. The sequence goes on along the minus strand of NZ_CAMQAZ010000007.1, from coordinate 10,820 downwards.
GTTGCCGTTGTCGACAATGATGATCCACTTCGGCATGTGGGTTTGGCCGGCAACGATGGGAAGCGATTGACGCAGGTCCTCGATGCGGTTGTGAGTTACCACGATTGCGGCCGTTGTGGCCGTTGCCGCCTCATCGTGCTTTGGGCGGGCAGCCGATTTTTCGCTCACTTCGCTCACTTCGTTCTCCAACGGGGAAATACCGTTTATCGCTGTTTTTATTGCTGTCTATCTTGCCATGTTGCCTCGAGTGGGCAATTCGCGGACCACCCGAGCTACCCGCGTGCCGTTCGCCCGGCCACTACTGAACCGCAACCGATTCCCCGCCAAGTTCTCAGCTGCACCCCGGCCAAGACTCCCGCTTGGCCACTACCGCCGCTGCGCCAGCACGTGGCGCACCTGGTCGGCGGCCTCTTTACCTTCGTAGGCTTCGACCACTTCGTCGACAAGCCCGGCCTGTCGAACCGTTCCGTGATCAATCCACAGAGCGGTGTCGCACAGCTGCGCCAGGAACTCATTCGAGTGCGAAGCGAACACCAGCAGACCGGAGCGATCGACCAATTCGGTCAGCTTCGTTCGGGCCTTCGCCATGAATGCGGCGTCGACGGCGCCGATGCCTTCGTCGAGAAGCAGAATCTCCGGCTCAATGGATGTGACTACGCCGAGCGCCAGGCGCACGCGCATACCAGTGGAGTAGGTGCGCAGTGGCATGTGTAGGTAGTCGCCGAGTTCGGTGAATTCCGCGATTTCGTCGAGCTTGGATTTCATCTGCTTGCGAGTCTGTCCGAGGAACAGGCCTCGGATGATGATGTTCTCCATGCCCGAGATTTCCGGGTCCATGCCGACACCGAGGTCGAACACGGGTGCCACGCGTCCACGCACATCGGCGGCACCGCGCGTGGGCTCATAAATGCCCGACAGCAGCCGCAGCAGCGTGGACTTTCCCGCGCCGTTGTGTCCGACCAGGCCAACGCGGTCGCCTTCACGCAGGTGGATGTTGATGTCCTTCAGCGCCTCGATGACCACGACGTTGGAATCATTGCGGCCAATCGCACCACCCGCGGCGCCGAGAAACGCCTTCTTCATCGACCGCGATTTGGCGTCGAAAATGGGGAAGTCAACGCACGCGTTGTAAGTATCAATGCTGACCATGCTTATCCCTTGCTAGTTCTATTCGCTTTACGACGGCCCTTGCGGCCTAAACCCAGTAGCTCACGCGGGAGCGCCACAGCTTCATGGCCCCGAGTGCCAGCAGCAGGCCAACTGCGGTGCAGGCGAGGACAACCCACCAGTGGTAGGTATCCACCGGCTGGCCGGTCAGTGGGGCGCGGATGATTTCGAGGTAGTGGAACAGCGGGTTGATTTCCGCGATGCGTGCCCGCTCGGCCACGGCACCGCCCTGTTCCTCCAGCGTCTTCGTGGTCCAGACAATCGGAGTCATGTAAAACACCAGCTGAATCAGGGAGTCCAGTAGGGGGGCTACGTCGCGGTAGCGCGTAGCGATGATGCCGAAGAACATCGTCACCCACACACCATTGACCACCAGTAGTGCCAATGCCGGGATGACCAGGAAGAAATTCCAGCCCAAATCTGGCCGGAAGACCAGAATGAGAATCAGCCAAATCACCATGTTGTGGGCCAGGAAGAGCAGTTGGCGCCACACCAACCTGTAGACATGGACGCTCAGCGCACTGGGCAACTGTTTGATGAGACCTTCATTTTCAATGAAGACGGTTGCGCCTTCACGTACGCAGCCGGAGATGAAACCCCAGATAATCAGACCAACGGTCACGTGCGGCAGGAAGAACGCCAGGTCCTGCTGGAACAGCAGGGAGTACAGCAGACCGAGGGCCAGGGCCATGGCGCCGGTGGCGATGGTGATCCACAGCGGGCCGAGCGTAGAGCGGCGGTATCGCTGCTTGATGTCCTGCCAGCCCAGCTGCAGCCACAGTTCGCGCTGGCCAAAGCCTGTCACCAGATCCCGCCAGGCGGCGCTCATTGTGCGTGAGCGTGACTTGATGGCCGGTGCCTCACCCGTCGCGTCAATCATCCGCGCGATGTCGTGGCGGAGAGTCTCCTCCGTGCGGCCAGTGAGACCAGTGCGGTCAGTGCGACCTGTGTCGCCGTTGAGGCCATTACGCGCAGCATCGGCAGACTGGTCGACTGCATCTGCGGGTTGGCGATCATTTTCTGCGTTAGTCACGTCTCCAAACTACTAGCTAGGGCGGATTGGATTGAATACCGACAGTGCCGGGCGAGCCATTCTTCCACGCTGTGGCGGCGAATGGTGGCCACAAAAAGGGTTCGGAACTTGGGCGCGAACTGTGGGGCCAGTGGGGCACAGTGCTTCCGAGGTGGGTTATACGATCGTTTATGCGGCGGGTTTCACGACCAGTTATGCGACCTCAAGAAACTTACATACAATCGCCGCTGTAACTAAGATGGGCAATCGACGCACAGTTAGATGCGTGGGTGATTGCACGGTTTGATGTACAGCTAATTGCACAATTAATCCTGAAAACAGATATCGCAGCGTGAATTTGAAACCGGGAAAGGGTTCGCATGGCCTTCGATGTGCCGACAACCAGGGGCGCATACTCGTCGCTTTCCGACGGGTGGACATACCTCAACGCGGGTAAACGTACCCAAGTGCCCGAACGCGTGTTGTCTGGGATGAGTTCTTCCTTCCGCAGCGCACCGAAATCCCTTCCAGGTGAGGCCGGGGTGGGTGCTCATGGGCAGTCTCGCAGTTCGGGTGTTCCAGCTGCAGCTGAGCTGACCACCAGCGCGCGCCGGGCTTTCGCAGATCTCACCGGCGGTCCGGTCGCTGGCGTTGTGCTGGGTGCATCGCGTGAGGTACTTATGCAGCAGTTCAGCTCCGCTATGAATCGGCGGCTGACGCTCGGTTCCAACCTGGTGATTTCCCGTATCGGTTCGCAGGTTGTGCACGCGCCCCTGCGCCGGGCTGCAGATCTCTACGGTGCAAAGGTCCGCATCGCCGAGGCTGACTTGTCCACGGGAGCATTGCCATCCTGGCAGTTCGACGATCTTGTAGATGAGCACACTCGTCTCGTCGTCGTCCCGGCCGCGGATCCGTTTGTCGGCACCATTGCACCGGTCGCCGAGATATCACGTCGCGTACATGCAAAGTCTGAGGCCTGGGTTCTCGTCGACGCATCGGATATTGCCGCCTACCGCGATGTGTCGATGAACAAGCTGGGCGCGGACATCATGTTGGTTGACGCGTCGGTGCTGGGAGGGCCCGAGGTCTCCGCGCTGGTTTTCCGGGACACTGAGATGTTTGAGCGTATGACGTCGTTAAGCTATGTGCCGAATGCGCGCGGGGTCGAGCGAATCGAAGTTTCTCCGGTGTCGCCGGCACTGCTCGGCGGTGTGTCGGAGTCCGTATTGCACCTGGCATCGCTGGATGCCTCGGCGCGGGGGTCGCGCAGGCATCGCATTGAAACGGCAATGCCGCAGGTCTCCCGCTACTTGACGACGCTGTCGGAGCGCCTCATTGCGGCGCTGATGAATCTACCGCGGGTGTACATCATCGGTGTGGATACCGAAGATGATTCTTTCTCGAGCGTGTCGCGGGCACAGCACATTCCGCGCATTAGCTTCCTGGTCGACGGTGTTTCGGCGAAGGTGGTCGTGGACAGGCTGTTGGACAATGGCCTGGTGACCAGCATTGTGGATGCCTATGAGTCGCCCCTGCTGGATGCCATGGGAATCGATGAGGCCGGCGGTGCCGTGGGTGTGGGCTTGCAGCCGTTCAACACACCACACGACATTGATCAGCTAGTGCGCGCGGTGGCCTCGCTCGGTTAACTAGGCGGCCGTAGCTAGACGGTCATTACTAGACGGTCAGGATGATCTTGCCGCTGACCGCACCGCTGTCGAGCAGCTCATGGGCCTTGGCTGCGTCGCGCATCTCCATGACCTCATGAATTTGAGGGGTGATGGAGCCGTCGGCAAGCATTGGCCAGACGGTGTCCTCGGTGGCGTTGACAATGCGCGCCTTGTCCGCGAAATCGCGGTAACGCAGACCGGTGGCGGTAATTGAACCGCGCTTGCTCAGCAGGCGACCGATGTTGAGCTCGCCCTTTACGCCGCCCTGCATGCCGATGATGACCAGGTGGCCATCTTTAGCGAGAGCCTTGACGTTTCGGTCGAGGTACTTTGCACCCATGATGTCCAGGATGACATTGGCGCCGCCCTCAGCCGCGATGATGTCCTCGAAGGTATCTTCCTTGTAGTTGATAAGGATGTCAGCGCCGAGTTCCTTACACTTGGCCAGCTTCTCCGCCGAACCGGCGGTGACGGCGACGCGAGCGCCGAGCTGCTTGGCCATCTGAATAGCGAAGGTGCCGATGCCGCCCGCACCGCCGTGGACCAGCAGAAGATCGTCTTCCTTCAGGCCTGCAATCATCACGACATTGGAGAACACCGTGCAGGCAACCTCGACGATCGACGCGGCCTCAGTGAAGGAGTAGCCCTCCGGCAGTGGAAGAATCTGACCAGCCGGAACCGCGACCTTTTCGGCGTATGCGCCACCGGAGAGTAGACAGCAGACCTCGTCGCCGACCTTCCAGCCCTGGGAGTCGCCCTTGACCTCTTCAATCACGCCCGCGCACTCCAGACCGAGAGTCTCAGTCACGCCCTTCGGCGGCGGGTAGTGGCCGGCAGCCTGTAGCAGGTCAGCGCGATTTACACCAGCGGCCTTGACCTTGACCAGTACCTGCCCATCCTCGAGAGTCGGATCCGGAGCTTCGGCCCATTCCAAGGCTCGGGGGTTGGAAAGATCAGTCTGAATGATTGCCTTCATAGTTTTCAAAGGTAATGCAAAACCTGGTTGCGCACGCGGGATTTCCGACTCTTTTGTAAATAGCAAAAATAGTTATGTCCGCAGAGGCGGATATTGAGGGCGGGTGTCGGGGCCGGAGCGTAGGTGAAAGGCTCTGGCGCGAGCCGTTGTGGAGGGCGTTTGTCGCTTGGCGACGGTATGCGGTTATGATGTTGGCACTGGAAGTATGGCAGAGCGGCCGAATGCACTGGTCTTGAAAACCAGCGAGGGTCACACCTCCGGGGGTTCAAATCCCCCTGCTTCCGCAGTTGGGAACCCTCGGTAGTTGTTCTACCGGGGGTTTTCCTTATCTTTCTTTAAAGCTGGATGTGTGCGCTTTCAGGGTAAAACGGCGAGATCTCAGGAGCTTCTTATTGATACCCCGGAATGGGGTAGTCAAAATGGGTGTGTAATTGGGTTAATGCGATGCCCTGCAATGGCGTTACAGGGGTGGTTCTTCGCGGAGGGGAAAGGGTGTCAGTTTCAGGTGGGGATAGAGAAGCGCCACTTCACGGCGTTGGGTATTTCTATGTTTAAAAGTATTCCGGCCGCTGTGCGCCGGTGACACATGTAGGAGCGTGTGACTGATGTGACTATTGTGTCGTTGTGATTTCCGTTAATTTTGTCGCTGTCTGAAAAATAGTTCCTGGTTGCCACCGTTAATAAACACTGTATTAATTAGCTTCAAGCATTAATTAGCTTCAAGCGTATTGCACTCCGATTGCAACTGAAGGCTACGTTGGCCTTCTCCTGCCGCAAGGCTTTCCCGCCCTTATCGTTTAAAAGGAGCCCATGACTCATGGCAACTCGTATCTCTCGTAATCGCAGTCTTACCCGCATCGCTGCGCTTTCCCTTGCCGCAGGTATGACCTTCGCAGGGTTTGGCGCCACTGCGCATGCTCAGGAACTTCCGGGTGCTGACGCAATTGTCAAGACCGTCACCGATGCCATCGATGAAACTTCCGCCACTGTTGTCTCCAGCGCAACGCACAGCTGGAAGAAGTCCAATGTGACGCGATCCGTTGAGGTTAATGGTGTCGCGGGTGCCGTCGTCAAGCCTGGCGATGTCGTGACCTTTACCCTGACCTACACGGACAACAATCCGAAGCTGTTTAAGTCCTACATTCAGCGTATGACCGATGTCATTCCGGATGGCCTGCAGTACGTGGCCAACTCGGCGACATACAAGGTCGGCGACGGGGACTGGGCGAGCCCGAACGAGTCCGACAAGTGGATAGGGCTCGTCAATAACGGCGCGGTGGAGTTCAAGGCCGGCCGCATCGACCAGGCATGGGGTTCCCCAACCATTTCGTCTGTGAGCTTCACATGGCAGTACCGCGTCACCGATGAGATTGCCGACGGTTCGTTGAATACCGGAACTGAAATCCACTTCAACCCGGGCAACAAGATTGAGAAGCTGCATGACATGGGGCCGAAGCTCTTCGTGAAGCGGGAAGCTCCGGCTCCGGGCATTCCGGACATTCCGGGTGTTCCGGGTGGCTCGCTGGGGTCCCCGGGGCTCCAGTCGCCGGGTTCCCTGGGTCTCCAGTCGCCGGGGCTGAAGTCCCCGGGCGCTAACCGGTAAGTAATTCCAGCTCTCGCCCACGTTCGCTAAACCTCGGGTTCTCACAGAAAGCTTCTCAATCATGCACAATATGCGCGCCCACGACGTCAAGGCCCCTCGTTCTCGTCGCCGTTCTCGCACCGCCATTGCGGCGGTAACCCTCGCTGCTGGCCTTACCTTCGGGTTCGGCGCTCCGGCCATGGCTCAGTCCCCGGGATTCTCCTCGCCGGGTCTGAACTCGCCAGGTCTGAACTCGCCTGGCCTGAAGCTGCCGGAATCGAGCGCTCCAAAGGTGAAGCTCGGCACCATCGGTGGCCCGGCATGGTCTGCCGATGTGTACTCGCAGATCATCCGCGGCAAGGAGGTCCGCCCGGGTGACGAGGTCACCATCCGTATTGAGGTCGTCGGTGTCAACGGCAACGCCAAGCTGCGCGGGATCGGTCACAACATCCCGGCTGATTTTAAGCTCGTTCGTGTGACTCGCCAGTCGCAGGACAACGTCCTCGGCGGCGGTATTTACACGCTGAAGGAGGGGGAGTACGAAGACACCGAGCGCAACGGCAATCGCCAGGTGCGCCTGTCCTGGAAGGAAGGTGGCTTCCTCGGATACTTCCAGGACAACCCGACCGTCAATAATTCCAAGTCCGTCGCCGTGGACTTCACCTACAAGGCACCGGACTACGAGGGCGAGTTCGATAACGGTGGCTACGCCTACGTGGGCTCCGTTCTTAATCCGAATGAAAACTGGGTTGTCGGCGGCGAAAAGGTAGTCGTGAAAAAGGCTGCAAAGCCGTCGTGGTGGCCGTTTTAACGAATAAGCGCCCCACCGCTAACAGGTGAGGTGAAGATGCGCCCCCGGCCGCGTGCGGCCGGGGGTTAGGCGTATCCGTGAATCCGCAGTTTGTCGTTTACATGGACTGGCCCCCATGCGTTATATGGACCGGTCCCCATGCGTGCTATCGCCCAAATCGGCATTGAGAAGTTGCCAAAACCGGTAAGCTCGGATTTGCTGTGACACACATTCAGCGACAAACTGGTGAACGGTATCGAGGGAAAAGGTCGAGAAATGACAACGAATCGGAGTAACCACTCGGACGACTCGTTCGGCGAGTGGAGTGTAGATCCGTCCGAGTCAGACACTCAGCCTTCTGCAGATACCCCGGCAAATGCATGGAGCGCCGTGGATGAATCTCGAGTGGGCGCGTCTGGGTACCAAACGCAGAGCTTCCAGCCGCAGCAGGTGCCGCAGCAGCCTGAGCCGTACCGACCCGCTTCCTATGTTCCCGCCCCGCAAGCTGGTCCGGCTGCCGCGCCGAGCAATGACAATAAAGGGCTGACCATCGCTGTCATCGTCCTGGCAATCATTGCCGTCGCGCTTCTCGTAGGCGCGATGGCCTATTTCTACTTCTCTAATTCTCAAGGCGTGAATTCAGCCAGCGGTACCTCATCGGAATCCCAACAGGTGCAGTCCACGACAAGTGAGGAAACCTCTACGACGTCGACCTCTGAGCAGAAGCGTCGCGCTGAGGATTTCACTCCGCCGTCCAATTGGCAGCTTTGCTCCGGCTCTGGCGATCCAGGGGATTTGAACCTGGTCTACGCAGAAAATGTCGGTGGCAACATCACGACCTGCCCGTTTGCCACTAATGTGCGCAATGCTTTTGTTGAGCACTACCAAGTCACCAAGAAGCTCAACGGTACCGTCACCGCCAATAGTCCGAAGACCGGTAAGACGTACACCATGACCTGCCGCGACAACGGCGACGTGGTCACCTGCACCGGCGGTACGAATGCGACGGTGCATATTGTCTAAGCGCCTCCGAGTAGCCCTGGCCGCAACTACCGTCGTCACGCTTGGTCTCAGCGCCTGCACCATCGACACGGACTCCGACTCCTCGGCCATGCCGTCGCCAACGCTTGCCAACCCGCTTGACGACGGCCCCAGCGGCGCATCCCCCGATGGGAAAGTTGTGCCCGGTGAGATGCCCCGCGAAGTTGTCGAGGCCGTCACGTCCGCGCAGCAGGAATTCGGTGGATTGGCCGGTGCCGCACTAGCCACACCGAATAAGGACTCCCAGGTGGTCTCCACGGGTGACTTTAAAACTGGCCCGGCCTGGTCGACCTCCAAGGTGCCAATCGCCGTAGCCTACGTGCGCCAATTCGGTGTCGACGCTCAGGTAGAGGCCGCAATCACCGTTTCCGACAACGATGCGGCTGAGGCCATGTGGTACTCACTGGGCGATGATGTGACCGCAGGTGCGAATACTAACGAGATTCTCCGAGAGGGCCACGACACTCGCACTGTCATGGGCACTGACCGCATTCGTGCGGAATACACAGTGTTCGGGCAGACCCAGTGGGATCTTCGTGACCAGGCGACTTTCGGTGCTAATTTGCAGTGCATAAAGGCGGGTCCACAGGTTGCTGACCTTATGGGGAAAGTTGCCGACGAGCAGTCCTACGGCCTTGGACGCCTTCCCGGAGCGCACTTCAAGGGAGGTTGGGGCCCCGACGATGAGGGTGTCTACCTCGTGCGACAGTTCGGCTACTTGCCGGGTAAAAAGCCGGGTACCTTCGTTGGTGTCGCTATCGCAGCCCAGCCGGACGACGGCACCTATGAGACCGGCCAGCAAATGCTTAACCGCATCGCACGCGCAATTGAGCACAGCGGAGGCGCGACCAACGGTCGCGCTGGCGCGTGCTAGCTGTTAGCTGTTTAAGGGCGCGATTCCCAGAGCCGTCAGGAGCTGCGAGGTCTCTTCCTCGGTGGTGATGGTGATGCGAGCGCCTTCACCGGCAAAGCAGCGGATAAGAATGTTGCGCTTTGCCAGGAAGTCACCGAGATCCGTGGTGGTGGTCACCGAGACGTCGTCAAGCGAAGAGAGATCCGCAATCCGATCCTCACCGATCCAAATGAAGTTGGCCTGCGAGTTCGGCAGCACTGTCTCGCGGCCGGTGGCGGCGTTGATGGCCTCGGTGACGGCGACGCGCTGCGCACGGACCTCAGCGATGCGGGCGGCGAGCTCCTCCTGTGCGTCCAGCGACGTGAGCGCGGCAATCTGCGCGAGAGTGTTTACCGAGAAGGGGATGGCGACCTTATTCACGGCCTCCACAAGTTTCGCCGGGCCGAACATGTAGCCCACGCGGAGGCCGGCCAGACCGTAGACCTTGGAGAACGTGCGCAAACCGACCAGGTTGGGGTAGGTATCCAGCAGCTCATGCGCCAACGGGGTAGTGGCGTGAGTGGCCTCGTCCACCAGCTCGATGTAGGCCTCGTCGAGAGCAACCACAACATCGCCCGGAACCTGCGCCATGAACTCCGCGAATGCCTCGCGAGTGACGGTCGTGCCCGTTGGATTGTTGGGGTTACATACAAAAATCAGGCGTGTGCGGTCGGTGATAGCAGCGGCCATAGCTGAGAGATCATTGCGACCCTGCGCATCCAGCGGCACCGGCACTGGAGTGGCCCCGGCGACGCGAGCGAGAATGGGGTAGGCCTCGAAGCTGCGCCACGGGAAAACGACCTCATCCCCATCTGCGCAGGTAGCCTGCACGAGCTGCAGGCACAGAGCGGAGGAGCCGCAGCCGACCGCGACCTGCTCCATGGGCAGCCCCAGGTGCTCGCCGAGCTTAGTGCGCAGGTCAACCGCACCCATGTCCGGGTAACGGTTCGGGCTGGTAGCCGGGTCAGAGATGGTCTGCGAGATGGCCTTCACCACCGAGGGCAGCGGCGGCTGAGTCATTTCATTGGACGCAATCTTCAGCGCGCCGGGCACTGCCTTGCCCGGGACATAGGCAGGAACCTGTTCGAGGTCGGCGCGGGTTTGGGGCTGAACTGAAGATGCATCGTTGGTCATAGGCCTAACTGTAGAACATGACCCGGATTGGTCAGTGCAGAATCCCGGCGAAATCCCAAGGTGTGGTCGCTATTTGTGGTGCCGTATTTGGTGGCTTCGCGGGTGTTTTGCTTTTCAATTCTTGTGTTCTGTAGGATTGGCTGCGGTTATTTGGTCTCGTCCACGCAATGGCGAACGCAATGCTCATGCAATGGCGGGCAGCCTTGCTGAAGCGGGATCGATGCCAGTGGTTTTGGAGGCGTGCCAGAGCGGCCGAATGGGGCTCCCTGCTAAGGAGTTGCCTGTCTTGCGACGGGCCGGAGGTTCGAATCCTCTCGCCTCCGCCACACGCGCCCGTAGCTCAACGGATAGAGCATCTGACTACGGATCAGAAGGTTAGGGGTTCGAATCCCTTCGGGCGCACCATGCAGACCCGCACCTTGTAGGTGCGGGTCTTTTTGTTTTTATTACCTGGCAGCGCAGCGCGAGCCGAGGCATTGCGGGGGCGGGGCAGCGCGGTCCTTCACTTGTGGCCAGGCTATAGCGAATCGATGGGTGAACTATGCATCGATAAGAC
>NZ_CAMQAZ010000006.1 GCF_946998835.1 uncultured Corynebacterium sp. | reverse complement strand
AGAGCACGGCTCTCCTAAAGCCGGTGTCGGAGGTTCGATTCCTCTCTGGGGCGCTAAAAACACCGCATACGCTGCACGTATACAACAGTTCAAACGATGGGTAAGCGACCTGAAAGTCGAAAAACATCATTTATCCATCAGTTTGACAACCAGCGTATATTTAAAAGCGAGTTCCCTTTCGAGCTCAAGTGCGGTTGGGTGTACCGCTCATTTTGTCCAAGAAACGCGGCTGGCGTAACCACTGGCCGCGTTTCGCTATATCTAGGCAAATTTCTCTAGCACTGATGTCAGGTCTGGCGCCTGCGCAGCCCGCGCCGCAATGTAGTGCTTCCGAGTCATTGACACGCTCGAGTGCCCCAGCTGTGCCGCCGCTTCCTCATCGCCGATTTCACGGTCAATTAAGGTCGCCACGGTGCGCCGCAGAGTACGGAACTGAACACTATCCATTCCCGCCGCGTGGCGTGCCCTCCGCCACTGCTTATTGATGTTCGTTGGTTCGCGGAAAGTCCCCTTCGACGAAGGGAAGATAGGCGACAGTGGGCTGGCGTGGATTTGCTGCCGTTGCATTACTGCCAGGATCTGCACTGCATACGGTGGCAGGGTAAGCACACGCTGGTTCTTCGTCTTGGTATACGCCTGACGCACAAGACCTTCGCCGGAGCGGCGCACCATCGTCGCAGCAATGAGCATCGTGGGAGCCGGCGCGAGCATATCTACGTCACACCACCTCACCGCCGCTAGCTCCCCTGTTCGGCATCCTGTAGCCAAAAGCAGGTCGAAGAACTGCAGGAGGTCGTGTGCTCTGCCCTCACTGCGTGCGTCCGGTTTCTTCGGATTCCCCGCGTCATCGATACGCCCGGCTGCCCATTCTTCGACAATTTTGCGAAGGTGGACGAGTTGAGCAATGGTGATGACCTCGACGGGTTTCCGCTGTGGCCGTGGTTTCGGAAGGCTAGCGACAGGGTTCGTTGAGATGGCATCGTGCGCGACTGCTGCGGCGAATGACTGGTGGAGTATCGAGCTGGCGCGGATTCGCACGCTGGGTTTCATGCCCTCGAGGACAGTGGATATCCGGCCCGGCGTGATTTCTTCTAGCCGTATTTCTCCTATTACTGGGTTGATGCTGGCATTTATCGTTTGGCGGTAATCGTCAATGGTTTGTGGCTCGACACCGGTTTTCCGCTCTAGCCAGTACTCGGTGAGTTCGCTAATAGTGGTGGTTCGTGTGATGCCGTTTTCTGCCGTCACGGATGCGCTGAGTGTCGCGAGTCGTTCGCGGAGCGCCGCTTTCGCTTTGTTTGTTGTAGCGCCGCGCGCGGAGACGAGGCGGAGTTTGCCATCGGCGAAGCGGAACCGGGCGCGGGCTTCTTTCCTCCCCTTGATGTCGATGACGGCGATGTCGCCCCAGGTTCCGATTGGGGTTCGTGGTCGGCCAGTCATCATGGCACCTGTGGGAGATCGAGGAGGGCACGGCAGATGATGGCGGCTTCAGCTGGTGATGCGGTGGTAAGTCGTGCTGTGAGAGTGTCGCGGTCGATGTCGAGGACTTCGGCAAGGGCTGCGTGTTTTGTGTCGCAGCCTTCCCAGATGATGGCATCGACGAGTTGTTCGAGTGGTACGAGGTTTCGGGCGGCTTCTTCGTCGACTTTCTTTTCTTCGCGGGCGTAGAGGTATGCGGGGAGGTTGGGGATGATGCCGCGTTTGATGTGGGCGAGTTCGTGGGCCAGTGTGCAGCGGCGGCCTTGGGGTGTGAGTTTGCTATTGAGCCAGACTGTTTTTCCGTCGGTGAGTCCGGCGATTCCGTCCGGAAGCGGGGTGTCAATGATTGTGTTGTCCATGACCGTATTTGTAGCACATGGTTTCGATTGGCATTTCACTTTATTCGAACAAGGGTGCGTTATTGTTCGAATGTGGACGAGTCACGCCGATCCACGGTCCTCGCAACAAGGGGAACGGCACTAGCTGGCGCGTCGCCGTCGATGCGGCGTCTAATTTCTTCCAGGAGGTCGCTAGTTGGAATGTCCGTGATGTCATCGTAGATTTTTTGATTCGCTTCCAAGAACTCAATCTCAGCCTTGCGGATTTTGGCAGCGTCAGCGCGACCTACGGCGATGAGCTCCTTTGGGGAGATGTCGAGACCCGAGGCGATGCGGGCCAGCGTTTCTGCTGGCGCGACATTTTCAACGATTTCCCCCGCAGCTAGCCATCTAAAGCCTTTTTCTAGGTCCGAGTAGCGGTTTCGAGACAGACCGACGCGCTTGGCAGCCTCCGTGATAGAGACGGTGGGGATGATTCTCTTTCTAGCGCGTTCAATAAGCTCCGACTCTTCTGGGCGTGGAAGATTGTGGGTGTTGTCCATACCTCGATAGTAGCGACTACCGCGCCTTATTGGACTCTATAGGTAACTAATTAACACTATTTTGCAACGCGGATTATTTGAACCCCACTACCCATAGTGTACTATAGGTACCTATAGACACCTATTGTGTTTAGGTTCCGTAAGTCCCGCATCAGGAAAAGTGAGGAAAATGACAGCACCCATCACCCTTGAGGACATCCGCCATGTCGTCCGAGAAGAACTCGGACGCGCACATCAGACCGACCAAAGCCAGCCCATGAGCCTTAACGAGAAGGACGCCGCCAAATTCATCGGCGTTCCCCACTCGACGCTGCAGCGCTGGCGACGAGACGGTGTCGGCCCCAAGCACTACCGACTCGGCCGGCCAATCTTCTACACCATCGCAGCACTCGAAGAGTGGATGGAAAACGAGGTCAACTAATGACATACACCCAACTGCCCAAAACCGAGACCGAATACGACTGGCTGCTACAACGCAACACAGGTATCGGCTCCTCGGATGCATCAACGATCATGGGACTATCCCCCTACCAAAGCCCCTACTCGCTGTGGGAGATCAAAACTGGACGCGCGCCACTCGACCCGCCAGTCAGCGACCGGCAGCAAGAGCTGCGCGACATGGGCCATGCAATGGAGCCGGTTATCCGTGACCTGACCGCACAGAAGCTCGGCATCAGCATCACCAAAGACGATGTGGCCCTAGCAAGCACCGAGCGCCCCTGGCAGCACTTCAACCCAGACGGCATCACCAGCGATGGGCGCATCTTCGAAGCAAAAAATGTCCACTGGCGCAAAACTGCCGAGTGGAATGGGCAAATCCCAGACCACGCAGAAATCCAAGTACATCACGGCGCCGCAGTAACGGGAATGCATCGAGCGATCGTCACCGGACTGATTGGCGGCAATGAACTGTCAATCCACGAAATCGACATCAACCCCAACGTCGTCGACATCATCACCGAAGCCGAAGCCGCATTCTGGGAGCACGTCGAAAAGGACACTCCCCCACCGCTCGACGGACACGTGCGAACCATGGAATCCCTCACCCGAGAATGGGCGCACCACCCCGGAGCCAAAGAAATCGCGGCCAGCGAAGTAGAGCCATGGCTCATCGAATGGCTCAACGCAAAACAGGAAGAAGCAGACGCAAAGGCCAGGAAAACAAAAGCCGCCGCGCACATCGGGATGCTCATGGAAGGGCATGACCGGCTCATGGACGGCAAGCGACTGCTCGCTCGAGCCCAGCGCGGGCAGCTCAGCCTGTCCAAGTTGCGCGGTGCGCACCCAGACTTGGTGGAGCAGTACATGACGACAAAACCGGCTTTTGACCTTGAGCGCTTCAAGGAAGAACAGGCCGACCTATACACCCAATTTCAAACTGTGAGCATTCGCCCGCAGATATCGAAAGGACTCTAACCATGGCTAAAAATCTCGAACAGCGTCTGGAAAACAAAGCCCCAGCACGCGCGTCCTCTCCAACACTGATGGACCAGATCAAGATGATGGAGAACCAGTTCCAGCTGGCTATGCCACGCGGCGCGGAAGCTGCACAACTTGTGCGCGACGCACTGACACTTCTTCGGCAAACTCCGGGGCTGGCAAACTGCAGCCCCCAAAGCGTTCTCGGCGCCCTGATGACCTGCGCACAGCTAGGACTGCGCCCGGGAGTTCTCGGGCACGCATGGCTGCTGCCATTTAAGAACTACAAGAGCGGGCAAATGGAAGCTCAGCTAGTCATCGGCTACCAGGGCCTCATCGAGCTGGCCCACCGCTCCGGGTCCATTCAGTCAATCAGCGCCCGCACGGTCTACGAAAATGACACATTCGACGTGGACTACGGGCTCTCCGACAACTTAATCCACAAGCCGACAATCTTCGGCGACAAGGGCGCCCCAATCGCTTACTACGCGGTCGTCAAGCTCATTGGCGGAGGCCATGCATTCTACGTGATGAATCAGCAGGAAATGCTGTCCTACCGCGATCGTAACGCGATGGCGAAAACCCGTGACGGCCGGGTAGTCGGCCCATGGGCTGATCACTTCGAAGCGATGGCGCACAAAACCGTGATTCGACAGCTATCTAAGTGGATGCCGAAGGCAACCGAATTCGCCCAGGGCATCAATGCCGATAACAGCGTCCGAGTCGATTTGTCTCCCTCTGCAATTGACTACCCCTCACACGAGGACGGTGAAGCCGCAGAGCCGCCGGTCATTGATGCTGACAGCCCTGAAGGTGATGCCGACCAGTGACATGGGTAGAGCGAGCACAGTGTGTCGGTTGTGACCCGCGGGAATGGGATCTTGATTGGCTCGCAGCCGAGCGGTTCACTAACAGAAAACTTTTTCCGCGGCTGGCTGAGACCCACGCGACACACGTGTGCTCTGGCTGCCCGGTAAAACGAGAATGCGCCCTTGACGCAATCGAATACCAGGACGTCGGCGTGATTCGAGCGGGCGTTGTCCTGCGGGATGGGAAAAACGCAGCCCATAATCGCGCAAAGCTGGTTTTCATCGCAGGTCAAGAGACACGGAAAAGAAGGAAGACGAGTGAGCTTTGAGGCAATGGCGTGGATGCAGGAGCGTGTGCATTTGCTGGAAACGCCATCGGAGGTAGCAGTGTTTCAGTTTCTGTGCTGGCGCGCGAACCCGGATGCCGACCACAGCGTGTGGGTGTCGAAGGCGACAATTGCGGGCCACGCATGCGTGTCAGCGCGGACGGTTGCGACAGTGATCAAGAAGCTGGAGGCCCGTGGTCTATTGATTCGCGGAGAGCAGGCGTATGCGTCTGCGATCCCAGCGAACCGGCGTCCAGTTGTGTGGCGAATCCCGGTTGATTCTCCGGAGTCTGAGGCTGTGGATAACTCGGCCCAGGGGTGCAATGAGGCCACCTCTAGCAAGTCCCAGGGGTGCAATGATTGCATGCCCAGGGGTGCAACTATTTCCACCTTGGGGTGCAACGGTTGCACACAAAAAGAAAAGATAAAAAATAAACCTAAAAAGAAAAGCATGCAGCGCGCGCGAGAAGAATCATCCACAACCCTCGCCACGGTCGCTACGCGACTCGCGGCAGAGGGGTTCACCGAGTCGCAGATCCAGCGGGCTGCCGCGCAGTGGCACCACCGATCTGACATACGCCACCCGAACGCGTTGCGGTTCCTTGCCGAAGATGAGCGAGAACGAGACCGTGTCTACGAAGAAGCCTGGGGCGACGCGCCGCAGGACATCACCGACAGCCATGGAGAATATGACCCATGGGGCGCAAACACGCCTGTACGCCACGCACACACCACAGAAGAGTTACCTATAGTCATCTACTCACATGAACCGCCACAGGCCGACAGCGTGGCGGAGAGAGGGGAAAAACCATGCCTCACATAAGCATCACTCCAGAGGACCTAGCGCATGTCCGCCGCATCCTCAGCCAGTGCCACACCATCGACCCACGGTTCCCTGTCCCCAGCGACATGATGGCAACAGGATGGTTCCTCGTATTCGATGGACGCGGATACACCTGGGAGGAGCTGGAAGCAGGAGTCCTCGAGTTCTTCGCTACTGACACATTCGGGCGAACCCCCACCCCAGGGCTGATTCTAGAAGGCGCAAAATGGGCGCGGAAGCGTCGAGCGGAGGAGTCAGGGCCAGAGGGCGAGTTCCGTCGCGCTATGCGCCGGTGGGAGCAAGACTGCGCCATCGCAGAGGCGGAGGGCGACCACTACCCACGCAAGCCAGAACGAGAGGACTACCTGTGACGACATGGACACTGGTACTGCCCTATTCGAAGCCGCCATTATCGGCGAATCAACGTCTGCATTGGGCGCAGAAGGCGCGGATTACGCGGCAAATAAGACGCGACGCATTCCTGCTAGCCAAGTCAGCGAAGATACCCCCGCTAGAGCGAATCGTCGTACGCATGGAGTACCTGCCGAGAGATAGGCGACGGCGCGACCCGTCGAACCTCATGCCGACGCAAAAAGCGGTCGTGGACGGCTTGGTCGATGCGGGTGTCGTACCGGACGATTGCCCGCCGTTTGTCACTGAATGGATGCCGACGATTACGCCCCACAAGGAGCCTTTGAATGAAACTGACGCTCGCCTGCGAGTATCCATCGAAGCCGTTTCACCATAAAAACCTATAGTTACCTATAGAGCACTACAGATTGGACGACATAATGACAGCTGGAATCGGAACACCAGAGACAATCCGTATCGACAAACTCAATAACTTTCACAAGAACCCACGGCGCGGAAACGTAACAGAAATCGCAGCTAGTATCGCTGCGAATGGGCTATATAAGCCAATCGTAGTCAATCGCGGCACGTACACGAATCGGCCGATGGAGGTTCTCGCCGGGAATCACACGCTAAAGGCGATGCGATTGTTGACAGAGCAGAACCCAGATAGTGCAGAGTACCGGCAGGTTGACTGCTGGATCGTGGATGTTGATAACGACCGGGCGAACCGCATTGTTCTCGCAGATAACCGCACGGCTGACCTCGGCGACTATGACAATCAAACGTTGTTCGACCTCCTAGAATCAATCGACCATGACCTTGATGGAACTGGCTATGGCTACGACGACCTAGCCGAGTTGGCTGGAGAACTCGATTCCATGAGCGCTTCGGAAAGCTTTGTCGAGGAGGATTTCGACGCGACACCTGACGAGTCAACCCCTCCGATTTCACGACTTGGAGATGTTTTCGAGCTCGGGCATCATCGCGTCCTGTGTGGCGACTCAACTGACTCACAACAGATAATAGACAGACTTGTCTACGATGGGCTCGCGGACTGCATTTGGACAGATCCACCTTATGGCGTTAGCTACGTGGGAAAAACGAAAGATGCACTAACAATCCAAAATGACGGCTCAAAGGGGTTGAGTGCATTACTGCACGATGCATTCCAGACATTAGTTGAGGCGAGTAAACATGGAGCACCCGTCTATATAGCGCACGCCGACACAGAAAGAATAACTTTTGAACAGTCAATGCGGGATGCAGGGCTGATTGTTCGCCAGAATCTTGTCTGGGTAAAGCCGACACTGGTGCTTGGCCGGTCGGATTACCACTACAGGCATGAGCCAATTCTGTATGGGTTCACACCCGACGGCGAAGGTCGCCTTGGACGAGGCGGTGAAAGGTGGTTTGGGGACGATTCTCAGACGACTGTTTTCGAAGTTGATAAGCCCGCCAGAAATGGTGACCATCCGACCATGAAGCCAATCGAGCTGATTACTGCCATGCTGCGGAATTCCCTCCCTAAACACGGAATTGTTTTGGATATCTTCGGAGGTTCTGGGTCGACGCTTGTTGCTGCAGAGAAACTGGGGGGGGCGGCACGCCTTGTGGAACTTGATCCACGATACGTGGATGTTATTTGCCGTCGTTGGCAGCATCTAACTGGCGAGTTGCCAGTTCGTGATGGTCAGAAGATTGATTTTTGCGAAAAAGAATAGGTGGTTGAGATGGTTTTCGACCCGTTAAAAACGCGTAAGCAGATGGAGCGCGAAGAGGAGCGAAAAAAGGCGTTGCAGCTGCGCCTTGCCGGAGCGACATACGCCGAGATTGGCGAAGCAATGGGCTGCGGAACAAGCGCAGCACGAATGCGCATCCGAAGCGCATTGAGTGACATTTGTGCTGAGGAGCGCAGCCAGCTGCGCTCAATCGAAGTTGCACGTCTCGACCGCCTGCAGCGTTCATGCTGGACGGCGGCACTGGCTGGCGACCTAGCTGCGATCGACCGGTCCGTGAAAATCATCGACCGGCGCGCGAAGCTGCTCGGTTTAGATGCGCCGCAGCAGCTAGAGGTCGCCTCAACGATGGACGTGGACCTTGACGGGACGGCAGCGAAGATCATGGAGCTTGCCCGAGCGCAGGCCCTTCAGGATGCGCAAGCCGAGATTAATGGCGGTAGCTAGTGGTTGACTACGAAGCGAGATGGGAGCCCGACCCGGCGCTCACGGAAGAGGTTTTGTCGGGGCGTCGGGTTTTATCGGGGTTGGAGCGAGTTGAGGCGCAGTGGGTGGTCGCGGATTTGACTGCGCGCGGGTATTCATCGGACATCATCGGCGCGATGCTGGGATGCACGAGGCGTCACGTGAAAAGAATTCGGGCACGGATTGAGGTGCAGGTGATGATTGCATTCGCCGCTGAGCGGGTGGCGCGCATGCAAGCTCAGGCTCGTGAGGCGGAGGCACTGCGGGTTGCGTACAGGGTGATGGAAAAGAATTGACATAGTGCACTATAGTGCCCTATAGTCTTCTTTAGGGATTATTGGAGCCATGCAAACGAGGAACCAGATAGTCACCTATAGAACACTAAAAGAAAGGGCAACATGAACACCTACACCACAATCAGCGCCGATACGCACAAAATTCATGCCGGATACGACATCAACGGCATCGACTACAGCCTCAGCTTCGACACCAACGGACACACCCTCCAAGAAGTAATCGACGATGCCATCGAATTCTGGAACGAAGCCGAAGGCTCCCACCACGACTTCGAAGTATCCAGCGAGACAGAAAACGACGGCTACGTTGAAATCACTATCTCAGGACACATCACCGACGTCTACAACGAAGGCGAGCCAGTAAACACCATCACGGTCACCATCATCGCGGAAGAAACCGAATAGAAAACCACAAGACCATGAGCACCCCACAAGCAGCTATCTCGAACCTATGGAAAGCCTCCGCAGACCACACCGACGCCCTAATCCGACTCGACGACGAACTCTCCACCCACTGGATGGCCATCATCCGAGGAGAAATCCCCGACACTGACACCAAGCCCCTCACCATCAGAGAAAGGGCCGATATCGCGCTCAAGGCTCAAGCAAAACTTCGGGAAGCCATCGCAGTTGCTGAAACCGCCGGCATTTCCTCAACCGTCATCAAGGCCATCATCGCCAATCCCCGCACACACTTGACCACTAAGGAATTCAACAATGTCTAACCGACTCCCCCATGACGCTCTTGATCTCGCCTACGCCGTCGGAGTTATCGACGCCAAGCCGCGCCCACGAAACCGCGAACCGCGCTACATCCCACCACACAAGAAGCCGGTCAAGCGCAACCCTCGACGCAGGGCATCCCGCCCGGCGGGCCCGCCAGCGATCAGCGCCACCGAAGCTCGCATCACCTCGGCCATCTCAGCCGCAGCAATCATCGTGTCCGCAGTGTCAATGGGCATGGCCACGCAGGCCCATGACATTGCGCTGATGATTAGCGGAGGCAAGTAGATGACCGACCCGAATCACATCCCGGACGATGCCCCAGTGCTCGGATGCGGTACATATGCAATCTTCTGTGGCGCAATCCTCATGCTGATTACTATCTGCGCCCTGCTGTAGAGCACGGCAAAAACCACGACTCTAGAGAAAAAGGACAACACCCATGGCTGGAGAACTCAAAACAACAATTATCGGCAACCTAGTCGGCGACCCGGAACTCAGCTACACCAAAAACGGCACCCCAGTGGCAAACTTCCGCATCGCGCAAGCCGAGCGCGTCTACCGCGACGGACGCTGGGAAGACGGAGACACCATTTTCCTGCCGTGCACTGTATGGCGTGAGCAGGCAGAGGAAGTCGAAGATAAGCTCCGCAAAGGTGACCGGGTAATCGCCCACGGTGCATTAAAGCAGCGCCAGTACGAAACCAAGACCGGCGAAAAGCGATACACCATCGAACTGCTCGTCGACGACATTGGCCCTTCATATCGCTGGGCGCGTAAAACAGCGCCACGCCAGGAATCCTCCGACCCATGGAATGCAGCCTCGCCTGCAGCAACTAAGAGCGACGAGCCGCCCTTCTAGCGGCGCACCCACGTACACCCATCACACTGAATAGTGCACTATAGGCACCTCATAAAAAGGAGAACTCAAAATGAGCCCCATTACAGTCCCTCTCAACATCGAGACCGCGGACCATGTCGTCGAGACCATGGAAGCCGATGCCGCTAGGTGGGAAAAAATTGGTGCCAAGCTCGCTGCCAACGGCTACAAGAAAGAATCAGCCCCCGTCATCTACTGCTCCGACATGAAGCAAAAAAGCCAGGCCGCAGTCGACGCCATCAAAAAAGCCATCAATGACGATTGGCCATGTCTCACCTGCAACCGATGGTCACAGAACTGCTGCGGCCCCTGGGAAACCCCAGAAGAACACGACGACTAGGAGAACACCAATGACACCAGAACAAGCCAGGAAACTACTCGAAGGCACCACACCCGGCCCGCGGGAGGCTAATCACGAATGCCAGGAAGGCGGCACATCTGGCTATGAACAGCAGTACAGCGAAGTTTCTACCCTCGCTGTCACCTATTGGGTCGGCGAACACGCCCCCGCTAGCATTTGCAGGTTCGACTACCACGAAGGGGAGTTTCCATTCGAAGACCTTGACTACATCGGGGAGATGGGCGACATGCGGAAGGACGCGGAACTCATGGCAGCCGCCCCGGGCATGGCCGCAATGATCGCCGGAATGACCACCGAGTACGCGGTGCAGATACCAAACGGGGAACTCGTCGGCGTGGGGTGGAGTTCCTACGAAACCGCACGGGAACACAGAGACGCTTGGCGGCGCGACGGTTACGACGCAAACATCGTCCGCCGATTTGTCACCGCACCACAACCACTAGGAGAAGACCAGTGACCGCGCCCGTCCTCGACGTGACGTGCGGCTCCCGCATGATGTGGTTCGACCCGGACGACGCCCGCGCGCTGTTCGTCGACGAACGCGTCGAGTCCACGGAGGTCTGCGACGGTCGGACCGTCACCGTCCGCCCCGACGTCCAGGCCGACTTCCGGAACCTGCCGTTCCCCGACGAGCAGTTCTCCCACGTCGTCTTCGACCCGCCGCACCTCAAGCGCCTCGGCGAAACCTCGTGGACCCGCGTGAAGTACGGCGCACTTTTTCCGACGTGGCGCGATGACCTCGCCGCCGGGTTCTCCGAGTGTTTCCGCGTGCTCCGCCCCGGCGGGACGCTGATCTTCAAGTGGAACGAGTACCAGATCCCCGTCAGCGAGGTGCTGGCACTGACCGACGCCAAGCCCCTGTATGGGCACCGATCGGGGCGTGCCAGCAAGACCCATTGGATTGCATTCATGAAGGACGAAAGGAACGACTATGACCGTGATTGAGCTCCCGGACGATGACGGCATCGAATTCGACGCGGGCGACCTCGGCACCGCATGGCTCCCATACACCGAACCCCGCGCATGTGACCTCGAAGCCCTCGCCACAGCCCTCATCCAACACGCCAAGGACATGCAATGACCACACTCGACCAGTGCCCACCAGACCAGTGGGAGAACCTGACCGGAATGTGGGTCGAAAACCCACACGGCACCCTCGGCATCCTCCGAGCCATCTCACACAGCACCGGCGGGGTCAAGGCCCGCATCATGTGGCCACGCGCCGGGGGTGGTACGCAAACCGCTTTTACACCCGCCGCAATCCTCACCCTGCGCTATGACCTACCCCGGGCGTGGAACCCGGACGGCACGCCAGCACGCGGGCACACCACCAACCTTGAGGAAATCGCCGACGAATACCGCAACCACTGCCTAGCCAACGGCGACGACAACACAGTCGCGTGGATAGACCACAAGAGGGGAGAACCCAATGAGCAACATCGCTGATCTTGAGGAGCGCATCAACAGCGCGGAAGCTGTGCTCGAAGCGCTCTCGGCGGAACTCGAATCGCTCAAACAGCAAGAGCAGCCGGAGCCGGAGCCGGAGTCACTGTTCGGGCGCTGGGCAACACACCCGGAATACGGGCGTGGAATCATTATCTCCAGCGAGCCCGACGGTGACGGAGAAGTGCGGTTCGCCTGCCGAAGCGGCAGTTACCCGGACGGCGCGACACGTTTCGACCGCCCTGAATCCTTCGACCTTGACCCGGCGACCCTCAGCACTGCCGAGGACTTCGAGGACGCGCCAGAAGGCACCATCGCCGAAGCCACCACGGAACCCCGCGACGTATACGTCAATGACGGGGGGCGGTGGTGGGTGGCCGGCGACAACGTCGAAGCAAATCCCACCACAATGCCCCCGTGCCGCGTTATCCGATGGGGGAACGGACAATGAGACGCGAACCAGACCGAGAAAGCATCACCGGATATCACCGCACCACATGGGCCGAATGGGACTTCGGTGATGAAAACAAATGGCAAAACGTGAACCGGCGATACGCGACCGGCCACAAAGACGACGAAATAACTATCTACTCGGCAGACGCAGGCCAGCACATCACAATCCCCGCATGTGAGGCTCCGTCACTCATTGCGGCACTGAAATCCGCTGTTGAATGGGAGAAAACAAATGAGACTGTCTGACCAGGTACGCGCTCTAGAAGAAGAAAACACCCGGCTACGCGCAGCGCTCGCCGCAGAGCAGGACAACCGCCGGAAATGGCAAGGGGCACTCAACCGCGCCGAGGACATCACCCAAAAACACATGGATAACGCGATGTCCCAATGGGACAGAGAACATGCGCTCGGGGACAAGGTAGGAATGACGATTTACACCCAAAAATGCGTCGGACTCACCTACGCCCTTTCCGCTATCGAAAAAGCAAGAAAAGAAGCCAAGTGACCCAGCCACCAAGCGAGACCGCACTGACTGGGTATGCGAAGCACGATAGGAGAAACATTGACCGCGTGGCTGCACACTTGCACCATCAACGACCTCACCGGCGTCACCGCCGAACACCCGCCCGTCCGAGTCTGCGGTGACGCCACAACGCTCATGGACACATTCGGGAACACACACCCCGAATACGTCCGTCGCGGTGACACCTGGGTGCGCACCCGGCCACACCGCATGAACCCCGACGGCACACCCGACCACGATAAAACCCAGTGGTCGAACGCTAACGGGCAACTCGCCATCACACACGAAGACACCAGGCCATGGCACCCAACCAGCGGGGAACACCACCGGGTGTGGTATCAGGACAACAAGGAGGCCTCAGTGAAATCATCGCCTGGCGATACGGGAAATAACTGCTAAAATAAACCACGGTTCACCGTTTAGATGCCGCACGCATCCGGACACCGCTCGTGAACCAGCGCGCACAGCCCAGACTGCCACCACACAGGCATAGTCTGGGCTTTACTTATTCCCCCACAAAAGAAAACCCCACCATGCCAGACTTCCTCGAAAACCACGGCTTCACCCAGCAAGACCAAGACAACGCCGCAATAAAGAGCTACGCCAGCACCATCGCCGCGTTCTATCACGAACTACGCGATAACAATATCTCTGCAAGCCACGCCCTCACACTCACAAAAACATTCATACACGAAACCATCCAAGCAAACACATGACAACCAACCACCTCACCCACCTCATCAACCAACACACCACAGGATGGACCCCCGCCCAAAAACACGCCCTCACCCAACGCATCCAAGCAGAAACAACACGCCAAAGCGTCACCCACGACTACCCCACCCCAGGCGACCTAGCCCAAGCAATCGACCCAAAAACAATCCAAACCCCAGCCCTAAAACTAATCGACCATCAACTCAGATGGGCGCTCACCACACCAGACGCGCGCCTAGCGATTAGCATCAGCCCCCAGGAGGGCAAGACCACCCGCGTCGGCATCTGGGGCGTCCTCCACGCCCTCATCGAAAACCCCGACCGGCGCATCGTCCTAGCCTCCTACAGCGTCAACCTCGCAAGAAACACAGCTCGCGCCGCCCGCAATATCATCCGCGAATACGGCACCGGCGCACGCGACAGCCTGACAGGAGCCCCACTGCCCGACCGCCTGGGAATCTCCCTGGCAGAAGACAACGCTTCCGCATCATCATGGTCAATCCGCGGCCATAGAGGAGGAATGTACGCCGTCGGCGTCGGCGGCTCACTGACCGGTGAACGAGCAGACGTGCTCATCATTGACGACCCAGTCAAGGGCATGCTGGAGGCCGACAGTGTCATCGAGCGCCAGAAGGTCATCACATGGTGGGAATCCGTGGCACAAACCCGACTCGCCCCCGGCGCACCGGTAATTATCATCATGACCCGCTGGCATGAAGATGACCTTGTGGGGCATTTGGTGAAGCAGGACCAGGCGAAGGGTGCGGATACGTGGCGTGTGGTGAATATCCCGGCGATAGCCACGCCTGGGGTGCCGGACGCGCTGGGGCGCGCCCCTGGTGTGGCGATGGAGTCAGCGCGCGGGAGAACCGTGGAGGATTTTGAGCGTATCCGTGATGACGTTGGTGAGCGAGTGTGGTCAGCGCTGTATCTCGGCCGACCAACACCTGCCGGCGGTGGCCTTTTCTCAGCTGAATGGTTCGCACGCCACCGCGCCCCATCACTGCCTAACAGTGGAGTGGCGGCCACCATAGTCAGCATCGACCCAGCAGAAACCGGGCGACGCGACGAAGCTGGAATAATCGGCCTATCCGTCACAAGCGACAGCGTCGCATGGGTGACAGATGACCGCTCGGGTCGGATGCAGTCGGACGAGTGGGCGCGCGCGGCGGTGCTCCTGGCGCTAGAGCTTCGCGCCGGGGAAATCCTTTTCGAAGCTTTTACCACGGGGCAGACATACGAGCGGGTAATTAGTAACGCCTGGGAGCGCGTGCGCAAGGAATCTCTTTTGCTTCGCGCGTCCGATGGCGATGTAGCGGACGCCGCGATTGCCTACGCTGACGACCCGCAGCGCCCCGCGGACTGCTACCGCGCTCTCAATGAAGTATCCATGGTGGCAGTTCCCAACCAGGACAGCCCCCCGTTTCGTATCCAACCGTGGCGAGCAAAAGGTGACAAGGTCGCCCGCGCCGCAGGTACCCGCCAGGCAGCATCAACCGGCAGACTCCGCATCGTCGGCACACAACCCGAGCTGGAAAACCAGGCCGTGTCGTGGCTGCCAGGCCAGCACTCCCCGGACCGCATGGACGCTCTCGTCAATGGCTTTGAACGCTGCATGCAGCTAGTCGGAGGCCGCACGCAGATTGCGACGCCGACCGATACGGTTTCTCCCGCGCCGGGCGCTGGGTTTTGGGCATCGACTATCGGTTAGCGCGTGGCCGGTTTTGCGACCATTCGAGAATATCTTTTTCTAGCCATAACGCGGTTCTGGAATCTAGATGCCTGACCGGTGCGGGAGCTTGGCCCCTAGTGACATAGGCAAGCCATGTTCGCAGTTGAACTCCGATGTGGTCCGCGCACTGGCGGCCAATCCAGTATCGGTCGCCAGTGCCGGTATCGAGGATGACTAGCATACGTCAGTCCGGTTTTTGTAGATGGTAAGCGCGACTGCGTAGATGATGCCAACTGTGAAAATTGTCCACGCAAGTGGGCTGGCATGGAGGGACAGAAGTGCTATGCCGATGATTCCGTAGAAGATGACGTCCTTCATTGTTTTTCCTTTCGTTTTGTGGGGTAAGGTGGGGAGGGAACCCCTCCCCGGATAGTCCCTCTATCCGGGGCGGGGTTCTTACTTTTTCTTCGTTATTTTCTTCCTTTCTGGCCTATAGAGGATTAGCTCTAGGGTCCTATTTGCTTCGTGCCATCCGATGAGGATTGTGATCACGATTGCTATCCAGTCCATAACATCACCTCCTTTCTATAACCCATTATACATACTGTAGTATGTATTGGCAAATCGTCAAAACGTCACCCACCACACGCACCATGGTGGCCATGACAACACTCATCGCCACCATCATCACCGCCCTCGCCACCATCCGCATCACTCGCCTCATCACCACCGACAAAATAGGCGAACCACTCCGCACATGGGTCACACAACGCAACGGCGAAACCGGCTGGTTCACCTTCCTCATGCACTGCCCATGGTGCACCGGCTACTGGGTAGCCCTCCCCGCCACAGGAACCCTCTGGGCATTCACTGACGCCGCCGCTCTCACCGGACTACCAACCGTCATCGGCTTCATCGCCGCATGGTCAGCACTGGCCTACATCACCGGATACACCCTCACCAACCTCGAGGACCACTAAATGCGCATCACACAACGCCCCACAGAAATCGCAGCCCCCACCCTCACCGCCGCAGCCACAAAACTCACCATCACCGGCACCCACAACCAAATCAAAAAACACACCGGCCACAACGACTGGACCCGCCGCGCCTGGCACTACTACGACGCCATCGGCGAACTCGGCTACGTCTGCGAATGGATTGGCGCATCGCTATCTCGCGTCCGCATCATCCCTTCCAGCATCAACCCAGACACGGGACAACCCACCATGGAATGCGACGACCCCCACGTCGCTCAAATCGTCACCGACATCGCAGGCGGCCCCGCAGGACAAGCCACCATGCTCCGCCGAATCGCCACCGGACTCACAGTCCCCGGCGAAGCCTGGATAGCCATGATTGTCCGTGAAACCGCCAGCACCACTGTCGAAGAATGGCACGTCCTCGCTGCCGACGAAATCAACGACCGCGGAACAAACATCACCCTCCAACTCGACGACGGCACCGACCACACCTTCAACCCCACACAAGACGTCCTCTTCCGCGTCCACCGCCCACACCCTCGAAACGGGCGCGACTCCTACAGCCTCACCCGCAGCGCCCTACCAATCCTCGCTGAAATCGAACGCACCACCGCGGCCATCGACGGCGCAGGCAAATCACGACTAGCAGGAAACGGCCTCCTCCTGGTCCCCCAAGAAATCAGCATGCCCGTCGCCACCCCACCCCGCGCCAACCCAGATGCCCCCGGACTCCCCCAAGAACCCGTCACCATCGACCAACCAGTCACCGCTGCCGACATAATGCAGCAACTACAGCAGGTGATGACTACCGCCATCGCCGACCCCACCAGCGCCGCATCCATGGTGCCCATCGTCATCAAAGCCCCGGCGGACGCACTCGACAAAATCCGACACATCAAACTCGACTCCGACGTCACCCAAACCAACCTGGAAACCCGAGACCGCGCAATCCGACGCCTCGCCATGGCCCTCGATGTCCCCGCCGAAGTCCTCACCGGCATCGGCTCCACCAACCACTGGTCAGCATGGGCCATCGACGAGTCCGGCATCAAGGCACATATTGAGCCACTGATGACCCTCATCTGCGACGCGCTCACCACCGCAGTGCTCCGACCACTCCTCGAAGCAAGCGGACACCCACATCCAGAGGACTACGTCGTATGGTTCGACTCCTCCCCGCTGAAAACAAAATCCAACCGCGAAAAAGACGCCATCGATGCCTTCGACCGTGGAGCAATCAGCTCCATTGCCCTGCGCCGAGAACTGCAGTTCGACGAACTCGACGCAGCCGACCAAGACCCAGACTTCGACCGGGCACTAGCAATCCAACTCGTCACCAAGGCCCCCAGCCTCTTCCCCATGCTCGCCAACGTCATCGGAATCAACGCCGACCTCACCCAGCCGCTTGCCAACACGGCGCAACAATCCGCGCCGGGCACCGAGGACAGGCCAGCACCACAAACACAGCCAACACAGGACGGCACACGATGAACCCCAGCGAATTGTTTGACGCCATCGAGCGAGGACTAACCGCAGCAACTGAACGCGCCATACGCACCTGGGTGGGCACCATCACCCCCCAGGTGTTCCCCACCGTCACCGCCGCCGGGGACGACAACGTCACCATCAACCTTGAAGCAATCCTCGCCGCCACAATGGAATGGCTCGACATTTGGGAGAAAGAAGCATCACCAGCAGTAGCGGCAGCAGCTGCGGCATCGGAAGCAGCAACGCTAGCCGTCCGGGGCGTGACACTGACCCCCCACGATGTGGAGATGCTGGAATCCCTGCAGGAAATCCTCACCGACACCAAAGCAGCCCTGGCCGCGATGAAACTGCCAGCCGATATAGCCACCACAGCCGAAGCTGTCCTCACACTCCCAACATGGCAAGACGCGATCAGTATCTACACCCGCAACGCGGTGAACAAAGTCGTTGGCATGCCAGAAAGCGTGTACCGCGACCTGATCACAAGCCTCATGCAGGCCACCGTCGACGGGGACCTGTCCCTCTTCGAACGCGCCCGCATCGTCCGCGCATACCTCAACATGGACGACGAAGGCGGCTACGAGCAGTGGATGATTCGCGCGAACCGCATCGGCCGCACCGAAACCAACAACGCCATGAACCTCGGAACGCTGCAGGCAGCGAAAGAAGAGCAAGCCATCACCGGCGAAACTCTCCATAAAGCCTGGGTAGCAACCATGGACAGCCGCACCCGCGACTCTCATTTCGCTCTCGACGGCATGCGTCTACCACTCGATGGGAAGTTTCCCGTCGGCGGGTGGGAAGCAGAACACCCCGGCGACCAGAACCTCCCAGCCCACGAGTGCATCAACTGCCGCTGCTCACTGATGATCCTCGGTGAGGACGAACCGCTCCCAGGGGAAGCCGATAGGCAAACCGAACGGGAACGCGCCGACGGGACTATCCACTCACCAGCCGAGGAAGTCGCGCGTCGCGCCAAGCAGGGAGTCACCCGTGCGCGTGACGATGAACCCACGATTACTGCAGCACTGGAAGGGACACGACCCATGCGACGAACCTGGTCAGGAATCCTCGCCCCCATCGGGCAGCGAACCGGCGATGACCGCTCTATCGCACCTGATGCCACCATCACACACCGCGAACTCCCACTACCACTGATGTGGCAAAAGACCACCACCGGCGGGCACGACACCAGCGTCATCATCGGAAAGATTGACGCCGTTGACATCAGCGACGACGCGGTCCGAGCCACCGGCATCATCTTCGACACCCCAGAAGCAATGGAGGCACAAGCACTCCTCGACGACGAGGTCATTCGCCCCTCCGTGGACCTTGTGGACGTGGAACTGCGATGGGACTTTTACGACGCAGACGGAAACCAAACCAGCGAAGAAGACTGGGAGACCACCCCGGACGCCGGTCGCATTATCGCCACCATCACATCCGGCGCCCTTGCCGGTGCGACGCTCGTGTCCACCCCAGCATTCGAGGGAACCAGCATCACCTTGGGCGATCCGGAGGAAAATCAGCAACCAACCGATGAGGACACCGCCCTTGTCGCCTCTGTAATGAGTGAGGACCCCATGCCCAGCATTGAGTGTTTTAAGAACCCACAATTCACTGGCCCCACTGCGCTGACCGTCGAACCAGACGGCCGTGTCTACGGCCACCTCGCGCTATGGGGGACCGAGCACATCGGCGTTGGCCGTGGTGTGACACCGCCGCACTCCAACACCAACTACGCTCTTTTTCACGTCTCCACCCTGCACACCGACGAGGGGCCAATATCAGTTGGGCGCTTAACTGTCGGCTGTGGCCACGCAGACACACGGATGGGGATGCGCGCTGCCGCCGACCACTACGACACCGTGGGCACCACATGGGCATTCGTGAAGGCCGGGGAAGACGAACACGGCATTTGGGTGGCAGGCGTCGTCAATCCTGACGCGGACTCCACCGCCATTACCGCAGGCGCATCGGCCCCGCTTTCCGGCGACTGGCGCAACGTCGGCGGCAACCTCGAACTTGTCGCCGCACTGTCAGTAAACACCCCCGGGTTTCCTGTGCCACGCTCCTACTCAACCACCCCGGAAACCATGAGCGCGCTCGTCGCCTCCGGTGTCATGGGTCGACATCACTGCCAGGAAACCATCGAAGGCATGGTGGAGCGCGCAGTCAATAACCACTTCGCGGCCCGCAGCCGGGAGAACAACGCCGCGGCCCTAGCCGCCAAGGTGCTCGCAAGTCAGGTGAACCAGCAGTGATTACCGTCTACGGCAAACCCGGCTGCCAGTCCTGCCGAGCTACCCGCCGCGTCCTCGCCAAGCAGAACACACCATTCCAATACATCGACCTTGCCGAGCACCCAGAACACATGAAACACATCCGGGGTCTCGGGTACACGGCCCTGCCGGTGGTGACAGTCACCAGCCCTGACGGTGACCTCATTGACCATTGGGCAGAGTTCAGGGTCGAACGAATCAAGAACATAAAAGGCATGGAGGCATAAATGTCATGTGGCGCATGCGGGGGTTCCTACCGCCCCGCACAGTACAAAGTCACTTTCGACGACGGCAGCGAACGGATTTACTTGTCCGAAACAGAAGCCCGAATCGCGGCGACCAACGCCGGTGGCGGGCACATCACCCGCGTGGAAAACACGTAGGTCACCTCCCCCACATACGACTAATAGCGACCCCGAAAATGCAGCTTCTCGGGGACCGCAACACTTGTAAAGGAGAAGAGCGGGAATGTTTACGCTACCCGAGAACCTGCCAGCAACGACAGGCGAGCTCACCGAGCTACGAGCCGAAATCGTCACCGCGTTCAACACGCTGTACAGCGACGGTAAGGATGTGACCGCAGAGAAGCTCGCCACGCTTCAGGAACTGTCGAACAACCTGGAAACCGTCGATACCGCAATCGCCGACGCGAAGACCGCCGCAGAGGCCGACGAGCTAGCCGAGAAGTTCAACGCCGAGACCGCAGACGAAGCCACTGACGCTGACACCGAGCCAGCCAACGACACTAACAACGACACAGACGGCGACGCAGACCCCGAGCCACACGACACGGCGGAGGACACTACTGACAAGGACGAGGAAAAGGACACCGCTGTGACCGCATCCGCAAAGACCCGCTTCGCTAACGCAGCAGGCACCACCAACCCCGAGCTTCCCCGCCGCAACGTCGGCTTCCGGCTCACCACCAGCGCCCAGAACTACGAAACCGGCGTTGTGGACGTCACTCGCGTCGCCACCGAATTCGCCAATCTTGCCCACGGACACTCCGCCCGAGTCGTCTCCGGCTCCGGTGGTGCCGCATCCACTACCTTCGCCTACCTCGACCGCGACATGCCCGCCGAGTACACCATCGACGACGCCAACGACGCTGGCCGAGCTGAAGCTGTCATGGCATTTGCAGCCGACGAAACCAACCTCAACGGTGGTTCCCTCACCGCAGCTGGAGGCTGGTGCGCACCGTCGGAAACCATCTACGATTTCCTCCCGACCCTGCAGGCCACCGACTTGCTGTCTCTTCCTGAAGTCACCGCCACCCGAGGCGGCCTGAAGTTCCCGAAGGAGCCGTCCTTCGCAGACATCTACAAGAACTTCCCAGGTTTCCAGCAGACCGAAACGCAGGCGCAGGCCAACACCGAAAAGACCTGCGTGGAAATCCCGTGCGACGAGTTCGAGGAACTCCGCATGGATGTCATCGGCCAGTGCATCACTTCCGGTATCCTGCAATCCAAGGCATGGCCGGAGCAGACCGCGAAGTACATCAACGAGGTCGTCCGCGCCCACCAGCACCGCCTGTCTGCATACAAGATTGACAAGATTTCTGCAGGCTCCCCCGCTGTGACTGTCACCGGCGTGTTCGCAGGCTCCGGCGCGCTCCTCAACGGCATTGCGTTGCAGGCTACCGACATTCGAGTCAAGCACCGTATCCCGCGCACCCAGTCGATTGAGGGCTTCGCCCCAGCCTGGTCCATTGAGCTCATGCGCGCCGACATGGCATTCCAGCAGGGTGTCGAGGTCAAGGATGTTAGCGACGAGCAGATTCTTGAGTGGTTCCGTAAGCGCGGCATCAATCTTCAGTTCGTTGTCGACTGGCAGACCGATGTCATCGGCGGCGATAAGCCGGCAACCGCATGGCCGACCGAAGTCAAGGTTGCTCTGTACCCGTCCGGCACATGGATTAGTGCTGTGGAGCCGGTCATCAACCTTGGTATCAATTACGATCACGCCCTGTTGAAGACCAACAAGCGTGTCGAGTTGTTCACCGAGGACGGTGTACTGGTTGGCAAGCGCGGCTTCGAGTCTCGCCTTGTCACTATCCCGGTGAAGGTCGACGGCATGGTCGGTGTGCGTGGCCCGGCAGCTGGTGCTGCTGCTGGCTAGTTCCTAGCTAACCCGATGGCGAGGGGCGTGGGTAATAGTGCCCCGTCCCTCGCTTTTTCTATCCGAAACGGAGGAAACATTATGGCTGGGATTCCAGCGAACCTTGTGAAGCTTCCAGACCAGAATCCACTGCCCTATGGGCTGTATGACGCCGCGATTGTGCAGGATGTGCCCACCGTCCGTGGTGGCGTTCTCATTGAGCCAGACGGAGTAGCGTCCGGGCAGTGGGATACCTCATGCAATCCAACTACCCCGAATCAACCGAAGGCCGGCGCAGTAGCTGAGCCAGCATCCGCCGGGGCGTTCGGCGTGTGGGCAGCCCACGAGTGCAAAACCGTGGGTTACTCGGACGATATGGCCACCGCCCGCGCGGTGGCTGCGTTGAGAGTACGTGAACCACTGGAGGCTGAGAAGCACCTCGCGGTACGGCTTGCGGCAGCACCGTCGGTAACGGCCGCGAATATCCTCACCCAGGTCGGCGAAGCGGAGAAGGCACTAGCCACGACGAACGCACCCGGTGTGGTGCATGCTGCTCGTTGGCTACTCCCAGCGATTGAGAAGGCTGGTGGTGTGATTCGCCAGGGTCAGGCGCTGTTCACTCCAGGTGGGCACCGATGGGTGTTCGGCAGCGGCTATGAGGAGCTGGGAACAGCGATCGTGGCAACCGGGCGTGTCGTGGTGCAGCGCGACCCGGTAGCAACATCCGTGGCAACAGCGCTGCAGACGAATACCCGCTTAGCGGTCGCGGAACGCACCCTCACAGTCGCAGTTGAAGCACCAATGACTCTCGTAAAGATTGGAGGCTAATCATGGCTGCACGAACGCCCCGGAAGAAGAAGCTTCCGGCCACAACGGTAGAACGCCCAGACGGGCGCATCGAGGTGTATCCCGTAGCCGCGGGAGACACAGAAACCATCGCCTCCGCGCTGGTCAGCGCGGACAAAACTGGGATGGTGCGCACTATCACGGCCCCGAACGGGTGGGTAGTGCCTGCCGCTGTCGCAAAGTCTGCGGGCCTTCTATAGGTCACCCGCCGGACATACGAATAAGACATGCACGCCCCGCGTGGGGCGCTGCCACAACCACAAACATTGGAGGATTTTCCAAAATGGTAGCAACAAGCATCGTGCGTGGTAAGCGACTCCGCGCAACCCGCGTCGGAAACTGCGGCCTGCCAAAGGCCGGTGAAGCATCGACCATCGTCACCGACGGCTTCGTCACCGTGAAGATGAGCAAGTCCATGAAGGACGCCGAAGACTTAGAGCAGACCAACGCGGATGGGCAGGTGTGCGTCGCAGACCGCACCCCACCGGAGCTGAAGTGGTGGGAAGTCGAGATGGAATTCTGCCGCGTTGACCCGCTGCTCCTGTCCTTCTTCACCGATGACCCGCTGGTCCTGGAT
This sequence comes from uncultured Corynebacterium sp., assembly GCF_946998835.1. Classification (GTDB taxonomy): domain Bacteria; phylum Actinomycetota; class Actinomycetes; order Mycobacteriales; family Mycobacteriaceae; genus Corynebacterium. The sequence continues at coordinate 87,787 of NZ_CAMQAZ010000006.1, read as the reverse complement.
TATATGCAGAAGCCGGTTGGTTTCCGCTCGTCCAAGCGGGTCAAGGTCACCGAGGGCGCGGCACTGGAGCTATGGACCGGTACCGGCTCCGATGACTGCACAATCCCGACTGATGATACTGTGCTGGCTCCAGGGGCAGCTGCTGCAGCTGCCCGTTACGGGTACTTCCTGATGCCCTGGCTGAAGGAAGCAACGATGGGTGATTTTGAACTAGGAGCGTCGGTCGCAACGTTCACTATCTCCGGCATCACTGGTGCTGGACCGAACTGGGGTCGCGGCCCGTACAACGTCGTGCCGACTGACGCGAAGAACACGCCTGGTCGTCTTCTTACCCCGATGGGGATGGAGCACCTACATTTCCAGTCGACGACTATTGCCCCTCCGGAGGTTACCGCCGAGCCGCAGGCATTGACTTTGCCGCAGCCGTACTTTGGAGAGTCCGCTGCTGTAGCCGCTGGTGTGGTCACGGTGGGAGACCAGTAAGTTCCGGTCACCGAGGGTAGGTAGTAGTACTGGTGTGGTGCTTCGGGGTGGCGATGTTGTCCAAATGCGCTCCGCTGTTCGGGCCCCGGAGTACCACTTTCGCGACAGTCACTCCGCAATAACAAGCCCCGCCCGGGGACGGTTGCACAGGCCGCCTCGGGTGGGGTTTGCCTATCCAGCTAGTCACCTCACAGTGGGACGCTACCGACATGAGCGAAGCACTATGCACCTGGCCAGTCGACGACTATTGCCTTCCCGACAATGCAGACCCAATCATCATTCGCGAGTGCGTAGATACCGCCGTTGGAATCCTCTGGGCGCTCACTGGGCGACGATTCACTATCTGCCCGACCACTGTTCGGCCGTGCCCACCGCAAACAGCTGGGATTTGCCCCACCCCTGGAGCAACGTATCTTCACTGTTCCCGCTCCGGCTCAATCCAACTGCCGGGCCCTGTGTACAAGGTCACGGGGTTCACCGTAGCTGGGCAGAACATTGACCTGTCCTCGCTAATTGTTGACGGTGACCGTATCTACCGACACGCGGGTGAACCGTGGCCGGACCAGAACCTCAACGTGGCGGACACGGAGCCCGGCGGATGGAGCATCACCTACCTGAAAGGCATTCCGGTGCCACCCGGCGGTTCGCGGTGCGCGGCGCTGCTGGCGAAAGAGTTCTACGCAGCCTGCACCGGTGGGCGCTGCCAGCTCCCTCGCCGCGTCCAGCAAGTCCAGCGCCAGGGTGTCACAGTCACCGCCGTTGACCCGCAAGACATCTATGCCAGCGGCGCGACTGGACTAACGGAGGTTGATATTTGGATTCGCGCTCACAACCCGAACCGAATGTCAGAACCGGCCACTATCTGGTCACCTGATCTGCCCATCTGGTAGGAGCCGCATGATGAATAAAACTGTCGCTGTTGTCGGGCAGGTAATTGAGGCGATGCGTTCGCAGTTCACCAGTGACGCCGCCACTGCCCCACTGGGCGGAGTCGTCCCGACGATTGAGCACCGGCCAGGGGCAGACGTTGCTCTCGATGGCCTTCAGTACGAGAATTGCACCGGAATCGTATGGGTAAATGTCCTGCGCATGTACCGAACCACTGTGTGGCCGAATGAGGACGACGGAGGTATCCACCCCTGTCATGGAGCGCTAGCTGTCGTTATCCAGGTTGGTGCCGCCCGGTGCGTGTCCACCGTCGACGCGCAGGGCTACCCGCCGCCACCGGACGCGATGGAATACGACGCGCTCGTCGGGTTAGATGATGCCGACCGGCTGGAGAAAGCACTCTGTATAGCGTCGCGGGAAATAGACCGACTGAACCTCGCTAACGGAACGGTTGTCGGCTCGTCGGAACCCATCGGCCCGCAGGGGGGAATCCTCGCATGGGTGAAAACAATCAACGTTCAACTGTAAGGAGAAGAAAAATGGCTACCCGTCGACCAAAGAAGACACAGGAACCAGAGACAATCACTATCCGAGGTGTGTGCAACACCGTGTATCTTGCGCGCGGCCAGGAAACAACCGTCACTGTGACAGAAGTGGTGCGCAATCTCCTATCCCTCGGTGTCGTGGAAATAGTCGAGTAAATCATGTCATCTGAGTTCACAATCAACTATGGCGAAATGAATGCTGTATTACAGCATGAAACGACCCTTCTGGTACGTAAGGCTCAACGCGCAACCCTGAACCAGGCGAAGGTAACCTCCCCCGTCGATACGGGGGCTTTGCGTAATTCACACACCCAAGGGGCAATCACCTACAGCAACGGCCGTGCAACATCTGATATCGAGGCTTCCGCTGACTACTCGCTGGCCGTGCATGAAGGGTCCCGCCCTCATGTCATTCGGCCACGGCGAGCGAAAGTGCTCGCATGGCGCGGAACAAACGGCATGGTGTTCGCCCGCTCGGTGAACCACCCCGGCGCAAAAAAGAGGCCCTGGCTCCTCAACGCTCTAAAGACAGGTGCCGGAGCGTTGGGGTTTGAGGTCACCGCAGGGGAATAGAACAAACTTTGTCACCGAACAGCGATCTGAAAGGACAACACTGTGACTACTGATTCCACCGCAGCTTTCGAAGCCGATGCGAACCGCGAGGACGAAACCGCGAAGCTGAAGGCACGTCTCGCAGAGCTTGAAGCGACTAAGAAACCGGGTGCTATCGCCGATGAGCCTGAGGTTGCAATCATCGACCCGTCTAATAGTTCCGATGCAGAGGTTGAAGCTTCGCATTCTGTGGAAGTAGAAGGGGTTACTTTCCGCTTCCATGTCCCGAAGCGCGCTGCTCTGCTGGCGTTTTCCCTCGGCGCGTCCGCGAAGTCCGATGGTGAGCTGTCAATCGCATCGCTTCGCATGTTCCTGAAGTTCCACCTTGTCGCCGATGACTTTGAGATGTTCCTCGAAAAGATGATGGACCCCGAGTCTCCTATCACCGATGAGTCTATGGGGGACATTATCGAGGCTATGGTGAAGGCGGCAGAAGAGTCGCCGGAGATGAACGCTCCAACTACCGGCCCACGCAGGTAGCTGGTGTTTGTTGATTGGTGCGGCAGGCAGTGGGAGGTCAGTGAGCTTCCTCCGTCTGCCGCTCTTGTCGTCTCTAGGCTTGCAAGCGATGTCCCTGGGGAGAGTCTGCAGGCATGCACGGAGATTGCTTCTACTGCCGGGATTAGCCTGGATGAGCTGCTTCCGGTGGTGTTCCACTATGACGGGGGCGAACCGGACTTGTTGGATTTAATGGCCGGTATTTTGAGGGAGGGTACGGCTCGGCCGTGGAAAACGACTGTTGCGCTATCGCGGGCGACTGTACAGCAGTGGTCAATGATCCGTGGACGGCTAATTGAGAAGGGGATTTCTGACCCGCTCCGACAACTGCCGTCACTAACGGCGCTGCTGGATGTCGTCGAGGTAATGATTCTCGACTCGGCGAAAGATGATGAGGAGCGGGAGAAAATCATCCGGGATTTGTACCGGCGTGACAACCCGATGGCTCCCCCACCCGGATGGGAAGAAGGTTTCGAGGGGTTCGAGGGGATTGACCTCTAGCTACGCATAGTCAATTTCGTAAGGAACTCAGACATATCATCACCATCAAAGGCGAGCGTATGTGCGAAGCTCTCTCCGAGAATATCTATGGTTAGCCCGATTACCTTGTCACGTACAATGTCTGGGGTAACGATGCAGGATACGGCATGGTCCTCGAAGTATCCGTTCACTGTTCCGTTCATTACGCGGATACCTCCGTCTTTGTTTCAGGGTTGAGTTTCATTTGTATGAAACCGATTCCTGAGGGGAGTACACGGGTTGTGTAGCTTGTGTGTGTTGAACCATCGCTGCGCTGGTAGTCGTAGGCTTTGACTGCGAAGTGGTGCATGTATTTTTGGTAAGGCGTGTTCCGCATTGCTCCTTTGGAGATGAGAATTCCGTGTTGGCGGAGCTTTGTGAAGAGCTTGTTTTGGCTTAGCCCGAGCATCTTTGCGACATTGCCGACGCTATAGGTTCCGTCTGCGTCAATGAACTGATCATAGGCTTTTGCTTTCGGCTCGAGTTCTTTGTTCTTTACCTCGAGTGCGAGACGCTCTGTTTCGGCGTTCATTGCGAGCTGAAGAAGTTCGAGCCGCGATAGTTCACCACCATTAGCCTTTTTCGATTGTGCTTGTTTCTCACATTCGATGAAGTACTGGCGGGCTTCGCGTCCCTTTTGATTGTTTTGCACCATGGACAGTTCTTTTGCCATATCCAAGGTGAGGATGTGATTCTCAGACGGGCGTCCACCTGAACTTTCTTCCATTTTTGGAATAAAGTCCTGACCTGCAATGAACCTATATTTTTCTATCAGCCGATTAATCCAGGTTGTGTAGTTCGACTGGACCTCAAGGAAGGCGTGTAGGTCTCGTCCCATGACAGCCTGAATTCCGTCGGAGTTCTCGGTGAGTGGGATGAGCGGGTTTGCGGTTCCCGTGGCGGGCATGGCAGTATTAACCATGATTCAACTCCTTAGTAGTTGAGTCCGTGCCACCGGTAGTCCCAGCTACGCGGTGGCTTTTTATATAAAGCTTTTGCTTTACATTTAGAATACTACCACACAATGACTAAAAACGGTCAATACACTATTTACCGATTGACTATGCCGCTAATAGTTGTCCTAGGAAGCCCAGTCACTTCGGAAATCTCACGGGCACTAATGGGCGTCCGCATTGCTGCTATAAAGGCATCCTTCCGGCGCTGCTTACTCCACTCATAATTCTTTTGTGCTTGAGCACATTCAGCCAGAAGGCGCGCCCTCTCACTTTCCTCCATTACATTCACCCCCTTGTTCTTTCCAGTGCGCACGAGCCTTAGGATCGGACAGAGCCTCCACCCATTCACGCGCCCTACGCTCACCAGTATCCCCGCCCTCGGGCACGAATATCCGATACTCCTGGAGACAGTCCAGGTAGTCAGCAAGCACCTGGTCAGCGTCCCCGATACGCCCTTGCTTAAGGTAGATAGACAAAAGTCCCTGCGTGGGGGCGAACGGCACCGTCCACCCCGCAATACGCGTAGACTCAGCGGCCGCATCCCGCATCTCAACAAGTAATTCTTCCGCTTCCGCGAACTTCTCACCTGCAGTGAGGCGCTCTACTTCCTCCCACCACTCGGATTGACGCCTCCCACGGACCATCGACGCCGCTTCCGCGCGAAGAATCCGCAAGTCCTGCTCTGAAATATCTTCGTCGCGCATTGGCTACGCCCCGTAGTTGATATTGCCGCTTGCGAGCACATTACCTTGCGCGTCCCACACCTGAACGTAGTCAGCTTTCCCTCCAATAGCGTCTTTCATCTCCGGTTCGAGATCGGCTAGGTTCTGGATAGACTTAACGGCACCTTCTGCGCGCTGCTTTCCTTCGGGATTATCTTTCGACAAGGTCGTTACGATGACGATGGTGCCATCAAGCCCTGCCGGGGAGTCGACGTCAAGCACGTTACATTCCCAGCCGCCGTACTTGCCGCAAACATAGTCCCAACTATGTTCGTCGTACTGTCCGAGATACCACTTTTCGAACTGCGCTCCGGCGTTGAATGTTTCTTCAGTCCCCTTTTCCGAGGCTGTCATTGAGGCCCGGGTCCGCTCTTTATATGGCTGTTCTATTTTTGATTCCGTGGTAGTTGTGACGGATGTTTCGGGCGTGTTTGATTGCTTCTCTACCGGATCGATTATCGAGCCGACTAGTCCAACGAGGAAGAGTCCTCCAACTATCCATGGCCATTTCTTCTTCTTTACTGGCTCCATGATGTCATCCTTTCTTCACTTCGTAATACTACACAGTAACGCAATATAGTTAACTATAGTACTCTATGTCATGTATGGACACCCGGAATGGCGAATATGTGACCATGGCAGTCGGTAAAGCAAAAGTCACCTTCGAAGCGGACGCGAGTGACGTCACAGATAAGCTCACCCAGCAGGTAGAACGCGCCCTAGCGAAAATCGACGGTATCCTCGGCAAGCTCCCTAAGTCTGCGCAACAGGAGGCGTCGCAAGCTGGTGACGCTATCGGCTCCGAAATCCAGCGTGGCGCCGATAAAGCGGATAAAGCCCTCGATGCTGTAGACGGCAACGGCCTGACCAAGATTACGAAGAAGGCTGCTGAGGCTGGGGCTCAGGTAGCGTCCTCCATTTCCTCCGGCGCATCAAAGGCGGACGCGGCACTAGGGACAGTCAGCGGCTCCTCTCTATCGCGTATTGGCGAAATGGCAGCTCACGCGGGTTCATCCATCGCATCTGGGATTAGCTCCGGTGTCGCAGCCGCAAAAAACGCGATGGGGAGCATATCTGGCGGGGCATTCACTGCGCTCGGGCAACGCGCCGCTGAAGTTGGAAGCAGTATCCGTCGAAACATCGGCGAGGCCTTGGAGTCAGTCAAACGTGACGCCAATGAGCTGCCAAGCGCATTTGGGCGTATCGGCGGTGCCATCGCAGCGATCGCGGGCCCGGCCGTGGTCCTCAAAGGTGGGTTCGACCGTCTGATGAATATCCAGCGCGCGGAAATCATGTTCCAATCCGTGGGCCTATCTGCGGAGCAAACCAAGAACCAAATGGCGAAACTGACAGAGCAGGTCACGGGTACATCAGTGAGTCTGTCTGACGCAGCGAAGTACTCTGCGATGTTCGCCCAGGCCGGTGTTCAGCTCGGTAAGCCGATGGACAGCGCGATTCAAGCGTTTACTGCCCTATCCTCCATCGCGGAAGGCTCCGGCGTTGATGTTGGTCGTGTCATGCAGCAGATTAGTGCGCAGGGCAAGGTCACTGGTGAGGACATGGCGCAGATGGCCGACGCTGGAGTCAACGCGACAAAGTACCTCGCCGACTCGATGGGCATGTCACAAGCCGAAGTGAAGAAGGCTATCAGTGACGGAAAGGTGTCCTTCGAGGACTTCGTCAAAGCCGTGAACATGGGCACCGGCGACCTTGCAAAACAAATGGGCCAGACGCTGCCGGCGAAACTGTCGAATATGAAAACGGCGCTGTTTAACCTCGGCGCGTCGATTATTGAGCCGTTTATCCCTGGCATCACTGCGGCGGTGGAGTTTGGAACCGCGATTGTGAAGTGGGCAGTCGGCCCAATTAAAGATTTTGCCAAGTGGATGAAGTCTGGGAGCGTCACAGCAGATATTTTCGCGGCTGCACTGGCGGGAATTGGCGCAGCAGCAGTAGTAGGTGCGCTCATTGGTACTGTGAATGCCCTGGGGTTGCTGACGAAGGTATGGCAGGCACTGAACCTTGGTTTCTTGTTCACACCTGTGGGGGCCGTCATTGCCGGGATTACTGCGTTGGTAGTGGCTGTGGCGTTGCTGTGGCGGCACTCGGAGGCGTTCCGTAATTTCTGGATTGGGATGTGGGAGTCCGTCAAGAACGCTGTTGCCCCGGCGGTGGACTTCGTCAAGGGGCTGTGGGATAACCTCGTCTCCGTTATCCGAGGCACCCCGGTGGATGCCGCATCGCCGTTGTCGAAGCTCATCGGAGCCGACAGAGTCGCGGGAATTCAGAACACCATCAGCACAGTAAAGAACGCGTGGTCAGACGTTAAAAACGCTGTGTTGAACCCAGAAGGGTTTAAGTCGAGTGGGGCGCTGGTGTCTCTCATCGGTGGGGATAACGCTAACCGCGTGTTCGATATCCTAACCAGCTTCAAGGGAGCAGCGTCCGAGGCATGGGACGCTATCCGAGGGAAAGACGGAGACGCTGATTCTCTGACCAAGATGATTGGCGGCCCGGCCGCGCAAACTGTTATCAGTTTCTACCGCGTGTTGGGAGACGCTGTCCGTAGCGTGTGGGAAGGCATTAAGTCGTTAGGGCACGCATTCCAGGACGTCGCCGGGGCCGTACTGTCTGCAGGGTGGCATGCGCTCATCGCGATTTTTAAGGCCGTGTGGGATGTTGTCGCAGCCCTCGCGAAGGCACTGTTCGATATTGGGAAAGCATTGTGGCCGCTCCTCAAGCCACTGCTTATGGTTATCGGCGGCGTTGCTGTGGCGGCAGTATTCCTGCTCGTTGGCGCCCTGCGTGTTCTGGCTTTCGCATTCGAGGGCGTCGCAAAGGTTATCTCCTGGCTCACGGAGAATGTCCTGTCGCCGCTCATCAGTGTTATCGGCACGGTTATCTCCTGGATTGCCGAAAAACTCGGCGCCGCAATCGGCGCGTTCGTGGAGTGGGTCGGCGGCCTAATCGCGGGAATCATCGACTTCTTTACAGGTTTCGGTGATACCCTCACCGCCGTGTGGGATGGGCTGAAGTCTGGGTGGGATTCCATTTGGCAGTGGCTCCAAACCTCGTGGGAAACCTACGGCCAACCGGTTCTAGATTTCATCGGCGATGTTTTCCTCTTCTTCATCGGAACGCTGATTCTGGCGTGGGAAGGAATCAAACTCGCCTGGGACGCGGTATGGCAATGGTTGCAATCCAGCTGGGATACCTACGGGCAGCCAGTCGTGGACTGGATCACCATGGCGTTCGATACCTTCGTCGGTTGGCTGAAGGCCGGGTGGGACTCGCTCGTCGGGGCGTGGAATGAGCTCTGGGGCTGGCTGCAGATTGCGTGGCAGGCAGTCGGCCAGCCAATAGTTGACGGCATTGTATGGGTATTCCAAGCAATGTGGGACGGTCTGCAAATCATTTTCGGGTGGATTGCAACCGGGTGGAACTTCCTGTGGCAAGGCGTGCAGCTGGTCTACAACTTGGTAATCATGCCGGTTGTCAATGGTGTTATTGCCGCATTTGACTGGGTTCGATCTGGCATCAGCTCTGCGATGGACTGGGTGCGCGGCAAGGTTAACGAGTTCGGCCAAGCATGCTCCAACCTTTATTCACAATATGTGGCCCCGATGGTTCAATCAGTCATCAATGGGTTCAACCGCGTGAAGGACACTATCACCGGGTGGAAAAACAAGGTTATCGGCGCTGTCTCCGATGCTGGAACCTGGCTTGTCAACGCTGGACGCCAGATTGTGCAAGGCATGATCAACGGCATCAACTCTATGATCAGCACACTTATTAGTACTGTCACGGGGTTCGCAGGAAAAGCAATCTCAGCAGCCAAGAACGCCCTTGGTATCCACTCGCCGTCGCGCGAGTTCCAGGCTATCGGCCATAACGTTGGTGAGGGCATGGTTGCTGGTATCCAGGCTATGCAGCCGGCAGTGACCGCTGCAGCAGCAGAAATGGCGGCTGCGTCCTCAACGACCGCCAGAGTGAATGTTAACGCGAACGTCACCACTAACGCGGTAGACGTCGCTCCCCGGGTATCGCCGCCCCTGCCTGCCATGTCTGTAACCGCCCCAGACATGGCATCGTCTACGCCGTATTCGTTCGAGTCGGCCGCATCACAGATAGATTCGACGGCAACGGGCACGCTGATTCCAATGTTCGGAATGCTCGATGGCGCAACCATCGGGTTTGCGAACACCGTCGCAGCGCAGACAGGTGGGGTTGCCCTGCCCGCATTTATGAGTATGGCGGCGGGGATGGCAAATACGCAGGCGGGTGTTATCACCCCTACTATGTTGGCAACTGGTCAATCAGCGACGATGATGGCGACCACGGTATGGGGGCAGATAGCCGGGCCTATCCGAGCTGGGCTGTCCTACTTTGTGCAGATGCTCTTCTGGGCTCTGAGCACTGGTGTAACTCCGGTGTTTACCACCATCGTAAATTCACTCCAGTGGGTGACGAACTCGTTTACCTGGGCGGTTAATTCCATCGGTTCGGCCTGGGCTCGTATCCGAGAGCTCACAGCAGCACCGGTCCGCTTCACGATTGGCACTGTTTTCAATAACGGCCTGGTCGGTATGTGGAATAGCGTGTCGGAACTGATTGGCACGAAGAAGATGGCACCGTATCCGCTGCGGTTCGCGACCGGTGGTTTTGTGTCTGGGCCGGGTGGGCCGACGGACGATAAAATTCCTGCCCTGTTGTCGAACGGTGAGTACGTTATGACGGCTAAGGCCGTGGACAAAATCGGGGTTCAGAATCTAGACGCGATGAACTCCGGTGCGGTGTCTGCGACCCCGAATAGTCTGCGGTCCACGAAACAGCAGCGGGAAATGCTGAATGACCACACGTTTAAGCAAATCGCCTCCCGTTATGCGGGTGGTGGCATTGTGAAGGGTTCTCCGGCGTGGCGTGACCTTTTGCGCGGCTATAACTGGGCGCGTTCCCGTAGCGGCCGACCCTATGTGTTTGGTGGCTCGGCACACGGCGCGGGCGGTACTGACTGCTCGGGTTACATGTCTGGTATCGCGGATGTGATTCTGGGCGGTAACGGTGCCCGCCAGTGGGCTACGGGTAATTTCCCGGCTGGGCAGCGGGGCGCGTGGGCGCGTGGTTTGTCCGCTGGTTTCTCCGTAGGTATCAGAAATGGCGGCCCCGGTGGTGGGCACACTGCTGGCACAATCGGCGGTGTTGAGGGTATCCCCGCGGTGAATGTTGAGTCGGGTGGTTCCCCGTCCAGGGTGAAGTTCGGTGCCGGTGCTGTCGGTGCTACGGACTCGTATTTCAACCAGCACCACCACCTCCGCGTCGTCGACGGCGGTAGGTTCGTGCCGGGTATGGGTTCCGGCGTGTCGATGGGCGAGATGATTGCGGAGGCGGTGAAACCTTTCCGCGACCGTACTCAAACGGCGCTGCGTAGTTGGGCTGGCAAACCGGGAATTATCAACACTTTACCGAGCGCGGTTGATAAGGCGATGGACTCTAAGGCCCGCGCCATGATTGATAAGAAAATGGCGGAGTCGTCGGCGGACCCGGGCGGAACAGGTGTGCAGCGATGGGCACCCTTGGTTTCGCAACTGTTGCGGCTGTATGGGCACCCCGCATCGTGGCTCGGTATCACGCTAAAGCGTATGAATCAGGAGTCGGGCGGTAACCCACGCGCTATCAACAACTGGGACATTAACGCGAGGAGGGGCGACCCTTCGAAGGGGCTTATGCAGGTTATTGGTAGCACGTTCGCGGCGCACCGTGACCCTCGTTTCCCGAATGATATTTGGGACCCGAAGGCGAATATCGCCGCGTCTATGCGGTACACCATGCGCACCTATGGTTCTCTGCCTGCAGGGTACGGCCGAGCCGGTGGCTATGAGCACGGCGGGCTTATGGGAGTTGGACAGGGCATTTTCCACAAGACAGCATTTAAGCCGGAGCGGGTCCTCAGCCCGGAGCAGACTACATCGTTTGACCGCCTAGTTGATTGGCTCGACGGGGGTATTACGTTGCCGGAGGTCACGTCATCTCGTGGCACCACCGACCAATATGGTCAACCACGAACCACACGGCAAATTATTGTTACCCAAAACATCGTCGCCACTGACCCGCAGCGCACGGCGGACGAGGTAGAAAACCGCCTCATGGCGCTTATGTAACCCGGGAGGAAAAATGTTCAGAGGTTGGCTGCAGCTCGGACAAACCGAGATAGCTAACACCTCCCGATGCGTGCGATACATGCTCCGAGGAGTCCGCAACGGCACTGCGGAAATCGTGACAAACGACGGGTGGGACGATCTATGGAGGTGGCAGGGGCGCGCCACTGACTACCTGTCGCCATGGGAGGATGCAGATTGCCCATGGTATGACCCCCGCGACCCGGCGTCGGCTGAGTTCGCCGGGGTGTGGATCATGTCGATTGACGGCGCTGATTCTGCGCCGCTAGACCGCGATGTTATTCACGCCACGCGCATCGGTGGCGGGTTCGGCGTGACTCGTACCCCGCCACGGAAGATGGCGATTGAGGCACTGGTAATCGGCGGCACTCCGGCTGGGCTCGAGTATGGCTTAGGGTGGCTCGCAGGTGTTCTCCGCAACGATTTGTGTGGCGACGTGGAGAAGGCCCGTCAACTTTTGTTCTTGCAGTCTGCCCCGAAAACCGATGGCAGTCTGACTGCGGAGAATGTCGCGAAGCTTGGTAACGCAGAGTCGAGGATGATGTCACAGGTTGCGCTAACTGAGCCGCTAAAGGTTGACGAGCGGTTTGGAGTGTGGTCCGCAGAGAACCGTCAGGCCACGATGACACGTGTGTCATTTGAGCTCACAGCTGCTGTGCCGTGGGTGTGGTCACTACCGACCCGACTTGTGAGCGATTTGCAGCCAATCTGGGGTGTTAACGACACTGTGAGGTTTGAAAACGCTGGGTCGGACGGTTCGTGCCCATCAATTTGCTCGACCCAGAAAACAGTGCTCACTGACCCTCTAGCGAAACCTGCGGTGTCGATCCCTCGCCCTGTGACTCCCGCCGTTGTCGCAGGCTGCACCACGTTCGAAACCCGCAGGCTCACATGGGTGCTGGAAGCCGGACGCCTACCCCAGTGGGGCGAAGCGATGCCGACAGTCACGATTCGTACTGGCCCGCAGGAAGAGCGCAATGTTCGTATCCAGTGGGTGGAGGGACCACCGGACGCAGAGCAGAGTATCGCCTGCTCCACGGTTGGCGAAGCCATGATTGGATATATCCCCGCCGGAGCTCGTCTCACCCTGGACGCGGTAACAGGCCTGGCGACAGCCGTGACTTCCGATGGTTTGTCATTGGACGCGTCCCATCTCGTGACCGGTCGTTTCGGCGGTCCATGGCGGCCCCCTGTGCTTCGATGCGGTCGCGAATACACCTTGCTGATTGATGTCGAACGGACCGTGCACTCAGGCATGAAGGTTGATGTTGATGCTGTGACGAGGAGAGCATAATGCTGGGCAGTGGTGATTATGCGGTTGTTTTTGGTGACTGGCATGCCGAGCGTATGTTCTGGCAGTCCCCCGAAGGCGCATTGATTGATGTGGACTGGGCGCGTGAGCTCAATGAAATGTCGAAGGCGTCAGTAACGATCGCCGCGCCGGACGCAGTGATTAATGGGCTCGAGCCGTGGGCTCACACAATGGGAATCTACCGCAACGGCGAACTGGTATGGTTCGGCATCGTCATTTCAACAACAGCGAAAGCAGGAATAGTCGAAGTTGAGGCCGCTGACGGCGCGAAGTTCTTCAAGCACCGCCGCGTGCCCCTGCACCGACTCTGGCAGCAGCATGATGCGACACAAATCATGCGGACTCACGTGGAGGATTCATGCGGCTTCGCAGATGCCTGCTCCATGGTCGAAAACATGGTCACCTACGAGTCCCGCATCTGGGTTAACGCGGCGTACACTCCTGCCGAGTGCATGGTCGATGAGGTTATCGATGACCTAGTTGAGCAAGGACTTGTATGGACGATTAATGCCGGCACATTGATTATTGGCCCGCTGCCGGGGCAGTACACGACGGCGCAATTGTCAGATAAGGATCTCTCGGGCGAGTTCACTGTGATTAAGGACGGCTCAGATGTCGTCACCGACTGCCATGTCAAGGGCAAGGGCGTATGGGGGCAGTTCCGGGAGGACTCCCCGTTGGGATTGGTGCAGTCGATTGAAAAAGCTGACGGTGCTGTCCGTGAGGAGGAGTGCCAGCAGCAGGCGGAGCGGCGAGTGAAGGAGTCTGCCGTCACGCCACGGCGTCTGGTAATCCCTGGCGATTCACAGCTGTTGCCAACGGCTCCGGTGCAGGTTGATGAGCTTGTCCCTGGGGTGAAGGTGCCGGTGGCGTCTACGGTGACTGGCGTGAATGTGGCGTCGGTGATGGCAATTAAGTCGGTGAAGGTCCGAGTTGGGGATAAGGGAGAACAGATTAAAGTCACCCTAACTGAGACGAAGGTCACAAATGAGGTGACAAGTATGCCGGACCCGGCGAAAATCGACATGCGCTCCCCCTGGGAAAAGGAACTCGCATCAAAGAACTTCTCCGGCGCTGGTTCCGGCGAAAAGCAAGAAACCGAAGAAGTCGGAAGGCCACCAGCATGACCCTTGGCAAGACTCCTCACAGCGACGCAGAGTGGGCACGCGACGTTGACCGTCGCTTGCGCCGCTTAGAGCACCCACGCCAGGTAATCCTCGGCACATGGTCCATCCACGTGTCCGAGCACACCGGTGACCTAGTAGCCGACCACATCCCTACGGGTCGGCGCAGAATCATCGCTAACGCCGATGAGATTCACAAGGGAATGGAGACCGAGTAATGGCTACCCAATGCACCACCTCGCAGTTCACAACCAACGGCGGCATTCTCGGGCTTGACCGAACTGCGTTTAGCCGGATTGTCGCGCGTTCCCGCGTCGAGTCCACCGGCGATGGGCCGTTTCAGGCGGCGATGCCGAATCGGGTGTTCCCGCCTGAGGAGTGGGACAATGTGTCGCATTCGATGAAAACTATGATTGACCAGCGTGTCCACTGGAAGAACGACTACGGTATCCCCGTGGACGTTGAGGTCCAGATCCAGCGTCAGCGTCGCACAATGGTGCTGTCTGCCCCAAATTTTGCGTTCATCCGAGAACGATATACCACCGCGGTTGGCTACGACTCGCCCAAGAATGTCATGGCTGCAGACCCTGACCCCACGAAGGTGTGGAACACGGAATGGGGCGGCGGAATCTGGACTGGATTCACTGATGGCAAACCAAACCAGGCTCACTATCGGGCATCACAGCCAGAGTCAACGCTGACTCTCGACCCGATTCGTGTAGGGGCAGGACAATCTCTCGATGTCCGGTTCCGAGCATCTCTAATCACAGCTCACGATTGGTGGATGCCTTCAACCATCACTGGGTACATTGCGGAGATGCAAATCTTCTCTAACACGATCCAATTAAGGGCTTTCCCCCAGCCGGTATAGCACCCGCAGCCCATAACCTGCCAGGTAGAACACTCAACGAATCTATCTAGGGGGCGCATTGTGACCAGCCCGAATATTCAAAACACACCGAAAATCAGCGACTATTATCATCTGCCTAAGGTCGGTGAGACTGTCCGGATTCGCGGACTTATCTCCACGACCTATCTCCGCCGTGGTGAGACGATGGTTATCCGATGGAGTGATTTCTGGGCAGATTTCGTTGTCCGCAACTTCGTCGACATTGTAGGGCTAGTGGAAGAACCAGCTGCCAGCGAGTACTTCCCCACCATGGCCGAGGTCTGGAATCTGATTGAGCGCGCTGCGACGACACTTCCGGGTGAGCGGATTTTTGGGCTCCGCGCGACAGAAACAACGCTGACAATGATCGTTGGCGTCGATTTAGCGTCGACGCGTGAACTCAGTGTTGAATGGCCAGAGCTGTCAACGATTCTCACCGAGGCTGTGAATCTGCGCGACAACACGCGCGAGCTTGCCGACACGGCTGTGGTGAAACTTGAAGCCGGTATTGAGTTGCTGAAAGACCAGCTGATTGGCTACAACGGTATCGCATCGGCGGCGGCGAAGATTGCGTTAGACGCGGCGGAAGAAGCAAAACGGACAGCGGGAAACGCCGGTAAATCCGCTTACCAAATCGCTGTTGAAGACGGGTTTGTAGGCACCCCTACACAGTGGCTTGAGTCTCTGCGTGGGGAGCAGGGGCCGGAAGGCCCGCGTGGTTTGCAGGGTGTGCCGGGGCCGCAAGGGGCGACTGGTGCGCGGGGCGCTACCGGCGACCCGGGGCCGCAGGGTGTGCCGGGGCCGAAGGGTGATACTGGTGAGCCGGGTAAGGACGGCACCTCGGTGAATATTCAGGGCACCGTACAGACGACTGGCGAATTGCCTTCAGGCGCGGCGCGGGGTGATGGTTACATCGTCGATGGTCATTTGCATGTGTGGGCTGGCACGGAGTGGGTAGATGTCGGCCTGATTCGTGGACCGCACGGCCCGAAGGGTGCCCCGGGGGAGAAGGGCGACCCTGGACCCAAGGGGGATAGAGGGGAACCGGGGCAACCTGGGCAGGCGGGGCCGCAAGGTCCGCAGGGACCGCAGGGTGACGCAGGGCCGAAGGGTGAGCCTGGAGACGCTGGACCGGCGGGCGTGTCCCCACAGTTGAAAATAGGTGTTGTATCCAAGGGCGAGAACCCTTCGGCTACGCTGACGAACCAATCGGGGCTGTACTCGCTGAACCTGGTGCTACCGAAGGGTGATACCGGCCCGGCTGGTCCGACTGGTGCTGCTGGTCCGACTGGTGCTGCTGGGGCGGACGGTGTAACCCCGCATTTCACTATTGGTTCTGTGCAGGCCGATTCCAGGGCGGACGCGACTATCACCGGTTCCTCCGCCGCGCCGGTGCTGAATCTCCGTATCCCGAAGGGCGACCCTGGGGAGGCGGGGCCGCGTGGCCCGATGGGGCCGCAGGGGCCGGTAGGCCCACCCGGAAAAGATTACGAACATCCTTTATGGTCGACCGGCTCCTGCCGTATCCGTGATAACGGCTCCATTAACCTAGGTGCTGGGGGCCAGCAAATCTACCGATACCGCTGGGACAGAGGTTTTTGTGAGCTATTTTTCCGAATTGTTTGGGGAACGAACCCTAGTTCTGGCGGAGGGCCGCTGCGTATCACAAATCTTCCTTTCCGACCTAATTTCTTTGCGTGCAAGGAGTACTACGGCAACGCCTCATTGTGGCTCCAGGGGGCGGTCCCGGGCATCTATATGCAGGTTCAACCAGCCATCAAAGAGGGGGCCTCGGAGATTGTGTTCTGGGCACCTGAGCATGGGAATACCTCCATCATGAAGCCAATGCGTATTCAGGACGGGAAGAGAGACCATACCGGAGTTCCGGCGAACCCCGATTTCAAATGGGATGCATTCGGGTCATCACTGACCGGGTACATCAAATATCCGACCTAGACCTAGGAGGTTTTCATGTCCGGTGAATTAGATAATCGTGAATCTGAGATTGTTCTGGAGATGATCCAGCGGCTTCGTGATTTGCAAGGAATCGACGAGAACATCCCCATGACACGTAGGATAATCGCAGGCCACGGGTTGACGGGAGGCGGCACTCTTGAACGCGATGTGACCATCGATCTCTCCCAGGAAATCCGTCAGACAATCAGTGACCTCCAGGCGATCGGCGCGATTTCTTCACTCGTCACTGCACAAGAGCTAACGGCAATCCTGGATGCGTATGCAAAAACCGCGGACCGTAAACCGGTGGCGATTTCGCATGACTTCACGGTCATGGAGGCTCCTAGTGACACTATTTCAGCTCCTCTGGTCATGGTTGATGTGGATTCGGTGATTACGCGGGTCAATATCACAGCAGTGTCGACGGGTTCCCTGCCGGTGAAAGCCACCATTGACGGCACGCCGTTTACGCTGAGTGCGGGTAGCGCGTCAAAGTCATTCCGTACAAGTCTTGCGAAGGCCGCAGGGTCCACAATTGCTCTTCGTGTCGCGGCTACTGACGCCGCTGGGATTCTCGTTTCGCTCCGCCTAGAGGAGAAATAAAATGACGGTCGAGGCGATGAGTTCCGCGGCGCTGCTTGTCGGGGCATATGATTCTGGCCCGTATGCGACTCGTGGCAGTGCTACCTCCATTGGGATGGTCACGACAGTCGCTGTGGGGACTGAACGCGCGGTTCGTTCGACGAGTGGTTATCTGACAGTGTCTGGGGTGCCGAGCTTGTCCGGTGATGATTTCACTGTTGAGGCTTGGATACGTGTCTCTAAGGGGGGCCGTGCGCGTCCGGTGTGGTCGCGACTCAATGGTGAAACCGAGCTGTCGTTGACTGTTCTTGCTGATGGGACGCCGCGTTTCTATGCCTCGTCTGCACAGGGTGGTTACAGGCTGACGCTCAACGGGACGAATCGGTTGGACGATGGTCTATGGCATCACATCGCTGTCCGTGCGGAGTACGGGTGGTTTGGCGTCATCACCTTTTCGCTGTGGGTGGATGGTGTTTTGTCGCGCCCGGGCACGATTTCACCGGGATTGTTTGCTGCGCGACCGAACTTTGATATGACGACGGCTATCGGTGTTGGTGGCCGTGATGGGGCCACGATGAATGGTGATGTGCTCGCGGTTGCGTGGCATACGCAACCGCTTGCCGATGGGGTGTTAGCAGCGCGGTGGGGGGCGCGGCCTGGTAATACATCGTCGCAGGTTGGTTGGGGAATCATACTCTAGATAGTCACCCCTGGCGTGTTGTGTCAGGAGCATGGCAACGATTCTTGATTATTCAGCGCAGGCGATCCCCGCGGCGTTGATTCGTGCTGCTGGGCATCTTGGTGCGATCCGCTATATTTCCCCAGCTCGTGAGCAGTGGATGAAGGGCAAACCCGCCACCGCTGATGAGGTCGCGGACTTCAAGGCGAACGCGCTGGACACCGCGTTTGTGTGGCAGTACGGGGGTGTAGCGAACCCTGACTGTATGCGTGGTTTTAAGGGCGGTAAGCAGGACGCGAAAGCAGCCGACAAGCAACTCAAGGCGATTAAACGCACTGGATACCCGGTGTTTTTCGCTGTCGATTTCGACATCACACTGGCGCAGTGGAACGCGGTTGCGGTCAACTATTTCAAGGCCGCGTGTGAGGTGCTAGGCCGGGAACGCGTCGGCATCTACGGCCACAGTCGCGTCTGTGATTGGGCACGCGAGGACGGGGTCATCGGGTCTGCTGGCGAAGGAAAATTCCTGCAGTGGCAGACAACCAGCTGGTCCGACGGTCATGTATCACCGCACGCGGTTCTTCTACAGTCCAAGCACAACGTTACCGGACCTACAGGCCTACAGGTCGACGTTAACCAGGTGCTTCATACCTACTGGGGCCAGCATCCACCACGGCCAGACCAAGCAGCCGGGGCACCGACTACAGACCCGGTAGCGATACCGGAAGCACCCGCGCTGAAACCCGCCCCAAAGCCAACTGCGCAATTCAAGTGCGACACCGACTTGCTGACCTGGCGTGATAACGGCATTAGCCGACACAAGCGCCGGTTCATTGTCATCCATACCGACGAGTCCGGCTACAACTACGCCACCCGGCAAGTCCGCGATACCGCCTGGACAGCAAAGCAACTAGCTGAATACAACCGCCGCCGTGACATCTCCGGCGGCTCCTACCACGTCGGTATCGGTCGTAGCGGAGACACCTGTCGCCAAAACGACGACGTGTACGGCACCTGGTCGGTTGGCAGCATCGGCAACGATCAGGCCTTCCACGTGTGCCTGACTGGCACCGCGTTCCAAACCCGCCAACAGTGGCTGACCTGGGGCGCAAAGCAGCTGCAAAAACTCGCGGACGTTCTGGCCCACTACTGCCGGTTCCATAACATCGCGGTGCAGCGCGTCGCCCCACCCCAGATGACGCAGTCCGGCGTCACCGGTATTTGCGGGCATTGGGACTGTTCGAAATTCTACGGCGGCTCCACGCACTGGGACCCCGGCGGATACGACGGTTCTACTGGCGTGCCGAAAACAGCAGGCGGGTTCCCGTGGGACGTTGTACTCGCGAAAACTCGTGAGCGCATGACCTCAGTGACGCCCACTCCCCCTGCGCCAGCACCAACACCGGCAGAGAAGGAACGAGAAATGCTTAATGAAAAGCTCCAGTCAATCATCAACCCAAAGGTCTGGCTCACCGTCGGACACATGATCAGACTCACCGACGCATACCTCTGGGAATTCCGCGTCATCCTCAAGGAAATCGCGAAGAAGCAAGGTATCGACTACGACGCTGTCGTTAACGAGGCGATTGCCCGCGACCGCAAGGAAGTGCAGCGATGATTAGCCCAAACCAAGCATGGCTTATCCGGCGGAGCATCTACGCTATCGGCTTCGTCGCTGGCATCATCCTGGTAGTCACAGGAAAGTCTGACGCAGAGACAGTCGACGGATGGGGGCATTACCTGGACCAGCTCGCTGGAATCGTAACGGCCATTGCATCTGGTCTCGCGACGGTTAAGACTGGCCCAGCATCTGATAACGCCCCTGTCGTGGTGCCTGCTGAGGACGTCGCCGGCCACGCCGCAAATATCCGAGAAGCCACACGGTATCTCACCGACTTGACGCAGGAGATTGAGAAGAACACGCGAGAAGTCATTAACCGCGCACCTGCGCCTGTTACTACCCCATCGTCTACAGGAACGCCGCTTGATGCCGCGCTACGAGACGATTCGCAATCGTGAAAGGTGAGGTCATGTTGATTCAACGGATTCTCACGCCACGCATAGTTGCAGCCGTGTGGGGTATTTTTTCGGCTGTAACCGCCTATGGGTATGTCGGGAAAAGTATTTCCGCACTGACTCCGATTGAAGAAATCATGCCTGCTGAGAGCCTCGCATTCGCGTGGATGGTAGCAGCAGTATTCCTGCTCGTTGGAGCGGCCGTCCCTAGTGGGAACAGGGCTGTTAACCGCTGCGGAGGTTTGTTGCGGGCTGCTGGAATCATTTCTGTGACATTGATATTGACGATGTGGTCACTGAGCTACTTCATGGATTCTGTAGTGGACGGCTCACGCGGCTGGATTTCTGGGAAGAACTATTTATTTCTTGCGCTGGCGTCGATGGTGTCTGCGTGGGTTGCGGGCCGCCACCAGCCGTAGGAGGAAGTTGTGAACATCGACGTCAATTCCCTTCTGGTGGCTGTCCCTGCCGTTATTGTTGCGTCAATCACTGGCTGGGTGACGTTTAAGGGGACTAAGGAAAATTCACGTGTCACTCTGAATGAGAATTTAATAAAGGGACAGGCTGCGCGGATAGACAAGTTGGAATCGAGGTTGGAGGACGTCGAAAGTTCCTTGCAGGAAACGCGGGCCTTGCTGCTTGCCGAGGAGGACCGATCGCACTCATTGCGGTTGGCTCTCCGTGAGGCGTTAGAGGCGCTAAAGGATTTCGTTGAGTGGGCTAGGTCTGATCGTCATTCTTCGCCGCCGACTCCAGATGTAGACGGGTTGGCTCAGGTATTGAGGTCGTCGTATTTAGCTCCGACGGCCCGTAATCCTCCGGGGGTAGTGGATGACAGTGAGCGGTAGCTGTTGTGAGTACATGCCTTGTGTGTGGAGCACATCATTTATCCATCACTTTGTAGCGCTTTTTTAGTGTTATGGAGTGTGACGCAGTGTAATATAGTGTTATATGGTGCGCATTTACGGGTTATTTATAACACTATATTCCCCTATAGTGCATTACACGCCCAGCTGCGCACTAAAGCCGGTGTCGGAGGTTCGATTCCTCTCTGGGGCGCTAAAAACACCGCATACGCTGCACGTATACAACAGTTCAAACGATGGGTAAGCGACCTGAAAGTCGAAAAACATCATTTATCCATCAGTTTGACAACCAGCGTATATTTAAAAGCGAGTTCCCTTTCGAGCTCAAGTGCGGTTGGGTGTACCGCTCATTTTGTCCAAGAAACGCGGCTGGCGTAACCACTGGCCGCGTTTCGCTATATCTAGGCAAATTTCTCTAGCACTGATGTCAGGTCTGGCGCCTGCGCAGCCCGCGCCGCAATGTAGTGCTTCCGAGTCATTGACACGCTCGAGTGCCCCAGCTGTGCCGCCGCTTCCTCATCGCCGATTTCACGGTCAATTAAGGTCGCCACGGTGCGCCGCAGAGTACGGAACTGAACACTATCCATTCCCGCCGCGTGGCGTGCCCTCCGCCACTGCTTATTGATGTTCGTTGGTTCGCGGAAAGTCCCCTTCGACGAAGGGAAGATAGGCGACAGTGGGCTGGCGTGGATTTGCTGCCGTTGCATTACTGCCAGGATCTGCACTGCATACGGTGGCAGGGTAAGCACACGCTGGTTCTTCGTCTTGGTATACGCCTGACGCACAAGACCTTCGCCGGAGCGGCGCACCATCGTCGCAGCAATGAGCATCGTGGGAGCCGGCGCGAGCATATCTACGTCACACCACCTCACCGCCGCTAGCTCCCCTGTTCGGCATCCTGTAGCCAAAAGCAGGTCGAAGAACTGCAGGAGGTCGTGTGCTCTGCCCTCACTGCGTGCGTCCGGTTTCTTCGGATTCCCCGCGTCATCGATACGCCCGGCTGCCCATTCTTCGACAATTTTGCGAAGGTGGACGAGTTGAGCAATGGTGATGACCTCGACGGGTTTCCGCTGTGGCCGTGGTTTCGGAAGGCTAGCGACAGGGTTCGTTGAGATGGCATCGTGCGCGACTGCTGCGGCGAATGACTGGTGGAGTATCGAGCTGGCGCGGATTCGCACGCTGGGTTTCATGCCCTCGAGGACAGTGGATATCCGGCCCGGCGTGATTTCTTCTAGCCGTATTTCTCCTATTACTGGGTTGATGCTGGCATTTATCGTTTGGCGGTAATCGTCAATGGTTTGTGGCTCGACACCGGTTTTCCGCTCTAGCCAGTACTCGGTGAGTTCGCTAATAGTGGTGGTTCGTGTGATGCCGTTTTCTGCCGTCACGGATGCGCTGAGTGTCGCGAGTCGTTCGCGGAGCGCCGCTTTCGCTTTGTTTGTTGTAGCGCCGCGCGCGGAGACGAGGCGGAGTTTGCCATCGGCGAAGCGGAACCGGGCGCGGGCTTCTTTCCTCCCCTTGATGTCGATGACGGCGATGTCGCCCCAGGTTCCGATTGGGGTTCGTGGTCGGCCAGTCATCATGGCACCTGTGGGAGATCGAGGAGGGCACGGCAGATGATGGCGGCTTCAGCTGGTGATGCGGTGGTAAGTCGTGCTGTGAGAGTGTCGCGGTCGATGTCGAGGACTTCGGCAAGGGCTGCGTGTTTTGTGTCGCAGCCTTCCCAGATGATGGCATCGACGAGTTGTTCGAGTGGTACGAGGTTTCGGGCGGCTTCTTCGTCGACTTTCTTTTCTTCGCGGGCGTAGAGGTATGCGGGGAGGTTGGGGATGATGCCGCGTTTGATGTGGGCGAGTTCGTGGGCCAGTGTGCAGCGGCGGCCTTGGGGTGTGAGTTTGCTATTGAGCCAGACTGTTTTTCCGTCGGTGAGTCCGGCGATTCCGTCCGGAAGCGGGGTGTCAATGATTGTGTTGTCCATGACCGTATTTGTAGCACATGGTTTCGATTGGCATTTCACTTTATTCGAACAAGGGTGCGTTATTGTTCGAATGTGGACGAGTCACGCCGATCCACGGTCCTCGCAACAAGGGGAACGGCACTAGCTGGCGCGTCGCCGTCGATGCGGCGTCTAATTTCTTCCAGGAGGTCGCTAGTTGGAATGTCCGTGATGTCATCGTAGATTTTTTGATTCGCTTCCAAGAACTCAATCTCAGCCTTGCGGATTTTGGCAGCGTCAGCGCGACCTACGGCGATGAGCTCCTTTGGGGAGATGTCGAGACCCGAGGCGATGCGGGCCAGCGTTTCTGCTGGCGCGACATTTTCAACGATTTCCCCCGCAGCTAGCCATCTAAAGCCTTTTTCTAGGTCCGAGTAGCGGTTTCGAGACAGACCGACGCGCTTGGCAGCCTCCGTGATAGAGACGGTGGGGATGATTCTCTTTCTAGCGCGTTCAATAAGCTCCGACTCTTCTGGGCGTGGAAGATTGTGGGTGTTGTCCATACCTCGATAGTAGCGACTACCGCGCCTTATTGGACTCTATAGGTAACTAATTAACACTATTTTGCAACGCGGATTATTTGAACCCCACTACCCATAGTGTACTATAGGTACCTATAGACACCTATTGTGTTTAGGTTCCGTAAGTCCCGCATCAGGAAAAGTGAGGAAAATGACAGCACCCATCACCCTTGAGGACATCCGCCATGTCGTCCGAGAAGAACTCGGACGCGCACATCAGACCGACCAAAGCCAGCCCATGAGCCTTAACGAGAAGGACGCCGCCAAATTCATCGGCGTTCCCCACTCGACGCTGCAGCGCTGGCGACGAGACGGTGTCGGCCCCAAGCACTACCGACTCGGCCGGCCAATCTTCTACACCATCGCAGCACTCGAAGAGTGGATGGAAAACGAGGTCAACTAATGACATACACCCAACTGCCCAAAACCGAGACCGAATACGACTGGCTGCTACAACGCAACACAGGTATCGGCTCCTCGGATGCATCAACGATCATGGGACTATCCCCCTACCAAAGCCCCTACTCGCTGTGGGAGATCAAAACTGGACGCGCGCCACTCGACCCGCCAGTCAGCGACCGGCAGCAAGAGCTGCGCGACATGGGCCATGCAATGGAGCCGGTTATCCGTGACCTGACCGCACAGAAGCTCGGCATCAGCATCACCAAAGACGATGTGGCCCTAGCAAGCACCGAGCGCCCCTGGCAGCACTTCAACCCAGACGGCATCACCAGCGATGGGCGCATCTTCGAAGCAAAAAATGTCCACTGGCGCAAAACTGCCGAGTGGAATGGGCAAATCCCAGACCACGCAGAAATCCAAGTACATCACGGCGCCGCAGTAACGGGAATGCATCGAGCGATCGTCACCGGACTGATTGGCGGCAATGAACTGTCAATCCACGAAATCGACATCAACCCCAACGTCGTCGACATCATCACCGAAGCCGAAGCCGCATTCTGGGAGCACGTCGAAAAGGACACTCCCCCACCGCTCGACGGACACGTGCGAACCATGGAATCCCTCACCCGAGAATGGGCGCACCACCCCGGAGCCAAAGAAATCGCGGCCAGCGAAGTAGAGCCATGGCTCATCGAATGGCTCAACGCAAAACAGGAAGAAGCAGACGCAAAGGCCAGGAAAACAAAAGCCGCCGCGCACATCGGGATGCTCATGGAAGGGCATGACCGGCTCATGGACGGCAAGCGACTGCTCGCTCGAGCCCAGCGCGGGCAGCTCAGCCTGTCCAAGTTGCGCGGTGCGCACCCAGACTTGGTGGAGCAGTACATGACGACAAAACCGGCTTTTGACCTTGAGCGCTTCAAGGAAGAACAGGCCGACCTATACACCCAATTTCAAACTGTGAGCATTCGCCCGCAGATATCGAAAGGACTCTAACCATGGCTAAAAATCTCGAACAGCGTCTGGAAAACAAAGCCCCAGCACGCGCGTCCTCTCCAACACTGATGGACCAGATCAAGATGATGGAGAACCAGTTCCAGCTGGCTATGCCACGCGGCGCGGAAGCTGCACAACTTGTGCGCGACGCACTGACACTTCTTCGGCAAACTCCGGGGCTGGCAAACTGCAGCCCCCAAAGCGTTCTCGGCGCCCTGATGACCTGCGCACAGCTAGGACTGCGCCCGGGAGTTCTCGGGCACGCATGGCTGCTGCCATTTAAGAACTACAAGAGCGGGCAAATGGAAGCTCAGCTAGTCATCGGCTACCAGGGCCTCATCGAGCTGGCCCACCGCTCCGGGTCCATTCAGTCAATCAGCGCCCGCACGGTCTACGAAAATGACACATTCGACGTGGACTACGGGCTCTCCGACAACTTAATCCACAAGCCGACAATCTTCGGCGACAAGGGCGCCCCAATCGCTTACTACGCGGTCGTCAAGCTCATTGGCGGAGGCCATGCATTCTACGTGATGAATCAGCAGGAAATGCTGTCCTACCGCGATCGTAACGCGATGGCGAAAACCCGTGACGGCCGGGTAGTCGGCCCATGGGCTGATCACTTCGAAGCGATGGCGCACAAAACCGTGATTCGACAGCTATCTAAGTGGATGCCGAAGGCAACCGAATTCGCCCAGGGCATCAATGCCGATAACAGCGTCCGAGTCGATTTGTCTCCCTCTGCAATTGACTACCCCTCACACGAGGACGGTGAAGCCGCAGAGCCGCCGGTCATTGATGCTGACAGCCCTGAAGGTGATGCCGACCAGTGACATGGGTAGAGCGAGCACAGTGTGTCGGTTGTGACCCGCGGGAATGGGATCTTGATTGGCTCGCAGCCGAGCGGTTCACTAACAGAAAACTTTTTCCGCGGCTGGCTGAGACCCACGCGACACACGTGTGCTCTGGCTGCCCGGTAAAACGAGAATGCGCCCTTGACGCAATCGAATACCAGGACGTCGGCGTGATTCGAGCGGGCGTTGTCCTGCGGGATGGGAAAAACGCAGCCCATAATCGCGCAAAGCTGGTTTTCATCGCAGGTCAAGAGACACGGAAAAGAAGGAAGACGAGTGAGCTTTGAGGCAATGGCGTGGATGCAGGAGCGTGTGCATTTGCTGGAAACGCCATCGGAGGTAGCAGTGTTTCAGTTTCTGTGCTGGCGCGCGAACCCGGATGCCGACCACAGCGTGTGGGTGTCGAAGGCGACAATTGCGGGCCACGCATGCGTGTCAGCGCGGACGGTTGCGACAGTGATCAAGAAGCTGGAGGCCCGTGGTCTATTGATTCGCGGAGAGCAGGCGTATGCGTCTGCGATCCCAGCGAACCGGCGTCCAGTTGTGTGGCGAATCCCGGTTGATTCTCCGGAGTCTGAGGCTGTGGATAACTCGGCCCAGGGGTGCAATGAGGCCACCTCTAGCAAGTCCCAGGGGTGCAATGATTGCATGCCCAGGGGTGCAACTATTTCCACCTTGGGGTGCAACGGTTGCACACAAAAAGAAAAGATAAAAAATAAACCTAAAAAGAAAAGCATGCAGCGCGCGCGAGAAGAATCATCCACAACCCTCGCCACGGTCGCTACGCGACTCGCGGCAGAGGGGTTCACCGAGTCGCAGATCCAGCGGGCTGCCGCGCAGTGGCACCACCGATCTGACATACGCCACCCGAACGCGTTGCGGTTCCTTGCCGAAGATGAGCGAGAACGAGACCGTGTCTACGAAGAAGCCTGGGGCGACGCGCCGCAGGACATCACCGACAGCCATGGAGAATATGACCCATGGGGCGCAAACACGCCTGTACGCCACGCACACACCACAGAAGAGTTACCTATAGTCATCTACTCACATGAACCGCCACAGGCCGACAGCGTGGCGGAGAGAGGGGAAAAACCATGCCTCACATAAGCATCACTCCAGAGGACCTAGCGCATGTCCGCCGCATCCTCAGCCAGTGCCACACCATCGACCCACGGTTCCCTGTCCCCAGCGACATGATGGCAACAGGATGGTTCCTCGTATTCGATGGACGCGGATACACCTGGGAGGAGCTGGAAGCAGGAGTCCTCGAGTTCTTCGCTACTGACACATTCGGGCGAACCCCCACCCCAGGGCTGATTCTAGAAGGCGCAAAATGGGCGCGGAAGCGTCGAGCGGAGGAGTCAGGGCCAGAGGGCGAGTTCCGTCGCGCTATGCGCCGGTGGGAGCAAGACTGCGCCATCGCAGAGGCGGAGGGCGACCACTACCCACGCAAGCCAGAACGAGAGGACTACCTGTGACGACATGGACACTGGTACTGCCCTATTCGAAGCCGCCATTATCGGCGAATCAACGTCTGCATTGGGCGCAGAAGGCGCGGATTACGCGGCAAATAAGACGCGACGCATTCCTGCTAGCCAAGTCAGCGAAGATACCCCCGCTAGAGCGAATCGTCGTACGCATGGAGTACCTGCCGAGAGATAGGCGACGGCGCGACCCGTCGAACCTCATGCCGACGCAAAAAGCGGTCGTGGACGGCTTGGTCGATGCGGGTGTCGTACCGGACGATTGCCCGCCGTTTGTCACTGAATGGATGCCGACGATTACGCCCCACAAGGAGCCTTTGAATGAAACTGACGCTCGCCTGCGAGTATCCATCGAAGCCGTTTCACCATAAAAACCTATAGTTACCTATAGAGCACTACAGATTGGACGACATAATGACAGCTGGAATCGGAACACCAGAGACAATCCGTATCGACAAACTCAATAACTTTCACAAGAACCCACGGCGCGGAAACGTAACAGAAATCGCAGCTAGTATCGCTGCGAATGGGCTATATAAGCCAATCGTAGTCAATCGCGGCACGTACACGAATCGGCCGATGGAGGTTCTCGCCGGGAATCACACGCTAAAGGCGATGCGATTGTTGACAGAGCAGAACCCAGATAGTGCAGAGTACCGGCAGGTTGACTGCTGGATCGTGGATGTTGATAACGACCGGGCGAACCGCATTGTTCTCGCAGATAACCGCACGGCTGACCTCGGCGACTATGACAATCAAACGTTGTTCGACCTCCTAGAATCAATCGACCATGACCTTGATGGAACTGGCTATGGCTACGACGACCTAGCCGAGTTGGCTGGAGAACTCGATTCCATGAGCGCTTCGGAAAGCTTTGTCGAGGAGGATTTCGACGCGACACCTGACGAGTCAACCCCTCCGATTTCACGACTTGGAGATGTTTTCGAGCTCGGGCATCATCGCGTCCTGTGTGGCGACTCAACTGACTCACAACAGATAATAGACAGACTTGTCTACGATGGGCTCGCGGACTGCATTTGGACAGATCCACCTTATGGCGTTAGCTACGTGGGAAAAACGAAAGATGCACTAACAATCCAAAATGACGGCTCAAAGGGGTTGAGTGCATTACTGCACGATGCATTCCAGACATTAGTTGAGGCGAGTAAACATGGAGCACCCGTCTATATAGCGCACGCCGACACAGAAAGAATAACTTTTGAACAGTCAATGCGGGATGCAGGGCTGATTGTTCGCCAGAATCTTGTCTGGGTAAAGCCGACACTGGTGCTTGGCCGGTCGGATTACCACTACAGGCATGAGCCAATTCTGTATGGGTTCACACCCGACGGCGAAGGTCGCCTTGGACGAGGCGGTGAAAGGTGGTTTGGGGACGATTCTCAGACGACTGTTTTCGAAGTTGATAAGCCCGCCAGAAATGGTGACCATCCGACCATGAAGCCAATCGAGCTGATTACTGCCATGCTGCGGAATTCCCTCCCTAAACACGGAATTGTTTTGGATATCTTCGGAGGTTCTGGGTCGACGCTTGTTGCTGCAGAGAAACTGGGGGGGGCGGCACGCCTTGTGGAACTTGATCCACGATACGTGGATGTTATTTGCCGTCGTTGGCAGCATCTAACTGGCGAGTTGCCAGTTCGTGATGGTCAGAAGATTGATTTTTGCGAAAAAGAATAGGTGGTTGAGATGGTTTTCGACCCGTTAAAAACGCGTAAGCAGATGGAGCGCGAAGAGGAGCGAAAAAAGGCGTTGCAGCTGCGCCTTGCCGGAGCGACATACGCCGAGATTGGCGAAGCAATGGGCTGCGGAACAAGCGCAGCACGAATGCGCATCCGAAGCGCATTGAGTGACATTTGTGCTGAGGAGCGCAGCCAGCTGCGCTCAATCGAAGTTGCACGTCTCGACCGCCTGCAGCGTTCATGCTGGACGGCGGCACTGGCTGGCGACCTAGCTGCGATCGACCGGTCCGTGAAAATCATCGACCGGCGCGCGAAGCTGCTCGGTTTAGATGCGCCGCAGCAGCTAGAGGTCGCCTCAACGATGGACGTGGACCTTGACGGGACGGCAGCGAAGATCATGGAGCTTGCCCGAGCGCAGGCCCTTCAGGATGCGCAAGCCGAGATTAATGGCGGTAGCTAGTGGTTGACTACGAAGCGAGATGGGAGCCCGACCCGGCGCTCACGGAAGAGGTTTTGTCGGGGCGTCGGGTTTTATCGGGGTTGGAGCGAGTTGAGGCGCAGTGGGTGGTCGCGGATTTGACTGCGCGCGGGTATTCATCGGACATCATCGGCGCGATGCTGGGATGCACGAGGCGTCACGTGAAAAGAATTCGGGCACGGATTGAGGTGCAGGTGATGATTGCATTCGCCGCTGAGCGGGTGGCGCGCATGCAAGCTCAGGCTCGTGAGGCGGAGGCACTGCGGGTTGCGTACAGGGTGATGGAAAAGAATTGACATAGTGCACTATAGTGCCCTATAGTCTTCTTTAGGGATTATTGGAGCCATGCAAACGAGGAACCAGATAGTCACCTATAGAACACTAAAAGAAAGGGCAACATGAACACCTACACCACAATCAGCGCCGATACGCACAAAATTCATGCCGGATACGACATCAACGGCATCGACTACAGCCTCAGCTTCGACACCAACGGACACACCCTCCAAGAAGTAATCGACGATGCCATCGAATTCTGGAACGAAGCCGAAGGCTCCCACCACGACTTCGAAGTATCCAGCGAGACAGAAAACGACGGCTACGTTGAAATCACTATCTCAGGACACATCACCGACGTCTACAACGAAGGCGAGCCAGTAAACACCATCACGGTCACCATCATCGCGGAAGAAACCGAATAGAAAACCACAAGACCATGAGCACCCCACAAGCAGCTATCTCGAACCTATGGAAAGCCTCCGCAGACCACACCGACGCCCTAATCCGACTCGACGACGAACTCTCCACCCACTGGATGGCCATCATCCGAGGAGAAATCCCCGACACTGACACCAAGCCCCTCACCATCAGAGAAAGGGCCGATATCGCGCTCAAGGCTCAAGCAAAACTTCGGGAAGCCATCGCAGTTGCTGAAACCGCCGGCATTTCCTCAACCGTCATCAAGGCCATCATCGCCAATCCCCGCACACACTTGACCACTAAGGAATTCAACAATGTCTAACCGACTCCCCCATGACGCTCTTGATCTCGCCTACGCCGTCGGAGTTATCGACGCCAAGCCGCGCCCACGAAACCGCGAACCGCGCTACATCCCACCACACAAGAAGCCGGTCAAGCGCAACCCTCGACGCAGGGCATCCCGCCCGGCGGGCCCGCCAGCGATCAGCGCCACCGAAGCTCGCATCACCTCGGCCATCTCAGCCGCAGCAATCATCGTGTCCGCAGTGTCAATGGGCATGGCCACGCAGGCCCATGACATTGCGCTGATGATTAGCGGAGGCAAGTAGATGACCGACCCGAATCACATCCCGGACGATGCCCCAGTGCTCGGATGCGGTACATATGCAATCTTCTGTGGCGCAATCCTCATGCTGATTACTATCTGCGCCCTGCTGTAGAGCACGGCAAAAACCACGACTCTAGAGAAAAAGGACAACACCCATGGCTGGAGAACTCAAAACAACAATTATCGGCAACCTAGTCGGCGACCCGGAACTCAGCTACACCAAAAACGGCACCCCAGTGGCAAACTTCCGCATCGCGCAAGCCGAGCGCGTCTACCGCGACGGACGCTGGGAAGACGGAGACACCATTTTCCTGCCGTGCACTGTATGGCGTGAGCAGGCAGAGGAAGTCGAAGATAAGCTCCGCAAAGGTGACCGGGTAATCGCCCACGGTGCATTAAAGCAGCGCCAGTACGAAACCAAGACCGGCGAAAAGCGATACACCATCGAACTGCTCGTCGACGACATTGGCCCTTCATATCGCTGGGCGCGTAAAACAGCGCCACGCCAGGAATCCTCCGACCCATGGAATGCAGCCTCGCCTGCAGCAACTAAGAGCGACGAGCCGCCCTTCTAGCGGCGCACCCACGTACACCCATCACACTGAATAGTGCACTATAGGCACCTCATAAAAAGGAGAACTCAAAATGAGCCCCATTACAGTCCCTCTCAACATCGAGACCGCGGACCATGTCGTCGAGACCATGGAAGCCGATGCCGCTAGGTGGGAAAAAATTGGTGCCAAGCTCGCTGCCAACGGCTACAAGAAAGAATCAGCCCCCGTCATCTACTGCTCCGACATGAAGCAAAAAAGCCAGGCCGCAGTCGACGCCATCAAAAAAGCCATCAATGACGATTGGCCATGTCTCACCTGCAACCGATGGTCACAGAACTGCTGCGGCCCCTGGGAAACCCCAGAAGAACACGACGACTAGGAGAACACCAATGACACCAGAACAAGCCAGGAAACTACTCGAAGGCACCACACCCGGCCCGCGGGAGGCTAATCACGAATGCCAGGAAGGCGGCACATCTGGCTATGAACAGCAGTACAGCGAAGTTTCTACCCTCGCTGTCACCTATTGGGTCGGCGAACACGCCCCCGCTAGCATTTGCAGGTTCGACTACCACGAAGGGGAGTTTCCATTCGAAGACCTTGACTACATCGGGGAGATGGGCGACATGCGGAAGGACGCGGAACTCATGGCAGCCGCCCCGGGCATGGCCGCAATGATCGCCGGAATGACCACCGAGTACGCGGTGCAGATACCAAACGGGGAACTCGTCGGCGTGGGGTGGAGTTCCTACGAAACCGCACGGGAACACAGAGACGCTTGGCGGCGCGACGGTTACGACGCAAACATCGTCCGCCGATTTGTCACCGCACCACAACCACTAGGAGAAGACCAGTGACCGCGCCCGTCCTCGACGTGACGTGCGGCTCCCGCATGATGTGGTTCGACCCGGACGACGCCCGCGCGCTGTTCGTCGACGAACGCGTCGAGTCCACGGAGGTCTGCGACGGTCGGACCGTCACCGTCCGCCCCGACGTCCAGGCCGACTTCCGGAACCTGCCGTTCCCCGACGAGCAGTTCTCCCACGTCGTCTTCGACCCGCCGCACCTCAAGCGCCTCGGCGAAACCTCGTGGACCCGCGTGAAGTACGGCGCACTTTTTCCGACGTGGCGCGATGACCTCGCCGCCGGGTTCTCCGAGTGTTTCCGCGTGCTCCGCCCCGGCGGGACGCTGATCTTCAAGTGGAACGAGTACCAGATCCCCGTCAGCGAGGTGCTGGCACTGACCGACGCCAAGCCCCTGTATGGGCACCGATCGGGGCGTGCCAGCAAGACCCATTGGATTGCATTCATGAAGGACGAAAGGAACGACTATGACCGTGATTGAGCTCCCGGACGATGACGGCATCGAATTCGACGCGGGCGACCTCGGCACCGCATGGCTCCCATACACCGAACCCCGCGCATGTGACCTCGAAGCCCTCGCCACAGCCCTCATCCAACACGCCAAGGACATGCAATGACCACACTCGACCAGTGCCCACCAGACCAGTGGGAGAACCTGACCGGAATGTGGGTCGAAAACCCACACGGCACCCTCGGCATCCTCCGAGCCATCTCACACAGCACCGGCGGGGTCAAGGCCCGCATCATGTGGCCACGCGCCGGGGGTGGTACGCAAACCGCTTTTACACCCGCCGCAATCCTCACCCTGCGCTATGACCTACCCCGGGCGTGGAACCCGGACGGCACGCCAGCACGCGGGCACACCACCAACCTTGAGGAAATCGCCGACGAATACCGCAACCACTGCCTAGCCAACGGCGACGACAACACAGTCGCGTGGATAGACCACAAGAGGGGAGAACCCAATGAGCAACATCGCTGATCTTGAGGAGCGCATCAACAGCGCGGAAGCTGTGCTCGAAGCGCTCTCGGCGGAACTCGAATCGCTCAAACAGCAAGAGCAGCCGGAGCCGGAGCCGGAGTCACTGTTCGGGCGCTGGGCAACAC
The DNA here is from genome assembly GCF_946998835.1 of uncultured Corynebacterium sp. Classification (GTDB taxonomy): domain Bacteria; phylum Actinomycetota; class Actinomycetes; order Mycobacteriales; family Mycobacteriaceae; genus Corynebacterium. Next base: position 54,702 of record NZ_CAMQAZ010000006.1, on the reverse strand, counting down.
ACCCGGAATACGGGCGTGGAATCATTATCTCCAGCGAGCCCGACGGTGACGGAGAAGTGCGGTTCGCCTGCCGAAGCGGCAGTTACCCGGACGGCGCGACACGTTTCGACCGCCCTGAATCCTTCGACCTTGACCCGGCGACCCTCAGCACTGCCGAGGACTTCGAGGACGCGCCAGAAGGCACCATCGCCGAAGCCACCACGGAACCCCGCGACGTATACGTCAATGACGGGGGGCGGTGGTGGGTGGCCGGCGACAACGTCGAAGCAAATCCCACCACAATGCCCCCGTGCCGCGTTATCCGATGGGGGAACGGACAATGAGACGCGAACCAGACCGAGAAAGCATCACCGGATATCACCGCACCACATGGGCCGAATGGGACTTCGGTGATGAAAACAAATGGCAAAACGTGAACCGGCGATACGCGACCGGCCACAAAGACGACGAAATAACTATCTACTCGGCAGACGCAGGCCAGCACATCACAATCCCCGCATGTGAGGCTCCGTCACTCATTGCGGCACTGAAATCCGCTGTTGAATGGGAGAAAACAAATGAGACTGTCTGACCAGGTACGCGCTCTAGAAGAAGAAAACACCCGGCTACGCGCAGCGCTCGCCGCAGAGCAGGACAACCGCCGGAAATGGCAAGGGGCACTCAACCGCGCCGAGGACATCACCCAAAAACACATGGATAACGCGATGTCCCAATGGGACAGAGAACATGCGCTCGGGGACAAGGTAGGAATGACGATTTACACCCAAAAATGCGTCGGACTCACCTACGCCCTTTCCGCTATCGAAAAAGCAAGAAAAGAAGCCAAGTGACCCAGCCACCAAGCGAGACCGCACTGACTGGGTATGCGAAGCACGATAGGAGAAACATTGACCGCGTGGCTGCACACTTGCACCATCAACGACCTCACCGGCGTCACCGCCGAACACCCGCCCGTCCGAGTCTGCGGTGACGCCACAACGCTCATGGACACATTCGGGAACACACACCCCGAATACGTCCGTCGCGGTGACACCTGGGTGCGCACCCGGCCACACCGCATGAACCCCGACGGCACACCCGACCACGATAAAACCCAGTGGTCGAACGCTAACGGGCAACTCGCCATCACACACGAAGACACCAGGCCATGGCACCCAACCAGCGGGGAACACCACCGGGTGTGGTATCAGGACAACAAGGAGGCCTCAGTGAAATCATCGCCTGGCGATACGGGAAATAACTGCTAAAATAAACCACGGTTCACCGTTTAGATGCCGCACGCATCCGGACACCGCTCGTGAACCAGCGCGCACAGCCCAGACTGCCACCACACAGGCATAGTCTGGGCTTTACTTATTCCCCCACAAAAGAAAACCCCACCATGCCAGACTTCCTCGAAAACCACGGCTTCACCCAGCAAGACCAAGACAACGCCGCAATAAAGAGCTACGCCAGCACCATCGCCGCGTTCTATCACGAACTACGCGATAACAATATCTCTGCAAGCCACGCCCTCACACTCACAAAAACATTCATACACGAAACCATCCAAGCAAACACATGACAACCAACCACCTCACCCACCTCATCAACCAACACACCACAGGATGGACCCCCGCCCAAAAACACGCCCTCACCCAACGCATCCAAGCAGAAACAACACGCCAAAGCGTCACCCACGACTACCCCACCCCAGGCGACCTAGCCCAAGCAATCGACCCAAAAACAATCCAAACCCCAGCCCTAAAACTAATCGACCATCAACTCAGATGGGCGCTCACCACACCAGACGCGCGCCTAGCGATTAGCATCAGCCCCCAGGAGGGCAAGACCACCCGCGTCGGCATCTGGGGCGTCCTCCACGCCCTCATCGAAAACCCCGACCGGCGCATCGTCCTAGCCTCCTACAGCGTCAACCTCGCAAGAAACACAGCTCGCGCCGCCCGCAATATCATCCGCGAATACGGCACCGGCGCACGCGACAGCCTGACAGGAGCCCCACTGCCCGACCGCCTGGGAATCTCCCTGGCAGAAGACAACGCTTCCGCATCATCATGGTCAATCCGCGGCCATAGAGGAGGAATGTACGCCGTCGGCGTCGGCGGCTCACTGACCGGTGAACGAGCAGACGTGCTCATCATTGACGACCCAGTCAAGGGCATGCTGGAGGCCGACAGTGTCATCGAGCGCCAGAAGGTCATCACATGGTGGGAATCCGTGGCACAAACCCGACTCGCCCCCGGCGCACCGGTAATTATCATCATGACCCGCTGGCATGAAGATGACCTTGTGGGGCATTTGGTGAAGCAGGACCAGGCGAAGGGTGCGGATACGTGGCGTGTGGTGAATATCCCGGCGATAGCCACGCCTGGGGTGCCGGACGCGCTGGGGCGCGCCCCTGGTGTGGCGATGGAGTCAGCGCGCGGGAGAACCGTGGAGGATTTTGAGCGTATCCGTGATGACGTTGGTGAGCGAGTGTGGTCAGCGCTGTATCTCGGCCGACCAACACCTGCCGGCGGTGGCCTTTTCTCAGCTGAATGGTTCGCACGCCACCGCGCCCCATCACTGCCTAACAGTGGAGTGGCGGCCACCATAGTCAGCATCGACCCAGCAGAAACCGGGCGACGCGACGAAGCTGGAATAATCGGCCTATCCGTCACAAGCGACAGCGTCGCATGGGTGACAGATGACCGCTCGGGTCGGATGCAGTCGGACGAGTGGGCGCGCGCGGCGGTGCTCCTGGCGCTAGAGCTTCGCGCCGGGGAAATCCTTTTCGAAGCTTTTACCACGGGGCAGACATACGAGCGGGTAATTAGTAACGCCTGGGAGCGCGTGCGCAAGGAATCTCTTTTGCTTCGCGCGTCCGATGGCGATGTAGCGGACGCCGCGATTGCCTACGCTGACGACCCGCAGCGCCCCGCGGACTGCTACCGCGCTCTCAATGAAGTATCCATGGTGGCAGTTCCCAACCAGGACAGCCCCCCGTTTCGTATCCAACCGTGGCGAGCAAAAGGTGACAAGGTCGCCCGCGCCGCAGGTACCCGCCAGGCAGCATCAACCGGCAGACTCCGCATCGTCGGCACACAACCCGAGCTGGAAAACCAGGCCGTGTCGTGGCTGCCAGGCCAGCACTCCCCGGACCGCATGGACGCTCTCGTCAATGGCTTTGAACGCTGCATGCAGCTAGTCGGAGGCCGCACGCAGATTGCGACGCCGACCGATACGGTTTCTCCCGCGCCGGGCGCTGGGTTTTGGGCATCGACTATCGGTTAGCGCGTGGCCGGTTTTGCGACCATTCGAGAATATCTTTTTCTAGCCATAACGCGGTTCTGGAATCTAGATGCCTGACCGGTGCGGGAGCTTGGCCCCTAGTGACATAGGCAAGCCATGTTCGCAGTTGAACTCCGATGTGGTCCGCGCACTGGCGGCCAATCCAGTATCGGTCGCCAGTGCCGGTATCGAGGATGACTAGCATACGTCAGTCCGGTTTTTGTAGATGGTAAGCGCGACTGCGTAGATGATGCCAACTGTGAAAATTGTCCACGCAAGTGGGCTGGCATGGAGGGACAGAAGTGCTATGCCGATGATTCCGTAGAAGATGACGTCCTTCATTGTTTTTCCTTTCGTTTTGTGGGGTAAGGTGGGGAGGGAACCCCTCCCCGGATAGTCCCTCTATCCGGGGCGGGGTTCTTACTTTTTCTTCGTTATTTTCTTCCTTTCTGGCCTATAGAGGATTAGCTCTAGGGTCCTATTTGCTTCGTGCCATCCGATGAGGATTGTGATCACGATTGCTATCCAGTCCATAACATCACCTCCTTTCTATAACCCATTATACATACTGTAGTATGTATTGGCAAATCGTCAAAACGTCACCCACCACACGCACCATGGTGGCCATGACAACACTCATCGCCACCATCATCACCGCCCTCGCCACCATCCGCATCACTCGCCTCATCACCACCGACAAAATAGGCGAACCACTCCGCACATGGGTCACACAACGCAACGGCGAAACCGGCTGGTTCACCTTCCTCATGCACTGCCCATGGTGCACCGGCTACTGGGTAGCCCTCCCCGCCACAGGAACCCTCTGGGCATTCACTGACGCCGCCGCTCTCACCGGACTACCAACCGTCATCGGCTTCATCGCCGCATGGTCAGCACTGGCCTACATCACCGGATACACCCTCACCAACCTCGAGGACCACTAAATGCGCATCACACAACGCCCCACAGAAATCGCAGCCCCCACCCTCACCGCCGCAGCCACAAAACTCACCATCACCGGCACCCACAACCAAATCAAAAAACACACCGGCCACAACGACTGGACCCGCCGCGCCTGGCACTACTACGACGCCATCGGCGAACTCGGCTACGTCTGCGAATGGATTGGCGCATCGCTATCTCGCGTCCGCATCATCCCTTCCAGCATCAACCCAGACACGGGACAACCCACCATGGAATGCGACGACCCCCACGTCGCTCAAATCGTCACCGACATCGCAGGCGGCCCCGCAGGACAAGCCACCATGCTCCGCCGAATCGCCACCGGACTCACAGTCCCCGGCGAAGCCTGGATAGCCATGATTGTCCGTGAAACCGCCAGCACCACTGTCGAAGAATGGCACGTCCTCGCTGCCGACGAAATCAACGACCGCGGAACAAACATCACCCTCCAACTCGACGACGGCACCGACCACACCTTCAACCCCACACAAGACGTCCTCTTCCGCGTCCACCGCCCACACCCTCGAAACGGGCGCGACTCCTACAGCCTCACCCGCAGCGCCCTACCAATCCTCGCTGAAATCGAACGCACCACCGCGGCCATCGACGGCGCAGGCAAATCACGACTAGCAGGAAACGGCCTCCTCCTGGTCCCCCAAGAAATCAGCATGCCCGTCGCCACCCCACCCCGCGCCAACCCAGATGCCCCCGGACTCCCCCAAGAACCCGTCACCATCGACCAACCAGTCACCGCTGCCGACATAATGCAGCAACTACAGCAGGTGATGACTACCGCCATCGCCGACCCCACCAGCGCCGCATCCATGGTGCCCATCGTCATCAAAGCCCCGGCGGACGCACTCGACAAAATCCGACACATCAAACTCGACTCCGACGTCACCCAAACCAACCTGGAAACCCGAGACCGCGCAATCCGACGCCTCGCCATGGCCCTCGATGTCCCCGCCGAAGTCCTCACCGGCATCGGCTCCACCAACCACTGGTCAGCATGGGCCATCGACGAGTCCGGCATCAAGGCACATATTGAGCCACTGATGACCCTCATCTGCGACGCGCTCACCACCGCAGTGCTCCGACCACTCCTCGAAGCAAGCGGACACCCACATCCAGAGGACTACGTCGTATGGTTCGACTCCTCCCCGCTGAAAACAAAATCCAACCGCGAAAAAGACGCCATCGATGCCTTCGACCGTGGAGCAATCAGCTCCATTGCCCTGCGCCGAGAACTGCAGTTCGACGAACTCGACGCAGCCGACCAAGACCCAGACTTCGACCGGGCACTAGCAATCCAACTCGTCACCAAGGCCCCCAGCCTCTTCCCCATGCTCGCCAACGTCATCGGAATCAACGCCGACCTCACCCAGCCGCTTGCCAACACGGCGCAACAATCCGCGCCGGGCACCGAGGACAGGCCAGCACCACAAACACAGCCAACACAGGACGGCACACGATGAACCCCAGCGAATTGTTTGACGCCATCGAGCGAGGACTAACCGCAGCAACTGAACGCGCCATACGCACCTGGGTGGGCACCATCACCCCCCAGGTGTTCCCCACCGTCACCGCCGCCGGGGACGACAACGTCACCATCAACCTTGAAGCAATCCTCGCCGCCACAATGGAATGGCTCGACATTTGGGAGAAAGAAGCATCACCAGCAGTAGCGGCAGCAGCTGCGGCATCGGAAGCAGCAACGCTAGCCGTCCGGGGCGTGACACTGACCCCCCACGATGTGGAGATGCTGGAATCCCTGCAGGAAATCCTCACCGACACCAAAGCAGCCCTGGCCGCGATGAAACTGCCAGCCGATATAGCCACCACAGCCGAAGCTGTCCTCACACTCCCAACATGGCAAGACGCGATCAGTATCTACACCCGCAACGCGGTGAACAAAGTCGTTGGCATGCCAGAAAGCGTGTACCGCGACCTGATCACAAGCCTCATGCAGGCCACCGTCGACGGGGACCTGTCCCTCTTCGAACGCGCCCGCATCGTCCGCGCATACCTCAACATGGACGACGAAGGCGGCTACGAGCAGTGGATGATTCGCGCGAACCGCATCGGCCGCACCGAAACCAACAACGCCATGAACCTCGGAACGCTGCAGGCAGCGAAAGAAGAGCAAGCCATCACCGGCGAAACTCTCCATAAAGCCTGGGTAGCAACCATGGACAGCCGCACCCGCGACTCTCATTTCGCTCTCGACGGCATGCGTCTACCACTCGATGGGAAGTTTCCCGTCGGCGGGTGGGAAGCAGAACACCCCGGCGACCAGAACCTCCCAGCCCACGAGTGCATCAACTGCCGCTGCTCACTGATGATCCTCGGTGAGGACGAACCGCTCCCAGGGGAAGCCGATAGGCAAACCGAACGGGAACGCGCCGACGGGACTATCCACTCACCAGCCGAGGAAGTCGCGCGTCGCGCCAAGCAGGGAGTCACCCGTGCGCGTGACGATGAACCCACGATTACTGCAGCACTGGAAGGGACACGACCCATGCGACGAACCTGGTCAGGAATCCTCGCCCCCATCGGGCAGCGAACCGGCGATGACCGCTCTATCGCACCTGATGCCACCATCACACACCGCGAACTCCCACTACCACTGATGTGGCAAAAGACCACCACCGGCGGGCACGACACCAGCGTCATCATCGGAAAGATTGACGCCGTTGACATCAGCGACGACGCGGTCCGAGCCACCGGCATCATCTTCGACACCCCAGAAGCAATGGAGGCACAAGCACTCCTCGACGACGAGGTCATTCGCCCCTCCGTGGACCTTGTGGACGTGGAACTGCGATGGGACTTTTACGACGCAGACGGAAACCAAACCAGCGAAGAAGACTGGGAGACCACCCCGGACGCCGGTCGCATTATCGCCACCATCACATCCGGCGCCCTTGCCGGTGCGACGCTCGTGTCCACCCCAGCATTCGAGGGAACCAGCATCACCTTGGGCGATCCGGAGGAAAATCAGCAACCAACCGATGAGGACACCGCCCTTGTCGCCTCTGTAATGAGTGAGGACCCCATGCCCAGCATTGAGTGTTTTAAGAACCCACAATTCACTGGCCCCACTGCGCTGACCGTCGAACCAGACGGCCGTGTCTACGGCCACCTCGCGCTATGGGGGACCGAGCACATCGGCGTTGGCCGTGGTGTGACACCGCCGCACTCCAACACCAACTACGCTCTTTTTCACGTCTCCACCCTGCACACCGACGAGGGGCCAATATCAGTTGGGCGCTTAACTGTCGGCTGTGGCCACGCAGACACACGGATGGGGATGCGCGCTGCCGCCGACCACTACGACACCGTGGGCACCACATGGGCATTCGTGAAGGCCGGGGAAGACGAACACGGCATTTGGGTGGCAGGCGTCGTCAATCCTGACGCGGACTCCACCGCCATTACCGCAGGCGCATCGGCCCCGCTTTCCGGCGACTGGCGCAACGTCGGCGGCAACCTCGAACTTGTCGCCGCACTGTCAGTAAACACCCCCGGGTTTCCTGTGCCACGCTCCTACTCAACCACCCCGGAAACCATGAGCGCGCTCGTCGCCTCCGGTGTCATGGGTCGACATCACTGCCAGGAAACCATCGAAGGCATGGTGGAGCGCGCAGTCAATAACCACTTCGCGGCCCGCAGCCGGGAGAACAACGCCGCGGCCCTAGCCGCCAAGGTGCTCGCAAGTCAGGTGAACCAGCAGTGATTACCGTCTACGGCAAACCCGGCTGCCAGTCCTGCCGAGCTACCCGCCGCGTCCTCGCCAAGCAGAACACACCATTCCAATACATCGACCTTGCCGAGCACCCAGAACACATGAAACACATCCGGGGTCTCGGGTACACGGCCCTGCCGGTGGTGACAGTCACCAGCCCTGACGGTGACCTCATTGACCATTGGGCAGAGTTCAGGGTCGAACGAATCAAGAACATAAAAGGCATGGAGGCATAAATGTCATGTGGCGCATGCGGGGGTTCCTACCGCCCCGCACAGTACAAAGTCACTTTCGACGACGGCAGCGAACGGATTTACTTGTCCGAAACAGAAGCCCGAATCGCGGCGACCAACGCCGGTGGCGGGCACATCACCCGCGTGGAAAACACGTAGGTCACCTCCCCCACATACGACTAATAGCGACCCCGAAAATGCAGCTTCTCGGGGACCGCAACACTTGTAAAGGAGAAGAGCGGGAATGTTTACGCTACCCGAGAACCTGCCAGCAACGACAGGCGAGCTCACCGAGCTACGAGCCGAAATCGTCACCGCGTTCAACACGCTGTACAGCGACGGTAAGGATGTGACCGCAGAGAAGCTCGCCACGCTTCAGGAACTGTCGAACAACCTGGAAACCGTCGATACCGCAATCGCCGACGCGAAGACCGCCGCAGAGGCCGACGAGCTAGCCGAGAAGTTCAACGCCGAGACCGCAGACGAAGCCACTGACGCTGACACCGAGCCAGCCAACGACACTAACAACGACACAGACGGCGACGCAGACCCCGAGCCACACGACACGGCGGAGGACACTACTGACAAGGACGAGGAAAAGGACACCGCTGTGACCGCATCCGCAAAGACCCGCTTCGCTAACGCAGCAGGCACCACCAACCCCGAGCTTCCCCGCCGCAACGTCGGCTTCCGGCTCACCACCAGCGCCCAGAACTACGAAACCGGCGTTGTGGACGTCACTCGCGTCGCCACCGAATTCGCCAATCTTGCCCACGGACACTCCGCCCGAGTCGTCTCCGGCTCCGGTGGTGCCGCATCCACTACCTTCGCCTACCTCGACCGCGACATGCCCGCCGAGTACACCATCGACGACGCCAACGACGCTGGCCGAGCTGAAGCTGTCATGGCATTTGCAGCCGACGAAACCAACCTCAACGGTGGTTCCCTCACCGCAGCTGGAGGCTGGTGCGCACCGTCGGAAACCATCTACGATTTCCTCCCGACCCTGCAGGCCACCGACTTGCTGTCTCTTCCTGAAGTCACCGCCACCCGAGGCGGCCTGAAGTTCCCGAAGGAGCCGTCCTTCGCAGACATCTACAAGAACTTCCCAGGTTTCCAGCAGACCGAAACGCAGGCGCAGGCCAACACCGAAAAGACCTGCGTGGAAATCCCGTGCGACGAGTTCGAGGAACTCCGCATGGATGTCATCGGCCAGTGCATCACTTCCGGTATCCTGCAATCCAAGGCATGGCCGGAGCAGACCGCGAAGTACATCAACGAGGTCGTCCGCGCCCACCAGCACCGCCTGTCTGCATACAAGATTGACAAGATTTCTGCAGGCTCCCCCGCTGTGACTGTCACCGGCGTGTTCGCAGGCTCCGGCGCGCTCCTCAACGGCATTGCGTTGCAGGCTACCGACATTCGAGTCAAGCACCGTATCCCGCGCACCCAGTCGATTGAGGGCTTCGCCCCAGCCTGGTCCATTGAGCTCATGCGCGCCGACATGGCATTCCAGCAGGGTGTCGAGGTCAAGGATGTTAGCGACGAGCAGATTCTTGAGTGGTTCCGTAAGCGCGGCATCAATCTTCAGTTCGTTGTCGACTGGCAGACCGATGTCATCGGCGGCGATAAGCCGGCAACCGCATGGCCGACCGAAGTCAAGGTTGCTCTGTACCCGTCCGGCACATGGATTAGTGCTGTGGAGCCGGTCATCAACCTTGGTATCAATTACGATCACGCCCTGTTGAAGACCAACAAGCGTGTCGAGTTGTTCACCGAGGACGGTGTACTGGTTGGCAAGCGCGGCTTCGAGTCTCGCCTTGTCACTATCCCGGTGAAGGTCGACGGCATGGTCGGTGTGCGTGGCCCGGCAGCTGGTGCTGCTGCTGGCTAGTTCCTAGCTAACCCGATGGCGAGGGGCGTGGGTAATAGTGCCCCGTCCCTCGCTTTTTCTATCCGAAACGGAGGAAACATTATGGCTGGGATTCCAGCGAACCTTGTGAAGCTTCCAGACCAGAATCCACTGCCCTATGGGCTGTATGACGCCGCGATTGTGCAGGATGTGCCCACCGTCCGTGGTGGCGTTCTCATTGAGCCAGACGGAGTAGCGTCCGGGCAGTGGGATACCTCATGCAATCCAACTACCCCGAATCAACCGAAGGCCGGCGCAGTAGCTGAGCCAGCATCCGCCGGGGCGTTCGGCGTGTGGGCAGCCCACGAGTGCAAAACCGTGGGTTACTCGGACGATATGGCCACCGCCCGCGCGGTGGCTGCGTTGAGAGTACGTGAACCACTGGAGGCTGAGAAGCACCTCGCGGTACGGCTTGCGGCAGCACCGTCGGTAACGGCCGCGAATATCCTCACCCAGGTCGGCGAAGCGGAGAAGGCACTAGCCACGACGAACGCACCCGGTGTGGTGCATGCTGCTCGTTGGCTACTCCCAGCGATTGAGAAGGCTGGTGGTGTGATTCGCCAGGGTCAGGCGCTGTTCACTCCAGGTGGGCACCGATGGGTGTTCGGCAGCGGCTATGAGGAGCTGGGAACAGCGATCGTGGCAACCGGGCGTGTCGTGGTGCAGCGCGACCCGGTAGCAACATCCGTGGCAACAGCGCTGCAGACGAATACCCGCTTAGCGGTCGCGGAACGCACCCTCACAGTCGCAGTTGAAGCACCAATGACTCTCGTAAAGATTGGAGGCTAATCATGGCTGCACGAACGCCCCGGAAGAAGAAGCTTCCGGCCACAACGGTAGAACGCCCAGACGGGCGCATCGAGGTGTATCCCGTAGCCGCGGGAGACACAGAAACCATCGCCTCCGCGCTGGTCAGCGCGGACAAAACTGGGATGGTGCGCACTATCACGGCCCCGAACGGGTGGGTAGTGCCTGCCGCTGTCGCAAAGTCTGCGGGCCTTCTATAGGTCACCCGCCGGACATACGAATAAGACATGCACGCCCCGCGTGGGGCGCTGCCACAACCACAAACATTGGAGGATTTTCCAAAATGGTAGCAACAAGCATCGTGCGTGGTAAGCGACTCCGCGCAACCCGCGTCGGAAACTGCGGCCTGCCAAAGGCCGGTGAAGCATCGACCATCGTCACCGACGGCTTCGTCACCGTGAAGATGAGCAAGTCCATGAAGGACGCCGAAGACTTAGAGCAGACCAACGCGGATGGGCAGGTGTGCGTCGCAGACCGCACCCCACCGGAGCTGAAGTGGTGGGAAGTCGAGATGGAATTCTGCCGCGTTGACCCGCTGCTCCTGTCCTTCTTCACCGATGACCCGCTGGTCCTGGATTATATGCAGAAGCCGGTTGGTTTCCGCTCGTCCAAGCGGGTCAAGGTCACCGAGGGCGCGGCACTGGAGCTATGGACCGGTACCGGCTCCGATGACTGCACAATCCCGACTGATGATACTGTGCTGGCTCCAGGGGCAGCTGCTGCAGCTGCCCGTTACGGGTACTTCCTGATGCCCTGGCTGAAGGAAGCAACGATGGGTGATTTTGAACTAGGAGCGTCGGTCGCAACGTTCACTATCTCCGGCATCACTGGTGCTGGACCGAACTGGGGTCGCGGCCCGTACAACGTCGTGCCGACTGACGCGAAGAACACGCCTGGTCGTCTTCTTACCCCGATGGGGATGGAGCACCTACATTTCCAGTCGACGACTATTGCCCCTCCGGAGGTTACCGCCGAGCCGCAGGCATTGACTTTGCCGCAGCCGTACTTTGGAGAGTCCGCTGCTGTAGCCGCTGGTGTGGTCACGGTGGGAGACCAGTAAGTTCCGGTCACCGAGGGTAGGTAGTAGTACTGGTGTGGTGCTTCGGGGTGGCGATGTTGTCCAAATGCGCTCCGCTGTTCGGGCCCCGGAGTACCACTTTCGCGACAGTCACTCCGCAATAACAAGCCCCGCCCGGGGACGGTTGCACAGGCCGCCTCGGGTGGGGTTTGCCTATCCAGCTAGTCACCTCACAGTGGGACGCTACCGACATGAGCGAAGCACTATGCACCTGGCCAGTCGACGACTATTGCCTTCCCGACAATGCAGACCCAATCATCATTCGCGAGTGCGTAGATACCGCCGTTGGAATCCTCTGGGCGCTCACTGGGCGACGATTCACTATCTGCCCGACCACTGTTCGGCCGTGCCCACCGCAAACAGCTGGGATTTGCCCCACCCCTGGAGCAACGTATCTTCACTGTTCCCGCTCCGGCTCAATCCAACTGCCGGGCCCTGTGTACAAGGTCACGGGGTTCACCGTAGCTGGGCAGAACATTGACCTGTCCTCGCTAATTGTTGACGGTGACCGTATCTACCGACACGCGGGTGAACCGTGGCCGGACCAGAACCTCAACGTGGCGGACACGGAGCCCGGCGGATGGAGCATCACCTACCTGAAAGGCATTCCGGTGCCACCCGGCGGTTCGCGGTGCGCGGCGCTGCTGGCGAAAGAGTTCTACGCAGCCTGCACCGGTGGGCGCTGCCAGCTCCCTCGCCGCGTCCAGCAAGTCCAGCGCCAGGGTGTCACAGTCACCGCCGTTGACCCGCAAGACATCTATGCCAGCGGCGCGACTGGACTAACGGAGGTTGATATTTGGATTCGCGCTCACAACCCGAACCGAATGTCAGAACCGGCCACTATCTGGTCACCTGATCTGCCCATCTGGTAGGAGCCGCATGATGAATAAAACTGTCGCTGTTGTCGGGCAGGTAATTGAGGCGATGCGTTCGCAGTTCACCAGTGACGCCGCCACTGCCCCACTGGGCGGAGTCGTCCCGACGATTGAGCACCGGCCAGGGGCAGACGTTGCTCTCGATGGCCTTCAGTACGAGAATTGCACCGGAATCGTATGGGTAAATGTCCTGCGCATGTACCGAACCACTGTGTGGCCGAATGAGGACGACGGAGGTATCCACCCCTGTCATGGAGCGCTAGCTGTCGTTATCCAGGTTGGTGCCGCCCGGTGCGTGTCCACCGTCGACGCGCAGGGCTACCCGCCGCCACCGGACGCGATGGAATACGACGCGCTCGTCGGGTTAGATGATGCCGACCGGCTGGAGAAAGCACTCTGTATAGCGTCGCGGGAAATAGACCGACTGAACCTCGCTAACGGAACGGTTGTCGGCTCGTCGGAACCCATCGGCCCGCAGGGGGGAATCCTCGCATGGGTGAAAACAATCAACGTTCAACTGTAAGGAGAAGAAAAATGGCTACCCGTCGACCAAAGAAGACACAGGAACCAGAGACAATCACTATCCGAGGTGTGTGCAACACCGTGTATCTTGCGCGCGGCCAGGAAACAACCGTCACTGTGACAGAAGTGGTGCGCAATCTCCTATCCCTCGGTGTCGTGGAAATAGTCGAGTAAATCATGTCATCTGAGTTCACAATCAACTATGGCGAAATGAATGCTGTATTACAGCATGAAACGACCCTTCTGGTACGTAAGGCTCAACGCGCAACCCTGAACCAGGCGAAGGTAACCTCCCCCGTCGATACGGGGGCTTTGCGTAATTCACACACCCAAGGGGCAATCACCTACAGCAACGGCCGTGCAACATCTGATATCGAGGCTTCCGCTGACTACTCGCTGGCCGTGCATGAAGGGTCCCGCCCTCATGTCATTCGGCCACGGCGAGCGAAAGTGCTCGCATGGCGCGGAACAAACGGCATGGTGTTCGCCCGCTCGGTGAACCACCCCGGCGCAAAAAAGAGGCCCTGGCTCCTCAACGCTCTAAAGACAGGTGCCGGAGCGTTGGGGTTTGAGGTCACCGCAGGGGAATAGAACAAACTTTGTCACCGAACAGCGATCTGAAAGGACAACACTGTGACTACTGATTCCACCGCAGCTTTCGAAGCCGATGCGAACCGCGAGGACGAAACCGCGAAGCTGAAGGCACGTCTCGCAGAGCTTGAAGCGACTAAGAAACCGGGTGCTATCGCCGATGAGCCTGAGGTTGCAATCATCGACCCGTCTAATAGTTCCGATGCAGAGGTTGAAGCTTCGCATTCTGTGGAAGTAGAAGGGGTTACTTTCCGCTTCCATGTCCCGAAGCGCGCTGCTCTGCTGGCGTTTTCCCTCGGCGCGTCCGCGAAGTCCGATGGTGAGCTGTCAATCGCATCGCTTCGCATGTTCCTGAAGTTCCACCTTGTCGCCGATGACTTTGAGATGTTCCTCGAAAAGATGATGGACCCCGAGTCTCCTATCACCGATGAGTCTATGGGGGACATTATCGAGGCTATGGTGAAGGCGGCAGAAGAGTCGCCGGAGATGAACGCTCCAACTACCGGCCCACGCAGGTAGCTGGTGTTTGTTGATTGGTGCGGCAGGCAGTGGGAGGTCAGTGAGCTTCCTCCGTCTGCCGCTCTTGTCGTCTCTAGGCTTGCAAGCGATGTCCCTGGGGAGAGTCTGCAGGCATGCACGGAGATTGCTTCTACTGCCGGGATTAGCCTGGATGAGCTGCTTCCGGTGGTGTTCCACTATGACGGGGGCGAACCGGACTTGTTGGATTTAATGGCCGGTATTTTGAGGGAGGGTACGGCTCGGCCGTGGAAAACGACTGTTGCGCTATCGCGGGCGACTGTACAGCAGTGGTCAATGATCCGTGGACGGCTAATTGAGAAGGGGATTTCTGACCCGCTCCGACAACTGCCGTCACTAACGGCGCTGCTGGATGTCGTCGAGGTAATGATTCTCGACTCGGCGAAAGATGATGAGGAGCGGGAGAAAATCATCCGGGATTTGTACCGGCGTGACAACCCGATGGCTCCCCCACCCGGATGGGAAGAAGGTTTCGAGGGGTTCGAGGGGATTGACCTCTAGCTACGCATAGTCAATTTCGTAAGGAACTCAGACATATCATCACCATCAAAGGCGAGCGTATGTGCGAAGCTCTCTCCGAGAATATCTATGGTTAGCCCGATTACCTTGTCACGTACAATGTCTGGGGTAACGATGCAGGATACGGCATGGTCCTCGAAGTATCCGTTCACTGTTCCGTTCATTACGCGGATACCTCCGTCTTTGTTTCAGGGTTGAGTTTCATTTGTATGAAACCGATTCCTGAGGGGAGTACACGGGTTGTGTAGCTTGTGTGTGTTGAACCATCGCTGCGCTGGTAGTCGTAGGCTTTGACTGCGAAGTGGTGCATGTATTTTTGGTAAGGCGTGTTCCGCATTGCTCCTTTGGAGATGAGAATTCCGTGTTGGCGGAGCTTTGTGAAGAGCTTGTTTTGGCTTAGCCCGAGCATCTTTGCGACATTGCCGACGCTATAGGTTCCGTCTGCGTCAATGAACTGATCATAGGCTTTTGCTTTCGGCTCGAGTTCTTTGTTCTTTACCTCGAGTGCGAGACGCTCTGTTTCGGCGTTCATTGCGAGCTGAAGAAGTTCGAGCCGCGATAGTTCACCACCATTAGCCTTTTTCGATTGTGCTTGTTTCTCACATTCGATGAAGTACTGGCGGGCTTCGCGTCCCTTTTGATTGTTTTGCACCATGGACAGTTCTTTTGCCATATCCAAGGTGAGGATGTGATTCTCAGACGGGCGTCCACCTGAACTTTCTTCCATTTTTGGAATAAAGTCCTGACCTGCAATGAACCTATATTTTTCTATCAGCCGATTAATCCAGGTTGTGTAGTTCGACTGGACCTCAAGGAAGGCGTGTAGGTCTCGTCCCATGACAGCCTGAATTCCGTCGGAGTTCTCGGTGAGTGGGATGAGCGGGTTTGCGGTTCCCGTGGCGGGCATGGCAGTATTAACCATGATTCAACTCCTTAGTAGTTGAGTCCGTGCCACCGGTAGTCCCAGCTACGCGGTGGCTTTTTATATAAAGCTTTTGCTTTACATTTAGAATACTACCACACAATGACTAAAAACGGTCAATACACTATTTACCGATTGACTATGCCGCTAATAGTTGTCCTAGGAAGCCCAGTCACTTCGGAAATCTCACGGGCACTAATGGGCGTCCGCATTGCTGCTATAAAGGCATCCTTCCGGCGCTGCTTACTCCACTCATAATTCTTTTGTGCTTGAGCACATTCAGCCAGAAGGCGCGCCCTCTCACTTTCCTCCATTACATTCACCCCCTTGTTCTTTCCAGTGCGCACGAGCCTTAGGATCGGACAGAGCCTCCACCCATTCACGCGCCCTACGCTCACCAGTATCCCCGCCCTCGGGCACGAATATCCGATACTCCTGGAGACAGTCCAGGTAGTCAGCAAGCACCTGGTCAGCGTCCCCGATACGCCCTTGCTTAAGGTAGATAGACAAAAGTCCCTGCGTGGGGGCGAACGGCACCGTCCACCCCGCAATACGCGTAGACTCAGCGGCCGCATCCCGCATCTCAACAAGTAATTCTTCCGCTTCCGCGAACTTCTCACCTGCAGTGAGGCGCTCTACTTCCTCCCACCACTCGGATTGACGCCTCCCACGGACCATCGACGCCGCTTCCGCGCGAAGAATCCGCAAGTCCTGCTCTGAAATATCTTCGTCGCGCATTGGCTACGCCCCGTAGTTGATATTGCCGCTTGCGAGCACATTACCTTGCGCGTCCCACACCTGAACGTAGTCAGCTTTCCCTCCAATAGCGTCTTTCATCTCCGGTTCGAGATCGGCTAGGTTCTGGATAGACTTAACGGCACCTTCTGCGCGCTGCTTTCCTTCGGGATTATCTTTCGACAAGGTCGTTACGATGACGATGGTGCCATCAAGCCCTGCCGGGGAGTCGACGTCAAGCACGTTACATTCCCAGCCGCCGTACTTGCCGCAAACATAGTCCCAACTATGTTCGTCGTACTGTCCGAGATACCACTTTTCGAACTGCGCTCCGGCGTTGAATGTTTCTTCAGTCCCCTTTTCCGAGGCTGTCATTGAGGCCCGGGTCCGCTCTTTATATGGCTGTTCTATTTTTGATTCCGTGGTAGTTGTGACGGATGTTTCGGGCGTGTTTGATTGCTTCTCTACCGGATCGATTATCGAGCCGACTAGTCCAACGAGGAAGAGTCCTCCAACTATCCATGGCCATTTCTTCTTCTTTACTGGCTCCATGATGTCATCCTTTCTTCACTTCGTAATACTACACAGTAACGCAATATAGTTAACTATAGTACTCTATGTCATGTATGGACACCCGGAATGGCGAATATGTGACCATGGCAGTCGGTAAAGCAAAAGTCACCTTCGAAGCGGACGCGAGTGACGTCACAGATAAGCTCACCCAGCAGGTAGAACGCGCCCTAGCGAAAATCGACGGTATCCTCGGCAAGCTCCCTAAGTCTGCGCAACAGGAGGCGTCGCAAGCTGGTGACGCTATCGGCTCCGAAATCCAGCGTGGCGCCGATAAAGCGGATAAAGCCCTCGATGCTGTAGACGGCAACGGCCTGACCAAGATTACGAAGAAGGCTGCTGAGGCTGGGGCTCAGGTAGCGTCCTCCATTTCCTCCGGCGCATCAAAGGCGGACGCGGCACTAGGGACAGTCAGCGGCTCCTCTCTATCGCGTATTGGCGAAATGGCAGCTCACGCGGGTTCATCCATCGCATCTGGGATTAGCTCCGGTGTCGCAGCCGCAAAAAACGCGATGGGGAGCATATCTGGCGGGGCATTCACTGCGCTCGGGCAACGCGCCGCTGAAGTTGGAAGCAGTATCCGTCGAAACATCGGCGAGGCCTTGGAGTCAGTCAAACGTGACGCCAATGAGCTGCCAAGCGCATTTGGGCGTATCGGCGGTGCCATCGCAGCGATCGCGGGCCCGGCCGTGGTCCTCAAAGGTGGGTTCGACCGTCTGATGAATATCCAGCGCGCGGAAATCATGTTCCAATCCGTGGGCCTATCTGCGGAGCAAACCAAGAACCAAATGGCGAAACTGACAGAGCAGGTCACGGGTACATCAGTGAGTCTGTCTGACGCAGCGAAGTACTCTGCGATGTTCGCCCAGGCCGGTGTTCAGCTCGGTAAGCCGATGGACAGCGCGATTCAAGCGTTTACTGCCCTATCCTCCATCGCGGAAGGCTCCGGCGTTGATGTTGGTCGTGTCATGCAGCAGATTAGTGCGCAGGGCAAGGTCACTGGTGAGGACATGGCGCAGATGGCCGACGCTGGAGTCAACGCGACAAAGTACCTCGCCGACTCGATGGGCATGTCACAAGCCGAAGTGAAGAAGGCTATCAGTGACGGAAAGGTGTCCTTCGAGGACTTCGTCAAAGCCGTGAACATGGGCACCGGCGACCTTGCAAAACAAATGGGCCAGACGCTGCCGGCGAAACTGTCGAATATGAAAACGGCGCTGTTTAACCTCGGCGCGTCGATTATTGAGCCGTTTATCCCTGGCATCACTGCGGCGGTGGAGTTTGGAACCGCGATTGTGAAGTGGGCAGTCGGCCCAATTAAAGATTTTGCCAAGTGGATGAAGTCTGGGAGCGTCACAGCAGATATTTTCGCGGCTGCACTGGCGGGAATTGGCGCAGCAGCAGTAGTAGGTGCGCTCATTGGTACTGTGAATGCCCTGGGGTTGCTGACGAAGGTATGGCAGGCACTGAACCTTGGTTTCTTGTTCACACCTGTGGGGGCCGTCATTGCCGGGATTACTGCGTTGGTAGTGGCTGTGGCGTTGCTGTGGCGGCACTCGGAGGCGTTCCGTAATTTCTGGATTGGGATGTGGGAGTCCGTCAAGAACGCTGTTGCCCCGGCGGTGGACTTCGTCAAGGGGCTGTGGGATAACCTCGTCTCCGTTATCCGAGGCACCCCGGTGGATGCCGCATCGCCGTTGTCGAAGCTCATCGGAGCCGACAGAGTCGCGGGAATTCAGAACACCATCAGCACAGTAAAGAACGCGTGGTCAGACGTTAAAAACGCTGTGTTGAACCCAGAAGGGTTTAAGTCGAGTGGGGCGCTGGTGTCTCTCATCGGTGGGGATAACGCTAACCGCGTGTTCGATATCCTAACCAGCTTCAAGGGAGCAGCGTCCGAGGCATGGGACGCTATCCGAGGGAAAGACGGAGACGCTGATTCTCTGACCAAGATGATTGGCGGCCCGGCCGCGCAAACTGTTATCAGTTTCTACCGCGTGTTGGGAGACGCTGTCCGTAGCGTGTGGGAAGGCATTAAGTCGTTAGGGCACGCATTCCAGGACGTCGCCGGGGCCGTACTGTCTGCAGGGTGGCATGCGCTCATCGCGATTTTTAAGGCCGTGTGGGATGTTGTCGCAGCCCTCGCGAAGGCACTGTTCGATATTGGGAAAGCATTGTGGCCGCTCCTCAAGCCACTGCTTATGGTTATCGGCGGCGTTGCTGTGGCGGCAGTATTCCTGCTCGTTGGCGCCCTGCGTGTTCTGGCTTTCGCATTCGAGGGCGTCGCAAAGGTTATCTCCTGGCTCACGGAGAATGTCCTGTCGCCGCTCATCAGTGTTATCGGCACGGTTATCTCCTGGATTGCCGAAAAACTCGGCGCCGCAATCGGCGCGTTCGTGGAGTGGGTCGGCGGCCTAATCGCGGGAATCATCGACTTCTTTACAGGTTTCGGTGATACCCTCACCGCCGTGTGGGATGGGCTGAAGTCTGGGTGGGATTCCATTTGGCAGTGGCTCCAAACCTCGTGGGAAACCTACGGCCAACCGGTTCTAGATTTCATCGGCGATGTTTTCCTCTTCTTCATCGGAACGCTGATTCTGGCGTGGGAAGGAATCAAACTCGCCTGGGACGCGGTATGGCAATGGTTGCAATCCAGCTGGGATACCTACGGGCAGCCAGTCGTGGACTGGATCACCATGGCGTTCGATACCTTCGTCGGTTGGCTGAAGGCCGGGTGGGACTCGCTCGTCGGGGCGTGGAATGAGCTCTGGGGCTGGCTGCAGATTGCGTGGCAGGCAGTCGGCCAGCCAATAGTTGACGGCATTGTATGGGTATTCCAAGCAATGTGGGACGGTCTGCAAATCATTTTCGGGTGGATTGCAACCGGGTGGAACTTCCTGTGGCAAGGCGTGCAGCTGGTCTACAACTTGGTAATCATGCCGGTTGTCAATGGTGTTATTGCCGCATTTGACTGGGTTCGATCTGGCATCAGCTCTGCGATGGACTGGGTGCGCGGCAAGGTTAACGAGTTCGGCCAAGCATGCTCCAACCTTTATTCACAATATGTGGCCCCGATGGTTCAATCAGTCATCAATGGGTTCAACCGCGTGAAGGACACTATCACCGGGTGGAAAAACAAGGTTATCGGCGCTGTCTCCGATGCTGGAACCTGGCTTGTCAACGCTGGACGCCAGATTGTGCAAGGCATGATCAACGGCATCAACTCTATGATCAGCACACTTATTAGTACTGTCACGGGGTTCGCAGGAAAAGCAATCTCAGCAGCCAAGAACGCCCTTGGTATCCACTCGCCGTCGCGCGAGTTCCAGGCTATCGGCCATAACGTTGGTGAGGGCATGGTTGCTGGTATCCAGGCTATGCAGCCGGCAGTGACCGCTGCAGCAGCAGAAATGGCGGCTGCGTCCTCAACGACCGCCAGAGTGAATGTTAACGCGAACGTCACCACTAACGCGGTAGACGTCGCTCCCCGGGTATCGCCGCCCCTGCCTGCCATGTCTGTAACCGCCCCAGACATGGCATCGTCTACGCCGTATTCGTTCGAGTCGGCCGCATCACAGATAGATTCGACGGCAACGGGCACGCTGATTCCAATGTTCGGAATGCTCGATGGCGCAACCATCGGGTTTGCGAACACCGTCGCAGCGCAGACAGGTGGGGTTGCCCTGCCCGCATTTATGAGTATGGCGGCGGGGATGGCAAATACGCAGGCGGGTGTTATCACCCCTACTATGTTGGCAACTGGTCAATCAGCGACGATGATGGCGACCACGGTATGGGGGCAGATAGCCGGGCCTATCCGAGCTGGGCTGTCCTACTTTGTGCAGATGCTCTTCTGGGCTCTGAGCACTGGTGTAACTCCGGTGTTTACCACCATCGTAAATTCACTCCAGTGGGTGACGAACTCGTTTACCTGGGCGGTTAATTCCATCGGTTCGGCCTGGGCTCGTATCCGAGAGCTCACAGCAGCACCGGTCCGCTTCACGATTGGCACTGTTTTCAATAACGGCCTGGTCGGTATGTGGAATAGCGTGTCGGAACTGATTGGCACGAAGAAGATGGCACCGTATCCGCTGCGGTTCGCGACCGGTGGTTTTGTGTCTGGGCCGGGTGGGCCGACGGACGATAAAATTCCTGCCCTGTTGTCGAACGGTGAGTACGTTATGACGGCTAAGGCCGTGGACAAAATCGGGGTTCAGAATCTAGACGCGATGAACTCCGGTGCGGTGTCTGCGACCCCGAATAGTCTGCGGTCCACGAAACAGCAGCGGGAAATGCTGAATGACCACACGTTTAAGCAAATCGCCTCCCGTTATGCGGGTGGTGGCATTGTGAAGGGTTCTCCGGCGTGGCGTGACCTTTTGCGCGGCTATAACTGGGCGCGTTCCCGTAGCGGCCGACCCTATGTGTTTGGTGGCTCGGCACACGGCGCGGGCGGTACTGACTGCTCGGGTTACATGTCTGGTATCGCGGATGTGATTCTGGGCGGTAACGGTGCCCGCCAGTGGGCTACGGGTAATTTCCCGGCTGGGCAGCGGGGCGCGTGGGCGCGTGGTTTGTCCGCTGGTTTCTCCGTAGGTATCAGAAATGGCGGCCCCGGTGGTGGGCACACTGCTGGCACAATCGGCGGTGTTGAGGGTATCCCCGCGGTGAATGTTGAGTCGGGTGGTTCCCCGTCCAGGGTGAAGTTCGGTGCCGGTGCTGTCGGTGCTACGGACTCGTATTTCAACCAGCACCACCACCTCCGCGTCGTCGACGGCGGTAGGTTCGTGCCGGGTATGGGTTCCGGCGTGTCGATGGGCGAGATGATTGCGGAGGCGGTGAAACCTTTCCGCGACCGTACTCAAACGGCGCTGCGTAGTTGGGCTGGCAAACCGGGAATTATCAACACTTTACCGAGCGCGGTTGATAAGGCGATGGACTCTAAGGCCCGCGCCATGATTGATAAGAAAATGGCGGAGTCGTCGGCGGACCCGGGCGGAACAGGTGTGCAGCGATGGGCACCCTTGGTTTCGCAACTGTTGCGGCTGTATGGGCACCCCGCATCGTGGCTCGGTATCACGCTAAAGCGTATGAATCAGGAGTCGGGCGGTAACCCACGCGCTATCAACAACTGGGACATTAACGCGAGGAGGGGCGACCCTTCGAAGGGGCTTATGCAGGTTATTGGTAGCACGTTCGCGGCGCACCGTGACCCTCGTTTCCCGAATGATATTTGGGACCCGAAGGCGAATATCGCCGCGTCTATGCGGTACACCATGCGCACCTATGGTTCTCTGCCTGCAGGGTACGGCCGAGCCGGTGGCTATGAGCACGGCGGGCTTATGGGAGTTGGACAGGGCATTTTCCACAAGACAGCATTTAAGCCGGAGCGGGTCCTCAGCCCGGAGCAGACTACATCGTTTGACCGCCTAGTTGATTGGCTCGACGGGGGTATTACGTTGCCGGAGGTCACGTCATCTCGTGGCACCACCGACCAATATGGTCAACCACGAACCACACGGCAAATTATTGTTACCCAAAACATCGTCGCCACTGACCCGCAGCGCACGGCGGACGAGGTAGAAAACCGCCTCATGGCGCTTATGTAACCCGGGAGGAAAAATGTTCAGAGGTTGGCTGCAGCTCGGACAAACCGAGATAGCTAACACCTCCCGATGCGTGCGATACATGCTCCGAGGAGTCCGCAACGGCACTGCGGAAATCGTGACAAACGACGGGTGGGACGATCTATGGAGGTGGCAGGGGCGCGCCACTGACTACCTGTCGCCATGGGAGGATGCAGATTGCCCATGGTATGACCCCCGCGACCCGGCGTCGGCTGAGTTCGCCGGGGTGTGGATCATGTCGATTGACGGCGCTGATTCTGCGCCGCTAGACCGCGATGTTATTCACGCCACGCGCATCGGTGGCGGGTTCGGCGTGACTCGTACCCCGCCACGGAAGATGGCGATTGAGGCACTGGTAATCGGCGGCACTCCGGCTGGGCTCGAGTATGGCTTAGGGTGGCTCGCAGGTGTTCTCCGCAACGATTTGTGTGGCGACGTGGAGAAGGCCCGTCAACTTTTGTTCTTGCAGTCTGCCCCGAAAACCGATGGCAGTCTGACTGCGGAGAATGTCGCGAAGCTTGGTAACGCAGAGTCGAGGATGATGTCACAGGTTGCGCTAACTGAGCCGCTAAAGGTTGACGAGCGGTTTGGAGTGTGGTCCGCAGAGAACCGTCAGGCCACGATGACACGTGTGTCATTTGAGCTCACAGCTGCTGTGCCGTGGGTGTGGTCACTACCGACCCGACTTGTGAGCGATTTGCAGCCAATCTGGGGTGTTAACGACACTGTGAGGTTTGAAAACGCTGGGTCGGACGGTTCGTGCCCATCAATTTGCTCGACCCAGAAAACAGTGCTCACTGACCCTCTAGCGAAACCTGCGGTGTCGATCCCTCGCCCTGTGACTCCCGCCGTTGTCGCAGGCTGCACCACGTTCGAAACCCGCAGGCTCACATGGGTGCTGGAAGCCGGACGCCTACCCCAGTGGGGCGAAGCGATGCCGACAGTCACGATTCGTACTGGCCCGCAGGAAGAGCGCAATGTTCGTATCCAGTGGGTGGAGGGACCACCGGACGCAGAGCAGAGTATCGCCTGCTCCACGGTTGGCGAAGCCATGATTGGATATATCCCCGCCGGAGCTCGTCTCACCCTGGACGCGGTAACAGGCCTGGCGACAGCCGTGACTTCCGATGGTTTGTCATTGGACGCGTCCCATCTCGTGACCGGTCGTTTCGGCGGTCCATGGCGGCCCCCTGTGCTTCGATGCGGTCGCGAATACACCTTGCTGATTGATGTCGAACGGACCGTGCACTCAGGCATGAAGGTTGATGTTGATGCTGTGACGAGGAGAGCATAATGCTGGGCAGTGGTGATTATGCGGTTGTTTTTGGTGACTGGCATGCCGAGCGTATGTTCTGGCAGTCCCCCGAAGGCGCATTGATTGATGTGGACTGGGCGCGTGAGCTCAATGAAATGTCGAAGGCGTCAGTAACGATCGCCGCGCCGGACGCAGTGATTAATGGGCTCGAGCCGTGGGCTCACACAATGGGAATCTACCGCAACGGCGAACTGGTATGGTTCGGCATCGTCATTTCAACAACAGCGAAAGCAGGAATAGTCGAAGTTGAGGCCGCTGACGGCGCGAAGTTCTTCAAGCACCGCCGCGTGCCCCTGCACCGACTCTGGCAGCAGCATGATGCGACACAAATCATGCGGACTCACGTGGAGGATTCATGCGGCTTCGCAGATGCCTGCTCCATGGTCGAAAACATGGTCACCTACGAGTCCCGCATCTGGGTTAACGCGGCGTACACTCCTGCCGAGTGCATGGTCGATGAGGTTATCGATGACCTAGTTGAGCAAGGACTTGTATGGACGATTAATGCCGGCACATTGATTATTGGCCCGCTGCCGGGGCAGTACACGACGGCGCAATTGTCAGATAAGGATCTCTCGGGCGAGTTCACTGTGATTAAGGACGGCTCAGATGTCGTCACCGACTGCCATGTCAAGGGCAAGGGCGTATGGGGGCAGTTCCGGGAGGACTCCCCGTTGGGATTGGTGCAGTCGATTGAAAAAGCTGACGGTGCTGTCCGTGAGGAGGAGTGCCAGCAGCAGGCGGAGCGGCGAGTGAAGGAGTCTGCCGTCACGCCACGGCGTCTGGTAATCCCTGGCGATTCACAGCTGTTGCCAACGGCTCCGGTGCAGGTTGATGAGCTTGTCCCTGGGGTGAAGGTGCCGGTGGCGTCTACGGTGACTGGCGTGAATGTGGCGTCGGTGATGGCAATTAAGTCGGTGAAGGTCCGAGTTGGGGATAAGGGAGAACAGATTAAAGTCACCCTAACTGAGACGAAGGTCACAAATGAGGTGACAAGTATGCCGGACCCGGCGAAAATCGACATGCGCTCCCCCTGGGAAAAGGAACTCGCATCAAAGAACTTCTCCGGCGCTGGTTCCGGCGAAAAGCAAGAAACCGAAGAAGTCGGAAGGCCACCAGCATGACCCTTGGCAAGACTCCTCACAGCGACGCAGAGTGGGCACGCGACGTTGACCGTCGCTTGCGCCGCTTAGAGCACCCACGCCAGGTAATCCTCGGCACATGGTCCATCCACGTGTCCGAGCACACCGGTGACCTAGTAGCCGACCACATCCCTACGGGTCGGCGCAGAATCATCGCTAACGCCGATGAGATTCACAAGGGAATGGAGACCGAGTAATGGCTACCCAATGCACCACCTCGCAGTTCACAACCAACGGCGGCATTCTCGGGCTTGACCGAACTGCGTTTAGCCGGATTGTCGCGCGTTCCCGCGTCGAGTCCACCGGCGATGGGCCGTTTCAGGCGGCGATGCCGAATCGGGTGTTCCCGCCTGAGGAGTGGGACAATGTGTCGCATTCGATGAAAACTATGATTGACCAGCGTGTCCACTGGAAGAACGACTACGGTATCCCCGTGGACGTTGAGGTCCAGATCCAGCGTCAGCGTCGCACAATGGTGCTGTCTGCCCCAAATTTTGCGTTCATCCGAGAACGATATACCACCGCGGTTGGCTACGACTCGCCCAAGAATGTCATGGCTGCAGACCCTGACCCCACGAAGGTGTGGAACACGGAATGGGGCGGCGGAATCTGGACTGGATTCACTGATGGCAAACCAAACCAGGCTCACTATCGGGCATCACAGCCAGAGTCAACGCTGACTCTCGACCCGATTCGTGTAGGGGCAGGACAATCTCTCGATGTCCGGTTCCGAGCATCTCTAATCACAGCTCACGATTGGTGGATGCCTTCAACCATCACTGGGTACATTGCGGAGATGCAAATCTTCTCTAACACGATCCAATTAAGGGCTTTCCCCCAGCCGGTATAGCACCCGCAGCCCATAACCTGCCAGGTAGAACACTCAACGAATCTATCTAGGGGGCGCATTGTGACCAGCCCGAATATTCAAAACACACCGAAAATCAGCGACTATTATCATCTGCCTAAGGTCGGTGAGACTGTCCGGATTCGCGGACTTATCTCCACGACCTATCTCCGCCGTGGTGAGACGATGGTTATCCGATGGAGTGATTTCTGGGCAGATTTCGTTGTCCGCAACTTCGTCGACATTGTAGGGCTAGTGGAAGAACCAGCTGCCAGCGAGTACTTCCCCACCATGGCCGAGGTCTGGAATCTGATTGAGCGCGCTGCGACGACACTTCCGGGTGAGCGGATTTTTGGGCTCCGCGCGACAGAAACAACGCTGACAATGATCGTTGGCGTCGATTTAGCGTCGACGCGTGAACTCAGTGTTGAATGGCCAGAGCTGTCAACGATTCTCACCGAGGCTGTGAATCTGCGCGACAACACGCGCGAGCTTGCCGACACGGCTGTGGTGAAACTTGAAGCCGGTATTGAGTTGCTGAAAGACCAGCTGATTGGCTACAACGGTATCGCATCGGCGGCGGCGAAGATTGCGTTAGACGCGGCGGAAGAAGCAAAACGGACAGCGGGAAACGCCGGTAAATCCGCTTACCAAATCGCTGTTGAAGACGGGTTTGTAGGCACCCCTACACAGTGGCTTGAGTCTCTGCGTGGGGAGCAGGGGCCGGAAGGCCCGCGTGGTTTGCAGGGTGTGCCGGGGCCGCAAGGGGCGACTGGTGCGCGGGGCGCTACCGGCGACCCGGGGCCGCAGGGTGTGCCGGGGCCGAAGGGTGATACTGGTGAGCCGGGTAAGGACGGCACCTCGGTGAATATTCAGGGCACCGTACAGACGACTGGCGAATTGCCTTCAGGCGCGGCGCGGGGTGATGGTTACATCGTCGATGGTCATTTGCATGTGTGGGCTGGCACGGAGTGGGTAGATGTCGGCCTGATTCGTGGACCGCACGGCCCGAAGGGTGCCCCGGGGGAGAAGGGCGACCCTGGACCCAAGGGGGATAGAGGGGAACCGGGGCAACCTGGGCAGGCGGGGCCGCAAGGTCCGCAGGGACCGCAGGGTGACGCAGGGCCGAAGGGTGAGCCTGGAGACGCTGGACCGGCGGGCGTGTCCCCACAGTTGAAAATAGGTGTTGTATCCAAGGGCGAGAACCCTTCGGCTACGCTGACGAACCAATCGGGGCTGTACTCGCTGAACCTGGTGCTACCGAAGGGTGATACCGGCCCGGCTGGTCCGACTGGTGCTGCTGGTCCGACTGGTGCTGCTGGGGCGGACGGTGTAACCCCGCATTTCACTATTGGTTCTGTGCAGGCCGATTCCAGGGCGGACGCGACTATCACCGGTTCCTCCGCCGCGCCGGTGCTGAATCTCCGTATCCCGAAGGGCGACCCTGGGGAGGCGGGGCCGCGTGGCCCGATGGGGCCGCAGGGGCCGGTAGGCCCACCCGGAAAAGATTACGAACATCCTTTATGGTCGACCGGCTCCTGCCGTATCCGTGATAACGGCTCCATTAACCTAGGTGCTGGGGGCCAGCAAATCTACCGATACCGCTGGGACAGAGGTTTTTGTGAGCTATTTTTCCGAATTGTTTGGGGAACGAACCCTAGTTCTGGCGGAGGGCCGCTGCGTATCACAAATCTTCCTTTCCGACCTAATTTCTTTGCGTGCAAGGAGTACTACGGCAACGCCTCATTGTGGCTCCAGGGGGCGGTCCCGGGCATCTATATGCAGGTTCAACCAGCCATCAAAGAGGGGGCCTCGGAGATTGTGTTCTGGGCACCTGAGCATGGGAATACCTCCATCATGAAGCCAATGCGTATTCAGGACGGGAAGAGAGACCATACCGGAGTTCCGGCGAACCCCGATTTCAAATGGGATGCATTCGGGTCATCACTGACCGGGTACATCAAATATCCGACCTAGACCTAGGAGGTTTTCATGTCCGGTGAATTAGATAATCGTGAATCTGAGATTGTTCTGGAGATGATCCAGCGGCTTCGTGATTTGCAAGGAATCGACGAGAACATCCCCATGACACGTAGGATAATCGCAGGCCACGGGTTGACGGGAGGCGGCACTCTTGAACGCGATGTGACCATCGATCTCTCCCAGGAAATCCGTCAGACAATCAGTGACCTCCAGGCGATCGGCGCGATTTCTTCACTCGTCACTGCACAAGAGCTAACGGCAATCCTGGATGCGTATGCAAAAACCGCGGACCGTAAACCGGTGGCGATTTCGCATGACTTCACGGTCATGGAGGCTCCTAGTGACACTATTTCAGCTCCTCTGGTCATGGTTGATGTGGATTCGGTGATTACGCGGGTCAATATCACAGCAGTGTCGACGGGTTCCCTGCCGGTGAAAGCCACCATTGACGGCACGCCGTTTACGCTGAGTGCGGGTAGCGCGTCAAAGTCATTCCGTACAAGTCTTGCGAAGGCCGCAGGGTCCACAATTGCTCTTCGTGTCGCGGCTACTGACGCCGCTGGGATTCTCGTTTCGCTCCGCCTAGAGGAGAAATAAAATGACGGTCGAGGCGATGAGTTCCGCGGCGCTGCTTGTCGGGGCATATGATTCTGGCCCGTATGCGACTCGTGGCAGTGCTACCTCCATTGGGATGGTCACGACAGTCGCTGTGGGGACTGAACGCGCGGTTCGTTCGAC
This sequence comes from uncultured Corynebacterium sp., assembly GCF_946998835.1. Classification (GTDB taxonomy): domain Bacteria; phylum Actinomycetota; class Actinomycetes; order Mycobacteriales; family Mycobacteriaceae; genus Corynebacterium. The sequence goes on along the minus strand of NZ_CAMQAZ010000006.1, from coordinate 25,771 downwards.
GAGTGGTTATCTGACAGTGTCTGGGGTGCCGAGCTTGTCCGGTGATGATTTCACTGTTGAGGCTTGGATACGTGTCTCTAAGGGGGGCCGTGCGCGTCCGGTGTGGTCGCGACTCAATGGTGAAACCGAGCTGTCGTTGACTGTTCTTGCTGATGGGACGCCGCGTTTCTATGCCTCGTCTGCACAGGGTGGTTACAGGCTGACGCTCAACGGGACGAATCGGTTGGACGATGGTCTATGGCATCACATCGCTGTCCGTGCGGAGTACGGGTGGTTTGGCGTCATCACCTTTTCGCTGTGGGTGGATGGTGTTTTGTCGCGCCCGGGCACGATTTCACCGGGATTGTTTGCTGCGCGACCGAACTTTGATATGACGACGGCTATCGGTGTTGGTGGCCGTGATGGGGCCACGATGAATGGTGATGTGCTCGCGGTTGCGTGGCATACGCAACCGCTTGCCGATGGGGTGTTAGCAGCGCGGTGGGGGGCGCGGCCTGGTAATACATCGTCGCAGGTTGGTTGGGGAATCATACTCTAGATAGTCACCCCTGGCGTGTTGTGTCAGGAGCATGGCAACGATTCTTGATTATTCAGCGCAGGCGATCCCCGCGGCGTTGATTCGTGCTGCTGGGCATCTTGGTGCGATCCGCTATATTTCCCCAGCTCGTGAGCAGTGGATGAAGGGCAAACCCGCCACCGCTGATGAGGTCGCGGACTTCAAGGCGAACGCGCTGGACACCGCGTTTGTGTGGCAGTACGGGGGTGTAGCGAACCCTGACTGTATGCGTGGTTTTAAGGGCGGTAAGCAGGACGCGAAAGCAGCCGACAAGCAACTCAAGGCGATTAAACGCACTGGATACCCGGTGTTTTTCGCTGTCGATTTCGACATCACACTGGCGCAGTGGAACGCGGTTGCGGTCAACTATTTCAAGGCCGCGTGTGAGGTGCTAGGCCGGGAACGCGTCGGCATCTACGGCCACAGTCGCGTCTGTGATTGGGCACGCGAGGACGGGGTCATCGGGTCTGCTGGCGAAGGAAAATTCCTGCAGTGGCAGACAACCAGCTGGTCCGACGGTCATGTATCACCGCACGCGGTTCTTCTACAGTCCAAGCACAACGTTACCGGACCTACAGGCCTACAGGTCGACGTTAACCAGGTGCTTCATACCTACTGGGGCCAGCATCCACCACGGCCAGACCAAGCAGCCGGGGCACCGACTACAGACCCGGTAGCGATACCGGAAGCACCCGCGCTGAAACCCGCCCCAAAGCCAACTGCGCAATTCAAGTGCGACACCGACTTGCTGACCTGGCGTGATAACGGCATTAGCCGACACAAGCGCCGGTTCATTGTCATCCATACCGACGAGTCCGGCTACAACTACGCCACCCGGCAAGTCCGCGATACCGCCTGGACAGCAAAGCAACTAGCTGAATACAACCGCCGCCGTGACATCTCCGGCGGCTCCTACCACGTCGGTATCGGTCGTAGCGGAGACACCTGTCGCCAAAACGACGACGTGTACGGCACCTGGTCGGTTGGCAGCATCGGCAACGATCAGGCCTTCCACGTGTGCCTGACTGGCACCGCGTTCCAAACCCGCCAACAGTGGCTGACCTGGGGCGCAAAGCAGCTGCAAAAACTCGCGGACGTTCTGGCCCACTACTGCCGGTTCCATAACATCGCGGTGCAGCGCGTCGCCCCACCCCAGATGACGCAGTCCGGCGTCACCGGTATTTGCGGGCATTGGGACTGTTCGAAATTCTACGGCGGCTCCACGCACTGGGACCCCGGCGGATACGACGGTTCTACTGGCGTGCCGAAAACAGCAGGCGGGTTCCCGTGGGACGTTGTACTCGCGAAAACTCGTGAGCGCATGACCTCAGTGACGCCCACTCCCCCTGCGCCAGCACCAACACCGGCAGAGAAGGAACGAGAAATGCTTAATGAAAAGCTCCAGTCAATCATCAACCCAAAGGTCTGGCTCACCGTCGGACACATGATCAGACTCACCGACGCATACCTCTGGGAATTCCGCGTCATCCTCAAGGAAATCGCGAAGAAGCAAGGTATCGACTACGACGCTGTCGTTAACGAGGCGATTGCCCGCGACCGCAAGGAAGTGCAGCGATGATTAGCCCAAACCAAGCATGGCTTATCCGGCGGAGCATCTACGCTATCGGCTTCGTCGCTGGCATCATCCTGGTAGTCACAGGAAAGTCTGACGCAGAGACAGTCGACGGATGGGGGCATTACCTGGACCAGCTCGCTGGAATCGTAACGGCCATTGCATCTGGTCTCGCGACGGTTAAGACTGGCCCAGCATCTGATAACGCCCCTGTCGTGGTGCCTGCTGAGGACGTCGCCGGCCACGCCGCAAATATCCGAGAAGCCACACGGTATCTCACCGACTTGACGCAGGAGATTGAGAAGAACACGCGAGAAGTCATTAACCGCGCACCTGCGCCTGTTACTACCCCATCGTCTACAGGAACGCCGCTTGATGCCGCGCTACGAGACGATTCGCAATCGTGAAAGGTGAGGTCATGTTGATTCAACGGATTCTCACGCCACGCATAGTTGCAGCCGTGTGGGGTATTTTTTCGGCTGTAACCGCCTATGGGTATGTCGGGAAAAGTATTTCCGCACTGACTCCGATTGAAGAAATCATGCCTGCTGAGAGCCTCGCATTCGCGTGGATGGTAGCAGCAGTATTCCTGCTCGTTGGAGCGGCCGTCCCTAGTGGGAACAGGGCTGTTAACCGCTGCGGAGGTTTGTTGCGGGCTGCTGGAATCATTTCTGTGACATTGATATTGACGATGTGGTCACTGAGCTACTTCATGGATTCTGTAGTGGACGGCTCACGCGGCTGGATTTCTGGGAAGAACTATTTATTTCTTGCGCTGGCGTCGATGGTGTCTGCGTGGGTTGCGGGCCGCCACCAGCCGTAGGAGGAAGTTGTGAACATCGACGTCAATTCCCTTCTGGTGGCTGTCCCTGCCGTTATTGTTGCGTCAATCACTGGCTGGGTGACGTTTAAGGGGACTAAGGAAAATTCACGTGTCACTCTGAATGAGAATTTAATAAAGGGACAGGCTGCGCGGATAGACAAGTTGGAATCGAGGTTGGAGGACGTCGAAAGTTCCTTGCAGGAAACGCGGGCCTTGCTGCTTGCCGAGGAGGACCGATCGCACTCATTGCGGTTGGCTCTCCGTGAGGCGTTAGAGGCGCTAAAGGATTTCGTTGAGTGGGCTAGGTCTGATCGTCATTCTTCGCCGCCGACTCCAGATGTAGACGGGTTGGCTCAGGTATTGAGGTCGTCGTATTTAGCTCCGACGGCCCGTAATCCTCCGGGGGTAGTGGATGACAGTGAGCGGTAGCTGTTGTGAGTACATGCCTTGTGTGTGGAGCACATCATTTATCCATCACTTTGTAGCGCTTTTTTAGTGTTATGGAGTGTGACGCAGTGTAATATAGTGTTATATGGTGCGCATTTACGGGTTATTTATAACACTATATTCCCCTATAGTGCATTACACGCCCAGCTGCGCACTAAAGCCGGTGTCGGAGGTTCGATTCCTCTCTGGGGCGCTTTTTTATGCAGTTAAGCAGGGGTTTTATTGGGGCGCGCTGTGGTGGCTTGGGGGTGTTTTTGGTATGCGTCCATCTTTTATCCATCAGTTTGCGCAGATGCGAAGAGTTTCGGCGCGGTTTTTGCGCGATGAGACGAGCCTCTTCGGGCGGAGTGACGTTTGTAGTGGGTTCACGCGAGGATTCCCTCCCCGTCTTAAGCCTCGCCCCCCCTTTTTAGGCACACATGAATGTGACCTACACCGCGAAAAAGAACACACGAATTCACAAAAATAACAGAACTGGGGGCACCACCCATTACCTCAGGTAAACAACTTTCACACTAGTAAAGGTTAGTTAACCATAAACACTCCCCCACGCCCTCAATCCACATATTTTTAAACATTCATTTTTACAATTAGCGTGGTAAAGTCTGTTCACGCTTCAGACCAGCATCTCAACGCCTAGATTGGGACACTATCCCGCGTTGATGTACCTGAGGAATCCCCAACTTTGACTACTTCCCCAAAGGACAACTATGGGTATTATGCCTCGTCTATCCCGTCTTGGCGGTGCCACAGCACTCGCAATCGGCGCAATGCTCCTGGCTCCAATCCCAACACCGGTAGCCGATGCGCAGCCCACCGCAGGGGGTTGCAAATCCAATATCGTCGTTACTGCACCAGGCTCATCACAATCTCAGCCAAATCTTCCGGATACCGTTCCGCAGGGAGTAAACGCCATCCCAGTCCGCAAGACACTGGAGATGCGCCACCCGCTGACAGTTGAAGGGCGCACGGTTCCCTATAACTCGAACTGGTCCACAGGCATGTTGTCCTACGAGGAGTCCCGCGCTGACGGCATCAGGCAGGGCCGCGCACTTATTGCACGACGCGCAGCAGCCTGCCCAAATTCCGTCTTCCACCTTTACGGATACAGCGAAGGCGCTGATGCCATGGGGCACATTGTCGAGGATATCGCCGCCGGTCGTGGCCCGATTCCCGCACATCGTCTCGGTTCTGCAGCACTGATGGCCAATCCATCTCGTTCCGCAAATGCTCAGCACTGGGGTTCGGCGCGACCGAACACCAAGCCACTGATGTCTCCGCAGCTGAACTACGGCTCCTTAAGTAACCGCGTCCTCGAGGTCTGCAATTTCGGTGATGGTTTCTGCGACACTGAAACCATCGCACCGCACTTCGGCTATGCCGCTCGCGATTTGACATCCAGTGCAGCGTGGAAGCGTGACGGAATTCCTGCGGATATATACCCACGCCTCAAGGAAATTACGACCGAATACGACCTCATGAAGATTCTCGCTGAGGCTCCAGCCGTGCCTGTCGCTATTGCTATCCATGGCGGCACTTACTTCTGGCCAGGCGGCGGCATTTCTTCTTCCGTCAACTTCATTGACCGCCACCTAGCCTAAACAAAAGCAAAGATACTAATCTCCGCCGTCTTTTGGCGGGGATAACCTAACGCAGCTCGGCTGATCCCTTTTTAAGGGTTAAGTAGCAAAAGTGTGTCCGCTCGGCGTGTTGCGGGGCGAGCACACCGTTTGTTACTTCATTGGCCCTTTCCGGATTCCTATGTTGTGTTGGTATTCGGTTGGGATAGCGTTGTCGTAGAAGGCTGGTCGTCCTGTTTCGTGGTCGGCTTTGTTGTGGTCTTCTGGGACAAGATCGTTGACTTTGGCGAGTTGATCTTGTCCGTAATTGCACTGCCTGGCGATCTTTAATGGGTCGTCAGGCAGCTGCGTTTTCGAGTGCAGGTACCACTCGAGCATCTTGCGTTGTCGTTCCCCAAATCTGCCGCGATACGCGTCGGCGATGCGTTTGAGCCCGGCGTTGACGCCGCCTTCCAGACTGTTTGCCGTTGAAGCCCAGCGCTTTGGTTCGAGTGCTTCTGGTGGTGGCTGCAGGTAGGTAAACAGCCATCCTTTCCGTGAGAGGTGTAGCAGGGAGTTGTATGCCTTACGGACTCGCGGATGGGTCCATTCCCACTGGTTGTTGAGTGTGCGGCGCTCTTTTGGCACGGGCGTTTTTTCGTTGAGGAACCGTTTGTAGACCACTCCGAAGTCGTGCAGGCGTAGTGTCCACTCCCGTGCCTGGTCGAGTGTGGTGATACGGGTCAGTTTCAAAGCCAGGGCGTAGATGGCTTTGCCGGCGTCGGTGCGGGGCCGTGATGTGGTGTAGCGGCGGATGACGCGTTGGGCGTGGATGAGGCAGCGTTGGATCATCGCGTTCGGCCAGCAGGCTTTAATCGCAGTCAAGGCGCCTTGTCCGCCGTCGAGGACGACGCAGAGCGGCTCAGCGATTTTGCGGAGTAGCTGCGTGCGGTCGGTGCGGTTTCGTGTCGTGGAACTGCCGCAGTTGAGGATGTCCGATTCTAATCAGCAATAATGCTGAAAGTCAGACACACTTTTCTGCTACTTAACCCACTACCCCTGCACACCGGGGATAGGCATCATCAGCCAATCACCCAACCACCTTTATGTTAGGCTTACCTAATCGTATGACGTGTAGACTTCCGCCAGCACAAAACAGCCCAAGATTTGTTGAAGGACAGTGACAACTATGGCTGATTTAGATAAGGCAGCACCGAAGCGTAAGCCCCGTAAGGCACAGGAGGCAACAGTTACTGGACGTCGCCAGATCTCTCCAGACCTAATTCGTTTGAGCATGAACTCGCCTGCGTTTGTGGGCAAGGAGCTGGAGTTTACCGACCATTACATCAAGTTACTGTTTGTGCCAGAGGAAGCTGATTACTCCTGGCCGTTCGATATTGCGCAAATTCGCGCCGAACAACCGCGAGATAAACTGCCAATCACCCGCACCTACACTCTGATTAATCTGGACTCCGAAACCGGCGACTTTGACGTCGACTTCGTCACCCACGGCGATTCCGGCCTGGCCGGACCTTGGGCACGCGTAGCTGAAGTCGGAGACAAGCTTGGCTTCTTAGGGCCAGGTGGTGCATGGGGGCCTGCGGCAGAATATGAACACTTTGTGCTCGCCGGTGATGAGTCCGCAGCACCAGCCATCGGCGCCAGCTTGAAGCACCTCCCAGAAGGCACGACTGCAGCCGCATACATCGAAATCGAAGCCAAAGATCGCAAGTTTGAGCTCCCAACCCGCGAGGGCGTGGAAATCCATTGGGTTCTCCGCAACGGAGCGACCCACGGCACAGAGCTATCTCGCACAGTGCGCGAGGCGGGGATTCCAGAGGGTAAGAAAACTAGCTGGTTCATCCACGGTGTCGCCGAGATGATTAAGGAACTGCGCCGCTTCCTCTTCGTTGAATCTGAGATCCCGAAGAAAGACGTTTCCATTTCTGGCTACTGGCGTATCGGTATGACCGAAGACCAGTGGCAGTCCTCTAAACGAGAATTCAACGCTGAGGTTGAGGCCGAAGAGGAAAAAGCCAGGGCCTGACATCTGCCCGCACGCTAGCGCTCGCTACGCCCTTTTTCAACAACGACGCGTTTTCCTGCCAACCAGTCGAATGGGTGCCAGCGGCAAACAGCAACCCAAATCATCAGGACACCAAAAAACAGTTCAACGATTGGCTCCAAATCCGTAAGAAAGAAAATCATCAACAATAGGTAGCAATTACGTACCGCCGCCTGCCAACCTCCGCGCCAAGAATCGTCTCCTGACTCGAGCTCCGATGTTCCCTCTGGCTGAGCTACTTCGAACGGAGTCGCTCCAGAGTCTACTTTCCACGCTGGAACAACCTGTAGCAAAAATGCGCTTTTCCCAAACGTCTGTTCACCGCGTGCCTCTTCAACCACGCGCACAAAGAAAAAGACAACTGGGAAAATGGCACCATACAAAATTCTGAACTCTGGCGGGCTCGGCAGCGCCCAACTCGCCGTGGCTGCTTCCCACGCAAGTTTTCCAAGTGCCACAATGATGGCAACAAAGATTCCGACAAGGAACGAGTCCAGTATCCACGCACCGCTGCGCCGAGCGAACAGATCCGCATTACTCTTTACGGAGAATCGATTCGGGATGCGCTGTTTCATGGAGCACACGCTATCAAAAACCACTCATGGCTTCACAGACGAATTGTCTATTCCTAGCGCATCCGTTCTGCCACGATTAGAAGCAACTAGTATGCAAATCGAAAAGTCGACTGTATAGTTGCCGTTTGAATCAACCTATTTATTCTGTGCCAGCAATTTCCATGCCAGCAACCGGCAAGTAAACCTACAGCTGGCACCTACCAGTGGTTTTTCAGGAGACCCGCTACCCATAAATCCGAAAACAAACCACGAAAAGCAGGCTCGAGAAGCTCAGAAAGTGAGATGGATGTGAATACGCGAACTCAGCTGTCAGCCGTACAGCACCCTCACCTCACTGCCCGTCGGAGCAAGAATCGACGGCACCTGGCGCTGGCCTGTAGCCTCCTCACCTTCGCAGCCACAGCTACGAGCTGTGGCAACAATGAGCACGTGGAGGTTGCTACGACGCAAACCTCGTCGTCAAGCTCACGTACTACGGCGACCTCAACTAGCTCGCCGACGACGGCGGGGCCGAAGGTTCGGGAAGGTGGCACGCCTCGGATTGGACAGCCGTGCCCGAACCAGACCGGAGCGGTGCGCATGAGCGCCAACGGCCAGAACCTTGAATGCGCACCGGTTGGTGAACAGGAAGTGTGGACGGTGCTACAGCGACCTTCTGCGAACCCGCCGTCGGACCAACTGTGGATCTCCACTACGACGATGCCATCTGAAATCTACCCGCAGGACTCTGCGACGACGACACCGAGCACGAACGCTACAGAGTCAACCGGGACGGACGAGACTTCAACGCCCACTACATCGACAACTCCGACGGCCCCGATGACGTCCGTCGAACCGATGGAACCGCACCCTGGCGCAACGCCAGCTAAGGAAAACTAGCGCCTGCCAGGGGTTATGCTGCCTAAACGCTACTTGCGGTGACGGCGGTTGTAGAACGGCGTCGGCACGACGGTGGCGGTAATGTCCGTGCCCTCGACCGTGAACTCGGTGCCAGTGGCGGACTGCCAACGCTGAACATACGCGAAGCCAATCGGCTGACCGAGAGTCGGCGACACCTTAGTGGAGGTCAGCACACCGACCTCATTGCCTTCCGCATCAATGAGCTTGGTGCCACGCGTCGGCGCTTCATCACCGGAAAAGCGCAGGCCAACCAGCAGGTCCTTGGACTGCGGACGGTTAACCAGGGCATTACGGCCGATGAAGTGGCCCTTGGTCGGACCCATGATGGACTGCAGGCCGGCCTCCAGCGGAGTGCGGTCGCGAGTCAGCTCGTAGCCGTAGAGCGGCATACCGGCCTCGAGGCGCAGGGTGTCACGGCAGGCCAGACCACATGGCAGCAGGCCGAGGTCAGCGCCATCGTCGGCCGGATCCTCTGGATTTTCCACCTTGCCACCGGCTGCGATGATGGCACGCCAGACGTCGACCGCACGATTAGCCGGCGGGAAGATCTCGAAGCCGTCCTCACCTGTGTAACCAGTGCGAGCGACAATCATCTCCACGCCTGCGACCTCAAGAAGGGTGCAAGAGTAGTAGTTCAAGCCGTCAAGAGTCGCGTGCAGGTCCTGCGGCAGCAGACGACGCAGGAGCTTCGCAGCCTTTGGCCCCTGGATAGCCAGGAGTGCATTCTTGTCATTCATGCGCTCGACTTCGACGTTGTAGCCGCCGATGCGCTCGAGCAGAGTCGAGTACACATCTTCAACGGCTGCGGCGTTCTGCACCAGCATGAATTCGTGGCTGCCGAGACGGTAGATGATGAGGTCATCAATAATGCCGCCGTCTTCCTGCACAATCATGGTGTACTTCGCACGGCCAAGCGCCAGCGGCTTGATAGCCGAAATCAGGGTGTGCGCGAGGAACGACGCCGCATCCTCACCGGTGACGCGAATGATTCCCATCAGAGACAGATCGAAAACGCCGACGGCCTCTCGCACCGCGTTGTGCTCCGCAATCTCCGACGAGTAGCGGAACGGCACTTCGTAGCCACCGACGTTGCGCATTTCTGCGCCGAGGCTCACGTGCTCATCATGCAGGGCACTACGGAATGAATTGTTGTTCTCGGAAGCGCCAGAATTGTCAGTCATACACACTCCAATTATTGCGGTGGGCAAACCAGGTTATTACCTTCCCACCTTATATCTAAGAGTCCACGCGCGCTTCCGCGAGCACCCGAGACCTCACCAGGCGAGGTCGCTTCCACCAGTCCCCCGCCACGGTCCCCGCACACGCTTGACGACGGCTCCCGCGCCCACGACAAAGACCCCGCTACCGGTAACGATAACGAGGTCTCTGCTCTGTCTATTCAGTTAAGTGAGCTGAGGACTGAGCTACAGCAGTAGTGTCATCAGCCTTGGGCTCAGTGGCCATCAATGTCGAGGTTATTAGTGATCAACCGCAGCCTCGGTGCCAACACCGGTCAGGGAGCGAACTTCCATCTCGGCTGCCAGGTCGTCGAAGTTATCCGGCTTACCCATGTAGGTGGCGATGATGCCAGCCAGGAATGCCAGCGGAATAGCGAGCAGACCCGGTGAGGTCAGCGGGAACCAGGAGAAGTCAACAGACGGAATCATCGAGGACTCGCTACCGGAGACTGCCGGGGAGAAGATGATCAGCACCAGCGACGCGATGACACCGGTGTACATGGAAGCAACTGCGCCTGCGGTGTTGAAACGCTTCCAGAACAGGGACATCAGGATGGTCGGAACGTTTGCGGATGCTGCCACTGCGAATGCCAGCGACACCAGGAACGCCACGTTCTGCCCCATAGCCAGGATGCCGAGGATGATGGAGACAACACCCAGCACGATAACGGTGATGCGAGAGACGCGAACCTGTTCAGCTTCCGTTGCCTGTCCCTTGCGAATCACGGCCTGGTAGAGGTCCTGGCCGACAGACGCGGAAGCGGTAATTGCCAGACCAGCGACCACGGCCAACACGGTAGCAAACGCAACTGCGGAGACTACAGCCATAAAGATAGAGCCACCGATCTCAAAGGCCAGCAACGGAGCTGCGGCGTTGGCCCCGCCCGGCGCGGCCATGATGCGGTCCGGGCCGACGAGCGCAGCAGCACCGTAGCCGAGCACCAGGGTCAACAGGTAGAAGCCACCGATGAGGATGATTGCCCAGGTCACGGACTTACGAGCTTCCTTTGCGGTCGGCACCGTGTAGAAGCGCATGAGCACGTGTGGCAGACCAGCAACACCGAGAACCAGTGCCAGGCCCAGAGAGATGAAGTCCAGCTGCTGGACGAAGGAGCCGCCGTACTTCAGACCCGGCTCCAGAATGGCGGAAGCTTCGTAGCCCTTCTCGGCGATGTAGTCCGAGCTCGCGTGCGTGTCCACTGCGTCCTGCAGGAGCTGGGAGAAGTTGCCCTTAACGCCAACCAGGATGATCAAGGTCATGATGATGACAGCACCGACCAGCAGGACGGCCTTAATCATCTGCACGTAAGTCGTGCCTTTCATGCCACCGATGAGAACGTATGCGACCATGATGATGCCGACGACTGCGACAACGATGGACTGCTGAGTGGAGTCGTGAATGTTGAGCAGCACGGCGACCAGGGAACCTGCACCGGCCATCTGCGCGATGAGGTAGAACAGGGTCACTGCGAGAGTGGAGATAGCAGCTGCGGTACGCACCGGACGCTGCTTTAGACGGAACGACAGCACGTCAGCCATGGTGAACTTACCGACGTTACGCAGCGGCTCTGCAACGAGCAGAAGCGCGACAAGCCAGGCCACGAAGAATCCGATGGAGTACAGGAATCCGTCGTAACCAGTCAGCGCGATGGCACCGACGATACCGAGGAAGGACGCGGCCGAGAGGTAGTCACCAGCAATGGCGAGACCATTCTGAGTACCGGAGAACTGTGCACCACCGGTGTAGAAGTCGGAAGCACCCTTGTTTCCGCCCTTGCCTACACGAGTAACGATGAACATGGTCGCAACAATGAAGGCGACGAAGACCGCGATGTTGAGAATCGGGTTACCTGCTGCTGCAGTGTCATCTGCAGCAAAGAAACTGGTCAGCATGGCTTATGCCCCCTTCTTTGCAACGATTTCAGCGATTTCGCCACTTTCCATTGCCTCACGCAGCTCAGCCTGCATCGGCTCGAGCTTCTTATTGGCGAAGCTGATGTAAACCCAGGTGATGGCGAAGGTAGTCACGAACTGGAGCAGACCAAGGATGATGCCCAGGTTGATGTTGCCCAGTACGGGAGTTGCCATGAGATCTGGCGCGAACGTCGCGAGCAGAACGAATGCGATGTACCAGACCAGACCTGCGACGGTCATCGGGATGGCGAATGAACGGAATGTAGAGCGGAGCTCTTGGAACTGCGCTGACTTTTGCACGTAGCGGTACTCAGCCGCCTGTGGCTTATGCCGGTCTGTCGGCAATGGTGTTGCGGACACGGGCTAATCCTTTCCAGGAAGTTATGCAGGTGTTCGTAATGAGGTTCAACACAGCCACCCCGACGGTGTGCCGTGCACCACATTTTTGATTATGTGTTGAAACAAAGTTACCCGGAACACAGTTAGCAAAGAAGTTAAATGCGGCTAACTACTTCTCAGCCAGCATTAAGGCACCCCCAAAAACGCCCTTACCTGCATACTTGGGGCGACCTTTCGCTACCCCCATTTACGCTGTTGCGCTCGCATTCTCGGCCTTTTCCGGCAATGGTTTACTCTTGCGCCACCACCACAGCGCCTCGATGATGGCCGCACCAATGGCCCCCACAATCAGCGCAGGAATCAACAACTCCCGCCCCACCCAGTAGAGATTCAGCACCGCAGCCACCGGCTTCACCGAGAATATGAACAGGTACGCACCTGCCGACACCGCCAGCAACAGCACCTTCCACCACGTGTACGGTCTAGCCACAACTACCAAAACCCAAAATGCCGAGACAATCAGCACAATGAGAGTCGCAGTGGACGCCTCCCCTCGCGCCGCGTCGCTGGCATCGACTCCGGGGTTTGCCCACAGCCAAAACATGAAGGTCAACAGCCCTACCGTGATGCCGGCGGGTATCGCTAAACGCAACACGCGGCGCACAAAACCATCCCGCGCACGCTCCCAGTTCGGCGCCAACGAAAGCACAAAGGCCGGAATACCGATTGTGAACCAGCCCGTGATGGTCACGTGAATCGGCTCGAACGGGTAATCCATCCCCCACAGCCCCACGGCCAGCGCCAGCACCACCGAGTAGATGGTCTTCGTCAAAAAGAGGTTGGCCACGCGCTCGATGTTGCCAATGACGCGGCGACCTTCCGCCACAATCATCGGCATCACAGCGAAACGGTTATCCAACAGCACCAACTGCGCCACCGACCTTGTCGCCGGCGCACCATCGCCCATGGCCACACCAAGGTTCGCCGCCTTTAGCGCCAGCACGTCATTGACACCGTCACCGGTCATCGCCACATGATGTCCCCGCGACTGCAGCGCATGAACCATATCGCGCTTGGTCTCCGCCGTAACACGGCCGAAGATCTGCCGCGACTCCACGATGTCTGCAAACTCGTCACGAATCTCAGCACTCTTGGCTCCACTACCTTCATCCCGGCTGGCAGGAAGTCCAGATGCGTCAACAGGAGCGTCCGCACCCTCCATTTTTAACTCACGGGCAACGGCTCCCACCGAGCGATCATTGTCACCGGAAATGACCTTGACCTGGACGCCCTCTTCATAGAAATAGGCCACCGTATCTGCCGCATCCGAGCGTACTTTTTGCCCCAGCACGACAAGCGCGACCGACTCCAACTCCACCGCATTGCTCTTTCGCAAGGCCCCTCCGGGCAGATCATCGGCACCAACCGTGGTCCGTGCGAGCAGGAGCACACGAAGCCCCTCCTCCATAAGCTGCCGAGCTTTCTGCATGCCAACCGCGGAGTCGTCGACAAGCACGTCGGGCGCGCCGAAGACCCACGTCGCACCGCCGCGATACGTTAGCGCCGACCATTTATTCGCTGAGGTGAAGGGGCGGGTTTCGGTCTGCTCACGCTTTACGACGTCCCCCGCGTCTTCAATTCCCTGAAGCAGAGCACGGGCTGTTGCGTTCGGGCGATCGTCGAGTTTGCAGAGGTCGATGAGCGCGGAGTCGACCTCAGTGCGGGATGTGTCGTTGTCGGATACGATGTCGATTTCCATCAGCTGCATCGCATTTTCGGTGAGTGTGCCGGTTTTGTCGACGCACACGGTATCGACGCGCGCGAGCCCTTCTATGGCAGGCAGCTCGTTGACCAACACGCGATGTCGCCCCAAGCGCACCACGCCGAGGGCAAACGCAATGGTGGTCATAAGGACGAGCCCCTCGGGCACCATGGGCACCAGAGTGGCGACCATCGCCAGCAGCGCATCGTTGAGGTCATCGCCGGCGACAAAGAGCTGCGTATAGATGGACAGCGCGCCGACGGGGATGAGAATCCAAGAGATATAGGTGAGAATCTTGTTGATGCCCCGGAAGAGCTGAGAGTCAGTCAGCGTGAATTTGTTGGCCTCAGCTGCGAGCTTGGCGGCGTAGGCCTCTTTGCCGACCTTGGTAGCCTGATACCGCGCCGACCCCACCACGACAGAGGAACCCGAGTAGACCATGTCCCCGACACCCTTGTGGATGGCATCGGATTCACCGGTCAGAGAGGATTCATCTATGGCTACGTCGGAGGCATAGCGCAGAATACCGTCGACAACAATCTGGTCGCCCGGGCCGACCTCGATGAGATCGTCGAGTACGACAGACTCCCGATCAACCTCGCGGGCGGGCTGCCCGTCACGGATGACCATGGGCTTTGCGCGGCCGACAATGGAGAGCTTGTCCAGCGTGTATTTGGCACGCAACTCCTGGACGATGCCGACGATAGAGTTAGCAATAATCAGCAGACCAAAGGCGCCGTTAACGATGGAGCCGGTGTAGAGCACGACCGCGAACAAAACGGCGAGAATACCGTTGATGCGGGTAAACACATTGGCACGGATAATGTCCCGTACACTGCGTCCGGACGTTGGCGGTAGCTCGTTGGCCTGCCCCGACTTAATGCGCTGTTGGACCTGCTCCTGAGTAAGACCGCTGTCGGGAGTTTCCCACGAGCTCATGACTGCCTACCCTATGTGCCTAGTGCTGAACCTACTGAAGCTATTTGCCGATGAAATTCGGTTCGCGCTTTTCAGCTCGCGCCTTCGACGCCTCCGCGGCGTCCTCGGAAGCCCACACCGTGTCGTAGAGCTCCTGCTGGTAGTCCTTTAACGGACTGTGCGTCTCATCGTCGTTGAGTACCGCCTTGTGATAGGCCAGCGACAGCGGTGCGTAGGTGGCAATACGCAGCGCAACCTCCTCCGCCTTGTCCGAACCACCGAGGTAGGAGGCCAGACCACAAGCATGAGCAGCTTCCTGATCCATCCGTTCAGCCGCCAACAAAATAGTGCGGGCCCGAGCACCGCCAACCAGCACGCGCACACGACGAATAGTCCAGGCGTCAACAGCAATGCCAAGCTTGACCGGCGGAATCATAAACCAACCGCGCTCCCCGACAACACGCAGGTCAGCCGCCATTGCCAACTGCATGCCAGCACCGACAGCCGGACCCTGCACATCCGCGATGACCACCAGACGGCTGGTCTCAATCGTGCGCAGCATCCGGCGCAGTTGCTCATGGAAGGAATCGTCGTGATGCTGGCCGCTCAGGTCGGCACCGGCGCAGAAGGCACGGCCTTCACCGCGCAACAGGATAACGCGCTGCTCAGGGACCTCCGCGGCAGCTTCCACCGCATCTGCGATGTCACGACACACATCGGCGGTCAGGGAGTTGCGCTTGTGATCTCGATCAATGGTGATAGTGACAATCGCACCATCGGCCTCGACGCGGATTTCAGATGCTGGGTTCGTCATAGCCACTAGGCTACCCGCGCACGACCGATAGCGATACAGCTATAAGCAAATCCAAACTGGTTTATTCATTGCCGAATATCCGCGGGTCACCGCTCAGGCGGCCGTCGGCACGCGCCATCGATGCAATCGTTTTCATGTCCTCGCCGGAGAGTTCAAAGTCTACGACCTGGAAGTTTTCCTTGATACGCGCTGGTGTAGCCGACTTCGGGATGGCGACGATGCCGCGCTGGAGATGCCAACGGATAGCGATCTGGGCGGGCGTCTTACCCAGACGCTCGGCGATCTCTGCAATCGGCGAGCCCTCAAAGTACTTCGCACGCCCCAGCGGCGACCATGCCTGCGTGACGATGCCACGGCGACGATCATCGGCAATCTGCTCGTCCTGCGGGAACTGCGGATGCAGCTCAATCTGGTTGACCACCGGAACTTCGGAGAGCTGATCGAGTACCTCTGGGTAGAAGTTCGCCACACCAACCGAGCGAATCAGCCCCTCACGCTTGAGGTCCAGCAGCGCGTCGAAGCACTGCCCAAACGTCCCCTGCTTCGCCACCGGCCAGTGCACAAGCACCAGGTCAACATAGTCAAGACCGAGCCGCTCCAGAGATGCTCGCACGGACTCGCGCGTCGCCGCCGACTCCTGCGCATCGTTCCAGACCTTCGTGGTCACGAAGATATCTTCACGCTTTACGACGTTCGCAGCGACCGCATCGGCAATACCCTGACCAACCCCTCGCTCATTGCCATAGAGCGATGCGGTGTCGATGTGGCGGTAGCCGACCTCCAGGGCGTAGCGCACAGACTGACGCGCCTGCTCATCGTCGAGCTTGTAGGTGCCAAACCCCAGAATCGGGATGGCGTTGCCATCGACCAATTCCACGTTGGCAATTCCGGTTGTCGCTGCATCGTACTTCGACTCGGGTGTGATCATGACAACCGAGTGTACGGGAGTGCACGGACGGAAATTTTTAGATTTTTTCTGGCCCGCTGACCTGTAGTTTAAGAAAGTGATTGCCATTCATTTTGTTATCAACAGTTGACGGAGTGTTGTGTTTATACAACACTTTGGAATGTGTCCCCAAAGATTAGACCCAAAGAACCGATATTCAACAGAATCTCAGTGCTGCGGGCAGAACACGGACTCAGTCGAGCAGAACTTGCCAAACAAGTAGAGGTCAATCCTCAAACGATTGGTGCGTTGGAGCGAGGGGACCACTACCCCAGCCTGGATCTGGCATTTCGTATCTGCGCGGTGTTCGATCTCCCCGTTGAGGCGGTGTTCTCTCGCGAAGAATTCAAGCCCATGTCCTCTGCCCTCTACCGAAAGGAAAGCTGACGATGCCAACTATTCGGACTGAAAGCGAAACACCGAGCTTTTTTGAGAAGCTAGAGGCCCGGCGCGAAGCGAAATACACAAAGCGCGTCGAGCAGATGTCAGGCTGGCTGACTAATTGGCGCAACCAGGCGGCGCGGCGGAAGCTGGTCATCGCATTCGAGGTGTGCCTTGTGCTGATGCTGCTGAGCGGCATCGCGCTTCTCGGCACTCTGACCAACATTTTCCCGGACTGGCTTTCTCTGTTCTGGCCCGCGACTTCCCTCATTATGATCTTTGTCTGGACCAGCCTCAGCATCACAGTCGACATGGTTGACAGCGCGCCCAGCTCACTACTGGACGAGTACCAGCAAGAACAGATTCTGAACCTGCGCGGACTGACATACCGCTGCTACACCTACTTCGGTCTGATTTTCTTCTTGGCATTAATTATTGTCGGCGTTCTGGGCATGAACAGCCAGTCGGACTGGGGACGTTACATTCCGTACAGCTTCGGAGTCATCGGCATTGTCATCTTTCTCTTCATTTCCACACTGCCCACCGTCGTCTACGCCTGGAATCTGCGGGACGACTAGCACTGGCTCAACCGTTTCCGAGCCCCCACATACTTTTTAAGGATCACTATGAATAGCCTCATAATCGACGGGCTTGAGAAGTCCTACGGAGACCTGCAGGTTCTCCGTGGCATGAGCTTCCAAGTTCACCCTGGAGAAATCTACGGCTTCGTCGGCTCCAACGGTGCCGGCAAGACCACCACCATGCGCATTGCCCTCGGCGTGCTGGCCACCGATAAAGGCGAAGTGCGCATCGGCGATACCCCGATGAATGACTCGCTGCGCCGCAAGATCGGATACATGCCTGAAGAACGCGGCCTCTACCCGAAGGCTGAGGTCCGCAAGCAGCTGATCTACTTCGCTCGCCTGCACGGTGTCCCCACTAAGCGAGCAGAGTCCAACGCGGACAGCCTGCTGGAGCGCCTCGGACTTACCGAGCGAGCCAAGGACAAGGTCGACACGCTCTCGCTCGGAAATCAGCAGCGCGTGCAGCTGGCAGCCTCCCTCATCCACGACCCGGAGGTACTCGTCCTCGACGAGCCTTTCTCTGGCCTCGACCCTGTGGCGGTCAAGGTGATGAGCTCGGTACTCAAGGAGTACGCCGACCGCGGCACTCCGATTGTGTTTTCCTCCCACCAGCTCGACCTTGTTGAGCGCATGTGTGACCGCGTCGGCATCATCCGCGACGGCCGCATGCTCGTGGAAGGCACTGTTGATGAGCTGCGAGCACGTGGCCCACGGGCTTTCGTCGTCAAGCTCGATGGTGCGTCCCCGGATTGGGCGTCATCTGTCGAAGGCGTGACAAACGTGGAGCGAAATGCCCACGGTGCCACCGTCGTCCACCTCGATTCCAACGCCCCAGCCGACGCCGACCAGAAGCTGCTACACAGCGCAATGGCAGCGGGAACGGTCCGTTCGTTTGGACCGCTCCAAATTCCACTTACTGAGCTCTACCAGGAGGCCGTCCAGCAATGAGCACCAACACTTACAACGCCTCAACGGCCATCAAGACTGTTTTCGTCCGCGAACTCCGCGAGCACCTTCTGAAAAAGAGCTCGCTGATCACACTCGTCATCATGGCGGTGGCGGCCGTCGGTGGCATCTTCGTTGCCGACTACATGACCTCCAAATCCGACAATGAAACGGTCAAAGTCGCGGTCGTCGGGGAGGCACCATTCGCGGATTCCCTCGCCGACGTCACAGCCGAGATGAAGGACTCTGCTAGCGAGGACGCCCCCGGCGCATTCGCCGGGGCATCCCTCTCTCCGTTGGAGACCACGTCCGCACCCGATGAGAAGGCCGCCCGCGCCGCTGTCACCGACGGAGATGCCGACGCCGCCCTCGTCCCAGATACCGCGAAGGGCAAGGAAGGCTCGTGGAAACTGCTTGCCGACGACGCCCCATCTTGGTTAGCCCCAATGCTGCAGGAGTCTCTGCAGAAGCAGAATGAGGCCATGCTGCTCAGCGAGAACGGTATCGACCCCGGTGAGTTCTACTCCCAGAGCCAGAATGCAGCCGTGTCGGTGGAGTCCATCGATGAAGCCAAGGACGAGAAGATGCCAGCGGTGCTCGTAACGCTGATTGGCGTGATGGTCATGATGACCGCCATCCTCGTCTTCGGCGGCGCGGTTGCCACCAGCGTCATCGAGGAGAAGTCCTCCCGCGTCATCGAGATTATTCTCTCGACGGTCCGCCCGGCTCACCTGCTGGCTGGCAAGATCCTCGGCGCCGGCCTGGCTGGCATCATCATGATGAGTGTGCTGACCGCCAGCGCCACGGTTGCCCTCATGATCACCGGGTTGGCGGAGAGCTTCGATGTGCCGTGGTCCTCAGTGTGGCTGCTGATTCCGTGCTTCATCCTCGGCTATTTCTTCTTCGCCGCGCTGTACGCAGCCTCCGCATCGCTGGTCAGCCGCATGGAAGATTTCCAAGGCGCACAGATGCCAGTACTGGTGTTCTCGCTGATTACGATGTACGTCCCGCTGTTTGGCTGGAGCAAGCTGGACTCCACCTTCATGCAGATTGCCGCGTGGATTCCACCAATTTCCATCACCACTGCCCCGATGCAGTACGCCGTTGGTAACTTCTCCGCGCTCGAGTTGGCCGCCTCGCTGCTAATCATGGTGGTGGGAGTCGCCGCGGTCATCGCCCTCGCAGCCTGGATTTACCCGCGCAATGTCCTGCGCACCGGTGCCGCGGTGAGCTGGAAGAAGGCTCTGACGGCCAAGAGCTAGGCCCCTCCCCCTTTAAAGGGCGCGTGGCTTCTGGGCCACCGCCACCTAGAACCAAATCACCGTCAATCGCGTAGTTTGCTCAGCGCACCTCATGGCTATAGCTCGTGGTCCGCCGCAAACTGCGCGATTTTTTCTGTCTCGCCGTAGGAGGTCTGCGCCCCCACACCTGTCGCCGCATGTGCCGAGACCACAGCCGCAAGACGGGCTGCCGTCACCACATCATCGCCCGCGGCCAACGCAGTCAGGACCGTGCCCATGTACGCGTCACCGCAGCCGGTGGTGTCCACGACCTCGATGGGGAGCGCCGTAATACGCGTGACTGCCACCTCGCTTTCCGACGTCCTCAAAACCACAGATCCCTCCCCGCCAAGTGTGACAATGGCCGTGGAAATCCCGTGTTCGTCTGCAAGCGCATGCCCAACCGCGTCCCACTGACCGTGCTCGCAACCCGCGACCGCTCTACCAGCACCAATAATGGCTGCGAGTTCGTGCTCGTTCACAATGAGGACATCGACCAGCGCGAGCAGTTCCTCGCTGACCGCACGGATTGGGGACAGGTTGAATACCACCGGCACGCCCGCATCGTGGGCAATCTGCGCGGCAGCCAAGACTGCCTCATCGCATATCTCAAGACACAGACCGAGGCAGCTCGCCTGCTGAATCTTGTCCGCATGGTTGCGGACCATTGCGGCATCGACCTCGCCATTGGCGCCAGCGGAGATGACAATGAAATTCTCCGCCGCATCATCGACGACAATCATGGCTGTACCAGTGGTAGAGCCAACGGTCTCAACTGCGGAGATGTCCACGTGAGCGTCGGTAAGCGCGTCGCGCAACAACTGCGCGTTGGGATCCGAACCGACCGCGCCGACAAGCTCCACGGTCGCACCCAACCTGCCAGCCGTCGCCGCCTGATTCGCCGACTTGCCGCCCGGCAGAATGCGCAGAGGGCTGCCCTCGATGGTCTCGCCTCCATGTGGCAGGCGCTTCACTGTGACAGTCAGGTCTGCGTTGATGGAACCGACGACGCATACGTTTGGCCTCTGCTCAGCCAGCTCGATGAGGCGCTCAGTAATCGGCATTGGTTCGTCTCCTCGGTATCGCGGACATGTTTTTTCCGACAATAGCGCTACCCCTTTCCGCCCACCATCAACTAAGCCGGTTTACCCCTTGTTTACTACCGTGGAGGTATGGCTAGAATCAGCGCCCAGCAAGTAATTGATACAGTCCTCGACCACGGAAGTTTCACCTCGTGGGACGGTGCGCCCGAGCATGGTGATATCGACGAGGCCTACCGCGGCACTCTGTCCCGCGCCTCTGAGAAGACCGGCCTCGATGAGGCCGTCATTACCGGTGAGGGCACCGTCGGCGGCAAGCGCGTCGCCGTCATCTGCTCTGAGTTCGGCTTCCTCGGCGGTTCCATCGGTGCCGCGACGGCTCGCCGCATTATTCGCAGCATCGAACGCGCGACCGCGGAGTCGCTGCCACTGTTGCTCTCCCCGACCTCGGGTGGCACTCGCATGCAGGAGGGCACCGCGGCGTTCGCGCTCATGATTTCCATCACCACCGCTGTGGCGCGCCACAAGGATTCTCATCTGCCGTTCCTGGTGTACCTGCGCAATCCCACCACCGGCGGTGTGATGGCGTCGTGGGGATCGGCAGGCCACTTCACTTTCGCGGAGCCCGGCGCTCTCCTTGGCTTCCTCGGCCCGCGCGTCGTTGAGCTCGCTACCGGCGCCCCCATGCCCGAGGGCGTCCAGACGTCCGAGAACCTGTTCAAGCAGGGCATTATCGACGGCATCATTCCTCTCGAAGGTCTGCGCGGCGCTGTCCGCCGCACCATCGATGTCCTTGCCGACGGAGACCCCAGCGAGCCCACCCCACCGCCAGCAGCGACCATAGATGGTCGCGATACCTGGGAAGCTATCCTGCGCACCCGCGATACTTCTCGTTCAGGTGGCGGCGATATTATCGATGCCCTTGTCGACTGCTCCGTACCAATCTCCGGCACTGGCGATGGTCACAAGTCGCTGTCGGTCCGGGCTCGTCTGGCACGCATTGGTGAACGGCCGGTGATTCTGGTTGCCCAGGATCGCCACAACCAGCCGCCACTGGGCACGCATCCAATGGGGCCGGGCTCGCTGCGCTTTGCCCGCCGCGCGATGCGCATCGCGGAGAGCCTGAACATTCCGCTGGTCACAGTCATCGACACCCCGGGTGCAGAGTTGACTAAGGACGCCGAGGAAAATGCCATGGCCGGCGAAATTGCTCGCACCCTGACCACGCTGGTGAACCTGAAGGTTCCGACCGTGTCCCTCATTCTCGGCCAGGGCTGCGGTGGTGGGGCGCTGGCCATGCTGCCTTCTGACCGAGTGCTGGCAATGCACGATGCCTGGATGTCTCCGCTGCCGCCCGAGGGTGCATCGGCGATTATCTACCGCGATACCGAGCACGCTCCGGAAATGATGGAGGAGCAGGGCGTTGGCGCCGAGGCCATGCTGAAGACCGGTGTCATTGACGAGATTGTGGCAGAACCTGAGGATTCGGCAGAGCTTCCCCAGCGTGCCCTGACCGCCATCGAGCACGCCCTCTGGGAGCTGGAGAAGAATCCCGCTCGCGTTGGCCGTGAGCAGCGCTTCGACCACTACCGTCGCTTCGCGCTGGGCGAATAGGGAGTTTGGGCGCTGGGCTGGGGCGGGGTTTGGCCTTCAACCCCGCCCCTGACCTCAGAAAGCAAGAAAGTGGTCAGGTTTATAGCACTTCAGGCATAAAAAATCGCACAAAAGTGCTATAAACCTGACCACTAATACCGCACAAGGCCAAACTACCGACCAATAGGCCGTCGAACTAGCTACCAACATAAGGCCAAACCGGGCACCCACACCGCAGTTCGGCCTACTAATGGCGCCAGCGGAAAACTTCTACTTAACGTCCAGCAGGTCGATGACGAAGACCAGAGTCTTGCCGGACAGGAAGTGTCCTGCACCAGCCGGGCCGTATGCCTTCTCCGGCGGGCAAATTAGCTCGCGGCGACCGCCGACCTTCATGCCCGGGATACCTTCCTGCCAACCGGCAATCAGGCCGTTTAGCGGAAACTCGATGGACTGGCCACGGTTCCAGGAGGAGTCGAACTCCTCACCGGTTTCGTAGTCAACGCCCACGTAGTGGACCTCGACGCGAGCACCCGGGGTAGCCTCCTTGCCGTCACCGACAGTGAGGTCGTTGATGACGAGTTCCGTCGGAGCCGGACCGGACTTAGCAGTGAGTTCTGGCTTGGACAAGACAATCTCCTATCACAGTTGGCATTTATCAAAGTTGGCATTCAGCTCAACTTGAATGGCCCGAGCTTTATTGGGCCCAACTTAAATGGGGTTTCTTAAAATTCTAGGAAAAATAAAAGGCGCGTACCAACCTATCGAAGGCTAGTACGCGCCTTTTCGCGTTTTCTACGCGGATTTCTTCTGCGCGGAGTTCCTCAACCTTGAATTACTTGCGAGGAAACTCTACGCAGCCATCGCTAGAAAGCTTAGCGCTGCTCGCGCGGAACAAAGTCGCGCTCGGTCTCGCCGGTGTAAATCTGGCGAGGGCGGTTGATCTTCGAAGCCGGGTCGGTGACCTGCTCGTTGAACTGAGCAATCCAGCCCGGGAGGCGACCGATGGCGAACAGGACGGTGAAGAAGTCCGTCGGGAAGCCCATGGCGCGGTAAATCAGGCCGGTGTAGAAGTCAACGTTCGGGTAGAGCTTGCGGGAGACGAAGTAGTCATCAGCCAGTGCAATCTCTTCCAGCTTCATGGCCAGATCCAGCAGCTCGTCGCCACCGAGGTGTGCGAGCACCTCGTGAGCGGTCTTCTTAGCGATAGCCGCACGCGGGTCGTAGGACTTGTAGACGCGGTGACCGAAGCCCATCAGGCGGACGCCCGGCTCCTTGTTCTTCACACGGTTCATGAACTCGGTAGCGTCGCCACCGTGATTCTGCTGAATGTCCTCCAGCATCTCCAGCACAGCCTGGTTTGCACCACCGTGCAGCGGGCCGGACAGAGCGTTGATGCCAGCAGCGATGGAGACGAACATGGAAGCACCGGAGGAAGCAACCATGCGGACGGTAGAGGTGGAGCAGTTCTGCTCGTGGTCAGCGTGCAGAATCAGCAGCTTGTCCAGAGCGTCAACCACAACCGGGTCAACCTCGTAGTCAGCGGTCGGGTAACCGAACATCATGCGCAGGAAGTTCTCGCGAGCGTTCAGGTTGTTGTCCGGGTACATGTACGGCTCGCCCTTGGATGCGCGGTATGCGTATGCCGCCAGCATCGGAACCTTAGCCATCAGGCGAACTGCAGCCAGGTTGCGCTGCTCTTCGTTCAGCGGATCCAGCTCGTCCTGGTAGTAGGAAGCCAGAATGTTGACCGAGGAAGCCAGGGTCTGCATCGGGTGTGCGCCACGCGGGAAGATGCTGAATGCGCGACGGAAGTCCTCGTCCAGCAGGGTGTGGTGACGAATGTCGTGGTTGAACTTTGCAATCTCTTCCTCAGACGGAAGGTGGCCGTGAATCAGCAGGTAGGAAACCTCGTTGAAGGTAGCCTTCTCAGCCAGCTGCTCAATCGGGTAGCCGCGGTAGCGCAGGATGCCGTTACCGCCGTCGATGTAAGTGATCTTGGACTCGGTAGAACCGGTGGCGGTGTAGCCCGGGTCAAAGGTGGTCAGTCCAGTTTCCTGGAGCATCTTGCCCAGTGCAATACCGTCGTTACCCTCGGTTGCCTTGACGATGTCCATCTCGAACTCGCCGCCCGGGTAGTGGAGTACAGCCTTGCCGTCTTTAGTAGCCACAACTTCCCTTTCGCAGAAAATTTCTTCTTAACGACTCCAGAGTGCGGGGGAAGCAAGCACAGCGGAAAACAGCGTGCTGCCTCCCAACTCCACGTCACCCCTTCAGGGTCGCATTGTTTCCAATGATTCAATTATGCGCGACATTTGCATTCCAGTGCATCTTGCCGTGTGAAAAAGTTTGCTTAGTTCACATCAGCTATGCCGTAATCACGAGGAATCGACAACTGCAGTGGATTAGAACACACAATATCAAAGAGTGTGAGGAGTGCAACACCCTCTACCCCATTCGGGCAGTTTGGGCTTTTCCAATATTGACCCCTCTTCACTCTGAAATGCAAATGAAAAAAGGAGGTTTTCAACATCGTCACAGCTCATTTACCACTCGCGAAGCCAGGGGCGAATCCATCAGACCACACCTCCCGAATCCCCAAGGTCACCACTCAGCGTTCAAAATCACATCGCCCAAAACCGAAAATGACCCACCCCACCACCCAAGGAGGAGCGCCCTCCCAAATAAAACCCCACCGCCGACAAAGCTGTAAAATATCTTCGCAAACTTTGCAAATACTCGAATCCACCCTGTTTTAATATGCAAAGTACGGAAGCGGGGGCAATTGAACCCCACCCTTTTGCTATAAGTACCCCCGATTACCGCTAGAGTTTGAAGACAACGGCTGTATATCAAGCTTCACTTTGAAAGCATTTTGAAAGGTTGCGCCTCATATGAGCGATCAATTCCCAGTTCTCCCTGAAGAGTTCCAGCCCGGCGACGGCCGCTTTGGCTGCGGTCCGTCGAAGGTCCGCCCGGCACAGATTCAGGCAATCGTTGACGGCGGTGCCTCTATTATGGGCACTTCCCACCGTCAGCCTGCAGTGAAGAACGTTGTTGGTGAGGTTCGCGAGGGTCTGGCAGAGCTCTTCCAGCTTCCGGAGGGCTACGAGATTATCCTGTCCCTCGGCGGCGCAACCGCTTTCTGGGATGCTGCCACCTTTGGCCTCATCGAGAAGAAGTCGGCTCACCTGACCTACGGTGAGTTCTCCTCCAAGTTCGCCAAGGCCTCCAAGATGGCACCGTGGCTCGATGCGCCGCAGATCATCGAGGCCGAGCCGGGTTCCGCACCTGAGGTTGTCGCTGGTGAAGAAGGCGTTGACCTCATTGGTTGGGCTCACAACGAAACCTCCACCGGCACCATGGTTCCGGTCACCCGACCGGCTGGTTCCGAGGGGCAGCTCGTCGCCATCGATGCCACCTCCGGTGCCGGCGGTCTCCCGGTCGACATGTCCCAGGCTGATGTCTACTACTTCTCCCCGCAGAAGTGCTTCGCTTCCGACGGCGGCATCTGGTTGG